>NZ_CP076022.1:718715-1437431 GCF_018622995.1 Arthrobacter jiangjiafuii
CGTGGTCTGCGGCGGGGCCGGAGAAGCCGATGACGACGGTGTCTCCCTCGGACTGGTTGCCCTCCACCGAGTTGTTGGTCGGTTCACTGCTGGAATCCTCGCCGCTGGAACAGGCGGTGAGGACGAGTCCGCCAGCGGCTATGAACGCCGCGGTGGTCAGAAGCCGCTTCCGGGCGGATGCGCGTGCTGTCTGCATGGTTTTCTCCTCCGTAGGTGGTAACTGCGCTGCCAAAAGAAGCAGCCGGGAACCCCTCCGCACCCCGCACCTCTTCGTGACACGCGTCACAGTAACAGAAGTCCGGCGAAAAATCGCCAACATACTACTGATGATCGACGTAAGTGTGTAAGCTCCGTCGCATGGAAGCATCCCCAGCCGGATCCGGACCTGCGGCACCCCTGCTTGAAGTACGCCACCTGAGCAAAAGCTTCGCCGGTGTGCGGGCCCTGAAAGACGTGAACCTGGCCGTGCTGCCGGGCGAGGTGCACTGCGTGCTGGGCCAGAACGGTGCCGGAAAATCCACCCTGATCAAGGCCCTCTCCGGGGTCCACCGCCCCGACGGCGGCGAGATCCTGTGGAACGGCGAGCCCGTTGAACTGTCCGGGCCCATGGCCGCGCTGGACCTGGGCATCGCCACGATGTACCAGGAACTGGACGTGGTGGACGGGCTCAACGTCGCGGAGAACATTTTCCTGGGACATGAGGATGCCCGCGCCGGTGTTCTGCGGGTCAAGGATGCGCGGCGCCGTGCCCGCGAACTGCTGACCCGGCTCGGGCACGCGGATCTCTCGCCGACGGCGGAGGTGGGATCGCTGTCCGCCGCCAACAAACAAATTGTCAGCCTGGCCCGGGCGCTGTCCCGCAACGCGCGGCTGATCATCATGGACGAGCCCAGCGCCATCCTGGACTCCGGTGAGGTGGCCAACCTGTTCCGGGTCATCCGGGAACTCACGGCCCAGGACATTGCGGTGGTCTATATCTCGCACCGGCTCGAGGAGATCCGGCAGATCGGCAGCAGCATCTCCGTGATCAAGGACGGGTACAGCACCGCCTCGTCGCTGCCGGTGGCGGCGACCACCCGCGAGGAACTGGTCCGGCTGATGACCGGACGGGACGTCGCCAATGTGTTTCCGGCCCGGGCTCCGGTGCCGGCCGAAGCGCCGGTGGTGCTTCAGGTGCAGGGGCTGGGCCTGGCCGGGTCCTTCCGGGACGTAAGTTTCAGCGTCCGCGCCGGCGAGGTCTTCGGCCTGGCCGGGCTGGTGGGCTCGGGCCGCTCGGAGATCCTGGAAACCGTGTTCGGCGCCCGGAAGGCGACGGCGGGAACGGTCACGGTCACGGGCAAGGAGCTGCGCCCCGGCTCGGTTCCGGCCTCCATCTCGGCCGGCATCGGCCTGTCGCCGGAGGAGCGCAAGAGCCAGGGACTGCTGCTGGAGGAGCCCATCTTCGTGAACGCCACGCTCTCCACCTTTGCCCGGTTCGCCCGGCGCGGGCTGTTGAACGAGCGGCGGGAAAAGGCTGCCGCCCGGGAACAGCTCACCGCGCTGCAGGTGGATCCGCAGGATCCGGACCGGCCGGCCCGCACGCTCTCCGGCGGCAACCAGCAGAAGGTGCTGCTGGGCCGCTGGCTCATCCACGGCACCCGGGTGCTGCTGCTGGATGAACCCACCCGCGGCGTGGATGTGGGGGCCAAGACCGAGATCTACGCCCTGATCCGCGCGCTGGCCGCCAACGGCGTCGCCGTCGTCGTGGTCTCCAGCGAAATCGAGGAGGTCATCGGTCTGGCGGACCGGGTCCTGGTGCTCGACGCCGGCCAGGTCCTGGCCATCCGCAACGCCGAAGACATCGACGAGCACGCCGTGCTTGATCTTGTGTTGAAAGGAAGTGCGCAGTGAGCGACCAGAAGACCACGGCCCTGGAGCAGCCTCCCGGCAGCGGTGCGGCCGACGACGGCGCCGGCCGGTCCCGCGGCAATCCGCTGCGGCAGTTCCTGAGCGGATCGGCAGGGCGCAATATCGGTCTGATCATCGCCCTGGCGGTGCTGTTTATTGTCGGGGCGGTGACCAGTGGGGAGCGGTTCCTGAACCTGGACAATATGCTCACCATCCTGCGGTACGCCTCGATTTTCGGGGTGATCGCGATCGGAGCAACCTTCGTGATTACCGCCGGCGGCATCGACCTCTCGGTGGGTTCGGTGATGGGCCTGACCACGGTCATGGCCACCCTCACCTCAGTGCAGCTGGCCGCCACGAACAGCAGCTGGCTGCTGATGGTGGCCGTGGCACTGGGGGTCGGCGTTGCCGCCGGGCTGGTCAACGGGGTGATCATTGCCTACGGAAACGTGGTGGCGTTCATCGCCACGCTCGCGATGCTGGTGGGAGCCCGCGGCCTGGCCGAACTGATCTCGGGACGCAGCACGCAGATTGTTACCAACCGGGATTTCCTCTCCGTGATGCGCTCGAACGTCCTGGGCGTGCCGCTGCTGATCTGGATCTTCCTGCTGGTGGCTGCCGCGGGCTGGTTCCTGCTCAACCGCACCACCTTCGGGCGGCGGACGGTGGCGATCGGCGGGAACCGGGAGGCCGCCCGGCTGGCGGGGATCAAGGTGAAGCGGCACATTGTCTGGCTGTACGTGCTCTCCGGCCTGACCGCCGGCATCGCCGGGATCATGATGATGGGCCGGACCACCGCGGGGACCTCCACGCACGGTCTGCTGTATGAGCTGGAAGTGATTGCTGCCGTCGTCGTCGGCGGAACGCTGCTGATCGGCGGGCGCGGCACCATCGTGGGTACCGTCCTGGGCGTGCTGCTGTTCAGCACGCTCATCAACGTCTTCACCCAGAACAACCTGGACACCTCGGTGCAGGCCGTGGCGCGGGGCGCGATCATTGTGGTGGCCGTGCTGCTGCAGCAGCGGTTCGCCGTGCCCGGCACACGCAAGGCCTCGACCTGAGTGCGGATCCCTCCGGTCGGCGCCCTAACGCCGACCGCTGTGCTTGAATTGCCCGGTGATCGATGTAAGGAAGACCATGCCCGCAGTCTCGGGAGCCAGTGACCTGTTCCAGCTGCTGCGCGACGGGCAGCCCCGCACCCGCACCGAACTCGCCGACCTGTTCGGCGTCGCCCGCTCCACGGTGGCCCTGCGCGTGGAGGCGCTGATGGAGCTGGGGCTGGTGGCGCCGGTGGACGACGCCGTGTCCACCGGCGGGCGGCCGTCGTCACGGTTTGCGCTGCGGACCGAAACCAAGGCGGTGCTCGGCGTGGACATCGGCGCCTCGCACCTGCGCGTGGGCCTGACCGACCTCTCCGGCGCCCGCCTGGTCGACGCGTCCCGCGACCTGCTGGTGAGCGAGGGCCCGGAGGCGGTGCTGGACACGGTCGCGGAACTGGGCGCTGAACTGCTGCAGCGGGCCGGCCGGTCCGCCGATGACCTGCTGGCAATCGGGATCGGCGTTCCCGGACCGGTGGAGCACAGCACCGGCCGGCCGATCAATCCGCCGATCATGCCGGGCTGGCACGGGTTCGATGTGCCCGGGTACCTGCACGCACGGTTCGGGGTGCCGGTCCTGGTGGACAACGACGTGAACGTGATGTCGGTGGGGGAGCGCGAGGCGGCCTGGCCCGACGTCGAGGACCTGATCTTCGTGAAGGTGGCCACCGGCATCGGCGCCGGAATCATCTGCAACGGAGCACTGCTGCGCGGGGCCGATGGCGTGGCCGGGGATATCGGGCACATCCGGGTGCCGCGCGGCGCGGACATGCTGTGCCGGTGCGGGAACTACGGGTGCCTCGAGGCGGTCGCTGCCGGGCCTGCGGTGGCCCGGAAGCTGCAGGCCTCCGGGCATGCCGCCGAGGACAGCCTGGGCGTGGTGGCGCTGGTGAACCAGGGCGACCACGAGGCGCTCCAACTGGTGCGGCAGGCCGGACGGGATGTGGGTGAAGTCCTGTCCGCCTGCCTGAGCATGATGAATCCGGCGGTGATCGTGATCGGCGGTGCGATGGCGCTGACCGGGGAACACTTTATTGCCGGGGTGCGCGAGGTGATCTATTCGCGGACCATGCCGCTGGCTACGCAGCACCTGCAGATTGTGCAGTCGGCGTCGGGGCTCGACGCCGGCGTGGTCGGGGCGAGCATGCTGGCCATCCAGCACGCGCTGTCGCCGGAGAGTATCGACGGGATGCTGGCCGGGGTTTCGCCTTAGCCACTACATGCCAATTACGCGGCACCGCCATTGGCGAAGAGGACCTGGCCGTTGATCCAGCGGCCGGGTCCGGCCAGGAAAGCAACGGCCTCGGCAATGTCCTCCGGAGTGCCGAGCCGCTCCATCGGGTTGAGCTTCGCGATCGCGTCGATCTGTTCCTGCGTTTTGCCGGTGAAGAACAGCGGGGTGGCGGTGGGGCCCGGCGCGATGGCATTGACGGTGATGTCCCGGCCGCGCAGCTCGCGGGCCAGGATGAGGGTCATGGCCTCCACTGCTCCCTTCGACGCGGCATAGGCGCCGTAGCCGGGCATCTGCAGCCGGGTCATCGAGGTTGAGAAGTTGATGATCGCCCCGCCCGCGCGCAACTGGCGGGCCGCAAGCTGGTTGACCACAAAGGTGCCGCGGACATTGGTCCGCTGGATCCGGTCAAAAATCTCCAGGTCCATTGCCGCAATCGGGGCCAGCGGCATGATGCCGGCGGTGTTGACCACCACGTCGATCCCGCCGAATGCCTCGATGGCCGCGGCAAACATCTCCTGCATCTGATCCTCGTCGGCGACATCCCCGCCGAAAACCACCGCTGTTCCACCCGCGACGACGACGGCGTCGGCCGTTTCCTGCGCGGCCTGTGCATTGCCGCTGTAGTGGATGAGGACGCGGACACCGTCGTCGGCCAGCCGCAGGGCAGCGGCCCGGCCGATGCCTCCGGAACCACCGGTGATGATGGCCGAGCGCTGGGACGATGCGGTCATGGGAGCCTCCTGGGTGTGGCTGGCGAACCGGCAGTGATGTTCCCGGTGGGCCCATTCTGCCCACCGCAGCACAGGCCCGGTAGCGTGCTCCTCAGAAGTGCACAGGCTGACAGGGTCGCAGGCCCTCGTGGCCCCTGCCCTGGTTGCGGTGGCCGCTGGAATCGCTGCGATTCGGACGGGGCCGGGAACCTGAAAGAATGGAACCCCCGGTCGGCCGCCGTGCCGAGCGGCCCCGGTCTGCCACACAGTCTCACGCACCGAAACGGAGCTCCACCTTATGTCTTCTGATTCACCCGCCAACCCGTTCGGCATTTCGGCGGAACAGCGCGTCACGGTCTACGGCGCCCAGGGCCGCCCGGAGATCGCCGCGTTCCTGCCCGCGCACGCATTCCTGGCGGAGCCGGGCGCCAACGTGCCAGCCGACGTCGTCCTGCTGGTTGTGGGCTCGGCAGCGGATCTGGCGCACGATCTGTCCGGTGCCGCCGCTGCGGTGGAAGCCGGCGGCGTGCTGTGGGTCTGCTATCCCTCCGCAACTGTCGAGGGTGAGGACCGCGACCTGAACCGCGACACCGTGGCCTCGCTGCTGGCAGCCAACGACTGGGAGCCGCTGGCGGACGTTACTTTGGGCGAAAAGTGGTCGGCCGTGCGCGGCCAGCCGACCGGGAAATAGCAGGTTCGCGGCGGCCCCGGGGGACCGGGTGCCGCCGCGGAAATCAGCCCTGCTGCTGCGCCGCCCACTCGGCAACCCGGCGGGCGCTTTCCTCCTCGGACAGGTCCTCGACCCGGGTGAGCACCGACCAGCGGACGCCGAACGGATCGCGGATGCTGGCGTACCGGTCCCCGCTGGCGAACGTGGTCACCGGTTCCCGGATCACGGCGCCGGCCGCCTCGGCCCGGGCCACCACGTCGTCGACGTTGGAGCAGTACAGGCCGAGCGAATAGCAGTCAGCATCGCCCTCCGGTGCCGGAATCAGTCCGTAGTCGGGGGAGGGCTCGCCCAGTTGGAGCCGGCCGTTGCCGAAATCCAGTTCGGCATGCGCCACGACGCCGCCCATCTCGGTCACATCGACCACCCGGGCGCCGAAAATGTCCCGGTAGAAGCCGATCGCCTCGCGGGCTCCCGGCACGGCCAAAAACGGTGTGACACTGGTGGAACCGTGCGGCACGCCGTTGGTGGTGTAGGTGCCGGTGACGCCGGTGGTGGTCTGGTTTTCCGGGGAAGTGTTCTGTGAAGTAGTCATGACTCCACGCTAGGCAGCCGCTGCACGGCGGGCTTGAAGATTCACGACAATTCATGCACGACAACGCAGCAGGGATTTTCCGGGGCGAAGGGGAGGCCGGCATGGACGAGCAGTGGCGCGGCACCCTCTATCCCGCCCGGCTGCCCACCTTCCACCGGCTGCCTGCACTGCCGGAGCTGGCGGACCGGATCCGCTGGGTCTGGATTCCGGAATGGAACCTCGCCCCGGGCCGGGTCTCGCGCCAGGAGCTCCTGCCGTTTCCGGCGCTGAACTTCGTGGTCCAGCCCGACGGCGTCACTCTGTCCGGCCCGGCGACCCGCCGCGCCCACCGGGACCTGCGGGGGAGCGGCTGGGCCGTGGGTGCGCTGCTGCGCCCGGCCGCCGTGCCCGCCTTCACCGCCAATCCCGGGGCCCTGCTCGACACCGAGATCCCGTTCCCGGCTCCGGACCTGCACGCAGCGGTCATTGCTGCGATGTCCGCGGAACCCAACGCAAAGGACGACGGCGGCCGCCATCGCGCCCAGGCGGCAGCCGCCGTCGTGCGCTGGTTTCGTGACCACCTCCCGCCGCCCGCGCCCGAAGCGGCACTGGCCAACCGGCTCGAGGAACTGATCCAGGCCGACACTGCGCTGACCCGCGTGGATCAGGCCGCCGGGCAGCTGGGCGTCTCGGTCCGCACCCTGCAGCGCCTGGCCCGGCGCTATGTGGGGCTGCCGCCGCTGGCGATGATCCGCCGCTACCGGCTGCAGGAGGCGGCCGAGCGGCTGCGGACCGAGCCTGGACTGGCCATCGCCGATATTGCCGCGGAGCTGGGCTACGCCGACCACGCCCACCTGACCGCCGCCTTCCGCGACGTCCTGGGCTTCACCCCCAGCGGCTACCGCCGGTCCTCACAACCCGATTAGCCCAGACACACGCCGGCGAATAGCGCCAAAAACCCGGCGGAATCAGCCCACAGCGGCAGCATTGCGATTGCATAACTATGTCCAGCACTCTTGTCGCGGCCCGCCGCGGATGGATATGTTGTCTTCGCCTGCAAATTAGTGACGGTCGCTCCGTCATCGGGGCGCTACAGCGTTGTATCCGTCCGATCCAGCTGCTTTTAGAGGCGTTTCACCAGCGGCAGGATCCTTTTCAAAAGGTTCAATGATGACCCGAATCAAGCATGTCTCGACTCTCTTTCTGGCCCTTGGACTCACCGCAGGCTTGGCTGCCTGCGCCCCGGCCGGATCCAATGACGCGGGCGGCGAAGGTGATGCCGCCGTCGCCGAATGCAACGTCGGCATCTCCATGCCGACCCGCAGCCTGGAACGCTGGATCAACGACGGCGAGGGACTGAAGGAAAAGCTCGAAGCCAAGGACTGCACCGTGGACCTGCAGTACGCGGATGACAAGACCGACCAGCAGATCAGCCAGATCCAGAACCAGGTGGCCGGCGGAGCCAAGATCCTCGTGGTCGCCGCCATCGACGGCAAGGTCCTGGGCCCCACGCTGGAAAGCGCCAAGGAGCAGGACGTTACCGTCATCGCCTACGACCGCCTGATCAACGGCACCGATGCCGTGGACTACTACGCCACCTTCGACAACTACAAGGTCGGCCAGCTGCAGGGCGAATTCATCGAGGAACAGCTCGGCCTGGCCGAGGGCAAGGGTCCGTTCAACCTGGAGCCCTTCGCCGGCAGCCCGGATGACAACAACGCCGCGTTCTTCTTCTCCGGCGCCTGGGACGTGCTGCTCCCGTACGTGGAGAGCGGCCAGCTGGTGGTTCCCTCCGGCAAGTCCCCGGCGGACAACGAGGGCTGGACCGCCATCGGCATCCTGGGCTGGAAGTCGGCGGACGCGCAGTCCGAGATGGACAACCGGCTGCAGTCCTTCTACACCGGCGGTGACAAGGTCGATGTCGTGCTCTCGCCCAATGACAGCCTGGCGCTGGGTATCGAAGCCTCGCTCGACAGCGCCGGTTACCAGCCCGGCGCCGACTGGCCGGTGATCACGGGGCAGGACGCCGACGTCGCGAACGTGAAGGCGATGCTCTCCGACCGGCAGTCGATGACCGTCTGGAAGGACACCCGCGAGCTCGGCACCCAGGTCGAGACCATGATCGACGCCCTGGTCGCGGGCAACGAGGTGGAGGTCAACGACACCGAAACCTACGACAACGGGATCAAGGTGGTGCCCACCTACATCCTGGAGCCGCAGGTTGTCGTCAAGGACGACGTGCAGACGACGCTGGTGGACTCCGGCTTCATGAGTGCCGGCGACGCCGGCCTCTAGCCCCGGCCGACCAGCCGCCCGGAACGCGGGGCGCGGCTCATCCGAGCGCCCCGCGTTCCAAACGGACTTCTTTCTGCAGCGAAACGAGAACGGCATGAACGACGTCATCCTCTCCATGGACGGCATAACCAAGGAGTTCAACGGCATCAAAGCGCTCGACGGCGTTTCGGTGGACATTGAACGCGGCGGGGTGCACGCGATCTGCGGCGAAAACGGTGCCGGCAAATCCACCCTGATGAAGGTGCTCAGCGGGGTGTATCCGCACGGCAGCTTCGAGGGCACCATCACGCTCGAGGGCAAGGACGTGTCCTACGGCTCGATCAACGACAGCGAGCGGGACGGGATCGTGATCATCCACCAGGAACTGGCGCTCAGCCCGTACCTGTCGATCGCGGAGAACATCTTCCTAGGCAACGAGGTCTCCCGCGGCGGGGTGATCGACTGGAACCAGACCAACCTGAGGGCCGCGGCCCTGCTGGAGCGCGTGGGCCTGGACGAGAACCCGGCCACGAAAATCCTCGAACTCGGCGTGGGCAAGCAGCAGCTGGTGGAGATCGCCAAGGCATTGTCCAAGGAAGTGAAGATCCTGATCCTGGACGAGCCCACCGCCGCCCTGAACGACGGCGATTCGGCGCACCTGTTGGGGCTGATCGACCAGCTCCGCGGGCAGGGCATCACCTCGATCATCATTTCCCACAAGCTCAACGAAATCCGGGCCATCGCCGACGTCGTCACCGTGATCCGCGACGGGCAGACCATCGACACCTTTCCGGTGGACGATACCGACGACATCGAAACCCGGATCATCCGCGCCATGGTCGGCCGGCCGCTGGACAGCCAGTTTCCGGAGCGGACCCCGCAGATCGGCGTGGAACGGTTCCGGGTCGAGGACTGGACCGTGCACCACCCGGTGGACGTGGACCGCGTCGTCGTCGACAACGCCTCCTTCAATGTCCATGCCGGAGAGATCGTGGGCTTCGCCGGGCTGATGGGCGCCGGGCGCACCGAACTGGCGATGAGCATTTTCGGCCGCTCCTACGGCTCGGGTATCTCCGGGCGGGTGTTCAAGGACGGCGTGGAGATTTCCACCCGCACGGTGGGGGAGGCGATCCGCAACGGCCTCGCCTACGTCAGCGAGGACCGCAAGCGCTACGGGCTGAACCTGATCGGCAGCGTCACCGTCAACGTCTCCGCCGCCGCGCTGCGCAAGCTCGCGAAACTGGGCGTCATCGACCGGAACCGCGAATACTCCGTGGCCGACGAGTACCGGCAGCGGATGAACATCAAAACGCAGACCGTGTCCTCGATCGTAGGCAACCTCTCCGGCGGGAACCAGCAGAAGGTCGTCCTCAGCAAGTGGATCTATTCCGGTCCGGACGTGCTGATCCTGGATGAGCCGACGCGCGGGATCGACGTCGGTGCCAAGTTTGAAATTTACGGAATCATCAACGAGTTGGCGGCGGCCGGCAAGGCCGTGATCGTCATCTCGTCCGAGCTGCCCGAACTGATCGGGCTCGCCGACCGCATCTACACCATCGCCGAAGGCCGGCTCACCGCCGAGGTGGCCCGCGGCGACGCGACCCAGGAGGAACTCATGCGCCACATGACCGCCGACCGGAACCAAGGAGCACAGGCCCCGTGACCACCGCCACCCCAGAACAGGCGCGCTCCCCGCTTCCGCCGCGCCCCACCAAGCCGGCCAGAAAGCGCCCCCGCGTGGACCTGCGCCAGTACGGCATTCTCGCCGCGCTCGTCGTCATCATCCTGCTCTTCCAGATCCTCACCGGCGGCCGGCTGCTGTATCCGGGCAACGTCTCGAACCTGATCCAGCAGAACGCCTATGTGCTGATCCTGGCCATCGGCATGGTCATGGTGATCATTGCCGGGCACATTGACCTGTCCGTGGGGTCGGTGGTGGCAGTGGTCGGCGCCGTCGCGGCACTGTCCATGAACGACTGGGGCCTGCCCTGGTGGGGTGCCGTTGTCCTGGCGCTCGTCGTCGGGGCCCTGATTGGCGCGTGGCAGGGGTTCTGGGTGGCGTTTGTGGGCATACCGGCGTTCATTGTCACGCTGGCCGGGATGCTCATTTTCCGCGGACTGGCGCTGGTGCTGCTCACCGGCGGCACGGTCAGCGGACTGCCGCGGCCCTACGTCGCGATCAGTGCCGGCACCCTGCCCGCCACCGGCTCCCCGGATTTGATCACCCTGGGCATCGGCGCGATTGCCTCGGTTGCGGTGATTGTGCAGCAGCTCAGGGCACGCGCTGACCTGCAGCGCCTCGGCCTGCCGCGCGAGCGGGCCGCGTCCTTCTGGTTCAAGATCGGCATAGCCGTGGTTGCCATCATGTACCTGTGCTACCTGCTGGCCTACAGCCGGGGCACACCGATCATCCTGATCACCCTGGCCGTGCTGGTGCTGGCATATTCCTTCCTGCTCACCCGGACCGTGTTTGGCCGGCACATTTACGCAATGGGCGGGAATTTGAACGCGGCACTGATGTCCGGAGTGAAAACGCAGTGGGTGAACTTTTTCATCTTCGTGAACATGGGGTTCCTCGCCGGTCTGGCCGGCGTGGTCAGCACCTCCCGGGCCGGCGGAGCGGTGGCCTCGGCCGGGTCAGGGTTCGAGCTGGACGCCATTGCCGCCGTGTTCATCGGCGGAGCGTCCGTGCAGGGCGGGGTGGGCACCGTGATCGGCGCGGTGATCGGCGGCCTGGTGATGGGCGTGCTGAACCAAGGCCTGTCCATCCTGTCCGTGGATGCCGCCTGGCAGCAGGTTATCAAGGGCCTGGTACTGCTGGCGGCGGTGGCGTTCGGGTTCAGCCGCCGGAGGAGCGCGCGGTAGGTCTTTGGTACTGAAGACGACGACGGCGGGTATTCCCGGGCCAGCGCCTGACGCGGGCGCGGTAGAAAGAAAGATGACGGCGGCCGCTCCAGAGGGAGCGGCCGCCGTCATCTGGCCATCCAACAGACGTCGTCGTCGGTGACAATCGACGGGATGGGCTCGCGGTACGGGTGACCAGGGTATGGCGATCAGTTGATTGTCGCCAAACGGCGTCAGGCCCTCACAATGTGGTTGAGCTTAGGCGGAAGGGTATTTCCAGACCCATCCGCCGGACCCTGACGGATCAAAGGATATTTCACCGGTTGGTGTAGTCACATCGAGGATGACTAATCCGTTTAGCTTTTCGCCCTTGCCGAAGAAGTCAGGTAGCAACTGAGTATTGTCTACGAGGCAGTTTTGTTGGATAGAGGTGTCAACGGTGTTCATGCGCGTGCCGTTAGGTGCGTAGCCCTTCCAATCGCGGGCACCGAAGCTGACCAGGCCGTCTTGGCCATTTACGTTCAGAGGACCGACGAATGTGGCCGTGGTTTCGATTTCCAGAGAAACAGCCAATGCTGTCCCCGTCGGGGGTGTGGCGTAGGGTGCGTCGCATTCGATTGCCTTTATCGAGGTCACCTTGAATTTCATGGTGGGCTCATCGGCTTCCTCATCGGTAAAAAGACCGGCCGTCTCGCCGATCTCTTTAATGATTTGCCCGCGATCGTTCTCAGCGACGGTAGGGGTCATTTCAGCCGCGGCCGACGGCGAAGCGGCGGAGTCTACAGAGACGTCCTGTGATGGAGCCGGAGTAGAAGAACACGCTGTCAGAGCCAATGCCAACAGTGCTGTTCCTATGGTAATTCGAGCAGAATTCAATTTTCCCCCATAAAGCGTAAGTTTCAACTCCGCAATCGTACAGGCGCTTACCAGCGCTGCGGACGTCCTGGGCGCCCGAAGCGGAGCGCGCGGTAGGTCTTTGGTACTGAAGACGACGACGACGGCGGCCGCCTTCCGCGATCGAGCGCGGGGCGGCCGCCGGACTCTTTTCTCTGACCCCGCCACCACCTAATCTGGCGGCGTAGCTGTAACTACTGCCCACCCCACGGAGTACAAGGAGACCGCTATGTCGACCACCCTGAATCCCTATCTCAGCTTCCGGGACAACGCGAAGGAGGCCATGAGCTTCTACCAGAGCGTCTTCGGCGGCACGCTGGAAAGCAGCACCTTCGCGGACATGAACATGGCCGAGGACCCGTCCGAGGGGAGCAAGATCATGCACTCCTCGCTGACCACCGACGACGGCCTGGTGATCATGGCCTCGGACACCCCGTCCAGCATGAACCTGGACGAGGGCAGCAGCTATTCCATCTCGATCAGCGGCGACGACGGCGACCGGCTACGCGGTTACTGGGACAAGCTGCTCGACGGCGGCCAGATGACCATGCCGCTGGAAAAGGCGCCCTGGGGCGACGTCTTCGGCATGCTGACCGATAAGTTCGGGACCAGCTGGATGATCAGCATCGAGACTGAGGATTCGCAGGGCTGAGCACCGGAGCCCTGAGCCCGGAGCCGCACAGCTGAGCCGGGCCGAAGCCAGCACGCTTAGCGGGTGACTGACTCGCTCTGGCTCAGCAGGCTGAGCTCCGCACGCGTCGGCAGTCCCTCCCAATCGCCGTAGGCAAGGCAAGCGAACGCTCCGGTCTGCACTGCCAGCTCCAGCCGTTCTGCGGGGGCCTTGCCCGCCATCAGTTCGGCCAGATATCCGGCCACGAAAGCGTCACCGGCGCCCACTGTGTCCACCGGATCGATCGGCACCGCAGGCTGGTGATACAGCTGGCCGTCGATGACTGCCACGGTGCCCTTGGTGCCCAGCTTGATGATCGCCTCCGCGGGCCCAAGGTCAACCAGCAGCCGGGCCAGGTCGGCGGGATCGGCCGCCGGCCCGACGGCGAGGGCTGCTTCCTCGTCGCCCGCGAAGACGATGTCCACCAGCGGAATGATCTCCTGATAAGACCGGGTGGCTTCCGCTGCCGTCCACAGGTTGGAACGGTAGTTGAGGTCGAATGAGACGGTGACCCCGGCGGAGCGGGCCACGTCGATGGCGGAGCGGATGGTCTTGGCCGCCGACGGCGAGAGCGCGGGCGTGATGCCGGTGACGTGGAGGACCGCGGCCCCCTGAATAAGGCCCGGATCCACGTCCTCGGGAGAAAGCCGGGAACCGGCGCTGCCGGCCCGGTAATAGCTCACCTTCTGCTTGGCCGCGGTTCGGCGCTCCTTCATCATCAGGCCGGTGGGCGCGCCGGGATCTTCCACTGCTCGGACGGTCACGCCCTCGGCCCGGATCTCGCGCCGGACCAGCGTGCCCAGGGAGTCCGTTCCGGTGCGGCCGCACCAGATCGCAGTCCCGCCGAGCCGCTGGATGCCGATGGCGACGTTGGATTCGGAGCCTCCCATGCCCAGCCCCATCGACGCCACATGGGCCAACGGCCCCGGCTGCTCGGCGGTCAGGAGCCCCATGGTTTCACCGATGGTCACCAGATACGGTGAAGTGATCTGCTGATTCACAGCGCGGACCCCGCTTCGTCAACAGCGGCCCGCAGCCGGACGGCGCGGTCCGTGAGTCGGCGCAGGTCGCCGCCGTCGAACGCATCCCCCAGGAGTGGCCCGCCCACGCTGACCGCCAGGGCTCCCGCCTTCACCCAGGCAACGGCGTCGTCAATGCCCACGCCGCCGGAGGGGACCACCTGGATATTGGGGAATGGCCCGCGCAGCGCCGACACGTAACCCGGGCCGACCACCGAGGCCGGAAAGACCTTCACCGCCGTCGCTCCCGCCGACCAGCCGTTGAACAGCTCGGTGGGAGTGAGCCCGCCCGGATAGATGGCCACGCCGCGCCGGACGGCCGCCTCGATGATGGCGGTATTGGTCGCTGGGGTCACCAGATAGGAGGCGCCGGCGTCGATGGCCCGCTCGGCGTCGTCAACGCTGGTCACCGTGCCCACCCCGAATTCCGCGGTGTCACCGAAGCGTTTGTGCAGCAGCGGCAGCTCCTCGAAAACACCGGGGGTGCTCAGCGTCAGTTCGACGCTGAGCACCCCGCCCTCAATCAGTGCCTCCACCACGGGGGCGTAGGCACTGGCATGGGAGGCACGCATGACGGCGATGGTCCGGGTGCTCGTGAGGATCGGGGAGGCCGGCGTGCGTTCAGCGGCTGGGATGGGCTGTTCGGTGGAAAACAAGGCGGGTCCTTTGGTCTCGACGTGCGGTGAAACAGGTTCGACGTGCGCGGGATACGGGCTGCCGCCCCGAAGGCGGCAGAAGGATCAGCGGCCGAGCCAGCCGCCGTCGACGGGGAGGACGACGCCGTGGACATAGTCGGACGCGGGGGAGGCCAAAAACACCGTGGCTCCTGCCAGGTCCTCCGGACGCCCCCAGCGTGCCGCCGGAATCCGCTCCAGGATTCCGCGCTCGCGGTCCGGGTCATCCTGCAGGGCCTGCGTGTTGTCGGTGGCGATGTAGCCGGGGGCAATCGCGTTGACGTTCACGCCCTGCGGAGCCCATTCATTGGCCAGGGCCTTGGTGAGGCCGGCAATGGCGGATTTGGACGCGGTGTAGCCGGGGACGTTGATGCCGCCCTGGAAGCTCAGCAGCGAGGCGGTGAAAATGATCTTTCCGCGGCCGTTTTCCAGCATGTGCTGTCCGATCTCGCGGCTGAGCACAAACTGGCTGGAGAGGTTCACCTGGATGACGTGGTCCCACATCTCATCCGGGTGCTGGGCGGCGGGAGTCCGGGCGATGGTGCCGCCGTTGTTGACCAGGATGTCGATGGGTCCGGCTGCCCGCAGGTAGGCGGCGAGCTCGTACACGGCGGCGCGGTCGGCGAAGTCGGTGCTCATGGCGGTGAACCGGCGTCCGAGCGCGGTGACTTCCTTCTCCACTCTGCTGCCCGAGGATTCGAGGGTCGCGGAGACTCCGATGATGTCGGCTCCGGCTTCGGCAAGGGCGATGGCCATGGCCAAACCGATTCCGCGGCGGGCACCGGTGACAACGGCGGTTTTTCCGCTCAGGTCAAAGGGGTTGGGGGTATTCATTTGGCCACCTCGCGGCAATCGACAAGAACCTTCATGACTCCGCCGGATTCGAGGGCGAGGAATCCGTCCGTAACGTCCTGCAGCGAAACGACCCGGGAGATCATCTGGCGGGCCGGAACGGCGCCCTTGGCGACCAGCCGGACGGCTTCCTCGAAATCCTCCCGCTGATAGAGCCGGGCGCCGAACATTTCCAGCTCCCGCCAGAAGAAGCGGTGCAGGTCGATTTCCTTGGGTTTGGGGTGGATCGCGACCATCACGAGCCGGCCTCTGGTGGTCAGGACGTCCACGGCCGAGTTGACCCCTGCAGCGGCACCGGAGACCTCGAAGGCGACGTCGGCTCCGGCGCCGTCAGTTTCCTGCATCACGTAGTCCACGAGGCTGCGTTCCGTCGGATCGATGGTGGCAATACCGAAGCCTGCGGCTGTCTGTCTCCGGCCGGCGTCGAGCTCCACCAGGACCACCCGGGCGCCCTGCTGCAGGGCGACGCAGGCGATGAGCTGGCCCACGGGTCCGCCACCGATTACGACGACGAAGTCGGAGGCAGTGACCTTGGCCCGGCGGACGTCATGGACGGCGACCGCGGTGGGCTCGATGAGCGCCGCTTCGTCCAGGGGCAGACCGTCTGGCAGGGCGACGAGGATGTCGGCCGGGACGTTCCAGCGGCTCTGCATCGAGCCTTCGGAATCGATGCCGACGAAGTTCAGATGGTGGCAGATGTGGCTGTTGCCGCGCCGGCAGGCGGGGCAGGTACCGCAGGAGACAGTGGGCATGACGGTCACCGGCTGCCCGGGGGTCCATCCGGTGACGCCCTCGCCCACGGCGGTGATGGTGCCGGACATCTCATGGCCGATGATGGCCGGCATGCTGACCCGGGAATCCATGTCGCCGTGGAAGATGTGCAGGTCGGTTCCGCAGAGGCCGGTGAAGGCGACGGCGATCTGCACTTGCCCCGGCTGGGGCGGGGCGGCCTGGGGCTCGTCGAGAGTGAAACTCCGGGAGCCGGTATAGGCGGCAGCGGTCATGATGTGCTCCTAGTGAAGAGGGGAAGAATAACCGGGTTCGGGACCCGTGCCCCGGTAGCCCAGGGCGTGTGAAATGGCTGCTGCCGTGGCGAGCAGGTCGTCGGACATTGCTTCGATCTGCTCGTCGGAATGCTCGATGGACAGGGTGGAAATGCTCAGTCCGTAGCGGACGACGCCGGTGTGGTCGTGGACGGGGGCCGCGATGCAGGCGATGCCCGGCACGTTTTCCCCGCGGTCCCGCGCGGTGCCCCGGCGGCGGACGTCGTCGAGCTCCCGCTTGAAGTCCTCCACCGTGGCGATGGTGGCATCGGTGATCCGGGCCATGCCGGCCCGGGCCAGCATGCGTTCCACCGTTTCGTCGTCGTAAGTGGCCAGCACTGCCTTGCCGATTCCGGTGGTGTGCAGCGGAACGGTCAGGCCCACCCGGGACGGCATTTTGTAGGGCTTATCGGAGTCCTTGCGGAGAATGTAGAGGACCGCGTCACCGCTGATGGCCCCCATGTGGACGGTGCAATGGATGGTATCCACCAGCTGGTCGACAAAAGGCTGCGCAATGGAGGAGATATCAATGCGTTCCAGGGCCTTGCTGGCCAATGCGAGGATTGACGGTCCCGGCAGGTATTGTCCGTTCGCATCAATGGTCACGAACCGCCGTTCCACCAGGGTGGAAATCAGCCGGTGCACCGTTGCCTTGGGAAATCCCGTGGCCGCGACAACCTCGGTGAACCGTGAATGCTCCAAGGCCGCTTCCAGCACAATCAGCGTTTTTTCGCTGGTGCTCGGGGTTGAAGGGGCTGCCTGCGCGGACGAATTGTTTACCATGACCGTCTTTCCTGATGTTGGGATACATCCATCATGGTCCGCTAACGCAGTTCGGTGATAGCGACGGCATCCATATCGTCAAAGGACTGGTTTTCGCCGGCCATGGCCCAGACAAAGGAATAACTGGCGGAGCCAACCCCGGAATGAATGGACCAGCTGGGGGAAATGACAGCAGTCTGGTTGCCCACCATCAGGTGGCGGGTTTCCTCGGGTTCACCCATGAGGTGCACCACCCGGGCGTCCTCGGGGAGGTCGAAGTAGAGGTACGCCTCCATCCGCCGGTCATGGGTGTGGGCCGGCATGGTGTTCCACATGCTGCCGGTGTGCAGGGTCGTGACGCCCATGACGATCTGGCAGCTCTTGACGCCGTTTTCGTGGATGTACTGGTTCAGCGTTCGGCGGTTGGAGGTTTCGGCGTCGCCGAGTTCCCGAACCGTTCCGTTGCCGGCTTCGACCAGGGTGGTGGGGAAGGCCGTGTGGGCGGGGGCGGAGAAGATGTAGAAACGGGCGGCGTCTTCGCCGTCGGAGGTGAACACCACTTCCCGGGCGCCGCGGCCCACGTAGAGGCAGGAGCCGTGCTTCAGGGCGTAGGTTTCGCCGTCGACGGTGACGGTGCCGGCACCGCCCACGTTGATGATGCCGCCTTCCCTGCGTTCGAAGAAGGTGTCCGACCGCAGTTCCGGAAAGGTGGGAAGCGGCAGCGGGCCGCCGGCCGGCGTCGCGCCCGCCAGCACCACGCGGTCCTGGTGGGAGTAGACGGCGCGGACCTGGCCGTCGATGAACAGGTCATCGACCAGGAACCGGCTGCGCAGTGCGGCAGCGTCCAGGGTGGGGATTTCGCTCGGGTTTGTCGAGTACAGCACGTCCATGGGAGGTCCTTTGATGGTGATTGAGTAAATGGGGGAGCAGCCGGGGTGGTGGAGCTACAGGAATCCGAGGGCCCGGGGCAGCCACAGCGACAGTTCGGGGACAAAGGTGATGATGAGCAGCAGGATGATCAGGACCGCCATGAAGGGCATCAGCTTGACGATCACCGGGCCGATTTCGACATTGGACACCTGGGCGCCGACAAAGAGCACGGGAGCCGATGGCGGCGAGATCACCGCGATCGAGAGGTTGAAGACCATCATGATGCCGAAGTGCACCGGGTCCACGCCGTAGCTGACGGCGATGGGCAGGAAGATCGGCGTGAAGATGAGGATGGCCGGCGTCGCGTCCAAGGGGATGCCGATGATCAGCAGCAGCACCATCATGATCAGCAGCACCACAACCTTGCTGTCGGTCCAGCCGAACAGGCTTTCGGCGAGCAGGGCCGGAATCCGGGTGAAGCTCATGACGAAGGACATGATCGTGGAAACACCGATCAGGAAGATGACCACGGAGCTGGTGCGGGCGGCGTTCATCAGGATGCCCGGCAGGTCCTTGATCTTGATGCTGCGGTAGATGAAGGAGAGCAGCAGCGCGTAGACCACCGCGACGGCGGAGCCTTCCGTGGGGGTGAAGAAGCCGGAGACGATGCCGCCGATGACGACGACGATCAGGCTCAGCGAGGGCAGCGCCTGCAGGAAGACCAGGAGGGCTTCCTGCGGCCGTGCCCAGCGTTCGGCCTTCAGTTCCGGGTGGCGCTTGGCGTAGAAGTACACGACCACCATGCAGGTCAGGCCCCAGAGGATGCCGGGGATGTAGCCGGCCATGAACAGGGCGCCCACCGAGGTGCCGCCGCTGGCCAGTGCATAGATGATGAGGGTGTTGCTCGGCGGGATCAGCAGGCCGCTGGGTGCGGCGGCGACGTTTGCCGCCGCGCTGAAGGCCGGGTCATAGCCCTGCTTTTTCTGGATGGGGGCGGTGGTTGAACCGACGGCGGCGGCAGTGGCCACGGCGGAGCCGCTGACGGCACCGAAGAGCATGCTGGCCAGGACGCCGGTCTGGACCAGCGGTGCAGGCGTTTTGCCGACCATGACTTTCGCCAGGTTGATTAGCCGGATGGCTATGCCGCCGTTGTTCATGATGACGCCGGCCAGGACAAAGAACGGTATGGCCAGCAGTGCAAACGAATTGACGCCATTGAACATCCGCTGTGCCGAGGCCAGTGCGCCGTCCTGGAATCCGAGGACATAAATCATGGAGATGGCGGAGGGAAGGGCCACGCTGATGCTGATCGGAGCTCCGATGGCCAGCAGGATCACCATGCCGCCGATGAGTATCGTGGCGACGGTTAATGCATCTGTCATAGCTCAACCTGGATCTCTTCGGGTGCGGTTGCGTCTTCCTTCGCCGCGATGATCCGGACAAAGTGGTAGCAGAGGTAGTACGTGAGCAGTACGCCGGCAACGGGGACGGCCAGGTACAGGACGCCCTGGTTAACCGGAAGGACGGGGTTGGCCTGGTTCCAGGACAGGGAGGCATTGAGGTAGCCGCCGTAGACCATGATCACCGTCGCAAAGCTGATGGCGGTGAGGTAGGCCAGGGCCGTTACCCAGCGCTGGGCCACAACCGGAAGTTTCTTCACCAGGATGTCGATGGCCACGTCTGCCCGTTCCCCGGTGGCCACGGAGATGCCGATCAGGCTCAGCCAGATGAAGGTGTAGCGCGAGGCCTCTTCGGACCAGACGCTGGGATCGTTGAATACCAGCCGGGTGAGGATCTGCCAGCACACGAGGAGGATGAGCAGCGCAAACAACACGATGCACAGCGTTCTCAGGACGGCATCGACCGCCTGCTTAAGCTTGGTCATTTCTGTGACTTCCGGTTGCGGCTTCGCGGCTTAGCGCGCAGCGTCGATCTTCTCGAAGATGGCCTTCGTGACGTCGTTGTTGACCTTGTCCTCGTGCAGCGGGGTCACTGCCTCACGGAACGCTTCGACGTCGGCCTCGTGGAAGGTGGCGCCGGCGGCCTCGGCCTTTGCCTTGGCCTCGGAGACCTTGGAGTCGAAGGACGCCAGTTCGCTGTCCACGGATTCGGCGAAGAGGGTTTCCAGTGCCTCGCGCTGCTCGTCGCTGAAGGCGGCCATCACGGTCGGATTGGCAACGAAGTAGTCGGGGATCATCAGGTGCTTGGTGTAGGAGTAGTGCTTTGCGATTTCAGCGTGGGCCAGGTCGGCGTAAATGAGCTCGTTGTTCTCCGCGCCGTCCAGGACGCCGGACTGGATGGCGGTGTAGACATCGCCCTGCGGCATCGGCGTTCCCACCCCGCCCATCATGCCGAGCATGGCGACATTCGTGTCCGAGGAGATGATGCGGATCTTCTGTCCGGCGAGATCCTCAGGGGTCTCTACCGGGGCGCCCGTGTACACGTTGCGGACGCCGCCGTGATAGGCACCGACAATAGAGATGCTTTCGGAGGTTTCCAATGAATCGAAGAGCTCGCCGGTGATCTCGGGGTCATTGAGGACGGACATCTGGTGTTCGGGGGAGTCGTAAACGTACGGAAGGTTCAGGACGGAGAAATCCGGGTTGAAGGCTTCCAGCAGTGGTCCGGCAACAATGGCCATATCCACTGCACCGGACTGCACCAGTTCCAAAGTTTCAGCCTGCGAACCCAATTGCTCATCAGGGAAAAGCTCAAGCTCGAATGCGCCGTCGGTAGCCTCTTTCAACTTGTCGCTGAGTTCGGTGATTGCCACAGCCTGGGGGTGTGAGGCGTTCTGGTTGAATGCCACTTTCAAAACCTTGGTGGACTCCGTTCCCGCGTCACCGCCGCAGGCGCTAAGGCCCATCATTGCCACGGACGAGACGGCCAGAACGGCAAGAACCTTGTTTCGATGCATGTGAATTCCTCTTCGTTGAGCCCACACAAGTGGGCGCCTCATTGCGCCTTGGAACCAGAACGAACTGCCACACATCACTAGCCGTCTAACAGCTTCTGGCGAGAATGGAACTCAGTTCCATTTCCGCAACGCTAATGTGAACTGCATCACAGGTCAAGGGATTTGAGCACTTGTTATCCGAGAGGTTTTTTGCCGGTCGCTCGTTGTGCGGACGCTTCAGAGGGCTTCTGCCGTGGCTTTCGCCGGGTTTCAGCGGTTGGCTGGCTGCCGGAGCCCCCGGATAAACTCGGGGAATGATCACCACAGGTATTACGCCGTCATTTGTTCGTGGAGCGGCGGAGCTCGAAACAACTGCCCGCGGGCTTCGGCCGCACCGGCTGCCGACATGGGTGCGTACCCGCTTTCCCGACCCACAGCTCCTGATGGCCGAAGGGCAGCCTTCCGGTGTCCGGCTGGTACTCACGACGACGGCGGAGGTCCTGGAGGTTGTAGTGCACCCGTCCCGGGTGGTTTACCGCGGCGCGGACCGGCCCCGTGGGAGCCTTGACCTGGTGGTCGACGGCGAGCTGCTGCAGAGCGACGAACTCACGGGAGGTTCGTATACCGAGGTGGACATGTCCACCGGTGCGGGCAGCCTAGTGGATGGGCCCTCGCACGTCGGTGTGTTCCGTGGCCTGCCCGCCGGGCCCAAGGTGGTGGAGATCTGGCTGCCGCACAACGAGTCCGTGGAACTGGTGGAACTGCGCACAGATGCACCGGTATTGCCCCACCGCTCAGACAAGCCCGTGTGGCTGCACCACGGCAGCTCCATCAGCCACGGATCAAATGCCGCCACCCCCTCGCAAATCTGGCCGGCGGTTGCGGCCCGCGCCGGCGGCGTCGAACTCCATAACCTGGGCCTGGGCGGAAGCGCCCTGGTGGATCCGTTGACTGCGCAGGTGATGCGCGATAGCCCGGCCGATTTCATCAGCGTGAAGCTGGGCATCAACGTGGTGAATATGGATTCCATGCGGCTGCGCTCGTTCGTTCCCGCGGTGCACGGATTCCTGGATACGATCCGCGAGGGGCATCCCGAAACCCCGTTGGTGCTCATCTCACCCATTTTCTGCGGCATCCACGAGGACACTCCGGGGCCGGGGGCCTTCGATCCGGCATCCTTTGGCGCCGATCAGGTGAAGTTCATTGCCACCGGTTCACCGGACGGGGTGGCTGCGGGACAGCTGACCCTGCGGGTGATCCGCGAGGCGCTAGCGTCACTGGTGTCCCGCCGGGCTGAGGATCCGAACCTGCACTATCTGGACGGGTTGAGTCTCTACGGTGCAGCGGATGCTGAATCCCACCCGTTGCCCGACGCGCTGCATCCCGACACTGTCTCCCACCGTCTAATCGGGGAGCGGTTTGCTGAGTATGCGTTCGCCGATGAGGGGCCGTTTGGGCAGGTAAACGCGGCGGAGACCGTCTCCTAGGTGGATCGTTGGATTCGGGCGGCCCGGCTGTCCAGCTCGGAGATGACAGCCTTCTCGGACGAGTTGGCGGCCCCGTCGACTGTGGCGACCCGATTGGCAACGTCGAGGATGTCGCTCAAGTCGCCCGACCGAGCAGATCCCAATCTTGGTGACGGTGCGCTGCAGGAGCATCTTTCCAACGAACGGGAGTCCCCTCGGCAGCGGCCAAAACCTGACCTGAGATAAGTCTTGATGCAATTTGTGCACCACCCAGTGCTGCCCTCCGCCAGGGTGCGTTCGACAGCGCTCATTGCCCCGGTACCTAGTCGTCTTACATGAAGGCCCTATCGACCGATTGGTTACGGTAGCGGCGTTCGACGCCGGGCAGGCAGGTACGTACACCGGCCTGAGTCTTAGTCTCGGGGGATCACCTTGTCTCAACGTATGTTTGGCGAAATACCCGGGAGCCCACCCGGTACCAGGTTTGTAAACAGGCGGGCGGCGTTTGACGCTGGTGTTCACCGGACGACCCAGGCAGGAATCGCGGGCACGTTCGAGGGAAGTGAATCAATTTGCCTTTCGGATGGGTACTCGGACGACGATATCCAGGGCGATTTGATCACGTATACAGGGTTTGGAGGCAGGGACCCTAAGACTGGTCGCCATGTTGCCGACCAGAAGCTGGTGCAGGGCAATGCCGGCTTGGTTCGGGATCACGAGCTGAGACTGCCTGTGCGGGTTCTTGCAAAGGAGTCTGTCCTGACGGGGAACAAGAAGGGCACCTCGTACATCTACCTGGGACTCTTTCTTGTTACCCAATGGAGTTGGGGTGAACGGGATGGGTTCAAGGTTCTTCAATTTCAGCTGCAGGCAGACCCCCTGGATAGCTACACACCTGCGGAGATCTCTAAGGCCTTGGTGAGAGGCGAAGACCTTCCTCCTCTACGTCGTACGTCGCTAACCAACCGCAGGGTGCGCAACGCTGCTGTTGCTGAAACCGTCAAAAGCCTTTACAAAAACACTTGTCAAATATGCAGAACACAGTTGAGGACCGCCGCCGGAACTTATGCAGAGGCGGCGCATGTTCGGCCGCTTGGAATCCCACACGACGGCCCTGACATCCTGGAAAATCTGCTCTGCCTCTGCCCAAACTGCCATAAGGCATTTGATGGCCATGCCGTAACAGTGGATGAGTCCGGCAAGGTATACGAATTTGAGCGGTACAAGTCCGACCTGCTTATCCACCAACAACATCACCTGGACATGGGCTATTTGGCCTACCACCGCGATATATCGAAAGGTAAGTCCAAGTAGGGCGAGGAGGCCCAGACATGGGCTGAGCGGTGCAAAGTCCAGCTTGGTAAGCGAGTGCACAGGTCGGGCCAAGCAGCTCTTCAACCCAAAGCGAAATACCGAGCCTTGGAATCGGTGATGACCAGCTTTCCTGTCGACAGGGAAGTAGCCGCATCAAGTCGCGTTCCCTGCAATAGACTGCGACAACGCAATCAACAAGGGGAGAATCCATGACGGCTTGGTTGGTCAGGGCAGGGAGTTCAGGCGAGCGTGAGCAGTGGGCCTTGGAGAATGGATACACCGGTGCTGGGTACGGTGATGTCGGTTCTTTGGTCGACTGCACCACCCGGGAGGCCGTCATGGACAAAGTGAGTGTGGGCATTCCGAACCGCTCCATCGGAGCGGTTCGCAATTTTTCGGCACAGCTTTGGGCGCTTAAGGCTCGGATGAAGACCGGCGATTTGGTGGTGATGCCGCTGAAAAGGACTTCGGAAATAGCCATCGGCACCATCGACAGCGAATACACATATCTGGACACTCCGGACCCTGAGCGGCGCCATATCCGCAGGGTCACATGGAGAATTACCGACCTCGCTCGCTCTCGGGTGAAGCAGGACCTGCTCTACTCCCTGGGTGCCTTCTCGACGGTGTGTCAGATCGAGCGCAACGACGCCGAACACCGGCTTCGGGCATGTATTTCGGACGGTGCGGATCCAGGAGCGCGAGTTGGCCTATCCACCCAAGCTGCGCCCACTCCTTCCACTCCCAAGGCGCAGCTGGACGCTGATGAACTCATGGAAGTCCCCGTGGATGTATCGCGCTATGCCGCCGATGCTATCGCCAGCAGGCTCATAGAAGCGTTCTCGGGCCACAAGATGGAGGGCCTGATCGCCGACATCCTCCGAAGTGCTGGCTATGTGTGCACCGAACACGGAGAAGGAACCGACGACGGCATCGACATCGTCGCCGGCAAGGGCATCCTCGGTCTGGAACCACCCCGACTTATCGTTCAGGTGAAGAGCCAGGCGTCGCCCGTCGATTCACCTACTGTCTCGCAGCTGCATGGATCATTAGCGATCCACGGTGCCGATCAAGGCCTGCTCGTGGCGTGGGGCGGCCTCACCCGACAAGCCCGGAAACTCTTAGAATCCCAACGCTTCGCGATCCGGGTTTGGGACGCAGATGAAGTGGTGGCGCAGTTGCAGGAGCACTATTCATCACTCCCGGCCCGGGTACGCCGTGAGCTCCCGCTCAAACAGATCTGGACGCTGGCCGACGAAGCCGGGTAAACCGGAGGACATGAGTAAAATCCTCAACCGGCAGTCGGACGGCACCTGGCACGAGCCGGAGGTTCCCGGCTATGCCGCGGAAGCGGAACTACAGCACATACTCGCCGAACACCCGGAGCTGATCCCGGGAGTCAGCACCGATGCCGTCACCTGCCGGGAGTTTCAATCGGCAGCCGGGCCGGCCGACGTTGTCGTGGTGGGTACCGACAGCGTCTATGCAAATGTGAAAGCCCGCGTGGGCCAGTAGCTAAACCACAGGTCACGGCCGGCTCGGACGTGACCGCCGCCTGTCCGTTATCTACACCTATTGGACGGTTGAAACAGAAACCATGCTGGAGCCGACGGGCCGCTACACGCATCCTGAATCTGGACGGGCGGCCGGAAATAAACTCACTTCCTTTGAGCCTACTTATTAGTGATGGCCATCCACGTAACCAGTCGGATGTCGTCCGGAGAAACTTGGGGGAGCGCTTCGGTTGGTTTAGGCGTCTTGAGTCGGAGCTCGTTGGCCTTATCCATTAGCGCGCGGACCGCCTCAGCCGGGGATCCCTGCCGATGAGATGCCAGAACCGATCGAATTTCGCGTTCTGTACGGGGGTTAGCCACCTGGTTGAGTCTCTCGACTAGTCTGTCCTGTTGATCCCCCAGAGCGCCTCCGTGGCGGCGAACATGATCGGCAGCAACGCGCATGACCCGTGGGACTGACGGCTCAAAGGAAGCGGGATCTGTGCGCTTCATCCATTCAGTGTGCATATCGGCCTGCGCTGCACTCCAGGCAGTATACAAATCGTCGCGGAGGCTCGGCGACGGATCAGCCGGCGACGTGTTTGGATCTCCTGGGTCAGCCTGCTCCAGACAGGTGAGCAGCTCCGAGATAATCTCCGCTTCACCATCCAACACTTCCAGCTTTCCATCCTGTAGCGGAACAAATCGGAATTCCGGGCGGGGATGATCAGCTACCTGAGCGCACAAAACGAATCCTGGTCGTCGTCCTGGTCGGACGATAACAGAACCGGATCCCCATGGAAGTCCCAAGACATCTTTAGCTGTTTCCTCGGATTTCCAGGCGTTCGCAAGGCGGCGCTGATACTCCTCGCTGGACGCGGCTGCGGAGCCGGTAGCGTCAAACAAAGCGGCGTCCTCTTGGCGGAGCCGCTCGATTTCCTGTCGGGTCTCTGAAATGACCCGCTCGGCTGCCTCGACGCCGGGCAGCACGCCGTCGCTGATGCCGAAAGCAGCAGCAGCTTGTTTGAGTTTGAGCTGGAGGCGCCCTTCCAGCTGAAGCAGTTCCTCGAGCTGATCGTCCGGGAAGAAGCACCGAAGGTTGATCTCCCTGTGCTGTGAGCCAATGCGATCGATACGCCCGTGACGTTGGACCAGGCGCATCGGGTTCCAAGGCAAGTCGTAGTTGATGATATGACCGGCTTGCTGCAGATTGACACCTTCGGAAAGCACATCAGTAGCGATCGCCAGATCGTACTTATCTTCGTCTTCGACAGTGCCGGCTGTACGGGGTGCGAATCCAACGATGGCGTCCTTACGCCCGTGCCGGTCACCTCCGGTGGCCACGACAATGCGCCCCGCGTAGTCGACGAGCCGTTTGTCACCGTGTGCCGCCAAGGCGGTGAGGGCCTCGTTAATGTAGTTCGCCGTGTCGGCGAAGTACGTGAACACCAAGACCTTTCGACGGTCCCTGGTATTTGCAACCCCGACCCCATCCCGCTTCGCGGAGGCAGCAATGAGTCCAATTTCGTCGGCCAGTCGGTCAATTTTCGGGTCATCTTTCCAACTCACTGCGGCGACCTCCGTAAGAAACTGTTGGAGTAACTCCTTGTCGGCTTGGACAGCTGCCCTCAGTGCAGGGACATTGTACCCGCTAGCGGCGTCGACGTTGCTCTCGAGAGTGTCGTCGTTCATGGCCTTTATGACAGTGTCAATGTCGTCAGAGTCGGAGGCCGCCCATGCTCGCAGAGCGTCTCCCGTGAGGACCCGTCCCTGGTCCAGTGCAGATAGAAAATGGTCCTGAGACGAGATCATCTTCATAATTGTTGCACCGAACGCCACAGCACTGGACTCAAATCGTTTGAGGAGCGCGGAACGCAATAAACCCGCGTTTTGAACCTCGTATTGTTCAATTTGTTTGTCCTTTCCGAGTAGGAACCTGGAAGGGACATATCGGGCCATGGTCAGCACCTTGCCGGGGTCCTTTAAGGTCACGCCGGTGGTGGTGAGATCCTCATCCTCTGAACGTGCGCCGAGGGCGTCTGCCAGTCTCTCAAAAAAGCCTGGCAGGACTCCGTCAAGGTGGTACTCCACTCGGTGAACACGGGATTGAGGGAAGGTTATCTGGACGCCGCCGACCTTTGCGTGTGGATACTGTGTTTTGATGAACCGGCGGGTCCGGCGTACGGCTATCGCATCGAGCAGCTCGAAAAGGTGTTTGCCGGAGAGCTCGTCCGGGTCCAAGGCCATCGCGGTTCCGATGTACTGACGGACGCTGGGCACCCCGATGTCTGCGAATGCTCCATCGGAGGGGTCGATGTAGGAGACCAAGGTTTGCAGGTCTTGAAGTGAGTTGTTGACGGGCGTAGCCGTCAACAGAATGAGCTTCTTGGGCACTGAGCCGGCAAGGAGCATACGGAATGCGTCTGCGCGGTGGGTGCTTGCATTGCGAAGGTTATGGGCTTCATCCACAACTACAAGCGCGTAGGAATCCAATGCCTGGACATGTGCGCCAGCCTTGCCTGCTCGGCCGTTCTGGATGTCGCCAGCGAGTTCTTCATAGGAGACCACGTCGGCGTTGATGTTTTTGTCCTTGAGGAACGGTCTCCACGTCGAATCCCGCAGCGTGGCCGGTGCGACAACAAGAACTTTTTGCCGGTGCTCGATAGCGGCCTCGCGGATCAGCTCACCGGCGACGAATGTCTTTCCCAGGCCGACTTCGTCAGCCACTATTACGCCGCCACGTTTGGCGAGGATCCGCTTTGCACGGTGAACGCCGTCGGCTTGGAAATCCGTCAGACCAAGCTCATTATCGAACTCCGTATCCGCCTCGAAGGTGTCCCCGTAAAGCTCATAGAGCATCCGTAGGAACACCGTCCATGGCTGGTGCAGCTCGGTACGTGCCGCGTAGAGTCCTGCCAGATCATAGGGGACAGCCTCTTCCCACTGCTCATCGAACCATTCCTGGGTGCGCTCGACGGGAGATGGCTGATACACGCCGAGGTTCAGTTCGCGATTCCGGGCCATCCCGGAAAAGGTCAGATTTGAAGATCCTGCCAAGACGCTGGCCCCGCCGTCTTTGACGATGAACGCCTTGCCATGCAGGAAGTGCTTTTCCAGCCGGCGGACCTGGACATCGTGACTCTTCAGCCACACAAGCAGACGTTGGACAGCTGCATCTCCTTCCCTTGTGATTCCTACCAGGTCCCTGTCTTCTGTGAGCGCTTTGGCGTGCTCCTCTAACGCTTCACGTAGCCGGGGGTTTCCACGGCGCGCTCCTAATACACTCAGGGGCGTAATGGTGGACCGCACGTCGTAGTCCATCGGTTCGGCGCCCAGCAGTAGGCGGACCGGTCCCGCGGCTTCCAAAGCCTCAGCTATAAGCGTGAATCCTCCGACGTTGAAGTACGCCGTAGCGATGTCCACTCGCGTCGGTTCCACGCGTCCCTCGGATCCGTTCGCGATCATTTTGATGACTGCATCAGCAACGCGCTCAGTGGCGGCACCTGTCCTGTTGGTTGCAAACTCGGGGCGGGTGACGGACATAGGAAAACTCATGCTTGGCTCCAGCGGTCGAAGTGGGTCAGAACACCGGCCAGGCGTGGGCGATAATCCCATCCCCGGTGGAAGGTCTCGAAAATGTGAATCAGGCTCGCGCGGCTCAGCCCATACAGACTCGCTACGGCAGCGTCGAGTTCATGGATGAGATCGGTCTTTGTGGTCTCATGCGTAACGGATCCCACCGGAACGCCGACTGCAGCGGCCCAAGAAGCGTATCGCTCATCCACCGCTGCCAGCTTGGCGGCAATCTCAACCACGCGGAGACGCCGTGGGTCATTCCGTTCCGGGCGTGGAATGGGAAGGGCATTGACAATGTGAAGGTTCATCCCGATTTCTACGTACCGCCTGGTGTACCAGTCGAGGGGGATCGATGAGAGGACTCCCAGTAAGTACGCTTCGTCAGTCGGGTCTCCCGAGCGTCGCAAGAGATACGGCGCCTTGTTCGTTAACACGACATTCCCTGGAACTAGGGCGGCTATTGCGGTACGGGAATCAGTGGACCGCGCTATATCTCGGAACGCAATCCTCGGGTGATAACAGGGGAGCGTATCGATGTCGCCGACGATCTTGGGGTCGAGACCGAGGAAACCTGACGACCGTAGACGTGCCTGGCGCTTACGCTTCTCAAATAGGGCACGGGTCACGATGTCAGGATCGGCGAATGTATACGGGTCGCCGGCGTCGGGGTTCCAAAGGTTGAATGTCGCTCCGGTGAATACAGGCCAGCGTCCCGGCGCTGCCTCTCCGGCATCGAAAGTGGGCCGGTCACTCGTTGCATGGAACTCAGCCACCGGTTTAAAGAGCCATTGCTCGCCGGAGTCCAGCCTCGGGTGGAACCGCAGTGCCCGGAAGGCCTCAATAGCGGCAGTGTCCGGCAGGAGAGGGAACGATGCCCCGCTGGTCCATTCCGCCAAGCCGGAGGCTGGCAGGCTACCGAGTACTTGCCTACCGGCCATGAAGTCCCGCAGGGAATGGAAGGGGCCGGCCAGTCGCACCTCGCCTTCGGGACTTGCCGTTTTCTTGACGGTCAGAAGCGTCACGGAATATCGCCCGTCCACTTCGTCGAAAACCCATTTGCCGGTATTGGTCAATGTTACGACCGAATCGAAGGTTCCCTGCGCCAAGACCGTAGAACGCCACCGGGCCGAACCTGCCGCATTCAGGACTGACCGGGGGAAAACGACGCCGAAACGGCCGCCCTCCCGCAGCAACTGCCAGAACCGCCAGGAAAACGCTTTGTACAAGTCCACGTCACCGGTTCCCAGACCGGGGTACGGGCCGGCAAGCAGTGTCTGGCGGTACATCCTGGCAGCTTCCTCCTCCTCCTGATGGAGGGCAACCAAGTCGGGCCGGTCGGCGCGGTACTGCTTGATGGCTTTCTTTTGGGCTGCCGGGGACATGCCCATGACTCCGGGGAAGAACCGCTGCCAGAACTTTGGTTCTTCCACCATGACTTCGTCCCATGGGGGATTGCCGAGGATGACATGGAACCCGGCAGGGTTGCCGTTCCGGCTGATGAAGACCTCAGGGAAGGCGAAAGCTAGGTGTACACATCCCAGTCTTTCGACCTTTTGGCGAACGTCATCCCGCCTGCCGGATTGGAGTATCAAGTCGGTGTCCAGGACCCCATCGAGGTTGATCAGTCCGAGTCTGTGGGCGACGGCGGCATCAAGGATGGCCTTTGCAGGCTCTGAGTCCTTCAGCGCTTCTGCGTAGGCCTCTTCCACGCCTTTGGCTTCCGATGCCGAGGCTTCTGCCGTCAGACCAACCCGGCGCAGCGTTTCGGCAGATTCCTCCAGGATCTGTTCGAGCCGGTCGGCCAGTAGGGACCGCATGCCCATACGGTTGGGCTCAAGCACATCAAACGCCTCGTCGAGAGTTCCAATGCCGGTCAGCGAATCTCCTTGCACCAATCCATGATCGAGGGAAGACATAGGCAGCCCGGGGACAAAGGTATGAATCCACAGGGCCAGCCGGGCTAGATCAACGGCAATACCGTTCAAATCGATGCCGTAGATACAGCGCTTGGCTACCTGGCGCCGCACCAGCGTCATTTGATCAATTTCGGGAAGATCCCCGGCGCCCGTGTCAGCCAGTTTGGCCAATGCCGTCGCCCGGAGCTGGTCCAATTCCCGCGCAACACCGGGCAGCGGATGTTCTGCAAGGAATGCCGAAAAGCTGGATGCAATATGGTCGACCGCGCCGACCAGGAAATGCCCGGATCCCATGGAGATGTCCGCTACTCGGAAATCCCAGAAAATGTCGTGCGCAGATACCTCATCGCCGGCGGCTATTAACCCTGCAACGCGGCCGAGGTGTTCCTCAACAGCAGGGTCCAGGGCAGTCTCGAGCAGGTGTTCCACAGCGAACTGTTTGGTGAAGTAGCTGCCAGTGGTTTTACGCATGCCGGAAGCATTGTGGAAGTACACCTCTCCGGCATGGATGACCACGTCATGGGTCGCGGCTGCGGGCACGTAAACGCCATCGGCGTTCACAGCTAGGTCCACGGGAGCAACGGACAGCGACGATTCGAGCAGACCCTCATAGATGGTCCCGAACTCGCGCACGCTCAAGGTCTGGAAATCCACCGGGCCCATGGTGCTGTCTCTCCCGGTATCCACCAACAGCTTGACGAGTGCAGGGCCGATCTCCGAATTCGTGAGGCGCAACGCGTCGATGGTTGTCCCCGTCGTTTCCGCCGGGTCGAACAAAGAACCCCCGTAGGCGGGGATTCCCCACTCTGTATGGCCGGAGAAGATGCCTCGCCAAATGCCGAGAAGGTTGTCCCAAAGGTCGGTGGCTTGCGGATCGAAACTCAGATGCTCGTTGTTTTGCAGGTTTTTAGCGTAGGAACGGGCGCGTTCCTTAAGAGAGACATGCGTATAGCGCTCGTTGGTTTTATAGGGCAGAAGTCCCCGATCTTCGGCATATGCAACGAACAGAAGCCGGAAGAGGATGATCAACGTAGCGCGATAGGCGCTCCGGAGTTCGGTCTCTGTGGCTGCTCCGAACCGAGCCGCTACTGCTGTGGCAAGATCCGGAACGACGTCCACATAGATGCGCTCCCGCAACCGCTCGCCCAGGCCGGCGGCATGGTCCTGGGAAGCCGCAAGAATTGTATCTGCGGTTCCCTGCGCACAAAGAGCTTCCGGCGTTATTAGGAGGGCAGCGTATGCCAGATGCTCGTCGTCGATGATTGCAAGGTCGATCTCCGTATATGTGTCACTACCTTTGCGGGAAATACCAACATCGGGATCGGCTGTGTACAGACGGATACGGGTTCCCTGCACAGCTAGAACCCACCTGATTTTGGTGTTCCGTGCCAGGGATATGCCGTGCTGGACAGGAGATGTCTCTCCGAACCTACTCGAAGGGCGATCGAAAAGTTCGCTCCCTTCCAGAAGGACAGCGACAGCATCCTCTCGCCCGTTTTTTCCAAGGATGAGATCGGCCCCTCTTCGAGAGACATCCCAACCCAAAGCACGGACAAGGTCCTCACCGGAATGCCAGCGGAAGGCCTGTGAGCGTTCCTTCGCCATTGTCCAGTCTGATCTGTGCGGAACATTCGCAAGCAGCTCGTGCGTGGCGAACAGGCCGGTATTGACCAAGCCTAAGATTTCATCGTCATCATGCGAAGCGAACAACGGAGCGATTAGCTGTTCCGCCAAGGCTGTGGTGGGGGCCTCAAGGCCCTGTTCCACGATCCGCTCGACGAGGGACAACGGCATATCCGTTGCGAGCTGGGCGGTGTCCCGCAGACCCACGATCGCCGCTCTGGGCGAGGCATCTTGTCCCAGGTACCCTACAACCAACAGGACACCAGTGGGTCGGCGATTCCAGCGCTTTTCCCACATGGCCCGGAGGTCTGCTGCCAATGGGCGATGGGTAGCCACTGCATAGACTACGTCGAGCCGAACCCCGTCGAGGGCCTGATAAAACGCACGCGCGTGTACGTAGTCAGGCGCTCCGGACTGGGACCACATGCGGCCATTGAAATCGCTAAGAAATGATTCCAATTTTGACTCGTGAGACATCGGTGTGCTCCTGCTGATCTGGTGTTGAAGCGTTCTGCCGGTATGGTCGCTAGCCGCGAAAAGCCAAGCCTGGATGGATGGGAGGAACGCTTGTTGAATAAATGTATGGCCCGGTCGCATATCGAGGTGACGGAGCGGCGCCATAAAGGGTGTTGCCAGTATCCGAGGCGGCAGGAGAAGGGAATTGCATTCACAGTTTCCCTTATCCGTTCGCTGGCTGAAACCAAGCCCAGACTTGGCAGTGCCATAGGCGGGGGAACTACCACGTTAGCTTCCCCCGCCTAAGCAACCTATTCTGTGACGGTTATGCTTTTGAACTCGAGCGCAGCAGGGCCATCTCGAAGGCGTTCTCGGCCTGAATATAGGCGCCGGGCTCCTTGCCTACCTTTTGAGGATCCCAGCTAGAGAGCGTAATCACCGTCTTGAAGGTTGCCATGATGGCGGGGAGGTTTTGTTTTACGAATTCGCGCGGGTCAACCTTCCACTTAATCTGTCCGTCATCGGTACGCTCCATCAATGAACGAAGGCCGTATACAACCGGAATCAGAAAGCCATCGGGGATCCGGGTGTCCAGGTCCCGGCCCATGAATTTGGTCTTGAGGTTGTCGCCCTTATTGACACTCTGTACCGCCTTGATACGCCCAAAAATTCCATCGTTGGTGTTGTAGGCCTTGGCATAGTTTTCTGAAATAAGGTCATAGACATCCAGAACGGCTGGAACCAAGCCCAGGGCGCTTTTTACTTCTTTGGAGACCAGTTTGGCCTTGTAATCAGTCCCATTGTTTTCACTGACGGCAGGCGAGCTCATGAGGCGTTCAAATCGAACGATGCAGTCTCCCTTACTCCGGTAGATGTTCTGCGGGACGGGCGGCTCGACGACGCGACCATCGTCAGCGTTTGGCATCGGTGAGACGAGTGACAGCGGAATCCAAGCCAGGGCGACTACGTCTGCCACCTTGATCTTGCCGCCGTCGTTGGTCTTCCACTCAATCGAGGAATTCAGTGAGTCGGGCAGCTGGCTCTTGAGGTACTCATAGTGCCCGCTCTGGTTTGATTTGGTTTCAGAGCGGAGCTGTGCGTTGTTATTTCGCGCGGCACAGATGTCAAGGAGCGAATTGTTGAACTTGGCCACTTCCTCCGGGCTGTCCGGATCGTTCGGCAGGAGGACCTCAACCGGAACGACGGCGTCCCAGGTTGCCTTATCCTCTTCTGAGGATTTCCGAAGTGTCTCCACAGAGGACCGGTTCGCATGCCAGATGGCTTTGAAATCAGTCCAATTTTTCGGCTTGTTGGACCGCTTTAGCACCCCCGCCTGATCCAAGATGTGGAGACCGAAAGCGAGCATATTATGGCCTCCGTCGAGGATGCCTTCCACACCTACGTCTTGGAAAGACAGCCGGTAGCGGTGTCGCTGCAGCCTCTCGAACTTTGAGGCGCCTAGGAGCACGCCTTTGGTTTTGAACGGCAGTACTTCCGGGGTGGATTCTATCGATTCACGTATGGCCGCTGTAATGGGCCCTACACGCGATGACCTTGGATTGGCTTCAAGGTCGATCGAATCAATTGTGGCGATGAGGCTGCTAATCTTGGCGAGTCCGATAACGCGGAGGATGCCCTGATAGGACTGCTCGTACGCGTCTTCAAACTTGATGATCGTAGATGTATCGGCCGAGAGGGTTTCGATAGGCATAAAAAAACTCCTTACGTAGGTAAGGAGAAGACGGTCTGGGTAAGAACATGCACATAATATCTGTACTTCCAGAAGCCTTCTCAGGATTCTATTTCCAGCTGCTCATCCGAGCTGCTTTTAGAAACGGTGCCACAAGGCCGTTCTGATGTCAAGCGATGCCGCTAGCCCAACAGGGGAGCCAAAGGGTGGGCAAGCGGGTGGTCGGCACCGTTGCGGCCAAGATGCGTAGTCGGGTTTCACCAAGATGGCCTATGAAGTTCCTTTTCCCATTCGGGAGCGGAGATGGCAGGAGTGGGAGCTTTCGGAATCGGAACCGCTTTAGGGGCTGCCAGTCACCCGTTTGGCGGCCACCGCTGGTTGCTAGGACGTGGAGCATGCCCGGAAGACAGGGTCTTCATGTGTTAGATGCCTGCCGGGATGCCCACCGTGCGTGCCACCCGGCCGGAGCTGTTGGCTGAGATTCTGGCTCCTTTGACGCCAGCGCTGATCCCCATGCTCTTAGGAATGACCCTCATCTTGATGCCGGGTGCGACCTTGAATGATTTGCGTACCCCTGAATCCCATCTGGCGTCCCCGACTATGTCGTTGGACCGCCAAGCAAGCCAATTTCTAGTATTGGTACCTGTGGAATCAGGATTCGGACCCTGCCACACCTTCTGCAAGGATGGTAGTAAGGCTACTGATAAAGGAGATCCCATGCAGAACGAAATGCAGGAACATCCCGCTGACGAGAACGCCCCGTCCACCGGACGGACCAGCCCGCTGATGAACGTTCCGGCGGCAGACATCGTTGACGCCGGAGCGTCAGCAGCTGAGCCGCGGGACGTGGACCCGGCAGAGGTCGCGATTCTGGCCGAAGCCGAAGATCCGGGTACCAGCGGCCTGCGGCTGCAGGAACTGGCCACCGATGAGCCGAAAGCCCGCCCGGCCGTGGCAGCCAATCCGGTCGCCGGACCCGAACTGCTCAAATGGCTCGGTGCGCTCGACGACCCGGCCGTGAACGCAGCGCTCCGGCGCCGCGAGCAGGCCCAGCAGGCAGAGCGCGGGCACTAATTTCTAAACTGGTGGAGGGACGGATAAACAATCCGCCCCTCCACAGCTTTGTCACACCACCCGCACCGATGAAGTCCCGCCGACATCAGCCCCGGCCGCAAAGATTCAGCCCGCACACAAGGAGAACCACATGTTTCCCGCACCCAACGCCGCCAAATACGGGGTGTACTCGGAGGTCGGCAAACTGCGCAAGGTCCTGGTCTGCGCGCCTGGCCTGGCCCACGAACGACTCACCCCCACCAACCGCGAAGACCTGCTCTTCGACGACGTGATGTGGGTCGAAAACGCCCAGCGCGACCACGCCGACTTCGTCAACAAGATGACAGACCGCGGCGTGGACGTGGTGGAACTGCACGACCTGCTGGGCCAGACCATGGATCTGCCCGAGGCGCGGACCTGGCTGCTGGACCGCAAAATCATCGCCAACCGCGTCGGGCTGGGACTGGTCTCCGGCACCCGGGCGTTCCTGGATGCGCTGACCGGAGCGGAACTGGCGCGGATCCTGATCGGCGGGCTCACGACGTCGGACCTTCCCGCCGACTATCGCACCGGCTACGTCGGCCTGGTCCGGGAATCACTGGGCCGGCCCGAATACCTGCTGCCGCCGCTGCCCAACACCCTCTACACCCGGGACACCACCTGCTGGATCAACGGGGGACTGACGCTGAACCCGCTGTACTGGCCGGCACGCCGGGACGAGACCCTGCTGATGCAGGCGATCTACCGGTTCCATCCGGACTACGCGGGCTCCAAGATCTGGTGGGGCGACGCGGAGCAGGACTGGGGTCAGGCCTCGCTGGAGGGCGGCGACGTCATGCCGGTGGGCAACGGCACGGTACTGGTCGGCATGAGCGAACGCACCTCCCGACAGGCCATCACCCAGCTCGCGCAGGCGCTGTTCAAGGCCGAAGCCGCCGAGCGGATCGTCGTCGCGGGCATGCCCAAGCTGCGCGCCGCCATGCATCTGGATACCGTGTTCACCTTCGCCGACCGTGACCTGGCCACGATCCATCCGGCCATCGTGGACGGCATCCACGCCTTTACCATCCATCCCTCGGACAAGAGTCCCGGCCTGGTGGTGCGGGACGAGCAGGACCGCCGCTTTGTCGACGTCGTCGCCGACTCCCTGGGCTACAAGGAGCTGCGCCTGGTGGAGACCGCGGGGGACTACTCGGCCTCCGAACGGCAGCAGTGGGACAGTGCGAACAACGCCGTCGCGCTGGAACCGGGCGCGGTGCTCACCTATGACCGCAACACCCAGACCAATGCGGCGCTGCGCAATGCCGGCGTCGAGGTGATCCCCATTGTGGGCGCCGAGCTCGGCCGCGGCCGCGGCGGCGGGCACTGCATGACCTGCCCGATCATCCGGGATGGGATCGACTAACGACGACGTCGTGCCGGGCCCCTTCGGCCACCGCCTCGAGGCGGTGGCCGCTGATTCGGACCCCGCCGTCTCCTTCTGAGAAGATGATGGTGAGCTGCTGACGGAGGATCCCCCGCAGGAAGCGATCCCCCCTCCTGTTATCTAACCGGCGTTGCCTCAGCGGCCGCCACCCCCGATTGGAAAGAACTATGTCTAATCCGCCTGCTTCAGGGGAGAAGGCCCCAGCGGCCAAACTCTCCCTGCTGACCCTCACCACTGTGGTGGTCGGGTCCATGGTCGGGGCCGGGGTGTTTTCCCTGCCCCAGCGCTTCGCCGAGGAAACCGGGGTGTCGGGTGCGCTGGTCGCCTGGCTGATTGCGGGTTCCGGCATGCTGATGCTGGCCTTCGTCTTCCAGCGGCTGTCCATGCGCAAGCCAGACCTCGATGCGGGGATTTTCTCCTACGCCAAGGCCGGCTTCGGAAATTACGTGGGGTTCTTCTCCGCAGCGGGTTACTGGGCCAGTGCCTGCGTTGGAAACGTCACCTACTGGGTGCTCACCATGTCCACGCTGGGAGCCCTGTTTCCGCAGCTGGGCGCAGGGGACACCCTCCTCGCCGTCGTGCTGTCCTCGGCCGGGCTGTGGGGATTCTTCTTCCTGATCAGGCGCGGCATCAAAGAAGCCACGGCCATTAACCGGATAGTCACGATCGCCAAGGTTGTTCCCATCCTGGTCTTCGTGCTGTTTGCCGTCTTCCTGTTCGACCCCGCCGTTTTCGCGGGAAACCTTACCGGGGCGGACTACACGGGGCCGCTGTTCGAGCAGGTCAGCAACACGATGCTGGTGACGGTCTTCGTTTTCCTCGGTGTTGAAGGTGCCAGTGTGTATTCGCGCCACGCGCGACGGCGGGAGGATGTTGGCCGGGCCACCGTCCTCGGATTTCTAAGCGTCTTTGCCATCTTTGCCTCGGTCACGATCGTTTCCTACGGCGTCCTGCCGATGGAACAGCTCGCCGAGCTGCGCCAACCATCAATGGCGGGCGTCCTGGAATCGGGAGTGGGGACCTGGGGACTGGTGTTCGTCAGCGCAGGCCTGATCATTTCGGTGATGGGGGCCTATCTGGCCTGGAGCCTGATGGCAGCGGAGGTCCTGTACGTGGCCGCGAGGGAGAAGGACATGCCACGGTTCCTGTCCCGGGTCAGCGATGACGATGTCCCGGTCAACGCCCTGCTGCTGAGCACCCTGCTCAGCCAGCTGGTCATGGTCATCACCTACTTCTCCGAGGACGCCTTCGACTTCGCGCTGGACATGACCGCGGTCCTGACGTTGTTCTCCCTCCTCTTCGCGGCCCTCTACGGCCTCAAGCTCGGCTGGAGCGGGGAAACGTATGAAGGAGCCCCGAGCCGCATCCGGCGGGGCGACCTGACCATTGCCGTCATTGCCGTCATTTATTCAGTGTTCCTGGTCTATGCCGCCGGGCTGCCTCTGGTGCTGCTTTCGATGATCTTCTACGCCCCCGCCACCGTCCTGTTCGTGATCGCGCGCCGTGAACAAGGGCAGCGCGTTTTCCGGGGAGGGGAGCTGGTTCTTTTCCTCATTACGTTGGCGGGAGCCGTTGCAGGCGTGCTCGCCCTGACCCGGGGCTGGATAGAGCTCTGAGCAGAGGGCATGCCGCGTCCTGCGGTATGCACCCGGAGGCGGGCAAGCTGCGCAAGGTTCTGGTCTGCGCCCCGGGTCTGACCCACGAACGGCTCACGCCGACCAACCGTGAAGACCTGCTGTTCGACGACGTCATTTGGGTGGCTCGCCCAGCGCGACCACGCGGACTTCGTCGCCAGATGACCAGCCGCGGCGTCGACGTCGTCGAACTCCACGATCTGCTCGGTCTGCCCCGAGTATCTGCCCGGACTGTGCCCTCTTGGTGTCTTTACGTATCCCGTCTTGGCTGCTTCCCCTCGCCACCCGGCCCGCCTCTCATACTTCCCGAAAGCATTCTCGGGCTCGAAGCAGCGATCGGCGGCACTTAATCGTGATGAACCCTAGAAGTAACGGGGGAAAACTACTCCCAATGGCATCGAAAGTTCGAGAACTGGGCGGGAAACCCACGAGCCCTTCAACGAGAGATGCTGGCACCCGGGTGCAGGGTGCCGAAGGTAACGATGCGGTGGAAAGCAGAGCCGATAACTTTATGCAGTAGGATCACTTTCGCTGCGCAGAAGCGGCAGGCTTGTGAACATAATTGGGGGAATCAGATGAGCAAAAAATACAACGTGCCACCGAATTGGCCCGCTGCACCAGAGGGATGGACGCCGCCACCGAATTGGAAGCCGGATCCGAACTGGGGTCCTGCTCCGGACAACTGGGACTTCTGGACCAATGACGAGGGTGCCTCAGAGGGATACGGGTATGCGGAAAACGTGTCGGGAGATAAACCCGCTTCCACGAAAAGCTGGTTCGCGCGGCACAAGGTTCTGACTACCATTGGAGCTCTCATTCTGGTGAGCGTATTCGTAAATGCGGTCTCCGACGATGGGGAGAGTTCCGACGCTAGTGCTGAGACGGTAACCACTGAATCAGCAAAGCCCAGTCCGATTCCTGAAACGGCAGCACCCACACCGTCGGCAGAACCCACCACACCGGAAGCAACGCAGCCCCCAGCCCCCGTAGTGGAGCCCGAACTTGGATATGGCAGCTACCCTGCCGACGAGCAAGCCTTTATAGACGCGTTCGAACAGGGAAAGACTCGCTACAACGAAGCGGAGACGGAACTCCAGCGGTCCGTTGCTTTGACGGAACGGGACACGCAAATGTGCGGCGCATCCGGGAACGGATCGATGGTGAACTGGACTGGAAAGATCGTCGAAATTGGTGCCAATAATGATGGCCTAGCACACGTCAAAATCGAACTCGCGAATGGGGTCAAAGTCCAGACGTGGAATAACGCCCTATCAGACATATCGGATAATACGCTGATTCCTCAAAGTGCTCCATTCTTTGGGACGCTGAGTTCAATGGGTGAGGATACCTTGGTCACCTTTACCGCCGAATCGGTCGCCTCCGATACCTCCTGCCTGACAACAACAAACCTGACTCAGGCGTTCTCCGCCGTCGATCCCAATTTCCTCGTCCGCTTTTCCGATGTGCGCCCCCAGTAGATCCCTACAGGCAGCTTCTCCCGCGAAAGAAAGGTCCTAGGAAATCCAGTGGTTGGGTGCAGGCCTTCTGGGACGGCGCCCAACCGATGGAGCAAAAAATCGTGGGATCGGCGGAACAGGAGGGCAGCCCGGGGGAGCTAGGTAGAATCGGCTGATGCCCGAAACCGAACAGATCGCCACGACCACCACCAGCGCCTCGTCCGCAGCCACCCGGGTGGCGCGCATCGTCACCGAAACCTCCGCCCCGGCCGTCCTCGTGGGAATCCTCCTGCTGCTGCAGCCGCTACTCAGCCCGGGCGTGACCTGGCTGCAGGGCATCGTGGCGGCACTGTTCACGGTGGGGCTGCCCTTCGCCGGAATCCTGTGGCTGAAGCGGCGCGGCAGGGTGACGGACCACCACGTGGGCGTGCGGACCCAGCGGGCACCGATCCTGGCCGCGTCCGCCGTGTCTCTGGGCATCGGCGCGCTGATCCTGGTCCTGCTGGACGCCCCGGCTGAGCTGTTCGGTGAGATCGGCGGCGTCTTCATCGGCATGATGCTGTGCCTGGCAGCGAACCTGGTGTGGAAGCTCTCGGTGCATTCCGCCGTCGCCGCCTACGTGGGGCTGGCCCTGCTGGCGCCGATCCCGGCGGTCGGCGCGGCGCTGGCCCTGCTGCTGGCCTCAGCCACGGGATGGTCCCGGGTGAAGCTCGGCGACCACACACCCACCCAGGTCCTGGCCGGACATCTGGCCGGCTGCCTGGCCTTCGCCGCCGCAATGTTGCTGCCGTGACGGAGATGGCTCGACCAGAATTGGCCCCGCCGGATACCCAGCCCCGCACGCAGCTGCCGGTCTTGGGCTGGGTATCCCGGCTGCTGCCGCCGGCCCTGGTGCTGGCGGCCCTGGTGGTGGCCGCGGGGATCACCGGGGGACTGGGATCGGTGGGCGTGCCACTGCTGCTGGCAGGCATCGTCGGCGTTCCCGGGCTGATCTACAAGGGAACCAAGCCGCTGTTCCGGCGCCGGGGGATCCACGACCGCTGGCGGGTCGGGATCGTGGCGGCCCTGATGCTTATCGGCACGGCCGCCTGCTTCCTGCTGGCACTGCCGTCGCCGGTTCCCCAGACCGTGGCAGCGCTCCTGATCGGCAATGTCGGCCTGGTGTTTTTCCGGCGCTGGCTCAACGTCTCAGCCCACGTCTCGGTGATGACGTTCGCCGTTCTGTGGGTGCCGGCCATCTTCGGGACAGCTTGGGCGTGGCTGCTGATCTTGGCGCCGCTGATGATCCTGAGCCGGGTCTCCCTCCGCGAACACAGCTGGGCGGAGGCAGTGTCCGGCGCCCTGCTCGGCGTCGCCACGTTCGGCTGCTTCCTCGCACTGCTGACGCAGCGCTAAGACTGACGACGGCGCCGCGCGGGCTCCCGCCGTCGTCGTACGTTTACGGCGAGATCGAACGCACGAGATCGACCACTATGTGGCCCGCACCGAAGGCGGCGCCGGCCTGATCATCACGGGCGCCTGTGCCATCGCGTTCCCGCACGGCGTGGCCTCCATGAAGGAACCGGGCCTGTCCGATGACAAGTACATTCCGGGCCTGAAGGTGCTGGCCGACGCCATCCACGCTGCGAACGGCTACATCCTCAGCGTCTTCCTGACCCGGCGCGACAACAAGCGCAGCGACGACTACGGCGGCCCTCTGGCCGGCCGCGCCCCGGCTGGGGGCGACGGCGTGAAAACGAGCGGGCCGGATGTCTGTCTCAACGGTCCGCTTTGAACTGGGGGGTTTGGTGTACCGTCTATCCTGCGACCCAGAAATGGGCGTGTTGGACCGGGGATGGGGGACCCTGAATGAACTTTGACGACAGCGCGGCCGATCAGCTCATAGCTGCGTGCGATGAGGCAGCCGAAACGCTGCGTGAGCAGCGCGGAGCACGAGCATCGGTTACGGGAGCTGCACAGACCATCCTGATCGGCGCTCTGGAGGGTCTGGCCCGCCAGGTTCGGTTCGCGAGGAAGGCCTCGTGGCCGCCGGCGCCGATTACCTGCGGGACCGGATTCCCGCGATGATCCGAGCGCGACGTGCTGCAGGAGTTGTGGTGCTGCTGCTGGGCCTCGTAGGGTGCGCCGGCGCTTCGTCCGAGGCGTCTGCGGCCAACGAGCTGACGTGGCAGGAAGCCAAAGCCCGCACGCAGGCTACGGAACTGGAAATCGCCAATTCGCTTCCCCAAGGCAAAGTGGCCGACGTTGATCACATGGCGACGGGTGTTCTGCTTGCTTGTGGCGGTTCTTCAGTTACCTGGAATGGAGCGGCCACTGTCACTTTGACTGCGGGGGCGGAGCCGGAGCCTCTTGTTCGGGCGCTGGAAGCGAAGTACCGGGACAGCAGGTTCGAAATCAAGGTTCGCGACCCTGCGCCGGCGGGACACTACGAATTCCAGCTGCGCTCTCCTGACAGCGCTGAAATCTACATCATCAAACGAGGGGTGGAACCCAGCACAATTCGTATTGCCTCTGGTTCTGAATGCTTCTCATGGCCTGAGGATGAGTCAATAGATAGAGATTTCTAGAATGGGCGTGCTTTGCGAGATATCAAGATGATCCGAGCACGAGGTGCTGCAGGAGTTATGGTGCTGTTGCTGGCCCTCGTCGGATGCGCCAGCGCTTCGCCCGAGGCGTCCGCGGCCAACGAACTGACGTGGCAGGACGCGAAGGCCCGGACACAGGCGATGGAAATGGAAATCGCTGATTCGATTCCCCAGGACAAAGTGACCAAGGTTGATCAATTGCCAACCGGCATGCTGATCGATTGTGACGGGTCTTCAGTTAACTGGGCCGGGGCGGCCACTGTCACTTTGGCTGCCGGGACGGAGCCGGAGCCTCTCGTCCGGGAGCTGGAGGCGAAGTACCGGGACAACAGGTTCGACATCAAGGTGCGTGACCCCGCTCCTGCAGGACACTACGAGGTTCAGCTGCGCTCTCCTGACAGCGCCGAAATCTACATCATCAAACGAGGGGTGGAACCCAGCACGATTCGTATCGCGTCCGGTTCCGAATGCTTCCCCTGGCCTGAGGACGAATCCATTCGTGGGGATTTCTAGAATGGGCGTGCTTAGGGGTAGCGAGGTGCTTCGTGCACGAAGTGCTGCAGGAGTTTTGGTGCTGCTGCTGGGCCTCGTAGGGTGCGCCGGCGCTTCCTCCGAGCCGTCCGCAGCCAGCAATCCGAGCTGGCAGGAAGCCAAGGCCCGAACCCAGGCCATGGAACTGGAAATTGCTAATTTATTTCCCCAGAACAAAGTGGCCAAGGTTGATCAGGGGGCGACCGGTCTTCTCTTCAATTGCAGCGACTCTTCAGTTAATTGGAAAGGCGCGACCACGGTTACCCTAAATGCTGGCACGGAGCCCGAGCCTCTCGTCCGGGAGGTGGAGGCGAAGTACCAGGACAGCAGGTTCGACATCGAAACCCGGACTGCACCGGCGGGACACTATGAAGTCGGGCTGGTCTCTCCGGACACCGCCGAAATCTACCTCATTGCAGCGGGATGGGACCCATACACGATTCGTATCGCGTCCGGCTCTGAATGCTTCCCCTGGCCTGAGGGCGAGTATATGGGTGGCGATTTCTAAATCGCCGCTCTTCGAGAGGCAGCGGTGTCGCAGGTCCTGCGGCCGCAGGCACTCTCCGATGCCCTCTGAGCTTGGCCACCTTTGGCTGCTTCCTCGCCACAGTGGCGCAGCGCTAAGACGACCGACGACGGCGTGCGGGCTGCCGCCGTCGTCGTACGTTTACGCTGTAAACAATAGCGGTAAACTACCACCGTGACTACCAAAACCTTCCCCCACCTGATGGCTCCGGGACGCATGGGTCCCATGGAGACGCACAACCGCATTGTGCTGCCCGCGATGGACATGAACGTCTCCGAGCACGGCGAGATCGAGCAGACCGAGATCGACCACTATGTGGCCCGCGCCGAAGGCGGCGCCGGCCTGATCATCACCGGAGCCTGCGCCATCGCGTTCCCGCACGGCGCAGCCTCCATGAAGGAACCGGGCCTGTCCGATGACAAGTACATTCCGGGCCTGAAGGCGCTGGCCGACGCCGTCCACGCCGCCGGCAGCAAGCTCTGCATCCAGTCCACACACCACGGCAAGGTAGCCCGCGTGGACGTCGCCAATGACCGGCCGGTGCTCGCCCCGAACCAGCCGGACTACACGTACGACATGTCAGCACTGGCCGACAGCACCCGCGAAGAGCTCGGCAAGATGGGCGCCGCCACCGCCGGCAAGAAGACCGCCTACCGCGACATGACGGACGAGGACATCGCCTGGCTGATCCGCACCTGGGCCGATGCCGCCGAACGCATCGCCAAGGCCGGCGCCGACGCGATCGAGATCCACGCCGCGCACGGCTACATCCTCGGCGTCTTCCTTAACCAGCGCGACAACAAGCGCACCGACGAATACGGCGGCTCCCTGGCCAACCGCGCCCGCCTGGCCTGCGAAGTCGTCAAGGCCGTGAAGGACCGGGTGGGGGACCGCCTGGCCATCCTGGTCCGCGTCGCCGGCGAGGAATACGGGCAGGAGGGCGGCCTGACGCTGCCCGAAGCCATCGAAGCGTCGCAGCTGTTCGAAGCCGCCGGCGCCGACGCCATCCACGTCACCGGCTGGGGCCGGAACCCGTTCGACAACTTCACCGACGGCCCGCTGCCCAACAAGGTGGGCGCCTACCTGAAGAACGCCGCCGAGATCAAGAAGCACGTCGATGTGCCGGTGATCGCCGTCGGCCGGATGCTGCCGGAAATCTCCGAAAAGGCGCTGGCCGCCGGGCAGATCGACTTCGCCGCCATGGGACGCCAGCTGCTGGCCGATCCGGACCTGCCGAACAAGCTGCGCGACGGCAAGTTCGACCAGGTCCGCCCCTGCATCAACTGCTACTTGTGCGTCGCCGAGAACTTCTTCGACGACACCCCCTTCTGCGCGGTCAACCCCGCGCTAGGCAACGAAGCCCTGCTGCCGCTGAAGCCCGCCTCCGCGACCAAGCACGTGGTCGTCGTCGGCGCCGGCCCCGCCGGGCTGGAAAGCGCCCGCGTGCTCACCGAACGCGGCCACCGGGTCACCGTGGTGGACAAGTCCGACCGCCTCGGCGGCACCATGTGGTTCTCCACCATGACCACCCCGGACAATGAGCGGCTGCTGAAGTGGTTCAAGGCCGAGATCAAGCGCCTGAACATCGCGGTCAAGCTGAACACCAAGGCCACGGTGGAATCCATCCGCGCCCTGCGCCCGGACCAGGTCATTGTCGCCACCGGCGCCGTGCGCCCCAAGCCGGACTTCCCGGGCGGGGACCTGCCCAACGTGCAGACCGGCGACACGCTGCGCGCCATGATGCTCGGCACGGCCACTGCCGAGGAGGCCGGCGCGGTGCTGAGCACCCTGGGCAAGCTCGGCCGGCTCTCCGGCGTCACCAAGAGCCCGGAGTTTGTCCGCCAGTTCACCAAGTTCTGGCTGCCGATGGGCAAGAACGTGGTGGTGATCGGCGGGTCGCTGGTGGGCTTGGAGCTCGCCGAATTCCTCGCCGAACGCGGCCGCAACGTGACGCTGCTGCACGAAAAGCAGCAGCTCGGCCTGCCGCTGGCCATGCCGCGCCGCTGGACCGCGGTCAAGGACGCCACCGAACACGGCGTGAAGATCCACCGCAACGTCAAGATCACCCGCATCACCGAGAAGACCGTCGAATGGATCGAGGACGGGCAGAGCTTCTCCGCACCGGCGGCCATGGTGGTCTACGCGGACGGCACGACGTCGGCCGCGCCCCTGGCCGATGAGCTGCGGGAGGCGGGCATCGCCGTCGACGTGATTGGCGACGCCGGCGCGGTCAACTACATCCACGGCGCCATCCACTCCTCCTGGAAGGTGACCACGGAGGTCTAAGGCAGGCACCTTTGCGGGGCGGGCAGCACGGTTTAAGCGGACCGGGCTGGCCGCCCCTTTTTTTGCGCCGCCAGCCGCGATTTTGCGGAGTTCATCCAGCCGGGAAGGATGAACAGGAAAATACATTTTGGGGGATGCTATATGTCCAGACGAAACCGCAAGGTCGATCCGGTGACAACGCTGCTGTGCGGGGTCATTGTGCTGGTTTTCGGAATTTACTTCGGAATCAGCAACGTATCGGAAGCCAAGGAGGACCAAAGGATCATGGCCGAGGGCGTCCGGACTGTAGGAACGATCACCGATGTTCAGACCAAGAAGGGCAGGAGCACCAGAAGCGGCGTCAGCGGAGGAGGGCGGAAGGTGATGGACGTTTCCTATTTCGATAAGTACGGCGGAAACCATTCCCTGAGCTACCGGGAAACCTACCGGGAGAAAAAGGAAGGCTCGCAGGAGGCCGTAGAGAAAAAGCTTGTGGGAACGGAAGTCAACGTCCGTTATGACCGCTCAGACCCCGGCAAGGCAGTAGTCGAGGGGGACGAGACATCAGTGACGGGGGCATACGTCTGGGGCATCGGGGTGGGGCTTTTCGGCCTCGTCTTCGTCGCTGTTGGAGTCTGGGAGTTGAAGAAGCGGAGAGCTTCGTTAAAAGCCGGGGACGCCGCGGGCGGCAGCCCGACGCCGGCCGCGGGCTAGCTGCCGTAACGATCGGTCAAGACCTGCGGAATGACGGACCCGCCGTCCTAGACTGGGCCTCACGCCGAGCCAGAAAGCAGCCATGAAACGCCGTCTTCCGCAGTACTCAGAACTCCGCGACCTCGTCCAGTTCAAGGCCTTGGACCTGGACCGCCGCCGGGCGAGGCTGGCGAAGGCCACCAACGTGTGGGAACTGCGGGACATCGCCAAGCGGCGGATTCCGACGGCAGCGTTCGACTACGTGGACGGCGGATCCTTCGGCGAGCAGACGCTGCACCGGAACCGGGCCGCGTTCAACGACGTCGAATTCGTTCCGCGCGTGCTGCGCGACGTCACCACCGTGGACCTGAGCACTAAGATCGCCGGCACCCCGGCGGCGATGCCGGTGGGGATCGGCCCTACCGGCCTGACCCGGCTGATGCACGCCGAAGGGGAAATCGCCGGAGCCCAGGCCGCCGCGGTGTTCGGGATTCCGTTCGCGCTCTCCACCATGGGCACGGCTTCCATCGAGGAGCTCGCCGCGGAAGCGCCCGACGCCGCCAAATGGTTCCAGCTCTACCTCTGGAAGGACCGGGGCAGGTCGCGGGAACTGGTGCGCCGGGCGGCCGCCGCCGGCTACGGCGCGCTGATCGTCACCGTGGACACCCCGGTGGCCGGCGCCCGGCTGCGCGACACCCGTAACGGGATGACCATGCCGCCCACCCTGACCCCCAGGACCATCCTGGATGCCTCCTACCGGCCCGAATGGTGGTTCAACTTCCTGACCACCAAGCCGCTGGGCTTCGCGAACTTCGAGGGGGAGCGGGTGTCCCTGGCCGAGACCGTGAACACCATGTTCGAGCCCTCGCTGAACATGGAGGACCTGGGCTGGCTGCGCGAGACCTGGCCCGGGAAGCTCATCGTCAAGGGCATCCAGACCCCGGCCGACGCCGTCGAGGTCTTCGCCCGCGGCGCGGACGCCATTGTGGTCTCCAACCACGGCGGCCGGCAGCTGGACCGGGCGCCGGTGCCGCTGCGGATCCTGCCCGCGATCCGCGCCGCCGTCGGGCCCGACGCCGAAATCATCCTGGACTCGGGGATCATGTCCGGCGGAGACATCGTGGCCGCGATTGCCGCCGGCGCCGACTTCACCCTGATCGGCCGGGCCTACCTGTACGGGCTGATGGCCGGCGGGCGGCAGGGCGCCGAGCGCACCCTGGAGCTGCTGCGCACCGAGATGACCACGGTGATGCAGCTGCTCGGCGTCACCAGCCTGGCCGAGCTGACGCCGGAGCACGTCCGGAGCGTCTGATCGCTTGGACAGCCGCCGGTATCGGCGGGCCGATGGCGCTACCTGCGGCGCGACAGCATCCGCCGGTGCCCGAATTTCCCAGCATTCGAGGGTCTGCCTGCCTTGCCGGGCTTGCCCGGCGGCCGCTCGCCCGGGCTCAGATAACGCACGCGGCGCCGTCCGTCGCTGAGCAGTTTCACGCCGTCGACCATTGTTTCGCGCAGGTCCATCAGCGCGAACTGGTAGAGCTCGGGGGCGCGGGTGGCTTCGCGCAGGTAGAGGGTACAGGCGGCGGACAGCCGCATCAGCACATCGGTGTTGGGCGAGCCGGTGCGCAGATGGGCCAGGGTTTCCAGGATCCGGTCGCGCGCGTCCAGTACGCTTCTTCGGCACCGAGCCTCATCGCCAGCGCTCTCGATGATCTGCGGCTCGATCGGTGCCAGCGGCCGCTTCAGATGCAGGTCGGTGATCAGTGCCTTCAGGGCTGCGGATTCGTCCCGCTTGTCAATGCCGGCCCGGATACTCCAGCCCAGCGCGATGCCCAGTGCGATTCCCAGGGCAAGGCCGATGCCCAGCAGCAGCCCGGCCCCGGGCGCTGTGAAGTCTGTCAGGTTCAGGGGTGCCAGCCAGTCCATGTCGACCTCCGGACGAAAGCGTCATTCGACGGTACCTGCCGGTTCCGGTCACCGGGCAGGGGAGCGGTCGCATTAGGTGTTCCGGCAGCCGCATTTTCTGCAGATCACCGAGGACCGGGGTTGTCCGCATCCCTAATGCGACCAGCCCCACTGCGCAGCTAGCGTGGATACGCCGGGAGGAGAAGCAGATGGCTATGTCAATCGAGCTGGCGAAGGCGATTCACCGGGAGCGTCAGGCGGAGGCGGCAACGCGGCGGCGGCGCAGGGCGCAGAATGAGCAGGCCAGGAAGCGGAAAACAGCAACGCGTGAGCTGGGGCCGAAGGTGGAGTGGCCGGTGTTCTCAGTGCGGGTCGGGCACTTTCAATTTGCCGTATTCCGGACCGTGCGGCTTTAGCCTCGACGCGCTGTCTTAGGCACAGCGTCACACGTCGGATTTCCAGAAAAGGGCTGGTAGCGTGTCGATTTGATGCATTTGCATCCATCTGACTCAGTCTTATCCGTGGGGGAGCCATGCCATTCCGACGTACTCATTCCTGCCCGAAAACCAGTGAGGGCATCGTGCCGGAAAGGCGCCGAGGCACGCATGCCCTGGTGCTGGCCGGCCTGACCGCTGCCGTTCTAGCCATTTCCGGATGTGGCGCTGATGCCTCCGAACCCGCCGCTGAATCTGCCAGCCCTTCGGCCACCAAGAGCGCTACGCCGTCCCCCACTCCGACACCGACCTCAACTGTGGTTGCCGGCAAATCCTGCGTTGCCGCCGGAAAAACCGAAACAGTGACGACAGCTGCCAGCCCCACGCCGACGCCGTCGTCCTCTGCCTCCAAATCCGCCTCAGCCAAGCCCTCGGCGTCGGCCAGCGCTACTCCGACCAAGTCTGCGTCGCCTACCCCGACGCCGTCAGCCACCGCTGTTGCGATTGTCTTCGTCTGCACCGAGGATGACAACGGGAAGCTGGTCTGGATGGACAAGGAAACCTCCGTCACCGTGCTCGCCGATCGCAAGGCGGCGGCCGATCAGAAGGCGGCCGACGAAGAAGCGGCCGCAGCAGCCGAAGCGCAGCGGATTGCTGACGAGCAGGCTGCAGCAGCAGCGGCAGAGGCAGAGGCAGAGGCGCAGCGCGTCGCCGACGAGCAGGCACGCCAGCAGTACGTTGCACCAGCCCCGGCTCCCGCACCGGCTCCGGTTGTGCCTGCCCCGGCAGCACCTGCTCCTGCGCCGGCCGCGTACTACAAGAACTGCACGGAAGCCCGCAACGCCGGAGGAGCACCGGTCTATGCCGGTGGTCCGGGATACGGAACCCACCTTGACCGCGACGGCGACGGTATCGGCTGCGAAAAGTAGCCAGCTAAAGGTGGGCCGGGGTGATATCGCAGTCCCCGGCTATCATTCTCTCGGACACGGTCCTGGACACCATCCGCAAGGAAGTAAAGCGGAACACCGGAATCGCCACCACGGTTCAGGCCATTTCAGACATCATCCGCAACGAGATTGTGGATGCAAACTGCTGGCCATGCAGCAGCCTGAAAACAGTTAGCCGCCACCAGCCCAAGCATCCGGCCGGCGGTCTGGGAGCACAACAAAGTGGAAGAAGCCCCCGGAATTCTCCGGAGGCTTCTTCCACTCGATGAATATTTAGCGGTTGTTAATCCATGCACCGCGGTCAGAGAAGAAGGCAAGGATCGGCTCGTAAAGAACGACGTACTGGCCGGCCTCACCCGTCTTGTTCTCGAAGCAGGTGTCGCCTGTGGCGGTGCCACCCGGGGCGACCTGGCCGCTCGAGAGAAGATTATCGCTGCCCATGAACGTCGCATTGATAATGGTGCCTGAAGGCGACTGCAGCTTCCAGTCAAATGAGTTGAAATCGATGGTCTTGTCGGAAGCATTCTGCACCGTTGTATTGGTGCAAAGGGTTGCTCCCAGGGTCGCGTCACCATCGATCATCGGAGTAGAAGTGACCGTAATGTCCCCCAGAACCAGAGCCTCGCCGGCCTGGCCAATTACATCGCTTTTCTCTGCGCCGGGGAATGCGGGTGCTGCATCCTCTGCGGGAGCTGCTTCCGCGGGTGCAGCACTCTCTCCAGCCGGCGCCTGCCCGGCCGTCCCCGGCGTGGTGGTCGTATCGGCGGCTGAGTCGCTGTCGTCGCCGCCGGTGGCCACGCTGATCACAATGATCAGCAATACGATCAGCGCAAGGATGAAGCGCTTCTTTTTGAACCAGGGGCGTGACGCCTTGGTGTAGGCCTTGTCGGCTGCGGCACGCGCTTTAGAGTCGCTTTTTGTTTCAGGCGTCTGGAGGTCTTCAGACATGGTTTTTCCGTCGCATTCTCAGGTAGTTAATTGGCGGGGTATTCTCCCGTTGACAACCAACGTAGTGAGTGCACTGCCAAGACTTAACCAGGCAGACGGTAATTCCCCCAGCGAGAGTTTAGCCCATACTGCGACGTAAAGCATTTTACAAGGTTGGGATTCTGCTGCCGGTTTGGGATTCAGCTTCAGGTTTGAACCAGCAGCAGAATCCCAAACCGGTCGAATTCGCCCGAAACGGCAGGAAATCCGCACTCCGAAGACCGGCAGGGCCGGGCCCCGGCTACCCCCGGACCAGCCCGAGCATCCGGCGCAGGATCTCTTCCCCGGCCAGGATCCCGCGGGCCTCGGTGACGCGCAGGTGCGCGTCCTGGTACCCGGCGTCGTCGAGCTCGCCGTGGGCGGGCCGGAAGGCGATGTCGGCGTGCTCGAGCATGGGCCGGTCCAGCAGCGAGTCGCCGGCGGCAATCACGCGGCCGGCGCCCAGCCGGCGGACCACTTCGGTCACGGCATGCTGCTTGGTCACCGGCGCTGGCACGCAGTAGAGCTTGCGGCCCTGCAGCGACACGGTCCAGCCGCGGGCATCGCACCAGGACTCCAGCTCGAGCAGGAATTCCGCCGGCAGCGCGGCCCGGTCCACAATCGCGTAGGCGAACAGGTCCTCGGCCGAACGCAGCTTCAGGATCCAGCCGGCAAACTCGGCCCGGCCCAGATACGCCTCGATCTCGGCCAGCGGCGCGCAGCCGCCGGAGACCAGGGAACGCACCGAAACCTGCCAGTCGCCGTCGGGCTCGCCGTGATGCAGCAGCACCCCGCCGTTGGTGGTGACCGCATACTCGGGCACCGGCCCGGGCAGCTGCACCCGCCGGTACTGCGCGGCGGTGCGCGTGGTCACCGGCACAAACACGGCCTCCTGCGCGGCCTGCACCAGCAGCGCCTCGGCGGCGCGGGTCATGAAGGAAATCGGCCGGCCCTCATAGATTTCCGCGACCACCATGGCCGGAGCCAGATGGTCCTCGGTGTCCAGGAAAAACGCGTTGGCGGAATAGATCAGGGTCCGGTCCAGGTCGCAGGCCAGAATCGAGACGGCCGGGGCAGGCAGCGGCGTGACGGGAGCGACGGCGACGGCGGGATCAGTTGCGCCGGCGAGGCCGGCACCCGGAGCCAGGGCAGCGGCGGCACTCATGCGGACACCGCCACGGCCCGGCCGTCGGCGCCCACGGCGCCGGCGGTGAAACGGGGATGGATCAAACCGACACAGCTGAACGGCAGGTCCGGCACCTCCTCCACCGGGACCCCGCGCTGTTCGGCGAGCAGCAGCACATGCGCCACCTCGGCGCGCGCGTCCGGATGCACCAGCACCTTCCACGGCACCCGGCGCAGCAGCACACGGGTGGTCTCGCCGACGCCGGGCTTGACTAGGTTCACGTTGTGGATCCCGTACTCCTCGCTCAGCGCCTCCACTGCCTGCCAGCCGATCCAGGTGGGGGTCCGGTCGGTGCCGGCCAGCGCTTCAGCGGCTGCTTCGGCGTCGGCGCGCACGGCGTCGAAATGCGTGCCGACGGCGGCCAGGAAGTCCCGGGAGACGTCGGCTTCGGCCAGGTGGGCGTAGAACTTCGCGCCGTGGAAATCCGTGGGGCCGATGAGCTCGCGGTTGAACACCGTGCGCGACACCAGCCCGGACACCGTGGAGTTCAGGCAGGCCGAGGGAATCAGGTAATCCTCCCGGGTGCCGAACAGCTGCACGGAATGCCCGGGGTCGGCCAACACGGCCAGTTCGGGGGAGAACCGCACGCCGTCGGTCGCTTCGAACTTCTCCAGCGCTGCGGTGAGCTCGCGGGTGATCGCGCCCTTGCCGGTCCAGCCGTCCACGAACAGGATCCGCGCCGGATCGTACGTGGCCGCCAGGTAGCGCAGCGCATTCTCGTCCATGCCGACCCCGCGGACGATGCTCATCGTGTAATGCGGCAGGTCCAGGCCGTGCATCTGCTGCGCCCAGCGGCGCATCAGGATGCCGATGGGCGTGCCGGCCCGCGCGAGCGAAACCAGCACAGGTTCGCGGTTGCGGGCGGCCAGCGCCAGCTCCGTCACGGTGCCCACGGCCTGCGCCACCCGCGGCGCCGAGCGCTCCAGCGCCTCCTCGTACAGGCCCTGGTACTCGGCCGAGGGCAGGTATTCCATGGGCAGGGACTCGGCGTAGTTCGCGCCGCCGGACTGGATGGCGGCCTCGCGTTCGGCGGTGGGCGCTTCCAGCTTGGCATCGCGCAGGTCCTTCAGCAGCCAGGTCACATCCGCCGGCGCGTAGGAGCCGAACTCCGGTCCGGTCAGCGGCACGGCGGGCTCGGTTGCGGACTCGGCTTCTTCAGTGGTGTGGGGCACGGGGGTGGTCCAGTCGTGGGGGTCGGGAAGGTCGGCGGGCAGCAGCACGACGACGACGGCGGGCGCCACCGCGCGCAGCGCCTCGGTGATGCTGCCGGGACCGGTCAGTGACGCGGGGTCGGTGCCGGGTTCGGGCAGCAGCACGATGGCCGAGAAGCCGGCGGTGTTGTAGGCATGCCGTGGTCCGGGGCCGTCCTCGGTGACGTCGTGGCTTGCGAAGTCCACGACCGAGCGGATGGCGTAGCCGGGATCATTGATCGGCATGATGGGGGAGCGGGTGGTGGTGGAGAAGCGGACGGCGCCGGGGGCGGTGGCGGGGAGGTCATCTGTCTCTGCGAGGGCGGCAGCCACGGTCAGCGGCAGATGGATGAACTCCTCGGTGCCGAGCACCAGCACCGGGGTATCGGCGGGGTTCAGGGTCACGGACGCGGGGAGGGCGGCCCGGACGGCAGCGGTGATGGCGTCCAGCTCGGCCGGCGACGCGGATCCGGCGGGGACAATCCCGCCATCAATCCCGCCGCCGTCGCCGTCGGCGCGCCCGGTGAAGTTGCCGAACCGGTCGCTGCGGACCGGCAGGACCGCCGGCTGCACCACGGTCACGGCGCCGGGTCCGGGAGTGGCCTGCGTTTCGGTCTCGGGTCCAGTCTCCGTCAGCCCGTCGATCAGGGTCTGGGCCCGGGGAAGGATGTCCTCGCCGAGGTCGATCCGGCCGGTGCCCAGCGCCACGACGGTGATGGTGCAGCCCAGGGTGCGGGCCAGCTCGGCGAACCGGCCCCGGTCCGCGTCGGAGCGCAGGTCGATCAGTGTCGCCACGGTGTAGGACGGGTGGGCGGCGAGCTGGTGCAGTTCGGTGATGGTGTTGATGATGGTGGCGCCGGTGGAGAGCTCGTCGTCCACCAGCACGATCGGCGCGGAGCTGTCCAGCAGCGACGGATCGGTGGGCAGCAGCCGGTGCGAGGTGGCGTGCGAGTGCGACTCCTCAAACGCGCCGTAGGCCACGGCACCGGCCGGAGCGTGCCGGGTGGAGTGGATGTAGTAGGAGCCCAGGGTGTCGGCGACGATCCGGCCGAGCCCGGTGGCGGTTTCGGCATAACCGATCGTCACGGCACCGGCCACGGCCGCATCCTGCGCGACGGCCAGGGCGGCCAGCCGGGTGCGCGCCCGCCGGGCGGCCGCGTGCCGCAGTGTCGCTCCCGCGGCAGGCACCGCTCCCGCGGCAGGCAACCCGCCGTCGTCGGGCACGGATCCCAGGGCGACCCGGACGTCACCGGCCGCTGACCGCACCACTACCGGATCAACAACGCAGCCCAGCGCCTCAGCGGCCAGCACGCCGAGCAGCTCGCCGGAGGCCAGCACCAGCGCCGGATCCGTAGGCACATGCTTGGCCAGCACGCGGGAAACCAGCAGGTGCGCCCGGCGCGGATTGCGGCGCAGCGCCACGCCCACGAGGTCTTCGACGGGCAGCAGCCCGGCCGGATCGGAGTGGATCTGCACGCCCAGGGCGTCGCGGACGTAACTGCCGGTCCAGGGCTGCGGGGTCAATTCATGCTCGCTTCCAGCAGGTCTACATAGGTGATGTCCGGCGCCGCGACACCGTAGGCTGCGGCGCGGACCAGGGTGGACGCGGCCCACGCCTGGTGCGGTTTCATCTCGTTCATTTTGTTCCGGTACGGGGACGCCGCGGCGCCGCCGGCCGCCTGCCCGGAAATGTGCAGCGCATCCACATAGGATTCGTGGCTGATTACCGACATGGCATGCACCAGCGGCACATGCGAGGGATGGATGACGGTCTTGCCGAGCAGCCCGTTGGCCTGGTCCAGTTCGATCTCGCGGATCAGCCCGTCCAGGTGCTCGGTGAGCAGCCGCTGGCGCAGCTGCACCTCGTCGGCGTCGACAAATGGAGTGGAGCGCAGCAGTGGCCGCAGCAGCCGCTCGCCCGAGCCGTAGTGTTCCCAAACGGGCCCGGAAATCACAAAACCGCCGGGCCGGCCGAGCGCGTTGACGATGTCGCCGATCACGGCAGACACCACCTTGACGTCGTAGATGGTCAGGTCGCGGGAGCGGCGCAGCCCGAAGGCGCTGGACATGTCGGTGGCGCCGATCCGCACGGACAGGATGTCGTCCCGGTTGGCCTGCAGCACCTGGTAGATGCCGGTGAGCGTTTGGGTGCGCGACTCGGCGTGGATCATCAGCGGAGACTCGAGGATGGGCATGGCCAGCAGCCGGCGGGCCTGCGGATCCAGGCGCTGCAGGCCCTGGTTCGCTTCATGCAGGGCGTCCAGGAACCGCTGTGCGGCGCCGGTGGTGTTCTCGAACTTGGGCAGCACAAACCCGGTCAGTCCGGCCAGAGAGGTGCCGGCGCGGGCGCTGATCCTCAGCAGCTGCTCGGGGGTGCGGATGCGCAGGAAGAGCATCAGTGGTTCCTCGGTGCGCCCGCTCTCGCGGCGGTCTGCGGCGAGCTCGGCGAGGACGGTGACGACGTTGTCCTCGGCCGCGGGCACGTCCTCATCGGCGATGGAGTCCTCCAGGCAGATGACCATGCTCATGGCGCCGCGGGCGGCCTGCTTGGCGATGTCCTTGACCAGCTCCGGCCGGGTTCCGGGCGAATACAGGGTGGCGCCGAGCGCGGTGGCCAGCAGCCCGGCCGGCGAGGCGGCGCTGAGCGGCTGCGGGGGCAGATGGAACAGGCGGGCGGTGTCGGCCTCGCTGAAATAGCTGAAATGCCGCATGGCTTAGTTCCTTCGCAGCGAGGCGGAGACGGATTCGGTCATGGAGAAACCGAATTCCGCCCAGATTTCCCGCGGCTCCAGCCCGGCGGGCAGCGGTTCGGCGCGCAGCTCCACCTGGTTGCCCACGCGCAGCAGGGACAGCACCTGCATCAGCGGCTGGGCGGAGCCGGCTGAACCGCCCGGGCTGGCGGGGTCGGTGGTCTCGAAGGGCACGGCAACACTGCCGCCGTCGTAAATTTCCACGAGCATGGTGGTGCCCGGCTGTGGAATGAACAGGGCCCGGCGCAGTTCGCCGATGTGGCGCAGCGGCACCACCGCGACCTTCTCCACGTAGTCCAGCAGCTGGCGGTTGCCGGACGTCTGCACCTCGGTGCCGGTGATGTCCGTGCGGTCCGCGGTGCGCGCGCCGGTGGTCAGGTCGGTGGCCTCCCACACCACGGCGCGGGTGCCGGTGACCAGCAGGCTGCCGATGGCGGACTGCAGTGGGGACAGGCGCACCAGCGGGGCCTTTTCGTCCAGGGTGCGGACCTCGTCGATTTCCGGGGCCGCGAACAGCCGGGCGGCCGGGTTCGCGCTGCGGGCCGGACCGCCGGCGCGGGTGCCGCCGGGAGCGTTGCTGTTTCCGGTGGCGGGGGCGGCGGCACGGGAGGCCGAGGCCTCAGCGGCGGGGGAGAGGCCCAGCGACAGCGACGGCACGGATGAGCTCGTCGTGGCGGCGGGCGGGGGCGGCTGGGTGCCGGGCCGCGGCGTCGTCGGGCGGGAAAGGCCCAGCGATAACGACGGCGGCGACGACGGCGGCGTGGAGGTTGCCGGCGGGGCAGCAACAGCGGGTGCCGGGGCAGCCGGCCGGACGGCGGAATGGACTGCCGGTGCGGCAGCCGCGGACGCCGCCGCGGGCTTGACCCGGCGGGTCAGGAACGGGAAATCGGTGCGGGCGCCGGGGGAACGGTTGATCGCCATCGGCTAGATGCCGAAGCCGAAATCGGCGGCCAGGCCGCGCAGCCCGGTGGTGTAGCCCTGGCCCAGGGCGCGGAATTTCCAGCCGTCGCGGTGCCGGTACAGCTCGCCGAACATCATCGCGGTGATGGAGTCCAGCTTGCCCGGGGCGATGCCGAAGCGCACCAGTTCCCGGCCGTCGGCACCCGCCACGTGGATGTACGCGTCGCGGACCGCGGCGAAGGTCCCGGGGCCGCGGATTTCCGGGTCGGCATAAACGGCAAACACGATCTTCGCCACCTGCTCCGGCACGCCGGGCAGGTGCACGTCGATCTGCTCCTGGTCCTCGGAGCCGGCGAACACCACGGCGGAATCCGGGCTGGCCAGCTGGTTGAAGAACACCAGGTGGGCATCGGACAGGACCCGGCCGTCGCCGTCGCACAATAGCGCCAGCGGCACCAGCTCGGCCTGCGGCCCGCGGCTGGCGATCACCGACCAGCCCAGGCCCACCATCACATCGGTGAGGCCGGGGTTCTCGGCGGTCAGGGCGGCGTTGGCGCCGGCAACCAGGGAGCCCATCAGCGCTCACCGAGCTGCAGCGTGGAGGGGGCGAATTTGTCTTCCAGGAACCGGCCGTGGGTGGACAGTTCGGCGATGGCACCGGTGCGGACCTGGTTGTCCAGGTCCCGGGCGATGCCCTCCAGGGTGGTGAGCTGTTCAACGAGCAATGCGGTGGCCTCGGAATCGTCGCTGCGCTCCCGCTCGCTGATGCCGGTGTAGGCACGCAGGGGAGTGGGCAGGTAGTTGGTGATGATGGCGTTGAGCAGTACCCGCTGCTCGGTGGACGCGCCGTGTTCGGCAATGTGGCCCAGCAGCGGCCGCAGCACGTCCTCAATCTGCCGGACCTGGGAAGTGACCAGCGGGGGCAGCGCGGCACCGGCTGCACGCACGGCGCGGCGCAGCCGGTCCAGGGATTCAACCGTGTCCCGCAGCTCGTCATCCTCGGTGGACGGCGGCGCCGGTTCGGCAACACCCGCGGCCGGAGCCGGGGCGTTGCCGAACAGGGAGCCGAAGAATCTGCCGATCACTGTTTCACCGTTTCGAACTCATTGTCGCTGACCAAACGGACTAGCGGGACTCGCTCTGGCGGGACCGCTCCAGGTACGGGCGGGCCTTTTCCAGACCGGACTCCAGCGACTTGACCGTGCCTTCCATGTTCTTTGCGGCCTCGGAACGGAACGTGTCGATCGCGTCCATGGTCTCGAAGACGTTGTCGAACGCCTTCTGCAGGGTCTCCACGCTCACGCCGGAGCTGGAGGCCTGCTGGTGGATGCGGGCGGTCTGGTCCTTGAGCATTTCGCTGGTGCTCAGGATCATGTTGTTCGTGGTGGTGTTCACCGCGTCGATCTGGTCCAGGACCATCTTCTGGTTGGCCAGGGCCTGGGCCACGATCACAGCGGTGCGCAGCGCGGAAATGGTGGTGGTGCGGGCGCGTTCCACACCCTTGATCAGTTCCACGTTGTTCTTGCGGATCAGGTCCATGGCCAGGTAGCCCTGCACCGAGACGGCCAGCTGGGTGAGGATGTCCTGGCGGCGCTGCCGGACCGGGAAGAGGATGTCCGCTTCCAAAGCCTTGGCTTCCTCGATCTGGCCGGCGTTGCGGGCGGTTTCGATCTTCTGCACGCAGGCCGCGTCCAGGGCGTCGGCGAGCACGGAGTACTCGGTCAGGTCCTGCATGGTCTTCCAGAGCTGGACCTTTTCCCCGGCGAGGGAGGCGTTGTCCTTGAGCAGTTCATCCTGCCCGGCCATCAGGGCCTTGATGATCTTGTCCAGCTGCACCTGCGCGGTCTCGTACTTCTGGAAGTACTTGGCCAGCTTGTTGCCGCCGGGAATGAAGCCCAGGATCTTACGGCCGGTGCTGAGGTTGGCCTGGTTCGGGGTGAGGTCCTCCACCGTGGTCCGCAGCTCGCCAAGAGTGTTGGCCACCTTCTTCTGCGAGTCGTTGCCGGACTTCTTGGCGCCGGCCACGGACGTGGAGGAGCGCTCCAGCAGGCGGGAGGAGTAGCCGGCGGAGGCGGTCATTTCCGCTCCGGCCAGCTTGTTGATGCTGTCCACCTGCGAGCTGAACTCGGGGCTGCGGGCGTCAAGCTTCGAAACTTCGTCCACGAAGGCCTTGGCCTGCACGGCAAGTTCGCGGCGCCGCTCATCGGGAATCGGCACCATGCCCGGGGCATCGGCCGGGGCAACCTCGGCCGGCGGCTCGGGTGCATGGAGGACCAGGGTGGCTTCGGTGGCGTCCGGGGGTGTCAACGGGGTGGTCATGTCCAGCCTTTTCTGCTTGAGCGGCGTCTGATTGGAGCTGTGTCTGATGGAGCTGCGGGGAGTGCTCCCAAAAATGGAACACTCCCCGTGTGGAACGGAAGGAAAAAACCGGGACTAGCTCAGGTCGACACCGAAATCGGTGGCGATGCCGGCCAGGCCGGTGGCGTAGCCCTGGCCCACGGCCTTGAACTTCCAGTCGCCGCCGTTGCGGTAGATCTCGGCGAAGATCATGGACGTCTCGGGTGCTGCGTCCTCGCTGAGGTCGTAACGGACAATTTCCTGCTCGGTGCCCTGGTTGATCACACGGCAGTAGGCGCCGCGGACCTGGCCGAAGTTCTGCCGGCGGGTATCGGCCTGGTCGATGGAAACGACAATGACCACGCGTTCGACGTCGGCGCCGACCTTGGTCAGGTCGACCAGGATCTGCTCGTCGTCGCCGTCGCCGGCGCCGGAGCGGTTGTCACCGAGGTGGGTGACGGAGCCGTCGGCAGCGGCGGGCTGGTTGTAGAAGATGAAGTCCGCCGAGGAACGCACCTTGCCGCTGGCCGAGACCAGCAGGGCTGATGCGTCCAGGTCGAAGGCGTCGCCCGTGGTGCTGCGCGGGTCCCAGCCCAGTCCGACCAGTGCCTGCTGCAGGCCCGGATCGGTCTTGGTCAGGGAGAGGTTGCTGCCCTTGGTGAGGGAAAGTCCTGCCATGGTGATGCACTCCTTTTTGGGGTTGAACGCTGTGCTGCGTGGACGCTTTGCTGCGTGCTGCTGAGGCCTGGAGCCTAGTCCAGGGCGATGCCGAAATCGGTGGCGATTCCGTACAGGCCCGAGGCGTAGCCCTGGCCGACGGCGCGGAATTTCCATTCGCCACGGTTGCGGTAGATCTCCGCGAAAATCATCGAGGTCTCCGACGCTGCATCCTCGCTGAGGTCGTAGCGCACCACCTCGCGGTCGGTGTCCTGGTTGACCACGCGGCAGAACGCGTCGCGGATCTGCCCGAAGTTCTGGTGCCGGGCATCGGCCTGGTCGATGGAGACCACAATGACGATCCGGTCCACATCGTCCGCCACCAGGGTCAGGTCGATGAGGATCTTCTCGTCGTCGCCGTCGCCGGCACCGGTGCGGTTGTCGCCCTGGTGGACGACGGCGCCGTCGGGCGTGGCCAGCTGGTTGTAGAAGATGAAGTCAGCCTGGGAACGGACCTTGCCGCTGCTGCTCAGCAGCAGTGCCGAGGCGTCCAGGTCAAAGGAATCACCGCTGGTGGTGCGGGGATCCCAGCCAAGGCCGATCATGGCCCGTTCCAGGCCGGGATCGGCCTTGGTCAGGGAGAGGTTGCCGCCCTTGCTCAGGCTCAGACTGCTCATCGGATTCCTTTGCTGCTAGAGGACGCGTGCTGCGTGCGGGATCAGGTCGACGACGGTGCGGCCGGTGGCGCGGTCGCCGATGGCCTTGAACGTCCAGCCGGCGCCGTCGCGGGAAACCTTGGCCATGATCATGGCGGTGTGGGTTCCGGCGTCGGTGAGCTCGTAGCGGGCGATCTCCGGGCTGCCGGAGGTTGAGTCATCCACCAGGCGGCAGAAGGCGTTCTGCACCAGGTCGAAGCTCTGTCCGCTGTAGCTGCTGATCACGAAGACGATCTGCGTGACGGCGGGGGAGACCTTGGTCAGGTCCACCAGGATGGTCTCGTCGTCGCCGTCGCCGGCACCCGTGACGTTGTCACCGGTGTGGCGGGTGGAGCCGTCCTTGGAGGCCAGCTGGCCGTACCAGATCGAGTCCACGGCCTTGCCGGCGGCGTCGAAGAAGATGGCCGAGGCATCCAGGTCCACTTCGGCCGCCTTGCGGGTGCCGAACAGTCCGCGCTTGACCGGTGCTGCGGAGTCCCAGCCCAGGCCCATCCGGGTCCGGGTGAGGGCGCCGCCGTCGCGCTTGGTCAGTGAAAGGGATTCGCCCTTTTTCAAGCTAAGTGCCATGTTGTTCCCAATTCCTTAGGTTTGTGACTTCAGGGGGTGTTACTTGGAAAATTCGGGGGTGGCCGGGGCGGCCGCCGCAACCCGCTTGTTGCGGATGATCGAGGAGGTCAGCGCGGCGATGATGAAGACCAGGCCGATCAGGCCGGTGATGACCTCGTTGATGTGGATGTTGATGGTCAGCAGCAGGATCACAGAGAGGGCGCCGATGGCCCAGTGCGCGCCGTGGTCCAGGTAGACGTAGTCGTCCAGGGTGCCCTGCTTGACCAGGAAGATGGTCATGGAGCGGACGAAGATGGCCCCGATGAGGCCCAGGCCCAGCGCGATGATGATCGGGTCCGAGGTGATCGCGAAGGCACCGATGACGCCGTCGAAGGAGAAGGACGCGTCGATGACTTCCAGGTAGAGGAAGAGCATGAAGGCTGCCTTGCCGGTTGCCTTGACCAGCCCGTTGGGGCCGGACTTCTTGCCGCCGGCGATCTTCGCCGCGGTGGCATCGGTGTCGTCGGCATCCGTGTCGCCGTCGCCGTCGACGTCGAAGAGGTCGCCCAGCCCGGTGACCAGGAGGTAGGTCAGGATTCCGGCGGCGCCGGCGATGAATACGTCAACCTGGCTGTCACCGGCAAAGGCGCCGATGAACAGCAGTGCGGCCATGGCCACGACCAGCGTGGCGCTGCCGAGCTTGCCGATGAAGGCCAGCGGGCGTTCCAGGAAGCCCAGCCAGTGGATGTCGCGCTCTTCGAACATGAAGTCCAGGAAGAGCATGAGCAGGAAGAGTCCGCCGTAGGCGGCGATCTGCGGGTGGGCCTCATTGAGCAGGTAGGCGTACGTGCCTTCGGTCTCGATGTCGCCCTTTTCCAGGGCGAGCGTCAGCGCTTCGGCCGGGTTGAGGCTGGCGGTGACACCCACGATGAGCAGCGGGAAGAGGATGCGCATGCCGACGACGGCGATCAGGATGCCCACGGTGAGGAACATCTTCTGCCAGAAGGGGCTCATGCGTTCGAGGATGCGGGCGTTGACCACCGCGTTGTCGAAGCTGAGGCTGATCTCGAGCACGCCGAGAATGGCGCAGAGAATAAGGGCGTTGGTGCCGCCGTAAAGGAAGGCGAGGACCAGCGCCACGCCGGTCAGGATGAATGACCAGCCAAAAGTTTTCGCGAACACTCCGCTTGCAGCTCCTTCAGGTGCTTGTTTCCCCGCATTCCGGGAGGCGGAAGCGGGGCAATAATAAGGCAAGGGGTGTCCCCTGATTTATCTTTCAGTATGTCGTACCCTCCCGCAGGGTAGCAAATGACCTTTTGAGTGCGCCCGGCCGCCGTTTTCGGGAACTTGTTGCACCGGAATCGGGGCATAAACGGGGGAATGCCGCACGCGTTTTACCGCCTTTTGCGACGATGTCCACGGCCATGGGGATTGGTCACATTTCGGCTGCGATTAGCGTGCTCATTCGGGTTAATCGGGTTCGTTGGATGCAGCCGTAGGCTGGGGGCATGCAGCCACAGCCCGTCATCGCCGTCCTGGCCGGAAACCGTCCCATTGTTGGCCTGGCAGAGCTGGAGCGCGAGGCCGAGGTGCGGGTCACCGACGCGGCCGGCCTGCCCGCGGCCCTGCCCGGGGCGGACATTCTGTATCTCTGGGACTTCTTCGCCGACGGCGTCCGGCAGGCCTGGCCGGCTGCCGATTCCCTGCGCTGGATCCACGTTCCGGCCGCCGGCGTGGACAAGCTGCTGTTTCCGGAGCTGGCGGCCTCCGACGTTGTGCTCACCAACGCCCGCGGGATCTTCGACCGGCCGATGGCGGAGCATGTGCTGGGCGCGCTGCTCCACTTAGCGAAGGATTTCGGCCGGGCGGCCGCGCAGCAGCGGGCGCGGCAGTGGAGCCATTACGGAACCGCCGACCTGGCCGGGGCGTCGGTGCTGGTGGCCGGCACCGGGAGCATCGGCCGCACCACCGCGCAGCTGCTCACCGCCGTCGGGCTCCATGTGGAGGGGATGGGCCGCACCGCCCGCAGCGGCGATCCGGACTTCGGCACCATCCACGCCAGCGCCGACTTCGCAGTTGTGGCCGGGCAGTACGACTACATCGTCCTGGCGGCCCCCTTGACCCCGCAAACGCGCGGGCTGCTCAGCCGCGATGTCCTGGCCGCGATGAAGCCGACGGCGGTAGTGGTCAATGTGGGCCGCGGCGCCTTGGCGGACGAGTCCGCACTGGAGGACGCGCTGCGGACCGGGCGGCTGGCCGGGGCGGCACTGGACGTGTTCGAGGCCGAGCCGCTGCCGGTGAGCAGCGGGCTCTGGGAGCTGGAGAATGTCCTGGTCACCCCGCACCTGTCCGGGGATGCGCAGAACCGGTTGCCGGCGCTGGCCCGCCAGTTCGCCGACAATCTGGCCGCGTATAAGGCCGGGCGGCCGTTGGCGAATGTCGTGGACAAGCGGCTGGGGTTTGTTTCAGCCTGAGCTCTTGCCGTGTTGCCCTTCGCCGAGTTGCCGTTCGTCGAGTGTCGGGTTGCTGCCGTTCTCCTTCGCCGAGTGTCGGGTTGCTGCCGGAATAGCGGCCGGACTTAGGCATGATCCCGACACTCGGCGGACGGACAGGGCGTGATCCCGACACTCGCCGGGTCGGTGTCGCGTGGAAGGGCGTGATCCCGACACTCGAGGCTTCGCGAGCCGCCAGGGTGGAGCTGTTTCCGTTTCCCTTTGCCGAGTGTCGGGTTGCTGCCGTTCTCCTTCGCCGAGTGTCGGGTTGCTGCCGTTCTCCTTCACCGAGTGTCGGGTTGCTGCCGGAAGGACGGCCGGACTTAGGCATGATCCCGACACTGGGTGGACGGACAGGGCATGATCCCAACACTCGACGCCACAGACCGACCCCACTGCACCAGCCACGACTACCCGTTGACCCGTTCCTGCTCCCACCCCAGACTGGGGAGCCCGGCCGCAACTCAGAATCCCGGCCAGACCGCGGGAACGAAACCTGGCAGCCGGCGGCTTTCTACCGAAGGGAAGTGCGGCGTGAAAGCAGTCCGTGTACACCGGTACGGCGAGGACCCAAAGATCGACGAGGTGCCGGAACCGGAAATTACCGGACCCTGGGATGTGATTGTGGACGTGGGCGCCGCCGGGCTGTGCCGCACCGACCTGCACATCATCGAGGGCCAGTGGGATGCCATCCAACATCCGCAGCTGCCGTACATCCTCGGCCATGAGAACGCCGGCTGGGTGCGAGAGGTCGGCTCCGCCGTCGAAAACGTGGTGCCGGGCGACACCGTGATCATGCACCCGCTCGTTACCTGCGGTCTCTGCCCGCCGTGCCGTGCCGGAGAGGATTCGCACTGCGAGAACTCGCTGTTCCCAGGCCTGAACACCGATGGCGGCATGGCCGAACAGCTCAAGACCAACGCCCGCGCCGTCGTCAAGCTGGATCCGAGCCTGCAGCCGGCGGACATCGCCGCGCTCGCAGACGCCGGCCTGACCGCCTACCACGCGGTCCGCAAGGCCGTACCGCTGCTGACCCCGGGAACCCAGGCCGTGGTGATCGGCGCCGGCGGCCTCGGCCACATCGGCGTGCAATCGCTGAAGGCCCTGACCGCCGCGACCATTACCGTGACCGACACCTCCGAGGCCGCGCTGGAACTGGCCGCCGGACTGGGCGCCGACACCGTGCTCCGCAGTCCGGACACCGCCGCGGTGCTGGAGGCCACCGGCGGGGGAGCGCACGTGGTGTTCGACTTCGTGGGCGAGCACGGGACCGAAGCGCAGGGCATCCAGATGCTGCGCAACAGGGGCAGTTACTACGCGATCGGCTACGGCGGCACCGTGCAGGTCCCCACCCTCGAGCTGATCTCCCGCGAAATTTCCGTGGTCGGGAACCTGGTGGGCACGTACCAGGACCTGGCCGAACTGATGACGCTCACCGCCGAAGGCCGGATCCGCCTGCACACCACCGCCTACGACCTCGACGACGCCGTCCAGGCCATGCACGACCTCGACGCCGGCAAACTCACCGGCCGCGGCATGCTGATTCCGCCGGGCGGAGGCTTCCGGTGACCACTCCCGGCGAAGGGTCCGGACCGGACGTGGCGGTCCAGGGTGCGGGGATATTGGGGGTCTCCACCGCAGTGGCACTGCTGCGCGGAGGCGCCCGCGTCACCCTGGTCACGGAGGGGCATCCGGCCAGCGGGGCGTCGGGCCGGTCGCTGTCCTGGCTGAACTCCGGCGGCAGCTATCCGCTGGGCTACCACCACCTGCGCCTGGCCGGCATGGACCGCTACCGCACCCTGCTGGCTGGGCAGCCCGGCATCGACTGGCTGAAGTTCGACGGCGGCGTGTACTGGGAGGACGACGACGGCGCCGGCGTTTCGGGGATCGTCAGCGTTCCGGGCGCAACCGACGACGACGGCACCGGCGCCCCGGGCACCACCGTGCTGGCGCTCGCCGAGCGGTACGAGACCCAATGGGACCGGGCGTACGAGGCGCACCTGGTATCCGCCGCCGACCTGACCCGGCTGCTGCCCGGACTGGATCCCGCGGCGCTGCCGTCCACCGTCCTGTTCAACCCAGGTGAAGGCTGGGTGAGCCTGCCGCACCTGATCCGGCACCTGCTGCACGACTTCGCCCTTGGCGGCGGAACCCTGGTAACCGCAGCGGGACGGACCTCGGTGGTGACTAACGCAGGCACCGCCGTCGGGCTCCGGACCGAGGACGGGCAGCTCTATCCGGCGGACGCCGTCGTCGTCGCGGCCGGGGCGGGCACGCCGGGAATCCTCAGCGGGCTGGGGCTGGAGCTGCCGGACCGCTCGGAGCTGGCCATGCTGGTGGTCACCGAACCCCGGGCCCACGGCCTGAGGGCGGTGCTGAACACCCCGCGGGTCTCGGTGCGGCCGCACCCCGGGTCGCGGCTGGTGATGGACCACACCTGGTACCTGGACCAGATTGTCCAGGCAGAGGACGGCGGGTGGGCGGTGGACCCGCAGGTCGCGCAGGACCTGGCGGACGAGGCCTCGGCGCTGCTGGCCGGCCACCCCCGGCTGGTGCCGCAGAGCTGGCGGATCGGACTCAAGCCCATCCCCGGCGACGGCCTGCCGGTGCTCGGCGAACTCGAGGCCGTGCCCGGCTGCTACACCGCTTTCACCCATTCCGGGGCAACGCTGGGGCTGATCGCGGGGGAACTGCTGGCCGGGGAGATCCTGACCGGCCGGCGGCATCCGATGCTGGCGCCGTTCCGGCCGGAGCGGCTGGTGCGCTCAGTCGGTCCGGTGTCCGCGGGCTGACGCCGGCACCTCGACGGCCTCGCCGGCTGACGCTGGCAGCACCTCGCCGGCTGACGCCGGCAACCAGGCCTGAACCCCGGCGGGCAGGGCGCCCGCGGATGACGGATCGGCCAGCAGCCCGGCGAACACCAGCTCGGCCGCCCCGACCAGCAGCAGTTCCGAACCGAGGGCCGCGCGCCGGATCCGGACCTCCGCGCCCAACCCGCCGATCGCGCCGTCGGCCACTGCCGCCTCCAAGCGGCCCGGGACAAACGAGTGCAGCACGCCCAGGAAACCGCCAAGCACGATCACGCCCGGATTGAAAATGTTCACAAAATCGGTCAGCGCAGCGGCCAGCAGGTCCAGCTGCCGGTGCGACTCAGCGACCAGTTCGGGGGAGGAGTTCCCGGCCATGGACGCTTCCAGCTGGTCCTGGTCGGCATGCTCCAGCCCCAGGATGGCCAGCAGCCGGCTAAGGCTGACCTCCGTTTCGAGACAGCCGCGGCGGCCGCAGTGGCACAGGCTTCCGGCGTCGTTGACCACGGTATGGCCCAGTTCCCCGGCATACCCGGTGGCTCCGCGCAGCGGCACACCTCCCACCAAGGCGCCGCCGCCGATGCCGCTGGCGCTGCCGTTCAAGTAGACGACGTCGGACTCGCCCACGGCGGCGCCGAAGAGGCTCTCGGCCAGGGACCCCAGGTTTGCGTCATTCGCTGCGCGCGCCGGAAGCCCCAGCCCGGCGGAGAGTTCGGCGGCCAGCGGCTCATCGGACCAGTTCAGGTGCGGTGCCAGCAAAACGGTGCCGTCATTGCTGTTCACCAGCGCGGGCACCGCCGCGCCAATACCGGCGATCAGCGTCATCGCGGCCAGCTCGGATGACATCCCCTCCACCACGGACCGGCTGATGCTGACGGTGTCGGCCACGGTTGGCAGCGATCCGGCGTCGTACCGGATGCGGCGGTGGACCTTTCCGCCCAGGCCCACCAGCCCCACGGTGACGGCATCGACGTCGGGGTGGACGGCGATGGCAGCAACGTTCTCGTTGGCATGGACCAGCGGGCTGGGCCGGCCGACGCGGCGGGCGGCGGCCGGTTCGGTCTCATAGGCGAGCCCGAGCTGCGCCAGTTCGGACACGAGGGCACCCACCGTGGAACGGTTGAAGCCGCACAGCCGGGTCAGCTCCGCCCGGGAGAGGGGGCCCTGGCGGTGCAGCAGGGTGAGGATCCGGGAGAGGTTCTGCCCGCGGACACGCTCGGTTCCCTGGGGCGAGGGCCCTTGGGCGGTACCGGGGGAGGTGCTCATTGTGCTGCCGTTTCTGCTCAGGAATGGGGGCCGGGACAACTCCCGCGGGGCGCCGCGGGACAGGGGCCGTGGCGTCCAGCGTAACTCGCTGCACCCATTGACAGCGGTTATTTCCGCCAATATGTTGTTGACTCCAACTAATACCGGCTATTGGAGTGCACTGTGACAACGACGCCATCCGCTTCCGACCGTTTTACTTTCGGCCTCTGGACCGTGGGCTGGACCGGCAACGATCCCTTTGGGGTCCCCACCCGCTCCGCACTGGACCCGATCGAGGCCGTGCATAAACTCGCCGAACTGGGCGCCTACGGCGTCACCTTCCACGACAACGACCTGGTCCCCTTTGACGCCACGGCCTCCGAGCGCGGACAGATCCTGAAGAACTTCACCACCGCGCTGGCCGAAACCGGGCTCAAGGTCCCCATGGTGACCACCAACCTGTTCAGCCATCCGGTGTTCAAGGACGGCGGCTTCACCTCCAACGACCGCTCGGTCCGCCGCTTCGCGCTGCGGAAGGTCCTGGCCAACCTGGACCTCGCCGCGGAGATGGGGGCGGAAACCTTCGTCATGTGGGGCGGCCGGGAAGGTGCCGAATACGACGGGTCCAAGGACTTCGCCGCCGCCTTTGACCGGATGAAGGAAGGCATCGACACCGCTGCCGGCTACATCAAGGAGCAGGGCTACAACCTGCGCATCGCGCTGGAGCCCAAGCCGAACGAACCCCGCGGCGACATTTTCCTGCCCACCATCGGCCACGCGCTCGCCTTCATCGGCCAGCTGGAGCACGGCGACATCGTGGGCCTGAATCCGGAGACCGGGCACGAGCAGATGGCGGGCCTGAACTTCACGCACGGCATTGCGCAGGCTTTGTGGGCCGGCAAGCTCTTCCACATCGACCTCAACGGCCAGAAGTCCATCAAGTACGACCAGGACCTGGTCTTCGGCCACGGCGACCTCACCAGCGCCTTCTTCACCGTTGACCTGCTCGAAAACGGGTTCCCCAACGGCGGGCCCACCTACGACGGTCCGCGGCACTTCGACTACAAGCCCTCCCGCACCGAAGGGTACGACGGCGTGTGGGCCTCGGCTGCTGCCAACATGTCCATGTACCTGCTGCTCAAGGAACGCGCGCAGGCCTTCCGCGCCGACCCCGAGGTCCAGGAGGCCCTGGCCGTGTCCGGCATCTTCGAACTGGGCCAGACCACCCTGAACGCCGGGGAAACCACCGCCGACTTCCTCGCCGACACCGCTTCCTTCGAGGACTTCGACGCGGACAAGGCCGGCGAGCGCGGCTTCGGCTTTGTCCGGCTGAACCAGCTGGCCCTCGAGCATCTGATGGGCGCGCGCTAGTCATGGCCCTGGTCGCCGGTGTGGACACCTCCACCCAATCCTGCAAGGTGGTGATCCGGGATGCCGCCACCGGTGCCCTGGTCCGCGAAGGCAGTGCACGCCATCCGGATGGCACCGAGGTGGATCCCCAGGCCTGGTGGGCCGCCCTGCAGGAGGCGGCCGCGGCGGCCGGGGGACTGGACGACGTCGAAGCGGTCTCGGTGGGCGGGCAGCAGCACGGCATGGTCTGCCTGGATGAGACCGGTGCCGTGGTCCGGCCGGCCTTGCTGTGGAACGACACCCGCTCGGCGGCCGCCGCCGACAATCTGGTGTCCGAGGCGGGGCCCGACGGCGCCCGGTACTGGGCGGACACGACCGGAACGGTTCCGGTGGCCTCGATCACCGCCGCGAAACTGCGCTGGCTGGCCGAGAACGAACCGGACAACGCAGCCCGCACCGCCGCGGTCTGCCTGCCGCACGACTGGCTCAGCTGGCGGCTGGCCGGCCACGGCCCGGGCAGCGGAGCCGAGGGCCTGGCGGCCCTGGCCACGGACCGGTCGGATGCCTCCGGCACCGGCTACTGGTCTCCGGCCACCGGCCGCTACCTGCCCGAAGTGCTGGAACAGACCCTGGGCCACGTGCCGGTGCTGCCCCGCGTGCTGGGACCGCTGGAGGCCGGCGGACGCACTCCGGCCGGTGCCCTCATCGGTCCCGGCGCCGGGGACAATGCCGCCGCGGCACTCGGTGTGGCCGCCGGGGTGGGCGACGTCGTCGTCTCCGTGGGCACCTCCGGCACCGTTTTTGCCGTCACCGCGGACCGGACCGCCGACGCCAGCGGCCTGGTGGCAGGTTTTGCCGATGCCACCGGCCACTTCCTGCCCCTGACCGCCACCCTGAACGCCGCCCGCGTGCTCGATGCCACCGCAGCACTGCTCGGCGTGGACCTGCCCGGGCTGACCCGGCTGGCGCTGGGCGCACCGGCCGGTGCCGGGGGACTGATCCTGGTCCCGTACTTCGAGGGCGAGCGGACACCGAACCTGCCCGAGGCCACCGGCTCGCTGCACGGGATCACGCTGGCCAACTACACGCCGTCGAACCTTGCCCGCGCCGCCATGGAGGGCGTGGCCTGTTCGCTGGCCGATGGTCTGGCCGCCGTTACCGCGCTGGGCATTGAGGCGCGGCGGGTGATCCTGGTGGGCGGAGCGGCCCGGTCCGAAGCGCTGCAGCAGGCCGTGTCCTCGGTGTTCGGGCTGCCGGTGACCGTGCCGCAGCCTGGGGAATACGTGGCCGACGGCGCCGCCCGGCAGGCCGCCGCCGTCCTCACCGGGGAATGGCCGGCCTGGCACGACGGCGCGTCGGCGGTGGTCTCCGCCGCTCCGGCACCGTCGGTGCTGGCACGTTACCGGCAGGCCGCCGGGAATCCGACGCTGCCGGCGCTCCGGTAAGGCCGACCCATGACAGTGACCTTCGGCCCGAACGGCCGACCCGTCGAGCTGGCTGCGGGGGACTACCGGGCCACGGTTTTCCCGGTCGGCGCCGCACTCGCCGCCCTCACCCGGAACGGGAAGGACCTGGTGCTGCCGCTGGCGCCGGATACCATTCCGCACGCCTTCTCCGGCAAGGTGCTGATGCCCTGGCCGAACCGGATCACCGGCGGCCGCTACAGCTTTGCGGGCACCGAGTACCAGGTGCCGGTCAACGAGCCGGACACCGCAATGGCCCTGCACGGGCTGGTCTGCTGGGAGGCCTGGGAGGTGGCCGAGGCCTCGGACACCCACGTGGTGCTAGCACACCGGCTGATGGGCCAGCCCGGGTATCCCTTCCAACTCGAGCTCGAGGCGGTCTACACGCTCGACGCCGGGACGGGCCTGGGCGTGGAACTCTCGGCCCGGAACGCCGGCACCGAACCGGCACCGTACGGTGTCTCGGCCCATCCCTACCTGACCGCCGACCGCGCCCCGGTGGACCGCTGCGTGCTGGATGTTCCCGCCGCCCGGGTGCTCGGCGGCCCGGAGCAGCCCGGCCGGCCGCTGGACCTGGCCGAACTGCGGGACACCGCCGGCACGGCACTGTCCTTCCGGGGCCCGGAACCGGTCGGTGCCCGCGCCGCCGACCACGCCTTCACCGGCCTGCCCGACGGCGCGTGGCAGGTGACACTCACCGATCCGGAGACCGGCTTCGGCTCGCTGCTGTCCGCCCAGGGCAGGGACGCACGCTGGCTGCAGGTCTACACCGGCGAGAAAATGGGCCGGCTGGGCGTGGCGGTGGAGCCCATGACCTGCCCGCCGGATGCCTTCAATTCCGGGGCGGACCTGGTGGTGCTGGCACCGGGGCAGGAGCACCGGCTGGCCTTCCGGATCGGCGCTGTGCAGGCCGGGCTGCAGCAGTAGACTGCCCAGATGCAAACCCTGGAGACGCCCCGCCTACTCCTGCGCCCGTACACCTCCGAGGACGCCGGCTTCGTCCTTGACCTGTACTCCCGCCTGGAGGTCCAGCGCTACATCGGGACCACCCCGAAGCTGATGCAGGACCGGTCCGAGGCACTCGCCCTCATTGAGGCCTGGGCCCGCGTGGATGACGGGACCTGCGGCATCTGGGCCGTGCAGGACAAGAAGGGCGCGAACCTGGCCGGGACGCTGCTGCTCAAGTCCATCCCGGCGTCGGGCCCGCAACGTGCACCGTCCGGGGACACCGAAATCGGCTGGCACTTCCATCCCGACAGCTGGGGCAGGGGCTACGCGTCGGAAGCGGGCGCCGTCGTGCTGGCGCATGCGTTCGATGCGGGGCTGGCGCAGGTCGTGGCGGTCACCAACCCTGCCAATACCGCGTCGATGCGGGTCTGCACGAGAATCGGCATGCAGCACCGGGGCAGCACGGACCGGTACTACAACACCGACTGCGAGCTGTTCACCGCCGACAACCCGGCCTAGCCCGCCAGCTGCCTCTGCAGGAAGGCCAGGGCGGCGAGTTCGTCCTCGATGGCTCCGGCCTCGTGCCCGTTGAACGGCCACACCGTCAGCTCCTTGGGCCCGCCATAGTTGTTGTACGCCGCGTAGACCGTGGACGGGGGAGTGGTGAGATCCATCAGGCCCACCGAAAACAGTGCCGGGGCGGTGGCCTGCGGCACCAGGTTCACGGTGTCGAAGTAGGCCAGGGTGGCCATCACCGTTTCGGCCTGCCCGCGCTGGATGGTCAGATAGTCCGCGATCTCCCGGTACGGGTAGGCATCGGTGACGGTCACCGCGCGGGGGAAGTCCGAAAGGAAGGGAACGAAGGCGACGGCGGCGGCCACCTCCGGGCACAGCGCAGCTGCTGCCAGGGCAAGCCCCCCGCCCTGGCTCATGCCCAGCACGGCCACCCGGGCGGGATCAACGGTGGCCAGGCCCCGCATGGCGTCCACCGCGCGGACGGCGTCGGTGATGAGCCGCCGGTAATAGTAGGTCTGCGGATCCAGCACGCCGCGGGTCATCATGCCCGGAACCTGCGGACCGCCGCTGCCGGCGGCGTCGGGCGTTTCGCCCTTGCTCCAGCTGGCACCCTGGCCACGGGTATCCATCTGCAGGTGCGCGTACCCGGCCGAGGCCCAGAACAGGTTCTCGTGTGCGTCGCCGCGCCCGCCGCCGTACCCCACGTACTGCACGACGCCGGGCAGCGGGCTGTCGGGGTCGGCGCGGGTACTCCGGGCCGGCAGCCGCAGCCAGGCGCGGATGGGGTCGCCGCCGAAGCCCGGGAACACCACATCGTAGAGCTCCACCGTCCGCAGCCCGCTGGGATACGGGGTGACGTCAACGGCCAGCGGATGCCGGCGGGCTTCCTCCAGGGTCTCGGACCAGAAGCGGTCCAGGTCCTGCGGCGCGGTGGTGCTGCCCCGGTAGGCGGTCAGCTGGTCGGCGGGGAGGTCGGTGTACATGCTGGAAGCCTAGCCGGTGCCGGTGATCTTTCCGACCTGAAAGCCGCGCACCGGGACCTCGCGCACCTGAAGGTCGCGCACGTGGAAATCACAGTGCAGCCGCCGGGTGTGGTCCACCGTCCGGGTGCTGCCCGTCAGTTCCACCTCCCGGCGCAGCCGGATATCGGTGCTGGAGCATCCGATCTGCAGCTCCAGCATCCCCGGCTCCACGATCCGGTTCCCGCGGGCGCCGGTGAAGGAAGCGATGTCGGCCGGGACGGTGACGGAAACCCGGGCCGATGCGCCGGCTGCCAGCGGCACCCGGGCGTAGCCGATGAGCCGCTGCACCGGACGCACCACCGAAGCCACCGGATCGTGCAGGTACAGCTGGACAATCTCCGCGCCGTCGCGCCCTCCCGTATTGGTCACGGTGAGGCTGATGCCGGTTTCCCCGTCCACCGGAACCTTCGCCGGCCCGTCCAGGACCAGGTCGGAGAACTCGAAGCTCGTGTACCCCAGGCCGTGGCCAAAGGCATAGGCAGGGGTCGGGTCGATGCTGGACACCTCGGTCATCCGGCCCAGCGGTGCACTCAGGTAGGTGGCCGGCTGAGCACCCGGCGACGCCGGCACACTGACCGGCAGCCGGCCGCTGGGATTGATCCGGCCGCTGAGGACCCCGGCGAGGGCCGGGCCGCCTTCCTCGCCGGGAAAGAAGGAATGCACGACGGCGGCAGCGCGCCCGGGCGCGCCGCCCAGGGCGTAGGGCCGGCCGGTGAGCAGGGTCAGGACCACCGGGGTGCCGGTGTCCAGCAGCGCATCCAGGAGCTGCTGCTGCACGCCTGGCAGGACCAGGGATTCCACGTCGCAGCCTTCGCCGCTGGTGCCGCGGCCAAAGAGGCCGGCGCGGTCGCCCAGGACGGCGATGACGACGTCGGCCGCCGCCGCGGCAGCGCGCGCCTCGTCGAAGCCGCCGGTGTCCGTGCCGTCGATGCTGCAGCCCTGCACCACGGTCACGGTGCTCTGCGGGAACTCGGTGCGCACCGACTCCGCGACGGTGGGCAGGTCGATGCCGGTCGGGGTGCCGGGATGCTGGCTGCCCACATGGGCTGGAAAGGAATAACAGCCCAGGAACGCCATTGGATTGTCCGCATTGGGGCCGATCAGCGCGATCCGCTGCGGTGCGGCCAGCGGCAGGATGCCGTTGTTGGCGGTCAGGATGATGGACTGCTCGGCGACCTCCGCCGCCAGCCGACGGTTCTCGGGCGGGTCCAGGGTGATGCTGCCGCGCACCGCATCGGCCACGGCCGTGACGCCGCCGTCGCCGCCGTCGTCGTCGTTCAGTGTGCCCGCCAGCGCGGCAGGCACCGGGCTCCAGTCCGGATCCAGCAGCCCGAGGCCGATCTTCTGGATCAGGACCCGGCGCAGGGCGCGGTCGATCACGGCGATATCCAGCCGGCCGGATTCCACCTCCCGGAGCAGATGCCCGCCGAAGGCGTTGACGGTGGGCAGCTCCACGTCAACGCCGGCGCTCAGGGCGGCGCTGCCGGCCTCCCCGAGCGTGCCGGCGATCCGGTGCAGTTCCTTGAGGAAGGCGATGCCGAAGTAGTCGGCCACCACTGTCCCGGTGAACCCCCAGGTCTCACGCAGCAGCCCGGTCAGCAGCTCCGCGTCAGCGGCCGAGGGGATGCCGTCGGTATCGGTGTAGGCATGCATGACCGAACGGACCCCCGATTCCCGGACCGCCATTTCGAACGGGGCGAGGACGACGTCGGCGAATTCCCGCGGGCCGATGGACACCGGCGCCAGGTTTCGGCCGGCCCGGGAGGCGGAATAGCCGGCGAAATGCTTCAGCGTCGCCACGATGCCGGCCCCCTCCAGGCCTTGGATGTAGGCGGTGCCGATGGTGCCCACCAGGTAGGGATCCTCGCCGATGGTCTCCTCGACCCGGCCCCACCGCGCGTCGCGCACCACATCCAGCACAGGGGCCAAACCCTGATGGATGCCCACCGAGCGCATGTCCGCTCCGATGGCGGCGGCCATGGTCCGGATGAGGTCCGGGTTGAAGGTGGCGCCCCAGGCCAGCGGGACCGGATAGGCGGTGGCGCCCCAGGCGGCAAAACCGGCCAGGCATTCCTCGTGCGCCAGGGCCGGAATGCCGAACCGGTTGGAGGCGGCGATGCGCTGCTGGCTGCGCATCAGGGACAGCGCGCCGGTGCCGGCATCCACCGGCAGGGTGCCGAAGGGCCGGGTGAGCTGGCCCAGCCCGTGCGGCAGGATCTCGTCCAGGTCCACCACTGCGGTCATATCGTGCTGGTACGGTGCCACCTCGCCGCCCTCGGCGGAGGCGCCTACCCAGATGCCGAAGAGCTGCGCGGTCTTTTCCCGCAGCGTCATTTGGGCGATCAGGGCGTCGGCACGCTCGGTGGCGGGCAGGGCGGCGTTCCGCCAGCTGGCGTGTTCGGTGATTGCATCGGTCATTACTTTCCTCCGACCCCCATGAGGCCTTGGACAAGTGCGCGGCGCGCAAAGAGGTACACCAGCAGGACGGGAATCATGGAGACCGTGACGGCGGCCAGGATCCCCGGCACGTTCACGCCGTACTGGGTTTGGAAGTTGAACAGGCCCAGGGTGATCACCCGGGTGGATTCGGACTGGGTCAGGATCAGCGGCAGCAGGAATCCGTTCCAGCCCTGCAGGGCGGCAAACACGGCAATCGTGGAGAGCCCGCCCTTGGACAGCGGCAGCACCAGGCGCAGGAAGGTGCGGGCCGGACTGGCACCGTCCACCGACATGGCTTCGTACAGTTCGGGGGTGATGTCGCGCATGGTGCCGGTCAGGATCAGGGTGCAGATGGGCAGGGCAAAAGCCGCCGTGGGCAGGATGATCCCCAGCAGGGTGTCATAGAGCCCGGCGGTGTTGATCAGGTAGAACATCGGCACGATCACGGCCTGGACCGGAATGGCCAGGCCGAGCAGGAAGAACCGGAAGATCAGCGTGGTGGCCCGGCCCTGGCTGCGCACAATGGCATAGGACAGCGGCGGAACCACCAGCAGCACAATGGCCACCACGCCGCCGGTGACGATGAAGGTGTTCAGGAAGTAGCCGCCGAAGCCGCTGCGGAACACCTCCAGGTAATTGTCGAAGGTCAGGCTGGTGGGCAGCGAGAGCGGGCCGTTGGCGCTGAAGTCCGCGCGGGTCTGGACGCTGGCCGCGATCATCACGTACAGCGGCAGGGCCACGATGACCAGCCACACGGCAGCGGCAGCCCCGGCGATGTAGTTGGGCCGGGTACGCATCTAGAGTCCCTCCATGGTGCTGCGCATTTTGTCGTAGCCGGAGACCTTCACCATGATCAGGGAGATGGTGGTGGCCACCACCACCAGGACCAAGGCGACGGCTGCTCCGACGCCGAAGTCGAAGCGGCGGAACGCCTGCTCGTACATGTAGAAGGCGGTGATGGTGGTTTCCGTGCCGGGCCCGCCATTGGTCAGGATCAGCACGGTTTCGAAGGTGGTCAGCCCGCCCACCACCATCAGGATCACCGAGGTGATGATGCTGTTGCGCATCTGCGGCAAGGTGATGCTGAAGAACTGCCGGACCCTGCCCGCGCCGTCCACCTCGGCCGCCTGGTAGAGCACCGGCGGCACGGACCGGGCAGCGCCCTGGTAGATCAGGGTGTGGAACGGCGTGAACTGCCACATCCCCACGAAGATGATGACGCCGATGGCGCTCGCCTGGTGGCCAAACAGGTTCCCGTCGCCGAACAGCCAGCGCAACTGCCCCGGAATCCCGAAGTTGGGATCCAGCAGTGCCCGCCAGAGCACCGAAATCGCGGCCGAGGACAGCAGCAGCGGCACAAAGTAGATGGCGGAGAGCACGGCCCGGCTGCGCTGCTCGCCCGCCGCCCAGACACCAAGCAGGATGCTGATGGGGGTCTGGGTGAGGACGCCGAGCACAATGAACAGCAGGCTCAGCCACAGGCTTTGGATCATCACCGAGTCGCCGGCCAGTTCCTGCCAGTTCTCCAGCCCCACGAACTTGGGATCGCCCAGGCCGCGCCAGGAACTGAAGGAAAGCACGACGACGGCGACCAGCGGCACCACGGCGAAGAGCAGGAAGAACACCGTGGCCGGCAGGGTCCAGAGCACGCCCGGGCGGGTCTTGCGGTCCCGACCGCCCCGGGCCGGAGGGGTCGCGGGGGAACCCTCCGGCGCGGTGGAACGGGGTGGAATCAGCGTTGTCATCGTAAACGTTCCTAGAGTCCCTGCATCGCCGCGATGAAGCCGTCCTCGTCGATGCGGCCGCTGAAGAAGTCAGCGACGGCGCCGTGGATGGTCGGGGTGGCCGAGGGCGTGTACTCCTGGTCCCAGGAGAGCTGGAAGTTCGGAGCGGACTGCACCAGGTCGAACTGGAAGCGGGCGTACTCCGGATTGGTGGCCTGGTCCAGGAACTGCTCGGTGTTGGTGGTGGTGGGCAGGTTGCCGATGGCCACCTGTTCCTGCACGAATTCGTCCGAGTACATCAGCTTCAGGAAGTCGCGCACGGTGTCCGGGTAGCGGGTGTCCGCCAGCACGGAGTAGTAGTTGTTGGTGTTGCCGACCACGTTCTCCGGGGCGCCCTTACCACCCTCGACAGCGGGGAATTCGCTGAAGCCCAGGGAATTGGCGGCGAACTCGGGGGCGGCGTCGCGGTGGGTGGAGTAGGCCCAGGAGCCCATCAGCTCAAAGCCGGCCTGGCCGCTGGAGAGCAGGGAGGCCGAACCGCCGTCGGTGAATTTCACCGACTGGTAGTTGTTGCCGAAGGCGCCGGTGTCCACAAGCTCCCGGAGCATGCCCAGTGCTTCACGGCTTTCTTCGGATTCCCAGACGCTGGGATCGCCGTTCAGGGCCGTTTCGAAGAGTTCGGGACCGGCGACGCGGTCATAGACATAGGAGAACCACATCTGGGTGGGCCATTCGTCTGCGCCGCCAAGGGCAATGGGGGTGACGCCGGCTGCCTTGAGCTGCTCGACGTCCGCCAGCAGCTCGTCCCAGGTGGCCGGAGGCTCCGTGATGCCGGCGGAGGCCAGGACGTCCTTGTTGGAAAAGAGCATCACCGGCTGCGTGCCGCGCATCGGAATTCCGTACATCTCGCCGTCGACGGTGGCGGCCTCCAGCACCGTGGGCAGGAATCCGTCCTTGAGCTGGGGATCCTCCTCCATGAAGTCGTTCAGCGGCATCAGCAGGCCCGCGTCGACAAAGTCGGTGATGGAGCCGCCGCCCCAGTTGAAGAAGACGTCCGGCGCCGAATCGGTGTCGATGATGGTCTGCAGTTTCTGCTGGTATTCGGCTCCGGGGATGGTGTCCAGGACAACCTTCACGTCGGAGGTTTCGTTGAAGCTGTCGACCATGGCCTGTTCGACGGTGTTGCCGGCGTCGCCGTACACCAGGACATGCACTTCATTCTCGGGGCGGTTGGACGACGCCTCGGAACCGCCGCCGGAACAGGCGGCCAGGGACAGGCCCAGAGCCAGCGCGCTGGTGGCAGCGGCGGCCGGGCGGAACCAGCTGTGGGTGTTCTTCATTGAACTGCTCCTCGTGAACGGCTGCTCCGAAAGTTTCGTAACAGTTGCCGAAAGATAGCGGATGCCGATAGCTTAGGTTGACTGGTCTGTGATCTGCAACACTTATTTGGCAGAATCTTGCCGGGATCTTTATCGAGCATCGAGGAGCATGCATGTCCGCACCCACCCCTTCCGCCCGCGTAACTCTTGCGGAACTGGCTGCGGAAGCCGGCGTTTCACTGTCGACGATTTCGAAAGTCCTGAACGGCAGGACCGACGTTTCCCGCACCACCCGCGCGAAAGTTGAGGTCCTGCTGGATGAGCACGGCTATCAGCGGCGCGGCACCCGCACGCCGAAGTCCCGGCTGCTGGAGCTGGTGTTCCACGAGTTGGAGAGTGCCTGGGCGCTGGAAATCATCCGGGGCGTGGAAAACGTGGCCAGCGAAAACGGGCTCAGCGTGGTGCTTACCGAAAGCGGCACCCGGCATGCGCCAGGCCCCGAATGGGTGGAGGGCGTGATCGCCCGCCAGCCCGCCGGCGTCGTGCTGGTCTTCGCCGACCTGCCGCAGGACTGCCGGCGGCAGCTGGAGTCCCGGTCCATTCCCTTTGCGATCATCGATCCGGCCGGCGATCCGGCTCCGGATGTGCCCTCGGTCGGGTCGGCCAACTGGGCCGGCGGAATGATGGCCACCCGGCACCTCATCGATCTGGGGCACACCCGCATTGCCGCCATCACCGGTCCGGCGGACGTGATGTGTTCTTTGGCGCGGATTGACGGTTACCGTACGGCGCTGAATGCTGCCGGGCTGCCCTTCGACCGCCAGCTGATCCGCTACGGCAACTTCCACGTCGACGGCGGCCGGGACAACGCCCTGGAACTGCTCCGCCAGCCGAACCGTCCCACTGCCATTTTCGCCGGCAGCGACATTCAGGCACTTGGGGTCCTGGATGCTGCTCGCCAGCTCGGGATCTCGGTGCCCGGGGACCTATCGATTGTCGGGTACGACGATCTGCAGGTGGCCCGCTGGTCCAGTCCGGCCCTGACCACGGTGCATCAGCCGCTGATTGAAATGGCTGAGGAGGCGGCGCGGATGGTGCTGATGCTGCGCGAGGGTGAGGAGCCGAACAACCTCCGGCTGGACCTGGCCACCTCCCTGGTGGTGCGGCAGAGCACCGGACCTGCTCCGGATGCGGTCCGCCCGCTGGCCGCTGTGGGGTAGGGACCTGGGGCGGGGCGGGTGAGGGCCAGGATCCTCAGCGGGTTGTGGTCAGCGGTCCGGCCCGGGGTGCGGCGCCTTCGCCGACTGTGGAGCTCGTGCCCGACCCCTTCGCCGACTGTGGAGCTCATGCCCGAATGGCAGCACGAAAACGGCGTGATCCCGACAGTGGATGCCGCGGTGGGGCGTGATCCCGACACTCACGCCGCGCAAACGGCCTCAGCCCGACAATGGACGCCGGGTTAGGGCGTGATCTCGTCCTTCGGCGCCTGGACCCCGGGCCCGGCGGCCCCGGTACTTTCCGGAGCCGCCCCTCGGCCCCGCCGGTACGCGGGGGTGGCCACCGCGAGGATCACGGCCATCAGCAGGCAGCAGCCGATAATCACACCTGACATGGCCAGCGCCTGCCCGCCGAACACGCCTACCAGGGGGCTCACCGCTCCGGCCACCCCAACCTGCAGGGCTCCGATCAGCGCCGCGGCGGACCCGGCCATGTGCCCGTAATTCCCCAGCGCCATGACCGTGGCATTGGCTGCGATCAGACCGTGCATTCCCAGCACCAGCCACAGCCCGGCGGCCAGCCCGAAGACACCGCCAAACCCGGTCAGGACGATCACCGGCAGCAGCAGGGACAGCCCCAGCAGGACGGGGACGGCGATGCGCAGGATGTTCATGGGCGGGGCAAACCGGACCAGGGCCGCGTTGGCCTGCGCCGAGATGACCATGCCGGCACCGTTGATCGCGAACACCAGGGCGTACTGTCCGGCGGTCAGGCCGTACTCATCCTGGAAGACAAACGGGGAGCCCACCACGTAGCTCATGATCACGGCCATGCCCAGGCCGGGGATGAAGGCCAGCGCCACGAAGTGCCGGTCCTTCAGCAGGACCCGGTAGCCGCGGAATGCGCTCGGACCGCCGGAGGTGCGGCGGCGCTCCACCGGCAGCGTCTCGGGCATGAAGCGCCAGACAATGAGCACCAGCACCAGCCCGATCAAGGCCAGGGCCACGAAGACCGCCCGCCATTGCCAGATGCTGGCCACGGCCTGGCCGATGGTCGGAGCCAGCAGCGGGGCCAGCCCGATCACCAGCATCAGGCGGGACAGCAGCCGGGCCGCGTCGGACCCCACGAAACGGTCACGGATGACGGCAATGGCAACGACGCCGGCGGCCGCATTAAAGAAACCCTGCAGTACCCGCAGCCCGATCAGGGTGCCGATGCCGGGCGCGACGGCGCACAGCAGGGACACGACAATGTGGAGGCTGATGCCGATCAACAGGGGCAGGCGCCGCCCGAACCGGTCAGAGAACGGGCCGATGACCAGCTGGCCGACGGCGGCGCCGAGCAGCGTCCCTGACATGGTGAACTGGGCGGCGGCCTGGCTGGTCCCCAGATCCGAGGCGACGGTGGGCAGCGAGGGCAGGTACATGTCGGTGGTGACCGCCGGCAGTGCCGCCAATGCACCCAGCATCAGGATGTACTTGATCCCCGGACGGTAGGAGGGGCGGCTGCCCTGGGCCCTGGCGGGGTTGCTCAACGGTGCTCCTTGCAGATGGAAAGGCATAACGGCGTGGAAAGGCGAAACGGAAACGAGTGTGGGGGATCGGGGCAGTGCACCCAAGGCGCCCCGTTCAGCCTAGGGGCGGCCGTTAGTCGGGAACAAGGGGGCCGGACAGTGGTTTGCGCCACTACGCCGGCCGGCGTAGTGGCGGCTACGTGAGAGGGGCCTGCCGCTGGATTGTCTGCAGGAAGGTAGCGGCCATCAGCGGGTGGTCCAGCCCGACGGCGACCTCGATGACTGGCACCGGACCCGCATCTCCGTGGTGCTCGCTTTCCCCCGGCTGCAGCCGGCGGTCCACCAGGGTCTGCCCGCGGCTGTGCCCGTTCAGTTCCACCCGCACCGGATAACGCGCCAGCTGCACCGTTTCCGGAACCGCGATCAGGCAGGCGGCACCGGCGTCCCCGAGCGTCACCGGCGCCAGGCCGGCGGTGTCCGGCCCGGTTCCGCTGCCGCCTTCAGCATCCGCCCGTCCGCGCCGGCCGCCGACGGCGAGGACCTCGCCGACCAGGCGGGCGCCGTCATCGTTCATCTCCGCGAACGGAAGGTACTGCTCCGGCGTCAGGGTCGCCTGGACAAAGACGTCCAGCCCGTACATCACGGTGGGGATGCCGCTGTGGATCACGATCGTCAGGGCCTCGGGATCGTGCCAGGCGTTGAATTCGGCGTGCGAGGTGGCGTTGCCGATCCCGGCGGAGCCGCCCATGAAGACGATCCGCTCCAGCTTCCGGGCAGTCTGCGGATAGGCGCGCAGGAACAGCGCCACGTTGGTCAGCGGGCCCAGGGCCAGCAGGGTCACCGGGGCCGGCGCGTCCTCAATGGTCCGGTGCATGAGTTCGACGGCGGCTAGCGGGCTGGGGGCGTGCGGATTCCGCGGCAGCTCGAGGCCTCCGAGGCCGTTGGCGCCGTGGAAGGCATGGGCATCGCGCCACTCGTTGATCAGCGGCTGCTCCGCGCCGCGGGCCACGGGAACGCTGCCGGCCCCGGCCGCGTGCAGCACATCCAAGGTATTGCGCACCACCTGGTCCACGCCGGTGTTGCCGGCCACGCAGGTCACCGCCAGCAGATCGATCCGCGGATCGCGGGCCAGGAACACCAGGGCCAGGGCGTCGTCCAGGCCGGTGTCGACGTCGGCGATCACGGCCGTGCGGGAGGGGACAGGGGCGGGGGTATTCATGTGGCAGCTCCGGGGTTTGGGGTTTCAGTCTAGCCAGCCCCGCCGCCGTCGTTGACCCGTATTACGGGCGGCCCACACACTGGAGAGGACCCGGCCCGCCGCCGATCGAGAGGCGAAATCCATGGACAAGCGATTCCTGAATTATCCGGATTGGCAGGACACCGCCGACACCCTGCACCTGTTCCTGCAGATGGCTGGGAAGGTAAAGGTGGAGCGCGGCTACAAACGGCCCGAATGGGGTCACGTCCGGATGTATCTGACCATCCAGGGGATTGGCACGGGCATCATCCCGGCCCAGGACCGCAATTTCGAGATCTACTTCAACCTGGTCCACCATCATGTGGATGTCCAGGACAGCCTGGGGAACAGGACCCGCATCCCGCTAGGCGACGGACTGAGCGTCGCAGATTTCCATGGACAGCTGATGGGGGCGCTGGACTACATCGGGACGCCGACGCCGATCAACCCGGTGCCGCAGGAGTTCCACGATCCCACCCCCTTTGACCAGGACACGGAGCACCACTCCTATGACCGGGCTGCGGTGGAGCTGTTCCTGGCCAACCTGCACTTTGCGCACCGGTCCCTGACCGGCTTCCTGGCTCCTATGCGCGGCAAGACCGACATGCCGGCGTTCTGGTTCGGGACGATGGACCTGTCCGGAATCGTCTACAGCGGCCAGCCGGCGCCGTATTCGGGCTCGGACATGATCGGCCGGAACGCCTTCGATGAGAAGTTGTGCGAGTTCGGTTTCTGGCCCGGCGACACCAAGATCCCCGTTCCGTCCTTCTATGCCCTGCCCTACCCGTTCCTGGCCAGCATCGGCAGTTACGGGACCCTGCTGGCGCCGGAAAAGGCCCATTTCCTCACCCCGGAGAGCGAGTTCCTTTTCAGCCTGGAGGACGCCTTCGCCGCGCCGGATCCGCAACAGGCCGTGGGCGAGTTTTTCCGCTCCACTTTCACCATCCTGCAGCGGCTGGACCGGTGGGACGACCTGGACTGGATCACTGAACCGCTGACCTACCGGAAGTAGCTGCACCGGCAGCCGCCGGACCCGTTTGCGTCCCGGGGATGGAACAATCACCTGTGTGCGGCTCATGGGGAGAAGCAAAGAGGGGGCACCAATGGATGCGCGGGACGAACAATCGCTGGACGCGATAAAGCTCTATTACGACGAGGGGCTTTCGCAGAGCGAGGTGGCGCAGCGGCTGGGACTGTCGCGCCCCACTGTTTCCAAGCTCATCCAGTACGGCAAGGACCGGGGCTACGTCACCATCACTATCCACGATCCGCGGGAACGGGAATCATCACTGGCGGCCGAGCTGCGCGCCGCCTTCGGGCTGCAGGAGGTCCGCCTGGCCGTCCTGCCGGAGAACGGCGCGAACCTGAGCGGTGAGCTGGGCAAGGTCGGAGCGGCGGTACTCACCGAAAACGTGACCGACGGCGACCTGGTGGGCGTCACCTGGGGCGAGACCATGTACGCCGTGGCGAAGAACCTCAGCCACCAGGAGCGGCGCGGGGTGGAGATCATCCAGCTCAAGGGCGGAGTCTCCTACACCACCCGGGCCACGAATGACTTCGAGACCATCACCTTGTTCTGCAACGCCTTCGGCGCATTTGCCCGCACCCTGCCGCTGCCGGTGATCTTCGAGTCCCTCGAGGTGAAGCGCCTGGTGGAGGGGGAGAAGCACATCCGGCGGGTCATCGAAATGGGCCGCGAGGCCGACGTCGCGGTCTTCACCGTGGGGGCGATCCGCCCCGACGCCATGCTGTTCAACCTCGGCTACCTGAGCGAAACGGAGAAGGCGGGCATCGCCGCCCGGGCCGTGGGGGACATCTGCTCGCGCTTTTTCGACGACGACGGCAACGCCTGCGTGCCGCAGCTGGACGAGCGCACGGTCGGCATCACCCTCGAGGACCTGCGCGGTGTCCACACCCGGCTCCTGGTTGCCGGGGGAGAGGAGAAGGTCCAGGCTATCGAGGCCGCACTGCGGGCCGGATTCGCCACCCATCTGGTGGTGGACCAGGACACCGCCCGGAAGGTCCTGCACCTGACCCGGCAGCGGGCGGCGAGCTAGCCCGCCCGGCTGGCGGTACATATGTAAAACCTGAATTTGACATGTGTTCCAGCCCACTCATACAGTGAGGAAAATCCCTCAACGAGGAGGCTCACCTCACATGTCCCAGACTTCGCAGCTCATCGATCACACCCTGCTTGCCCCGACGGCAACAGCCGGGCAGATCGACACCCTTGTCCAGGAAGCCGTTGACCACCAGTTCAAAACGGTGTGCGTCAACCCGACCTGGGTCAGCCGGGCCCACCGGGCCGCCGAGGGCACCCCGGTGGGCATCTGCACCGTCATCGGGTTCCCCCTGGGCGCCTCCACCACTGCCGTCAAGGCCTTCGAAACCACCGACGCCATCGCGAACGGTGCCGACGAAGTGGACATGGTCATCAACGTGGGCTGGGCGCTGGCCGGAGCCTGGGACGACGTCGAAGCGGACATCCGCGCCGTCGTCGAGGCCGCCGCGGAATCCCCGGTGCTGGTCAAGGTCATCCTGGAAACCTGCCTGCTCACCGCCGAGCAGACGGCCGAGGCCTCCCGCCGGGCCGTCGCAGCCGGCGCCGACTTCGTGAAGACCTCCACCGGATTCTCCAAGCACGGCGCCACCGTGGAAGCGGTGCGCATCATGCGCGAGACCGTCGGCCCGGACCTGGGCGTCAAGGCCTCCGGCGGCGTCCGCACCCCGGAAGACCTCGCGGCCATGGTCGACGCCGGTGCTTCCCGTGTCGGTGCCTCGGCCGGAGCGGCGATCCTCGCCGGAAGCGCGCAGTAATGCTGATCAAGAACTCCGCCGTGCAGCAGCCGGATGGATACCTCAGCCGCATTCCGTACTTCCAGTTCCTGCTGATTTCGCTCTGCTTCCCGCTGTGGGGAGCGGCAGCCAGCCTGAACGACATCCTTATTACGCAGTTCAAGTCCGTCTTCACGCTCAGCGACATGGCCACTGCCTTTGTCCAGTCCGCCTTCTACGCGGGCTATTTCATCATCGCCATTCCGGCCTCCCGCATCATCAAGCGGTTCTCCTACAAGGTCGGCGTGATGATCGGCCTGGCCGTCTACATCCTCGGCTGCGCACTGTTCTTCCCGGCCTCGCACATGGCCACCTACAGCATGTTCCTGGTGGCACTGTTCGCGATCGCCGTCGGACTGAGCTTCCTGGAGACCGCCTGCAACACCTACTCCACCATGCTCGGCCCGAAGAAGACCTCCACGCTGCGCCTGAACATCTCGCAGACCTTCTATCCCATCGGCTCGGTCCTGGGCATCCTGCTGGGCAAGTACCTGGTCTTCACCGACGGTGACTCCCTGGACGCCCAGATGGCTACCATGACGGCCGCCGAAAAGGCCGCCTTCAGCTCCGAAATGCTGCAGCGCACCCTGCTGCCGTACCGGTACATCATCATGATCCTGGTGGTCGTCTTCATTGTCGTGGCGCTGACCAAGTTCCCGCACTGCAAGCCGCTGGTCGACAAGACGCATGAAGCCACCGCGAAGATCGGCGAAACCCTCGCCTACCTGCGCCGAAATAAGGCCTTCCTGCGCGGCATCTTTACCCAGTTCATGTACGTGGGCATGCAGACCGCGGTCTGGTCCTTCACGATCCGGCTGGCGCTGGACCTGGATGACTCACTCAATGAACGCACCGCAGCCAACTACATGGTCTACGCCTTCATCGCCTTCTTCGTGGGCAAGGTCATCGCCAACTTCCTGATGGCCCGGTTCAACGTGAACACCGTGCTGGTCGCCTTCTCCGCGGCGGGCAGCCTGGCCATTGTCTACGTGATGTTTGTTCCGAACATGAGCGCGGTCTGGGCTGCAGTGCTTGTCTCCGGCCTCTTCGGCCCCTGCTGGGCCACCATCTTCGGCCGCACGCTGGACTCGATCGAAGACAAGCGCCACACCGAGACGGGCGGCGCAGTCCTCATCATGGCGATCGTGGGCGGTGCGGTGATTCCGGTGCTCCAGGGCCTGGTTTCGGACCTGACCGGCTCCATGCAGCTGGCCTTCGTGGTCTCCCTCCTCTGCTTCGTCGTCGTGCTTCTGCACTTCCGGCACCTCCGCCGGACCGAAACCGCAGAAGGGCGGGTTGAGCATGTATCGCATCAGCCTGCGTAAGGAGCACTTCTCGGCTGCGGCCGTGACCCTGGCCGAATCGGCGGAATTCACCGTGACCGGCCACCGGTACCCCAGCGGCGTGGAGTCAGTGACCGTTCGCAACTCGCGCGGCAAGGTCGAGGTGCTGCCGTTCCTCGGACAGATCATCTGGGATGCCGAGTTCGACGGCGTGAGCCTGCGGATGGAGTCCACCTTCAGTCAGCCGAAAAAGAGCACGCTGATCGAGGACACCTACGGCTGCTTCGGTTTCCACTCCGGACTGCTGGCGGCCGGCTGCCCCTCGCCGGAGGACGACCATCCCCTGCACGGCGAGTTCGCCTGCGCCGACTTCGACGAGGCCTGGCTGGAAATCGACGCCGGCTCCGTGGCCGTCTCGGGCCGTTATGAGTATGTGAAGGGCTTCGGCCACCACTATGAGGCAGTGCCGCACGTCCGCCTCCATGCCGGAGCGGCGATGTTCGACATCGACCTGGCCGTCACCAACCTTTCGGCGGCACGCACCATGCCGCTGCAGTACATGTGCCACCTGAACTACGCCTACGCCGACGGCGCCCGCATGTCCCAGTCACTGCCCGACGGCGCGTTTGCGCTGCGGGAGAGCGTGCCGGCCCATGTGACGCCCACGCCGCGCTGGACGGCCTTCAACGAGGCCATCCAGGCCGGCACCGTGGCAACGGACCTGCTGGACTCCCCGCAGGAGTACGACCCTGAGATTGTGTACTTCGCCGAGGACCTGGACCGATACGGTAAAGACCTGGAGTTCCGCATGGAACGCACCGACGGCACCACGTTCTGCACCCGCTTTTCGAGCAGTGACTTTCCCGTGGCCACCCGTTGGCTGCTGCACAACGCAGACCAGAAGACAGCGTCGTTTGTCCTGCCGGGAACGTCGCGTCCGGAAGGGTTCCTCGCTGCCCAGGCGGCCGGAACCCTGGTGGAGCTGGCCCCCGGCCAGAGCCGCACGTTCCATGTCAGTACCGGCATCAAAGAAGAGGCGTAGATGGACATCGCAGTAATCGGCTCCAACATGGTGGATCTCATTTCCTACCTCAACCGCATGCCCGCTGAAGGCGAAACGGTGGAAGCCGCCGAATTCCAGATGGGATGCGGCGGCAAGGGCGCCAACCAGGCCGTGGCCGCGGCCCGCATGGGCTCCTCGGTCCTGATGGTGACCCGCGTGGGCGACGACGTATTTGCCCAGACCACCCGGGCGAACTTCGAGGCCAACGGCATCGATACCACCTATGTGCTGTCCTCTCCGGGCCCCAGCGGGGTTGCACCGATCTTCGTGGACGAGAACTCCCGCAACTCGATTGTCATCGCCAAGGGAGCCAACGCGTTCCTGACCCCCGAAGACATTGAAAACGCAGGCACCGCCATCGCTGCGTGCTCGCTGATCGTCCTGCAGCTCGAAGTGAACCTGGAGACCGTCTACGCGGCCATCGACTTCGGCAACCGGCACGGCATCCCCGTGCTGCTCAATCCGGCGCCTGCCAGCGCGGACCTGGACTTTGCCCAGGTCGCCAAGTGCGACTACTTCGTTCCGAACGAAACGGAACTGGCGCTGCTGACCGGCATGCCGGTGGACACCGATGACCAGGTGCGCGCCGCGGCCGGAACCATTCTGGCCAAGGGCGTGCCCAACGTCATTGTCACCATGGGCTCGCGCGGAGTGCTGTGGCTCAGCCAGGACGGCGCCGAGCTGATCCAGGGCCACAAGGTGGCGGCGCTGGACACCACCGGAGCCGGCGATTCCTTCATTGGCTGCTTCAGCCACGCCCTGGTGAAGACCGGGGATGTCCGCGGCTCGCTGCTCCTGGCCAACCGGTACGCCGCAGTCTCTGTCACCCGCCGGGGTACGCAGACCTCGTACCCCACCCGTGCGGAGTTCGAAGCGGCTCCGGCCGGCCGGAGCTGACCCGGATCCAAGGACGGGGCACCCGCCGAGCACCCGGACGGGTGCCCGGCCGGTGCCCGTTCGTGTTACAGGCCCTCGCCGGAGGGCGAAACCAGAATCTTCACCGCCGACTCGTTGCGGTTGATCAGGGTATCGAAGCCCTCATCGACCAGCCCCTCCAGACCGATCTTCCCGGTAATAAAAGGAGAGAGGTCAATCTGGCCGGATTCAACCATCTTGATCACCGCCGGATGGGAGTTGACGTACGCGATGGTGCCACGCAGGTCGATCTCCTTCATGACGAGTTTGTGCATATCGAAATTGGCCCGCTTGCCCCAGATGGATACCACGACCAGCACACCGGTGGGCCGCAGGGCCTCCATGAGCGTGTCCAGGACGGCCTGGACGCTGCTGCATTCAAAGGCGACATCAGCGCCCTTGCCGCCGGTGAGCCTCCGCACCTCCTCGGTGACATCGGCGACGGCCGGATCCAGCGCATGGTCGGCCACCCCGGAATCGAGGGCCTTCTGCCGGCGCAGCGGACTGAGTTCTGAGATCGCCACGGTGACGCCCAGGGCCTTGAGCACCGCTGCCGTCAGCAGTCCGATCGGCCCGGCCCCGCCCACCAGGGCAAAGTCGCCGGCCTTCGCCCCGGAACGCTCGACGGCGTGATAGCCCACGGAGAGCGGCTCGATCAGGGCGGCCTGGTCCAGCGGCACGGAGGAATCGATGGGGTGCACCCAGCGCCGCTGCACCACGACCTTCTCGCCGAGGCCGCCGCCGCGTCCGGCCAGCCCGATGAAGTTCATGTCGGGGGAGAGGTGATAGTCGCGGCTCTCCGGCCCGGTGTCGACGTCGTCCCGGATGATGTAGGGCTCGATCACGACGTGCTGGCCGACCTCAATATCGTCGACGCCCTCACCGACGGCATAGACGACACCGGAGAACTCGTGGCCCAGGGTGATGGGCAGGGATTCGCCCGAAATGGGATGGGGCTGGCCCTGGGCGGGCGCGAAGATCGGGCCTTCAAGGTATTCGTGCAGGTCGGTGCCGCAGATGCCGCACCAGGCGACGTCCACTCCCACCGTTCCCGGGCTGAGAACCGGCTCGGGCAGGTCATCTATCCGGATATCACCACGGTCGTAGTAGCGGGCCGCTTTCATGGGTGCTCCTCCCGTTCTTCGGCGCGGAGGCTCCACGCCGCGGCTTTAATGCTAGGCGGGCCACCGGCCCGGCGGAACACCTGCAGCGGCCTGTTCCTGCCCCGGGACCGCACGTACAAAGGATGCTGGTGATCCGGAATATGAACCGCTCGACGTGCCGAAGGTCCGCTGACGGGCGGCCGAGTCCGGCCGGCGGTCCATCAAACGGTTGATCTTGCTCGCACCGACGGCTTTCCATGAGGGCCGCCCACCGCCGCCGCGATACGATACTGACCATCCGTTGGCAACCTGTTCCTGGTCCGGCGGAATGGCCGCAGCATCCGAAGCGCACCGAAAGAGCCCGATGACACCCCGCACCCTGTTCCGCTCCCTGGCCTTCGCCGAGGCCGTCACCTGGACCCTGCTCCTGGCCGCCATGTTCGCCAAGTACGTCCTGGACAACGAGGCCTTCAGCCCGATCGCCGGCGGCCTGCACGGCTTTGTCTTCCTGTCCTACGCCGCGAGCACCGTCTTTGTGGGCGTGAACCAGAAATGGTCTCCTGCCACGATCTTCCTCGGCCTGGCCACCGCGGTAATTCCGTATGCCACTATTCCCTTCGAGCGGTCGATGGACCGCAGGAAAAAGCTCGACGGCGGCTGGCGCCTCGCCCCGGGCGGCGAGGCTCCCGCGGGCTTCGCGGAAAAGATCCAGGCCGTGGTCCTGCGCCGTCCGGCCGTCTCGGTGGTTGTGGTCCTGGCGGGCATCGCCGTGGTCTTCAGAGTGCTGCTTTACCTGGGCCCGCCGGTGTCATTGAGCTGATTTCCGCAGCGGATTCCGCCGCGACAATGAGAAGGTGCCGTTCCCGACGTCGGGAACGGCACCTTCTGCCGTTTACAGGTATTTGTCCCGTAGCAATTGCGCGGAAAAGACCCGATGCGCCGCAGGGCCTTAAGTATGCCGGCGGCACCGGAAGTTCACCTTCTGTTTCCTTGCTTTCGTTTAAACCGGTTGGGTAATGTGGCCTAAGGCACATTACCTAGGCGCAGAGCCGCGCCCAAGAACCATGGACGGAAATGACTGAATGAGCATTATTTTCAAGGGATTGCCGCGGCAGGACGGATCCGTCCGCTGTCCGATTGCCGCAAACCTGACCGGGGCGCACTGCTCCCGGACCGGAGCATGAGTCCCGCCGCCGAGCCGGCCCCCACGACCGTTAAGGCACCTCCGGCCCCAGCGCGCGCCGCCGTCAAGGTCCCGGGGGAGCGGGCCGCGGACAAGGGGAGCATCAAGGCCTGGTGGTATCTGCTGCCGGCGCTGCTCGTTTTTGCCGCGTTCCTGTTCTATCCCCTGGGACGGTCGGTCTTCCTGTCCTTCCAAGGCAGCGACCTCTTCGGCCGGCCGGCCGGATTCGTGGGGCTGGACCATTACCTGCGGCTGTTCACGGATTCCGGGTTCGCCACCGTCATGGGGGTAACCCTGGGCTTCACCGTCCTGACCGTGGTCCCCTCGATCGTCCTGGCCCTGGCCCTGGCGTTGCTGCTGCATCAGAAAATCAAGGCGGTGCGGTTTTTCCGCACGGCATTCGCCCTGCCCTTTGCCTATTCGGTGGCCACCGCATCGGTGATCTTCGGAGTCATGTTCAACCAGGCCACCGGCGTGCTCAACGGCATGCTGGCCTTTTTCGGGCTGGACCGGGTGGGATGGCTGACGGACCCGGCGTGGGCACTGCTTTCGGTGTCCCTGGCCACGGTCTGGATGCAGCTCGGGTACAACCTCCTGGTCCTTTCGGCCGGGCTCGGGGCGGTAAACGATGACATCGTCGAAGCCGCCCGGCTGGACGGCGCCCACGGCTGGCGGATGCAGCGCTCCATCATCATGCCGCTGCTGACGCCGCAGCTGTTCTTCCTGCTGGTCACCGGCACCATCCATGCCCTGCAAAGCTTCGGCCAGATCCATATCCTCACCAAGGGCGGGCCGCAGGACAGCACCACCACCCTCGTCTACTCGATCTACGAGCAGGCGTTTGCCAACAACAACTCGAACTTCGGCTATGCCTCCGCGCAGGCTGTCGTGCTGCTGATCATCGTGGTAGCGGTGTCTGCGGTCCAATTCGGCGTCCTGGAGCGAAAGGTGTTCTACAAATGAGCCGCACCGCAGTCCCCGCCGCAAGCAGCACCGGGGCTGCCGGTGCCGGAGCCCCGGGCCGGCCCGGTCCCGTTATGCGGAAGAGGCAGCGCCGTCCGCTGACCCTGGGCCGTGTCCTGACCTATCTGGGGCTGTCCGCCGGCGCCGTCGTCGTCCTCTTTCCGGTGTATTTCGGTTTTGTCGGATCCTTCATGGGCCCCGGAGACATCAATTCCTATCCCGCCTCGCTGTGGCCCTTCGACGGGTTCCGGGTGGAGAACTACACCGGCGCCCTGGGCAGCATCCCGCTGGGCCGGCAGTACCTGAACTCGGTAGTGATGGCAGGCCTGATCACGCTGGGCCAGCTGCTCACCTCGCTGCTGGCCGCCTATGCGCTGGTGTTCCTGAAGGTCCGAGGGAAGGCCTTCTGGTTCGCGCTGTTCATGTGCTCCATGATGGTCCCCTCCGAGGCCATCATCATTCCGAACTACCTGACCATGAGCTCGACCGGGCTGATGAACACCATTCCGGCGCTGGTGCTGCCGTTCCTGGCCCACGGGTTCGGGATTTTCCTGCTCCGCCAGGCGTTCCTGTCCTTCCCGATGGAGCTGTGGGAAGCCGCGCGGATCGACGGTGCCGGGCATTTCCGGTTCCTGGTCTCGGTCCTGGTGCCCCTGTCCAAGCCAACGCTGGCAGCCCTGGGCATCTGGTCCTTCCTCTCCGCCTGGAACATGTACTTCTGGCCGCTGCTGGTCACCCAGACCCCGGAGATGCAGACCATCCAGATCGGGATCACCCAGCTGCGGTCAGCCGACAACTTCAACGCCGGCCTGGTGCTCGCAGGCACCGTACTGGCCATCATTCCCACCCTGCTGCTGGTGATCTTCGGCCAGCGCTTCATCGTCCGCGGGCTCACCGCAGGCTCCATCAAATAACCCACCCGCACCACTGAAGCGCCATCCGGAGCAAGCGGTTCCGGTCCGAACCTCGAAGGGGAACAGTCAATGCGAAACACAACACGAGGCCGCAGCCTGCCGCTGGCAGCCAGCGCCGCCGCCCTGGCCCTGGCACTGTCCGCCTGCGGCGGCTCAGGGACATCCGGAGAGAACGGAGCTCCAGCAGCCGATGTCCTGGAGAACGCCGACGGCGTGACCGAGGTCAATTTCTGGCACTCCATGGACGGCACCAACGGGGAAACCCTGGACGGCCTGATCAAGGAATTCAACGATGCCAATGACAAGATCGAGGTCAAGAGCGTCTACCAGGGCGACTACGACACCACCATCACCAAGTACAAGGCCGCGGTCCAGTCCGACAGCACGCCCAGCATGGTGCAGATCTACGACATCGGCACCCAGTTCATGATCGACTCTGGCGCCGTGGTGCCCACCCAGGCCTTCATTGACCGCGACGAATACGACGTCTCCGACCTGCAGCCGAACATCGCCGGGTACTACTCCATCGACGACGAGCTCTGGTCGATGCCGTTCAATACCTCCATGCCGGTCCTCTACTACAACAAGACGCTCTTCGAGGCTGCCGGCCTCGATGCCGAAACCCCGCCGCTGACCCTGGCCGACGTCGGCACTGCCGCCGGCAAACTGTCCAAGGTGAACGGCGGACCCGCGGAATTCGGGTTCAACGCGGCCATCTACGGCTGGCTGCTCGAGCAGGAAATCGCCACCAACGGCGGCCTGTACTGCGGCCCGGACAACGGCCGGGCGGGGGAGCGCGCGGGCGAGTTCACGTTCAACAACGACGGCGCCGTGGAGTTTGTCGACTGGTGGAAGGACATGGTTGCCACCGGAGTGGCCGGCAACACCGGCCGGGCCACCGCCGATGCGCAGAACGCGTTCAAGAGCGGCACCATCGGCATGACGCTGGAATCCACCGGTGCCCTGGGCGGCATGCAGAAGGCTGCCGACGAGCAGGGCTTCGAACTGGGCGTGGGCTTCTACCCGCGGATCGAGGAGAACGAGTCAGGTCCGATCATCGGCGGCGCCTCGCTCTGGATCTCCGAGGAAGGCCATTCCGACGCCGAGAAGGAAGCGTCCTGGCAGTTCATGAAGTTCCTCGCCGAGCCGGCAACCCAGGCCACCTGGCACACCGGCACCGGCTACTTCCCGATCTCGGTGGGCGCCCTCGACGAGCCGAAGGACGTGGCCTGGCGCGAGCAGTACCCGCAGTTCGACGTCGCCGTGCAGCAGCTTGCCGACACGAAGCTGACCCCGGCCACCCAGGGCTGCTCCGCCGGCCCCATGCCGCAGGCCCGCAAGGCCGCGGAGGACGCACTGGAAGGCGCACTGCTCGGCGGCGACAGCGAGACCGAGCTGACCGAAGCAGTGACCGAGTTGAAGCGGGAAATCGACAGCTACAACGGCTCGGTACAGTAGGGCTGCACCAGCACCACAGAAACCGGAAAGGGCAGGAAAAGGCCATAGCACGTCCACAGGGGCACCGTCCGCTCGTTGTCGGCCATCGAGGCAACAGCGGGCTGGCCCCGGAAAACACAGCCGCAGCCTTTGCCTCCGCCCTGGCGGCCGGCGCCGACATGATTGAGACCGATGTCCGCCTCAGTGCGGACGGCGAGTTGTTCCTCTTTCACGACGGCACCGGCCGCCGCACCACCAACATCGCCGAGGTATTTCCGGACCGTGCTGATGATCCGATCACGTCCTTCACCGCAGCGCAGCTGCGGCGCCTGGACGCCGGCTCGTGGTTCGGGGAGCAGTTCCGCGGCGAACCGATCCTCTTCTTCTCCGAGCTGCCCGCAGCCGTGGACTTCAGCCTCGGCATCAACCTGGAGATCAAGGCCCCGGCCGAATCACCGGGTGTGGAGCAGGCCCTGGCTGCTGCCCTGGCCGGCGAAGCCGACTGGAAGCGGCTGGCACAGCAGCAGCCAATCGCCGTCAGCTCCTTTGACCATGCCTCGGTGCGGGCCTTCCACGAGGCTGCACCTGATGTTGCCGTGTTCCAGCTCGTGGACGGGATTCCGGACCAGGCCCTCCTGGCCGGCGCGCGCTGGCTGCAGGGCGTCGTGGCCAACCATCTCAGCCTGACCGCGGAGTCCGCCGCCGCCGTCCGGGCCCTGGACCTGGGGCTGTGGGCCTACACGGTTAACGGAGCCGAGTACACGGAACGCGCGCTGGACACTGGCCTCGACGCCGTGATTACCGACTTCCCCGGAACCCTGGTGGAACGGCTCAGCGCCCAGTCCTAGGCATGCCGGACGCCGGCCCCGGACAGCACGGCGCGATAGCCCTCCCTGAACGTCGGATAGGCAAAGCCGAACCCGGTGCCGCGCAGCCGGGCGTTGGACAGCTTCCGGTTCCCGCCCCGGCTGGACCCGGCGGTTTCCGCTGGATCCGGCAGCTCCCGGCCCAGCTCGTCCGCGAGGAACCGCAGCACCTCGGCCAGGTCCACCGGCTCGTCGTCCACGCCCACATACAGCGGTGCGGGATCCGCCACCGCGGTGGTGAGGTGCACGATGGCGGCGGTGGCGTCGTCGCGGTGGATCCGGTTGGTCAGCTGCGGGGAGGCGGGCACGACGGCGGTGCCTGCGTTCACCGAGTCGATCAGCCGGGTGCGTCCGGGCCCGTAAATGCCGGACAGCCGCAGCACCACCGCGTCCGGACGGCGCGCGTGCAGCAGCTGTTCCGCCTCGAGGATCACGGCACCGGTTGCGGAGGCCGGCGCGGCCGGTGTCTGTTCATCCACCCAGTTGCCGCCGGCGTCGCCGTACACCGCGGTGGAGGAGACAAACAGGATCCGCCGCGGATGCACGCCGTCGCGCTCCAGCGCGTCCAGCACATTGGCGGTGCCCTCCACATAGGCGGCCCGGTAGGCCTCCTCGCTGCGGCTGCCGGCGGCCACGGCGATCACCACGACGTCGGTGTCCGCGGGAATGCGCGGCAGCCCGCCGCTGCGGCCCGTCAGATCGGCGGCCTGCCCGGTGAGCGGGGCGGGAATTTTCTCCGGGCTGCGGCGCCAGCCGAGCACGGAAAAGCCGGCCGCGGCGAACCGCAGGCCGGCTTCCGTGCCCAGATCACCGCAGCCGGCAATCAGGACAGACACGTCAGTCCTACTCGGCCAGCGCGGAGAGCACGGCCTTGGCCACGTCTTCGCTGGACTGGGGGTTCTGGCCGGAGATCAGGTTCCGGTCGCGGACCACAAAGCTGGACCAGGCGGGACCGGTCTCCACGATGGCGCCCTTGTTGCGCAGCACCTCTTCGACAAACCAGGGAGTGTTCTCTCCGGTGCCGCCGCCAAGCTCTTCCTCATCGGTGAAGACGGTCAGCTTGCGGCCGGCAAAGATGAAGCCGCCCTCTTCGGTTTCGGCGCTCAGCAAACCGGCCGGGCCGTGACAGAACGGAGCGATGATCTTTCCGTCCTTGTCGGCTGCAACGAGAATCCGTCCCAGGTCCTTGTCGAAGGCCAGATCCGCCATGGGGCCGTGTCCGCCCGGCATGATGACGGCGTCGTATTCCGCGATGTCCGCGTCCGTGAGGGGCAGCGGGGAGGAGAGCTCGGCGTCGATGAAGGCAAGGTAGTTGGTGAAGGCCACGGCCTTCTCTTCGCCCCCGGCCTGCGACGGGTCCAGGCTGACCGCATCCACGGTGGGCTTGGTGCCGTTGGGGGTGGCGATGCGCACCGTGTGGCCGGCTTCGCGCAGGACGCGGTGCGATTCCACGAGCTCCTCGGCCCAGAAACCGGTGGGATGCTCGCTGCCGTCCTTCATCGTGAGGGAATCGGCTGCTGAAACGACCATGAGAATGTTTGCCATGCGGAAGTGCTCCTTTGGTGGGGAAAGGCTGTGGGGTGCTGCCGGGGAGTGCTTACTTACCGGCGGTCTGGCTGGCGGCGTCGAGCTCTGCGTAGGTGGCGTCGTCGAGCACCAGGTCCGCGGCGGCGAGGTTCTCCTCGAGGTGCGCGATGGAACCGGTGCCCGGGATCGGCATCATCACGGGGGAGCGCCGCAGCAGCCAGGCCAGTGCCACCTGGGAATCGGTGGCGTCCAGGCGCTTGGCGGCCTCGGCGACAGGGCCGCCGGGCTGCGCGAGCTCGCCCGCGGAGATCGGAGCCCACGGGATGAAGCCGATGCCGTTGGCTTCGGCGTATTCCAGCACGTCCTCGGAGGAACGGTCGGTGAGGTTGTAGCGGTTCTGCACGGTGGAGACGGTGAAGTACTCGCCGGCGGCCTTGAGCTGGTCCACGGACACCTGGGACAGGCCCAGAGCCTTGACCTTGCCTTCCTGCTGCAGGTCGCGCATGACGGCGAACTGGTCTTCGGCCGGGACCTTGGGGTCGATGCGGTGCAGCTGGAACAGGTCCAGGGAGTCCACCTTGAGCTTGCGGAGGCTCAGTTCCACCTGCTGGCGCAGGTATTCGGGACGGCCCACCGGAACCCAGGCATCCGGACCGGTGCGGACAAAGCCGGCCTTGGTGGCGATGCGCACGCCGTCGGGATAGGGGTACAGGGCCTCGGCGATGATTTCCTCGCTGATGTTCGGTCCGTAGGAATCGGCGGTGTCAATGAAGTCCACGCCCAGTTCCACGGCCCGGCGGACGACGTCGACGGCGGCGCCGCGGCTTTCGGGCTCGCCCCAGACTCCGGGGCCGACGATGCGCATGGCACCGAAACCTAGACGGCGGACCGTGCCCAGGTCCGAGAGATCAATGGTCAGGGGGACGGGGGTTACGCTCTGCTCGCTCATATAGGCGGCAACACGGCACTGATCGGGCTTATTCCTCAGCGTGCTTCGGGTCTCCGCGTTCCCGCCGCCGGGAACGGCCTTCGGAATCCTGTTGTTCGGGCACTTTGGGTGGGCTACCTTGTACGCAACCCAGCGGTCTCAATCCGGGCTCAACACAGAGAGGTGTTAGAAAATGACGACGACTTCGGAGGCGTCCGCCCAGGTGGTTACCGGGCTGTACATCAATGGCGAGCCCAGGAGGACGCAGGACAACCTGGCCGTTGCCGATCCCGCCAAACCCGGGTCGGTTGCCGGCTACGCGGCGGCGGCCTCGACGCAGGACGTGGCGGATGCCGTCGGTGCCGCCAAGGCCGCCTTTCCTGGCTGGTCCGCGTTGTCCCCGCAGGAACGGGCGGCGCAGATGGCCGAGGCCATAGCCGGCATCGCCGACCTGCGGGACGAGGACGCTGCCATCCTGTCCCGGGAGAACGGCAAAATTGTCATGGAGAGCTGGGTGGACACCCTGGTCTTTGAGATCCGCTGGCAGCTGGCGCTGGCCCTGGCCGGGCAGGTGGAGCAGGACCAGATCCTGGAACCGGCGCCGGGCATCCCGGTCACCACCACCGTCTCCTACCAGCCGCTGGGCGTGGTGACCGTGATCGTGCCGTTCAACTGGCCGGTGGCGATCCTCGGAGCGTCGCTGCCCCATGCCCTGCTGGCAGGGAACACCGCCATCGTGAAGCCGCCGCCCAGCGCGCCCCTGGCCACCACCCGGATTGTGCAGCGCGTTGCCGAAAAGCTGCCGCCCGGAGTGCTGAACGTGGTCACCGGCCGGGACGCCGACCTGTCCGGCCTGATCCAGAACGACGACGTCGCCAAGGTCTGCTTTACCGGCAGCGTCAACGGCGGCAAGCGGATCATGGAAATGGCCTCCGCGTCGCTGACCCGGGTGACCCTGGAACTGGGCGGCAACGACGCGGCGCTCATCCTCGAAGACGCCCTGCTCGATGCCACCCGGCTGGACCGCCTCCACGCCGCCGTCTTCGACACCACGGGCCAGATCTGCATGAATGCCAAGCGCATCTATGTCCACCGCTCCCGGATGGAGGAACTGGTGGCGGGGCTGTCCGCCCGGTTGGAAAAGACCGTCCTGGGCTACGGGCTCGACGAGGGAACCACCATGGGGCCGCTGCACTCTCCGGTGCAGAAGGCCTTCGTGGAAGACCTGGTGGACGAGGCCCGGGAATCCGGGGCCGAGGTCCGCGAGTTCGGCGAATTCCCCGCGGATCTGCAGCTGCGCGGCGGAAACTTCCTGCGGCCGGCGCTGGTGATTGATCCGTCGCCGGAGCTGCGCGTGGTCACGCAGGAGCAGTTTGGGCCGGTCATCCCGATCATTCCCTTTGACGACGAGGACGAGGCCATCGCGATGGCCAACGACACCTGGGCCGGGCTCTGCGGTTCGGTGTGGACGGAAGATCCGGCCAGGGCCAACGCGGTGGGGTCCCGGCTTGAGTGCGGGTATGTGTGGGTCAACGACCACGGCGCCACCCGGCTGGACCTGCGTGCTCCGTTTGGCGGTATGAAGTACTCCGGCATGGGACGGGAACAGGGAATCCAGGGTGTGCGGGCCTTCCAGGACACCCGGTCCATTGCCCACCTCGACGAGGCCGCTGCCGCCGCTGCCGCCCACTGACGTCCGCGAAAGGACCCCGCTAATGCCCGCCCCTTCCCTGCAAGAGGTCCTGGACGCTTCCGGAAACACCGTGGACCACCTGCGCAACGTGCAGGTCGGCGCCTACGTGTATCCGGTGGTGGCTGCAGAATTCACCAACTGGCGCCGGGAGGTCGGCGCCTGGCGCGAAACGGCCGTGCTGTTTGACCAGTCCCACCACATGGACAACCTCTTTATCTCCGGTCCCGGGGCGCTGGCACTGATTTCCGATACGGCCATCAATTCGGTGGCCAACTTCCCGGTGGACAAGGCCAAGCAGTACGTTCCGGTCACCCCCTACGGCCACGTCATTGGCGACGGCATCCTGTTCCGCGAAGGTGAGGAGGAATTTGTCTTTGTGGGCCGCTCACCGGCCGTGAACTGGCTGCTCTACAACGCAGAACACGGCGGGTACGACGTCGAGCTGCGCGCCGACCGGCGCTCGCCGTCGCGGCCCATGGGCAAGGCCGTGTCCCGGGACTACTGGCGGCTGCAGATCCAGGGGCCCCGGGCGTGGGACGTCATCGAAAAGGTGCACGGCGGCCCGCTGGAGCAGCTGAAGTTCTTCACCATGTCCCACATGCTGGTGGGTGGAACCCGGGTCCGGGCCCTGCGCCACGGCATGGCCGGAGCGCCCGGGCTGGAACTCTGGGGACCGTACGGGGACTATGACCGGATCCGCGACACCATCCTTGAAGCCGGCGCGGAATTCGGGCTGGAACCGGCCGGCGCCCGGGCCTACTCCTGCAACACCCTGGAATCGGGGTGGATCCCCTCGCCGCTGCCGGGCATCTACAGCGGAGACGAGCTGGCCGGCTACCGGCAGTGGCTTGGCGGGAACAGCTTCGAAGCGAACTCCGCCGTGGCCGGATCCTATGTGCCGGAGTCGGTCGAGGGGTATTACAGCACCCCTTGGGAGCTGGGTTACGGGTCCTTCATCAAGTACGACCATGACTTCATTGGCAGGGACGCGCTGGAAGCGATGGACCCGGCGGCGCAGCGGCGGAAGGTCACCCTGGCCTGGGACGGAAATGACGTTGCCGCCATCCACGCGTCGATGTACCAAAAGGAGGAGCTGCCCTACAAGTTCTTCGACCTGCCCAATGCCAACTACGGAGCCTCGAATTTTGATTCCGTGGTGGACGCCTCGGGCAAGGTGGTGGGGGTTTCCATGTTCACCGGCTACAGCTGGAACGAGAAGCGGCCGCTGTCCCTTGCGGTAGTGGACCCTGGCGTGGAGACCGGCTCCCGGCTCAAGGTCATCTGGGGCGAGCCGGACGGCGGAACACGGAAATCATCCGTTGAACCGCACCGGCAATACGCGGTCAACGTGGAGGTCGGCCCGGTGCCTTTCTCCGAGGCGGTCCGCCAGGACTACACGGACGGCGGCTGGCGGAAATCTGTGCCCGTTTAGCTGTTCCAGGACGTAGCCGTTAGAGGACCGGAGTTGACCGCTACACCGTTTCCCGCCGTCGTCGGCGGTCCTACCGTTGACGGCATGGACTGGAAAATTGAACTTGTGCCCGTGCCCGTGTCCGACGTGGATGCCTCGAAGGCGTTCTACGTGGACCAGATCGGTTTCAACGCTGACTTTGACGAGCGCGTGAATCCGGAACTGCGGTTTGTGCAGCTCACCCCGCCCGGCTCCGCCTGCTCGGTGGTGATCGGCCCGGGCACCACCGATATGGTGCCCGGTTCGCAGCGGATCCAGATCGTGGTGCCCAGTGCCGCGGAGGCCCGGCAGCATCTGGTGGAGCACGGCGTTCAGACCAGCGACATCACTCCGCTGGACTGGGGGACCTTCGTGTACTTCAGCGATCCGGACGGCAACCAGTGGTCGCTGCAGGAACTGCCGGAGATTCCGCCCACCCTGCCGTCGGAGGAATCGCCGGACGAGCCCTTGTAGCGTTCCGGGCCGGACACGGGACTGCGCACACGGTGGGAACCCCATGCGTGGAGAAGGCCCCCGGGACCTACCGGGTCGCCTCCGCCAGGTACTCCAGCACATGGCGGTAGGTGTGCCCGGTGGCGGCGGTCATGCCGATCTCACAGGTCCGGTTCACCGAGGCATAGGCGGCGAACTCCCGTTCGTTGATTTCGGCTGCCTGCTTGTCGGTGGCCGACGCGGTCAGCTCCGGATGCAGCAGCCCGCGGTCACCGGCGAAAGCGCAGCAGCCCCAGCTCGGCGGGACAAACACCTCTTCGGCCACGGCTGCGGCCACCGCCTGCAATGCGTCGTTGGCGCCGAGCTGGGTGGAGGAGCAGGTGGGGTGCAGGGCCATGGACGGCAGCTTCCGGGTCACGGCCAGCTGCGGCAACAGTGTCTCGCGGACAAACTCGACCGAATCGATGAACTGCAGCCCCGGATACTCCGGGCTTTCCCCCGCCAGCCGCTTCATGGTGTCCAGGCCCTCGGTGCAGGACGCGGCGTCGCACACCACCGGCAACGCCCCGCCGCCGGTGGCTTCCCAGAGGTTTGCCAGCACGCGCTCGGTCATCACCGCATAGCCTTTGCCGAAGCCCTTGGATTTCCAGGGCGTGCCGCAGCACAGGCCGTCGATCCCGGCCGGAATCCGCACCCCCACACCGGCGCGTGAGCACAGCTCCAGGAACGCCGCCGATACGCCCCCGCCCTTGCCCCCGCCGGAGTCGGAGTCAGAGCCGGAGCCGGCGGGACCGAACATGGTGCCGATGCAGGCCGGGAAATACACGGCCACTGCCGCCGGGTCCTCCAAGGGGGTCCGCTTGGTGCCGCCCGCAGGCAGCACGGTTTCATAGGACGGAACGGTGTCGGCACCGGCCACGGCGCGCGCGACGGCGGTGGCTGCCTTGGGCAGGACCGGCGGCATCGCCTTGGCCAGGTCCAGGGCCCGGCCGCCCGCCACCGTCACCGTGGACCAGTGTTTGGCAGCGGTCTTCCAGCCGGCGTCGGCCACCGGGTTGGCACTTTCCTTCCGCAGCCTGCGGACCAGGTCCCCGGTGTTGATCAGCACGGGGCAGGCCGTGACGCACATGCCGTCCACGGCGCAGGTCTGGACGCCGTCGTAGTCGTAGTCTTTCCGCAGTTCCTTGGCCAGGGCGAGATCGCCGCGGTCTTCGGCGGCGGCGATCTCGCGGCGCAGCACAATGCGCTGCCGGGGCGTGGTGGTGAGGTCCTTGCTGGGGCAGACCGGCTCGCAGTACCCGCACTCGACGCAGCGGTCCACTTCCGCCTCCACGGTCGGGGCAACCTTCAGGTCGGCGATGTAGGCCAGCGGGTCCTCGTTGATGAGCACGCCGGGATTGAGCAGGTTTTCCGGATCGATGAGGGCCTTGAGCTCGCACATGATCCCGTAGAGTTCGTCGCCGTACTGGCGGCGGACAAACGGTGCCATGATCCGGCCGGTGCCGTGTTCGGCCTTGAGCGAGCCGCCGTTGCCGAGCACCAGGTCCACCATGTCCTCGGTGAAGGCCTGGTACCGGGCCAGTTCCACCGGGTCGTCGAAGCGCTCATTGAGCATGAAGTGGATGTTGCCGTCCTTGGCGTGGCCGAAGATGACGGAGTCCTGGTACCGGTGTTCACTGAAGAGCCGCGACAGTTCGCCGCAGGTTCCGGCCAGCGACGGAACCGGAACCACAATGTCTTCGAGCAGCGCGTTGGTGCCGGAGGGGCGGGCTCCGGCCACCGTGGTGTAGAGGCCCTTGCGCAGGTGCCACATGGCGGCGCGGTCCTTCGCCACAGCCGTCATGGCGAACGGGGCGGCCAGCGGCAGCGATTCAAAGAGCGCCCGGGAGGCCTCGCGTTTGTCCGCCAGTTCCTCTCCGGTGCGTCCCTGGTGTTCCACCAGCAGGGCGGCGTGGTCCACGATCTCCAGGCCGCGCAGCTCCGGGGGAGCGGCCGGATCAGCCGCGGCCACGCGCAGCGAAGTGGAGTCCATCAGTTCAATGGTGGTCAGGCCTGTGGCCACCAGCTCCGGCAGGGCACTGGCGGCCCGGTCCAGCGAATCGAAGAACATCAGCCCGGTGGCGACCTGGGGCAGTGCAGGGACCGCGCGGAAGGTTGCCTCCGCCACGAACCCCAGGGTGCCTTCGCTGCCGACCATCAGGTGCGTGAGGATGTCCACCGGGTTCTCGTAGTCCAGGAAGGAGTTCAGCCCGTAGCCCATGGTGTTCTTCATCGCGAAGAGCCGCTCGATGGTGGCCACGGAGTGCCGGTTCGCCACGATCCTGCCGCGCAGCCGCAGGAGTCCGTCGAAGAGTTCCGGTTCAAGCGTGCGCAGCTTCGTTTCGGCGTCCGCCTCGGCCGTGTTGATAAGGGTGCCGGAGGCGAGGATGAGCACCATGGATTCGATGGTCCGGTAGGTGTTGAACTCGGTGCCGCAGGCCATTCCGGAGGAGTTGTTGGCCACCACGCCGCCGATGGTGCAGGCGATTTCGGACGCCGGATCCGGCCCAAGCTTGTAGCCGTGCGCGGCCAGCCGGGAATTCACCGCCCGCACCGTGGCGCCGGGCTGGACCCGGACCCGGGCGCCGCCGTCGAGCACTTCAATGCCCCGGAAATGCTGCCGGGTGTTGATCAGCAGGTGTCCGCTCTGGCTTTGCCCGGACAGGGAGGTTCCGCCGGAGCGGAAGGTGGCGGGGACGCCCAGCGCCCGGCTGCGGCGCAGCAGCGAGGCGACTTCTTCCGCCGTGCGGGGCGTCGCCACCGCCTCGGGGATGAGCAGATAGTGGGAGGCATCGTGCGCCATCTTGCGGCGGTCGATTTCCCGCGTGCTGATGTTCTCCGTGCCGAGCCCCGCGATGGGCGCCGTGGGCTGCCCCGGAGCCTGCGTATCAACGCTCATAGTCTGATCCCGCCGTTCAGAGGGGGAGCGGCAGTGCCCCCGCGCTTCGATGGTACCGGGCGGCCCATGGGCCTGAACTCCTGAGGACCCGGGCCTGTCCCGGCCCGGCTGAACTACTCGCGTAGTTCCTTACCGGGCGCCACGCTCGGCCAGCAGCTTGTCGAGCCGGTCGCTGATCAGCTCCAGCGCCTCGGCCACGGTGGAGTGGATGACGGTTTCCGGGTCACCCTCGAAGAACCGTTCGTGGACATCGGGATGCTGCTGGCCGGCGGCGGTGACGCCGAAAAAGACGGTGCCGGGTTCCTGCCCGTCCTGCGGTTCCGGACCGCCGGATCCGGTGATGGACAGGGTCAGGTCTGCGCCCAGCAGGCGTGCCGTGCCGTCTGCCATCTGCGCGGCGGACTCCGGGGACACTACTGCCTCCGCGGTGACGTCCAGGACCGAGCGCTTCACCGAGGTGGCGTAGGCGGTGAGCCCGCCGAGGAACCAGTCCGACGACGACGGCGCGGCACCCAGGAAGGATGCGAGCAGGCCGCTGGTGAGGGACTCGGAGACCCCAATCCTCACCCCGGTCCCTTCGATCCGGTCGGCGATCCGTTTGGCGGTGGCGGTGGATCCGGCGTCCTGGCGGTCTGTGGGCATGGGTGCTCCTGTTTCCTGCGGCTCTTCCAATGAAGTCGGTTATCGAGCAGGATTTTATCAGGCTGCTTAGTAGCGGGGGCGGGATATGACACTCGAGGGAGAGCGCGATGGAGATTACCGGTGTATCAATGATCGTCCTCTGGGTTCTCTTTGCTGCCGTAATTGCCGGGGTTGCCTTTGGCGTTTACCGGTTTGCGAAAGTGCGCAAGGGAATTTCAGGCGGCAGGAGCGGCCCGGACGCCGGCCCAGACCCCGGCGCCTGACCTGTTCATATCCACCGAGGTCAGGCAGCGGCGACTATGGCGTATCTGCCGCGGTTCTGTGATGGTGGTCAGCAGTAATGCGCCCCGCTGAAAGGCAGTCATGAGAATTGCTTTATTCGCCACCTGCATTGTGGATGCCATGTATCCGCGCACGGCCAGGGCCACCGCAGCCATCCTCGAACGGCTGGGCCACGAGGTGGTGTTCCCCGCCGGGCAGGCCTGCTGTGGGCAGATGCACGTGAACTCCGGCTACCTGCCCGAGGCCGTTCCCGTCGTCCGGAACCATATCGAGGCCTTCGAATCCCAGGAGTACGACGTCGCCGTCGCACCTTCGGGTTCCTGTGTCGCCTCGGTGAAACATCAGCATCCGATGGTTGCCCGTTCCTGCGGGGATGCCGGGCTCGAAGCCCGGGCCGAGGCCGTGGGAGCAAAGACCTACGAACTGTCCGCGCTGCTGACCGACGTCCTGGGCGTCACCGATGCCGCAGCCCAGCTGGGTTCCTGGTTCCCGCATACCGTCACCTACCATCCCAGCTGCCACGGTATGCGGCTGCTGAAACTGGGGGACCGGCAGCTGAACCTGCTCCAAAGCGTCGAGGGCATTGCCGTGGAGGCGCTGCCGCAGGCGGACCAGTGCTGCGGCTTCGGCGGCACGTTCTCCCTAAAGAACGCCGACGTCTCCACGGCCATGCTGGACGACAAGGCAGCGAACATCACCGCCACCGGCGCCGAACTGTGTTCCGGAGGTGATGCCTCCTGCCTGATGCACATTGGCGGCGGGCTGTCCCGGCAGGGCAGCTCCGTGGCCACCCTGCACTTCGCCGAAATCCTCGCCAGCACCAGGGAACATCCGGTCTCCGTCAGCGGCGACGTCCTGGCCGGTGGAAAGGCTTCATCATGAGCAGCACGTATCTGGGCATGCCCACCGCGCCAGTCTTCGGGCAGGGCAACATTAACGCGACCGAGTCCTTTCCGGCGGCGGCCCGCCGGGAACTGGGCAACACCCAGCTGCGCGCCAACCTGGGCCATGCCACTCACACCATCCGGGACAAGCGGCTGCGGGTGGTCGGCGAGCTGCCCGACTGGGAGGAGTTGCGTAACGCCGGCAGCGCCACCAAAGCCGCCGTCATGGCGCAGCTGCCCGAACTGCTGGAGCAGTTCGAGGCGAACTTCACCGCCCGCGGCGGCATCATCCACTGGGCCCGCGACGCCGCAGAGGCCAACGAAATTGTCCACGACCTGATCCGGGAACAGGGCGTGGACGAGGTGGTCAAGGTCAAGTCCATGGCCACCCAGGAGATCGGCCTGAACGAGTATCTGGAAGAGCAGGGCATCGCCGCGTTCGAAACCGACCTCGCTGAGCTGATCGTGCAGCTGGACCACGACAAGCCCAGCCACATCCTGGTGCCGGCCATCCACAAGAACCGCAGCCAGATCCGGGAGATCTTCCTGCGCGAAATGCCGGGCGTGGATCCGGGCCTGACGGACAGCCCTCCGAAGCTGGCCGAGGCCGCCCGGCTGTACCTGCGCCGGAAGTTCCTCTCCGCCAAGGTCGCCATCTCCGGGGCGAACTTCGCAATCGCCGACGCCGGTACCCTCGCCGTCGTCGAATCCGAAGGCAACGGGCGGATGTGCCTGACGCTGCCCGACACCCTGATCACCGTGATGGGGGTGGAGAAGCTGCTGCCGTCCTGGCAGGACCTGGAAGTGTTCATGCAGTTGCTGCCGCGGTCCTCCACGGGGGAGCGGATGAACCCGTACACCTCGCTGTGGACCGGGGTGACGCCGGGGGACGGGCCGCAGAATGTCCATCTGGTGCTGCTGGACAATGGCCGCAGTGCGGCGCTCGCCGATCAAATGGGCCGCTCGGCGCTGCACTGCATCCGCTGTTCGGCCTGCATGAATGTCTGCCCGGTATACGAACGCACCGGCGGCCATGCCTACGGTTCGACCTACCCCGGGCCCATCGGCGCGATCCTCTCGCCGATGATGACGGGGATCCGCTCCGAGGAAAACAGCTCCCTGCCGTACGCCTCCTCGCTGTGCGGGGCCTGCTACGACGCCTGCCCGGTGAAGATCAACATCCCCGAAATCCTGGTGCACCTGCGCGCCGAGGATGTGGACAGCAAACGGGGCAGGAAACCGCCGTCGCAAATGGACCTGCTGATGAAGGGTGCGTCCTGGGCGTTCTCCTCCGGAAAGCACCTGCGCCTGCTGGAGAAAGGCCTGCCGCTGGGCCGGATTGCCGCCGGCCGGAAGAAGAAGATCACCAAGCTCCCCGGCATCGCCGCCGGCTGGACCCGGAGCCGGGACGTGCCGGCACCGCCCGCGGAGTCCTTCCGCGACTGGTGGGCAAAGGAGCACAAGGCATGAGCGCCCGCGAACAGATCCTGGAACGGCTGCGGTCGGCACTGCATGACAACCCTCCGGTGCCGCATATTCCGCGGCACTACCGGGAGCACTCGGGCCTGGACCGGGAGGAACGGATCCAGCTGCTGGTGGACCGGCTGGTGGATTACAAGGCCGGAGTCACCGTGGTGGATGAGGCAGGGCTGGCTCCGCGGATCGCAGAATTGCTGGCCGGCGCGCACAGTTACGTGGTTCCCGAGGGGCTCGACGGCGGCTGGCTGGCCGACGCCGAAGCAGCCGCTCCGGGCCGCCGCCGCGTGGATACCCTCGAGGAACCGCTGAGCGTGGCGGAGCTGGACGCCGTGGACGCCGTCGTCACCGCGAGTGCGGTCGCCGTCGCAGAGACCGGCACGATCATCCTGGACGGCAGCCCCGACCAGGGCCGCCGCGCGATTTCGCTGGTTCCGGACCACCACATCTGCGTGGTGCGCAGCGATCACATAGCCGGGATCCTGCCCGAAGCGCTGCGCCGGCTGGACGGCACCCGCCCGCTGACCTGGATCAGCGGGCCCAGTGCAACGTCGGACATCGAACTGGAACGCGTCGAGGGAGTGCACGGCCCGCGGAACCTGGACGTCATCATCCTCCGGTCCTGATGGCCACCCCTGCGCCTGCGCCCGGCTAGGCGCTGAGCCGGATATCCGGTTGTGCATCCAGGCGCCGCCGGGCGGCACGCTCCTCCAACGGGTTCCGGGGCAGGGCCGTGACACCGGTGACCTGCTCCAGGAAGGCAACGGTCTCGTGCAGGGATTCCATCGCTTCGGGGCGGTGCAGCTGGAACTGATACTCGTGACCGAGCGCCGGGCGGTAGTTCTTCGGCCAGAACCGGCGGACCACCGGCACGCCAAGGTCCTGGAGCCGATCGGCCAGGGGCACTGACTGAGTGAGGGTCAGGTTGTCGCCGTTGCCGCCCGAAATGTAGGTCGGCGGAAAGCGGTGATCCACGTGCTTCGGAATGCACATATGGTCTGCGGCTTCGGTGGCGGCCCAGTCCTTTGATCCGGTGTAGGCCCAGAGGGCCTTCCGCAGGCCCCAGCCCACCGGGCCGGCCATGCGGGCCACTGACTCCAGATCGAAGACGCCGCAGTGCAACAGGATGCCGCAGAGCTGTTCCGGTCCCGCTGCGGGGACAGCCCCGGTGTCCCGGGCATACTCCGGGTTGGTGATGGCCAGCGCCAGCTGCGCGGCCAGCTGGGCACCGGCGGAGTCCCCGGCAAGGACAATCCGGTCAGGGTCCAGTCCGTAGCGGTCCGCATGCTCGCGCACAAAGCCCAGCGCCGCGTTCAGCTCCTTCAGCGCCGCCGGATAAACCGCTTCCGGCGAGATCGAGTAGCCGACCCCGAGCACTGCGTAACCGTATCCGGCAAGGACTTTCAGGTACGGCGCCACGTCTTCCGTGGAACCGGAAATCCACGCTCCGCCGTGGATCCACATCACCACGGGCAGCGGTTTCCGGGCCGCATTCTCGGGAAGGAACAGGTCCAGGGTCGGTTTGGCAGCTGAGCCCAGATAGTGCAGGCCCCGGTGGCCGGTGACCGTGAACCGGGGAATATGGGGGAGGATCTTCTTTACCGGGACCTTGCCCGCGCCGGCGAAGACTCCGCGGATGAGCCATGTCGAGGGCAGGGGATGCCGCCCAAGCGCTACAGCAGCACTGATTCCGGCAGCGGCCACTCCGGCCAGGAGCCCCGCCGCAGTATGCGAGGAGAGCTTCATCCTTTTAAGCTAGGGCCCTGAATTCAGCGGCTTTTTGCCGGTTCCCCGCCGGCAAGCGGTACACCGCTGCCCCCTGCGAGGAATCTCATGCCACCTGGTGTCCGGCGGCACTACGTGTTTTCCGGGCAGTTACCCCGATTCTCTCTGGCGCACCGACACGCAGCTTCGTACTGTTCCCCTCCCGCGGCGGATTTTCAGCCGTCACTGGCGGAACACAAGGGGGGGGCACATGTGGTGGTTTTTCCTGGCCGGGATCGTGGCCGGCACGATTTTGGGTGCGGTGGCGTGTGGATTTCTCCTGCACTGGCTGCAGAGTGCCCGCGAGAAGAGGGCATTGCAGGCCCTGGTCACCCATGTTCATTTGAAAAGGGCGCTGGCTGAGGGCGGGCCGGGGGTCCTTGAACCGGACCATGACGCTGCCCGCTGCCGCTCGGCCGTCGCCGACGTCCGCCAGCAGGTCCGCGACACGCTGAGCGAACTGCGCCCGGGTTCCTCTTCGCCAACGGCAGTGCTGCTGGAAATGCACCGGGCGTGCGACGCGTACCTGCGGGAAACCGACCGCAACGGACGGAACTACGAGGCCAGGCTGCGCGTGTTGCGCCCGGTGCTCAACGAGGGCGCCCGCAGGCTCAGCGGTGCCAGGCACGTCCAGTACCTGGCACCCGGCCAGCGGGAGGCGGCGCATGGAACGACCCTGCCCGCTGCCCGGCCCGAGCCGGGAGGTGACCGGAGCTGGACACGAGGCGAGGGGCGGGCCGAAGCCCGGACCGATGCCCGGCACAAAAGTGAGCGGCGGATGCCGCAGCGAATTCCCTGAGTCAGCGGAACCCGCTGCGGCATCCGCCGCACTGCCTCGCCGCCGGATCAGGCCTGGCTGTTCCCCGTCCGCCAGCCGCCCTTGTATTCCTTCCGGACCGTTTCCGAGAACGGAACCGGGCTGACGGTGGCACGGACATCCAGCTGCCGGTGCGGTTCCACCGTGGTCTTGCCTGTTCCGCCGTCGGGCTCGCCCCACACCACCCGCAGTTCGGTCCCAAGGGGTACCGAGGGATCGATGGTGGCGAGGGAGAGCCCTCGGCGCTCGTTCGCCGAGTAGCCGGTGAACATGGATACCCCGACCACGTTGCCGTCCGCGTCAATGACCGAGTCGTAGTTGGAGGAACCGTAGTTGGCCAGCGGCAGGTCGAAGTACTTGTACGGTTCGTCGGTGCCCAGATGCGACGTGAGGATCTTCCCCAGGTCTTCGGCGTTCCAATCCAGTGTCACTTTGCGGCGCTGGGTTGCCGGATCCATCTGTTCCAGGGCGTCCCGGCCGATGAAGTCGTGGTCGAACTTCACGAAGGAACCGTAGCCGAGGTCCCAGGGCGTGAGGTAGTAGTCCTCGATGTCCGGGCTGACGAAGCTGCCGGCAATGGCGTTGGAGGCTTCGTAGCTGTCCGCGCCCAGCCATTCCCGGTAGGGCTGCAGTTCGTCCCCGGTGTAGATGGCGGGCAGGGGAGAGGGGATCCAGCCGGATTCGAGCGTGTTGGACGGGTAGGCGCGGGCACCCACGGCGGTGATCCCGAACTCGCTGCCGAGATCCAGGATGGTGTCCCGCACCTTCTCGTAGGAGCCGTAATCTCCCCAGATTTCCAGGCCCGGGGCTCCGGCCATGCCGTGGCGCAGGGTCCGTACCGTCTCGCCGGCAATGCTCATGTGGTCCATGTTGAAGAATTTCAGCTGCTCCACCGGGGATCCGTTGACCTTCTCGATGACCTGCCAGGCGTTGGGGCCCTGGATCTGGAACCGAAAGTAACGGCGGGAGACGGGGCGTCCCATCGGCCGGGAGGGCGAGCGGCGGTCGATCTGGACATCCACGTCGTAGCCGCCGGTTTCGGCATTGAAGAGCAGCCAGTTGGCGGCCGGCGCCCGTCCCACGTAGATGTACTCGTCGTCGTCCTCATGGAAGAGGATGCCGTCGCCGATCACGTGGCCGGAGGGGCCGGTGGGAACGTACTGCTTGGCCTTGTTCACCGGGAAATTCGCGACACTGTTGATCGCGGTGTCCGAGAGCAGTTTCAGCGCGTCAGGGCCTTTGATGAAGAGATTGTCCATGTGGTGGGACTGGTCGAAAAGCACCGCCGTTTCACGCCAGGCCCGCTGCTCGCTGCGCCAGTTGCTGAATTCCGGTGCGACGACGGGATAGATATACGCCCCGATCTGGGAGTTGCGGAGCCGGTCCACCACACTTCCGCTCGAGTCGAGGACCTCCTGCAGATTCTTAGGTGCCACGTTGAACCCCTTTTTCTTTTGATGAATTTCTTTGACGAAGAACGTCGTTGGACTTTCAGGCTCCGCCTCCGGTTCTGCTGACACCGGAATCCACGGGCCGTCATTGGCCCGTTGACGCTGCACGGATTGACCCGACCTTAGGTGCATAGCCGGGCGGTGTCGAGACCTACGCGCATTGGTCCCGGTGCAGGTGGCGGGCGCGGGGCGTCGGATAACTCTCTGGCCGGGCAGGCCAATCCCGGTTAGGGTGCACCTACCGACACGGCGGCCGGGGACCGGCGTGCCTGCGGCACAAACGGGAACTGGAGGGCACGATGAGGAAAACCGGTGTTGCGGTTGTCTTGGCGGCATTGTTGGGGCTTGTGGGATGCGGCGGCGGTTCGCCGTCGTCGGAAACCCAAACCGAAGCCGAGGGCGGCGGCGAGCTGATACCCATAGAGGTGGGTGTCATTCCCATCGTGGACGTGGCGCCGATCTACCTGGGGGTGGAGAAGGGCTTCTTCGAGGATGAAGGGCTGGACCTGACCCTGACCCTGGCGCAGGGCGGCGCAGCCATTGTGCCGGCCGTAACGTCGGGCCAGATGCAGTTTGGCTTTTCCAACGTGACCTCCATGATCGTAGGCAAGTCAAAGGGCCTGCCGATTAAGATGGTGGCTCCAGGGGCCAGCACCACCGGCGATGTCGACGCTGATTTCGCGTCGGTGATGACGCTTCCCGGCAGCGGGATTGAAGAAACAGCGGACCTGGCCGGAAAGCGGGTGGGAGTGAATACGCTGAACAACATTTCCGACTCCACCATTTCCGAAGCGGTGAAGCAGGCGGGCGGCGATTACGAGAGCATTGAGTTTGTGGAAATGCAGTTCCCGGACATGCCGGCCCAGCTCGCCGGCGGCACTGTGGACGCAATCGCCGCGGTGGAACCCTTTGTCACCATCACCGAGGCCCAAGGCGCCGTGCCGGTGTTCTCCAATTATGCGGAGCCAATCACTGACCTGACCGTCGCCGTCTATTTCACCTCGGATGAGTACATCCAGGAGAATCCCGAAAACACCGAGAAGTTTGTCCGGGCCATGACGGCCTCATTGGAATATGCCGACCAGCACCCCGAAGAGGTGCGGGCCATCCTGCCGACGTACACCTCGCTGGAACCCGACGTCATTGAGCAGCTGACCCTGCCGCGGTACTACGGGGAGATCAACGAGGAATCGCTGAACGAGGTGGTGCGCATCTCCCTTGACCGCGGACTGATCACTGAAGAACCTGACATGTCAGCGCTCCTGCCCTCGAACGGGTAGCGGCGGCCACGGCCGGCGCTCAGGCGGGCGCCGGCCGCGGTTACCGTTGGTGCCGGTCCTGGTAATCCCGCACCCAGTCGGCCGTGGCCTTGATCCCGCCGAAGGTGTAGAAGTGCAGCCGCACCTCACCGTGGACGGCCGGTGAGTAGGCCTTGGCCAGGTCCTGGATGAACCGGTCCGGGCCCGCTGTTCCCAGAAGGTTGGTCAGGGAGAACCCGTACTTGTGCGCGATTCCTGCCGAGGAAGCGACTCCGAAGCGGCGCGCGTAGCCCAGGAGCCGCTTCACGCCGGCCGGTCCGGGGACGCCGATCCGGACCGGTGCCTTTACCCCGCGCCCGCGGAGCTCCTGGAGCCAGGCCAGGACCGGATCCACGTCGAAGCCAAACTGCGTGGTGATCGAAGCGTCCAGGCCGGCCTCCTCCAGCGCCTGGATCTTGTCCTCCAACGCTGCCCACAAGGTGTCGGTGCCGATGTCGGGGTGTCCTTCGGGGTAGCCGCTGATGCTCACGCCCCGAACCCCGTGCCCGGGCAGCAGACCGGTCCGGATCACGGACAGCGCGTCGGGATACGGCCCGAGCGGAGTGACGGGATCCCCGCCGACCACAAACAGTTCGCGTGCTGCGTCCACTTCCTCCAGCGAGGCCAGGTATTTCTCCAGCTCAGCCTGGGATTCCAGCCTCCGGGCGGAGATGTGCGGCACCGGAACAAAGCCGCCGGCAGCCACGGCTGCCGCTGCGGAGACCCGCAGCGGCAGGTCCTCGTTGCCCAGGTAGGTGACGTTGATACGGGTTCCCTGCGGAATAGACGCTTGGGCGGCATGAAGCGCATCAACGTCCTTGCCGGTCATTTCCAGCGAGAAACCGGTGAGCAGGCGGGCAGCGGCGGAGGGTGTTCCCGCGGGGGCGTCAGTCATGCGCGCTACCCTAGCGGCCGCAGAAACGGCTGTCCACGAAGGTGGCTCTGCAAACCTAGAACTGCCCGGAGCTGCCGGAACCGGAAAAGCTGCCGCCGGAGCTGCCGTACCCGGTCGAGGAGGAGGCCGAGCTTCGGGCGGCCTCCACACTGCTGGTGGCGTGCTGGATCCCGGAGGAGAAACTACCGACCGAGTAATAGAAGTAGGCGGGGAACGCCGTGTCCACGATGCCTGGACGGTAGTCGTTGCGGCGCCTGCCCGGACCGGCGGCCTTGTCCAGCTCCTTCTGCATGAGCTTGCGCTCACTGTCCGTCTTCGCCTGGGCCGCAATCACCGTTCCCGCGTGGTTCTTCAGCAGATCCGAGAGTTCAGCGCGGCCTGCCTTGATGACGTCCAGCGCTTGGTCCGGGGTGATCCGGCCGTCCGCCAGCGCGGCGGATGCAGCATCCAGGTCTTCGCGGGCCTGCTGCCGGAAGGCCCGCAGGGCGTGGGCGGTTGCGGAATCCTTGGCTGCCGCGTCCTTGCCATGCAGCAGGCCATCGAGGCTGTCCAGGTCTTCACGGAGCGGCGCGGTTTGACGGTCCCATGCCCGTTCCCAGCCCGGGGCCTTGTTCAGCAGCGCGTTGGTATCGGCAATGACGTCGTCCAACCCGTCCAGCTCCGTGGCCGCCTCGGCGTATTCCTCCACGGTTGCCGTGCTGCTGCGTCTTTTCAGGTCCGCCGAGGAGAGGGCATGGGCGGCATTGTCCAGGGCGGTCGCCTTGTTGTAGCGGGTCATGAACGTCCGGTATTCCTCCAGCACCCGGGAGCCGTAGGAGGAATCGGAGGGAATGGTATTGGCGTTGACCTCGGTGGCGTCCAGGTCCCGGGTGACGCTGGAGTAGCTGGCGTCGCCTGTGGTGAGGAGCTTGCGGTTCTTGCGCTGCCGGTTCCGGCGCACCAGCACATACGTGATGGTTGAGCCGGCCGCGGCCACCGCGGCAACTACCGCGCCGAAGATGGCGCCGGGGGAGAGGTACCAGGGCCGGTTGATCAGTTTGGCGGCCTCTTCGACGGCCGCTACGGTACCGTCCGTCCACTGCGCTTCCCGGAAGAGGTCATTGGTTTGCTCTCGAATGTCCTCCTGCTGGTTCAGGGGGATCTTCCGGTCCTCGCCATAGTAGGTACCGGTCCAGCGGCCCACCGGATCGAGCGCAAAGATGAAAAGGCCGTCGGCCCATTTCTGGCCGTCTTCACTGAGCCACTCGGGGTGTTCCGCCCGCGCGAAACGCAGTACTTCCTCATTCAGGATGGTGTCGTTGTCGCTGTTGGCCGGACCGTTGTAGGTGTACACGGCAACGGTGGTGGGCTCGCGGAACTCGATGTCCTCCAGCGCCGGCAGCAGCGTGTTGGCATCCAGGATGCCGGCGGTATCCTCGACAACCACCTCCTCAGGCGTAACGGCGGCAGCCGCGGTGGCTCCGCCGGCCAGCGTTATGACGAGCAGCAGCATGGTGGCTAATATCCGGCGCATGGGTCCCCTGGTAGTGGAATCGGCTTTGGTCCGAGACTAGCGGCTGCCTGCGCGGGGCGCAGTATCCGGTGGGTGCCGGAAAGCCGCGCGGTTTCCAGGGGCCGGCTAGATCAGCATGGCGCTCCGCACCTGCTCCTCCGCACCTGCTCCTCCGCCCCCAGTCGAGCTGACACGGCCGGCCACGAGCACGAAGTAGGTGTCCGCCGCCTGCAGCGCAAAGCCGATGTGCTGCTCCACCAGCAGCACGTGCATGCCTGAGCGGGAGGCCAGACCCATGATCGTCTGCTCGATTTCGGCCACCACATTGGGCTGGATGCCCTCGGTTGGTTCCTCAACCTAGGTGACTCATGTTTCATGCTTTTAGGGTTTGCGTTTTCCCGGCATCTCTTTTGTTGCGTATGCTTTTCGCCGGTATATCAACGGCGCACACCTCCGCCAGAAACGCGAGTGTTTCAGCCAGTGTCTGCCGTGCTTCCGGCCGGTTCAGATGGAACTGATACTCGTGCGGCAGGGCAGGGGAATGGCCGGCGGGCCAAAACCGGGTCCGGACAGCCGTCCCGAGGGCGGCGAGCCGGGCGGCCAACGGCACCGATTGGGAGCCGGTCAGGCTGTCGCCGTTACCGCCGGCGATCAAGGCGGGCGGGAAACGGGCAGTGACGTGGTCCAGGACGGACATTTGCGCACCGGCCGGAGTGGAGGACCAGTCCCGGTTGCCGGTGTAGGCCCAAAGCGCCGTCTTGAAACCCCAGCCAAGGACCCCGCGCAGCCCGGCCAGGGCGGCAAGGTCGTAGACCCCGCAGTGAAGGATGACCCCACGCAGATCTGCTGCCGCCAGGGCCGGCGGCAGCCCGGTGACGCGGCCATAGTCCGGATTGGTGGCCAGCACGGCCAGCTGGGCGGCCAGCTGCGCGCCGGCGGGGTCCCCGGCCAGCACGATCCGCTGCGGGTCCAGCCCGAGTTCCCCGGCACGGTCCTGCAGGAAGGCCAGCGCTTCAGTCAGCTCCCGGACAGCCTGTGGATAGGTGCCCCGCGGGGCAATCGTGTAATCCACTCCGGCTGCGGCGTAACCGTGGGACGCCAGGATGCGCAGATAGGGTTCGACGTCGTTCCGGCTGCCGGAGAGCCAGGCCCCGCCGTGGATCCACACCACCAGGGGTGCCGGGCCCGGGGCATCCCGGGGAACAAACAGATCCAGCCGTCCTCCGCCGCGCGAGGCGGGGGCATACCGCAGGCCGCGGTGTTCGGTGATGCCGGTAGCCGGTGCGTGCGGACGCATGAGGCCGGCCACCTGCCGGGCGCCGCGGGCGAACACGGCGCGGATGAGCAGGGCCGAAGGCCACGGGCTGAGGCGGACGGCGGCCACGGCGGCGGCGGCCAGGCCCGCTGCGGCCAGGCGCGGCGTGGAAACAGGGAAACGGTGCATATCCCCACCCTAGGACGGCCGGCCGAAAGTTACGGCAGCATCCAGCCGAGCACCGGGGTGGACTGCAGGAAGACAATCACGCACAGGGCCAGCAGCAGCCCCACGCTCCAGCCCACCACTTTGCGCAGCAGCACGGATTCCTGGCCGCTCATGTTCACCGCGGCAGCGCCGATGGCCAGGTTCTGTGGGCTGATCAACTTACCCATGACGCCGCCTCCGGTATTGGCGGCGACCATCAGCTTGGGATCGATCCCGGCCTGCGCCCCGGCGGTCTCCTGCAGCTTGGCGAAGAGCGCATTCGCTGACGTGTCGGACCCGGTCACCGCCGTGCCGATCCAGCCCAGCACGGGGGAGAGGAACGCGAAGAACGCGCCGGTTCCGGCAAGCCAGGTGCCGATCGACACGGTCTGCCCGGAGAAGTTCATGACATAGGCCAGGGCCAGCACCGCCAGGATGGTCAGTGCCGCCGAACGCAGGCGCACTGCGGTGCGGCCGATCTCGCGTACCGCGTTGCCGGGGCTCAGCGGATACCGGCCGCCGTCGTCGAACCGCGAATAGACCAGCGCCACGATCAGGCCGCTGATCAACAACAGCGTGCCCGGACTGATCAGCCATTCAAAGTCGTAAACGGTGGAGGACAGGCGCTCTCCGTTGGCGTCGAGCAGGGCGTCATGCAGGATCGGCCAGGGGATTTCGATGATGGTTTTTGCCAGGGTTTCCGGGATGTTGATGCCCCAGGTCCACAGATTCACGATGCCGAAGACAGCGATCACCAGCACATAGGGAAAGAGCGCCATCCAGGCCCGGCCGGGGGTCAGCCGGTCCGCGGCGGTGTCACCGGCAGCCGTGCCCACATCCGCTGACCCGGCCCCCGAGGGGCTCCAGCCCGACGCGCGGGCCTCGGCCAGTTCGCGGCTCATCCGGGCGCCGGCCTCCTGCCCGTTGCGTGGATGCCAGAGGCGCAGGAAGCCGACGGCGGCAGCCATCGCCAGGAGCGAGGCAATGATGTCGGTCAGTTCGTAGGAGAAGTAGTTCGAGCACAGGAACTGGGCCACGGAGAAGACGACGCCGGTGGCCACGGCTACCGGCCAGCAGTCGCGCAACCCGCGGGTTCCGTCGAGGATGAACAACAGGACCAGGGGAATGAAGACGGCCAGCAGCGGGGTCTGCCGGCCCACCACTGCGGCGATTTCCTCGCCTGTGTAGTCGGTGAGGTTCGCCGCCGTCGTAATGGGAATGGCGAGGGCGCCGAAGGCCACGGGTGCGGTGTTGGCGACCAGTACCGCGCTCGCAGCCCGCACCGGTGCGATCCCCAGGGCCAGGAGCATGGTCACGGTGATGGCCACCGGGGCGCCGAACCCGGCCAGCGCCTCAAGCAGCCCGCCGAAGCAGAAGGCCACCAGGATGGCCTGGACCCGCAGGTCGCCGCCGCCCACCGCGTCGAACACACGGCGCAGGTCCTCGAACCGGCCGCTGAGCACCGTGACCTGGTAAAGCCACACGGCCATGATGATGATCCAGACCACCGGGAACAAACCGAAGGCAGCCCCCTGCGTGGCGGAAAGCAGGGCCAGTCCGGCGGGCATCCCGAAGCCGAATACCGCGATCACCAGGGCGGACAGCAGGGCGAGGCCGCCGGCCACATAGGCCTTGGTCTTGGCGAAGGCCAGCAGCAGGAAGAACACCAGCAGCGGGACCAGCCCCAGAAGGGCGGACAGCGTGACGCTGCCGGCCACCGCGTCGGTGGCGGATGTGAAGCTTTCCATGGAAACCTCCGGACTGCGCCGGACGGCGCCAACGGCTATGGCGGCGGGGTTCGCCCGCCGTGGCTGCAGCCGCTGCCGGCTGGCCCTCCCCAAGGTTAAGACAGCTCAGCCTTGGGGAATCCGACTACGGGGGAAATACCTGCCAAGCACCGCGCGGGCTTGACGGCGAAGGTCCGGCAGGCGACGGCCGGCAGCGGGGAATGGCTGATCCGGCGCTATTCGGGGCTCGTGTACCAGCCGCGGGCCAGATAGATATCGCGGTAGGCGCCACGGTCCACGTCGAGATCCTCACGCCGCTCCAGCCCTGCGGCCCGGGCGGTTAACTGCGAGCCGACGTTGTCGATGGTGGTGTAGGCGACCACCGGCAGCCCGGGCAGCAGTTTCTCTGCCAGCCGGACCGCTTCGCGGGCACCCTCGGTGGCGTAGCCGCGCCCCCACGCTTCCGGGACGTACCGGTAGTACAGGTTCAGTGCCGGGCGGGACTGCACAAGCCGGTGCGAGAGCCCGGTAAAGCCAATCAGTGTGTGGGGATTCTCCTGCGTGGCAACCGCCCAGACACCGAAACCGTGCCGGTACCAGTGCAGGCCGATCTCGTGGAAGATCCGCGCCGAGGAGGCCCGGGTGACCATGGCCGGTGCCGGATGGTGCACGTTGGTCCGGGGGTCGGTGTGCAGGTCCAGGGCAGCCGTTTCATCGGCGCCCTCGGGCCGCCGCAGGATCAGCCGGTCGGTGTGGATCGGGGTCCAGTCGGCAACGAGCTGTGAGGACATGGACCTACCTTAAGGCACGGTTCGGGCAGGTGCAGCAACCCGGCGTGCGCGGCCCCCGGCGCGGTCCCGGGTCCGGCCGGTTTACGGCTTCCGGTCAGGGCTTTTCCGGATTCCCCTGGTCCGTGCCGGCGTCCGTGCCGGCGTCCGTGCCGGCGCCGGTGCGCTCGCGGTGATGCCGGACGTAACCGGCGGCAGCCACCGCCACGGAGATTGCCGCGGACAACGCCAGCCCCAGCCACAGCCCTACGTTCAAGGCCGCCGCGCCGGCGACGGCACCCAGCAGGATCAGCGCCACGGCAAGGGCGCGCCGCTGCCAGAAGCGGCTGTCCCCGCCGGCCAGCTTCGAGTCGGAGGCGAGTCCGGTAATGGTGGAGGTGACAACCACCGTGGTGATCTCAGCGACCTTCAGGCGCTTGGCCGTCGCGGCCTGGACGCCCATCACCGTGGCCATGTACGAGGTGGTGATGCTGCCCAGGGTTCCGTTGTCCTGCACATCTGCCACGGCCACGAAGACTGCCAGCACAGTCAGTGCGGCAGCGACGACAATCAGCGCAATGGAGGTGCGCCAGGACCAACCCTCCGGAGCCTTGCGCAGCATCCGCCCGGCCAGGGCGGCGCCGAGCATGAAGAAAACCAGTGCCAGGGCCGGCCGCAGGATCGGCAGTTCCGCGCCGCCGGCAAAGGCCATGCCCAGGAGAACGACGTTCCCGGTCATGTTGCCGGTGAACACCCGGTCCAGCCCGAGATAGCCGACGGCGTCTATAACCCCGGTGGAAAAGGTCAGCGCCAGCATCAGCCACAGGTGGACCCGGTCGGTGGGGACTGCATTCAATCGCTTCACGTGGGCGGACTTCCTCTGGTTGTGATCCCGGCAACTGTATCCGAAGCGCCCTGCACGCCACGGGAGGGCTGCAGGCGGCAGCCAGTCCCCGGGGAACGCAGGGCTACGCGGTGAGGCCGTCGAGCCTCACCGCGTAGCTGCTGCCGGGTTAGGCTTCGCCGGCCGCAGCAGGTCCGGCCGGGACCCGGCCTACCCGTCGGCGCTGCCACAGGGTCCAAGCCAGCCAGGTCCCCCAGACCACCAGCAGCACAATGGCGCCGGCCACGGCAGTGGAGACATCCAGCGGTCCGGTCCGGCCGGCCAGGACCAGGAAGCCCCACCAAGACACCGCGGCAACAGCCAGCAGGTTTACCAGTGGCACCAGCACCTCGGCCCCGGTGCGGGTCCGCACTGCCGTGACCACCACCTCCGCGGCCATCAACAACGCCACCGCCGTTACGGTGCCGGTGGCAAAGGCGACCACCTCGGGCGACACCGCCCGGTCAGCGAACCACAGGATCAGCAGCACCACCGCGGCGGCCAGTGCCAGTGCCTCTATGACGGCGGCGAGCAGGTTCATACCCCGCAACCGGCGTTCAGTATCCCGGCGTTTACCGGGGATGTAGCCCCAGGCCTCGCGGCGGAACCAGGCCGACGCGAGATTGGCAAAGAGCAGGGTGGAACCGGCGGCGAGGAAGGGTGCCACGAAGTTGTTGCTCAGCACCCAGACAAGGGCAGCGACGGCGGCAAAAACCTGCGGCGATCCGATAATCGCGAATACCCAGGAATTGATGAAAGGTCGCCGCGCCGCTTCCAGGTCCAGGGGATGAACCAGGAAATGCGTTGTGGAGTCGGGTAGGGCCACTTGTTCTTTGATCGATTTCACGGCTACCTCCAAGGGACCGTGTCCAGGTGCGGGCCGCGTAGGCCGCCCCGGGCAATCTCGTATATTTTCTGCCGGGACACGCCCAGCTCTTCTGCCACCGTGACGGCGCTGAATTCTTCCAGCAGGTCAGCGGCAGCCATGGACCGGATGCCGGACGCCCGGCGTCCCAACTGAGCCGCCAGGGCGCCGACCTCGGCAGCGAGCAGGGCTGCGGCCAGGGTGCCGCCAAAGGGATCGGCCCAGCCGGGGGCTGCGGCCTGTGCCGCTGCATAGAGCCGGTCACCGCCGTCCGCCAGAACGGCCTTCACCTGCTCCGCAGTGAGCCCGGCTGCCTCAAAACGCTCGGCAGCAGGTCCCCGTTCACTCGGCGGCCGGTGGGACAGTGCCCTGTCCCACGCGTCTGGGACGGGAGGCGCTGCACCGTTGTCACCCCTGGGTTGACTGTCCATGCATCGAGTCTGCGCGCGGCAGGCACGCTTGTCTACCCCCTGGTGACAAGTTTTCTCCCGGACATTCCGGATGAGGCGCGACAGTCGTTCCCAACGTCCAAACCCGCGCCTACCATTGCTAGCAAAGGGGGACCCATCAAACCGGAGCGAGGCACCGGCATGGCCAATATAACCACCAGACCCGTCACCAAGTTGGGAATTGTCGGCGCCGGAAGCGTGGGCACCTCCCTGGCCTACGCGGCCATTATCAGGGATGCCGCACGGGAGATCGCCATCTACGACATCGATGCCGTCAGGGCGGAGGCAGAGGGCCTGGACCTGGCGCACGGCACGCAGTTCACCGGGGCCAGTACGGTCACCGGTGGCGGCCGCATCGAGGCGCTGGCCGGATCCGATGTCATAGTGATTACCGCCGGCGCCCGCCAGAAGCCGGGACAGACCAGGCTGGAGCTGGCCGGGGTCAACGTGGATATTATCCAGAAGCTCATGGCGCAGCTCATGGAGCAGGCCCCGGACGCCGTCTACATCGTGGTCACCAACCCCTGCGACGTGCTGACGGTGGCGGCCCAGAAGGCGTCGGGCCTGCCATGGAACCGCATCTTCTGTTCCGGCACGGTGTTGGACACCTCCCGGCTGCGGCTCCTGCTGGCACGGGAAGCGCATGTCCTGATGACCAGCGTCCACGCCACCATCATCGGCGAGCACGGGGACTCGGAGTTCCCGGTCTGGTCCAATGCCAGCATTGGGCCGGTGCCGATCCGGGACTGGAAGATCAGCGGCCGGCAGGTCTTCACCCAGGACTACCTCGACGCCCTGACTGATGACGTCGTGAATGCGGCCTACCAGGTGATCGAGGGCAAGGGTGCCACCAACTACGCCATTGGCCTCGCCGGGGTCCGGATCGTGGAAGCCGTGCTCGAGGCGCAGAACGCCGTGCTGCCGGTATCGGCCATCATGCACGGCCAATACGGCATAAACGGAGTGGCGCTGTCGCTGCCCTCCATCGTGGGCATCAACGGCGTGTACGAGATGCTGCAGATGCCGCTGGACGAGGGCGAGACCAAGAAGCTGCAGGACTCCGCCGAGACCCTGCAGAACACCCTGGCCAAGCTCGGAGTGTAACGCGGTGGGGGTCTCGGCGGGCCGCCGCGGCGCTAGGCGGGGACGGCAACTTCCGGTGCGGCGCCGTCCTTGGAAATTCGCACGGCGTCGTCGAATTCGGCGTCGATCTCAGCGGAGCGCTTGTAGGTCAGCCGGCTGACCACCACGGTCAGCAGCAGGTTGATCAGGAAGCCCGGGATGATCTCGTAGACATCGCCCAGGATGCCCGGCATCTCGAAGGTGCCCCACAGGAAGGCAACGAGCGCGCCGGCGATCATACCGGCCAGCGCGCCGGCGGTGGTGAGGCGGCGCCAGTAGAGGGCCAGCAGGATGGTGGGGCCGAAGGCAGCACCGAACCCGGCCCACGCAAAGCCCACCAGGTCCAGGATCGAGGCGTTGCGGTCCAAGGCAATCAGGATCGAAATCACCGACACCACCAGCACGCCCATTCGGCCGAGCATCACCATGGACTTCGGGGAAGCGGTGCGCTTGAACGCGATCTTGTACAGGTCCTCCACCAGTGCCGAGGAGGTCACGATCAGCTGCGACGAGATGGTGCTCATAATCGCGGCCAGCACTGCTGCCAGCACAAACCCGGCGACCAGCGGGTGGAAGAAGATCTGCGACAGCTCCAGGAACACGGCCTCAGGATCGGAGAGCGTGAGGTTGTTCTGCTGGAAGTAGGCGGCGCCGATCAGCGCCGTCATGAGGGCGCCGATCACGGTCAGCAGCATCCAGCCCACGCCGATCCGGCGGCCGGCTTTGGCATCCTGCGGGGAGCGCAGGGCCATGAAACGCACAATGATGTGCGGCTGGCCGAAGTAGCCGAGGCCCCAGGCCAGGGCTGAAATGATGCCGACGACGGTGCCGCCGGCAATCGGATCCAGCATGTCGGGATTGATCTCCCGCAGCGAGTCGGTCATGCCGGCGAAGCCGCCGACCTGGGTCAGGCCGACCACCGGAACGAGCACCAGTGCGGCCAGCATCATCAGGCCCTGGACGACGTCGGTGTAGCTGGCGGCGAGGAAGCCGCCGAAGAGGGTGTAGGCAATGGTTACGCCGGCCACGATCAGCATGCCCAGCAGGTAGGAGGACCCGAAGGAGCTCTCAAAGAAGACGCCGCCGGCAACCATGCCCGAGGAAACATAGAACGTGAAGAAGACCAGGATGATCAGGCCCGAGACCACGCGCAGCACGCGGGAGGTGTCCTTGAGTCGGTTTTCCAGGAAGCTGGGAACGGTGATCGAGTTGTTGGAGACCAGGGTGTAGGAGCGCAGCCGCGGGGCCACGAACTTCCAGTTCAGCCAGGCGCCGGCGGTGAGGCCCACGGCGATCCAGCCCTCAACAAGTCCTGACACGTAGATGGCGCCGGGCAGGCCCATCAGCAGCCAACCGGACATATCGGAGGCGCCGGCGCTGAGGGCTGCCACGCCCGGCTTCAGGTCCCGCCCGGCCAGCATGTAGTCGTCGAGGTTCGTGGTGCGGCGGTAGGCCCACCAGCCAATCGCCAACATGGCGAGCATGTAAATCGCCATGGCGATCAGCTTGTACGTCTGGTCAGTCATTGTTTTGTTAGCCGTTCACTCTGGTTACGTATCGCGGTCCGGCCCGAAAGCCCGTCCAAGTATGCCAAGGGTCACACCGGGCGGGAAATCGGACCGCCCCGGGGTGAACGGGTGGCCCGGGCGCTGTGCCGGTCAGCGGGAGCGGAAGACCGTGTCCTGCCAGTCCCGGTGCGCGGCGGTGTCACGGCTCATCATCACGTGCTTGATGTTGGTGTAGTCGGCCAGCGAGTAAGCGGACATGTCCTTGCCGAACCCGGAGCCCTTGTATCCGCCGTGGGGCATTTCGGAGATGATCGGAATGTGCTCGTTGATCCAGACGCAGCCGGCGGAGAGTTCCGCCGCCGCCCGCAGCGACCTGTTCAGGTCACGGGTCCAAGCAGAGGCGGCCAGCCCGTACGGGGTGTCGTTGGCCAGGTCCAGGCCCTCGTCATCGGTATCGAAGGGCAGGGCAGCGAGCACCGGGCCGAAGACCTCCTGCTGCACGATTTCCGAATCCTGCGCCGCGCCCGTCACCAGGGTGGGCCGGTAGTAGGCGCCGGCCGCCAGGGAACCTCCGGGGGCGCTGCCGCCGGCCAGGATTTTCGCTCCGGCGGCGCGGGCGCGGTCCACAAAGCCGGCCACCTTGTCGCGGTGGGCGTGGCTGATCAATGCGCCCAGATCGGTGTCCTCCAGGGACGGATCGCCGATCACCACGGCGTCCATGAGCTCGGCGACCCGGGCGGTGAAGGCGTCGAACAGCGGGCGCTGGATGTAGGCGCGGGTGGCCGCGGTGCAGTCCTGCCCGCCGTTGATGATGGACGCGGCAACGGCGCCGTGCGCGGCCGCCTCCACATCGGCGTCGTCGAACACCACCAGCGGCGCCTTTCCGCCCAGTTCCAGATGCACCCGTTTTCCGGTGCGGGCGGCCAGCGCCATGATGTGCCGGCCGACGGCGGTGGATCCGGTGAAGGATGTCATCGCCACATCCGGATGTGTCACCAGGGCCTCGCCGGCGGTGCGGCCGGAACCGGTCACGATATTGATGACGCCGTCCGGCAGGCCTGCCGCCGCGGCGGCCTCGGCGAACAGCAGCGAGGTTCCCGGCGTGAGTTCGGAGGGCTTGAGCACAATGGTGTTGCCGGCTGCCACGGCCGGCAGGATTTTCCAGCCCGCCATCTGCAGCGGATAGTTCCAGGGGGCTATCGAGCCCACCACGCCCACGGCCTCCCGGCGGATCATGGAGGTGGCGTTGGCCGTGTACTCACCGGCTGCCAGCCCGTCCAGGGCGCGGGCAGCGCCGGCGAAGAACACGGTGTTGTCGATCGTGCCGGGGACGTCGAATTCCGTGGCCAGCCGGATCGCCTTGCCGGTCTGCTCGGATTCGATGGCGGCGAGCAGCCCGGCGCGGCTGCGCAGTTCCGCGGCCAGCGCGTGCAGGGCATCGGAGCGCTCCGCCGGAGTGGTGCGGGACCACTCGGGGAAGGCCTGTTTGGCTGCGGCGACGGCCGCGTCGACGTCGTCCTCATTAGCGTAGCGCAGGCTCTCGGCGGCGGCGCCGGTGGCGGGGTTGATCCGTGTGGCCTCCTCCCCGCGGCCGTGCCGGTACCTGCCGCCAATGAACTGGTGGCCCTCTGAGAAGACGTGCACCGGTGTTCCGTTCATGAATCAAACCCCATTCCTATCGTGTCCAAAGCCTGCAGCAGCGGTCCCCGCCGCCCCTGCGTGCGGTCGGCGCGGACCATCGCCGCCGTGGTGGCTTTGATGCCCAGCCAGGCTGCCGGTTCCGGCGGGAACGGCAGCGGTTTTTTACGCACCAGTTCAAGGCTGGTCCGTTCGGTCTCCTCGCCGGAGAGCAGGTCGAGCAGGACGTTCGCGGCGAACCGGGTGGCGCCGACCCCTAGCCCGGTGAAGCCTGCGGCATAGGCCACGCTCTTATTGTGGGCCGTTTCGAAAAAGGAGAAAAACCTGCTGCAGGTATCCACCGCACCGCCCCAGGTGTGGCTGAAGGCGACGGTGTCCAACTGCGGGAAGGTGGCCCGGAAATGCGCGGCCAGGCGCTCGAAGGTCTCCCGGCGCTGGTCGTATTCGGGCCGCAGGCTGCGGCCGAAGTAGTAGACGGCGTCGTACCCGCCGAAAAGGATCCGGGTCCGGCCCGGGGCATCGTCCACCAGCCGGTAGTAGTGGAACCGGTTGTTCATATCGCTCAGGCCCTGCCGGTTGTTCCAGCCGACCGCGGCCAACTGCCCCGCTGAGAGCGGTTCGGTCATCAGCGCGTAGTCGTAGACCGGCACGGTGTGCAGCCGGGTCCGGCGCAGCAGCGACGGAAAGGCATTGGTGGCCAGGGCCACGCGCCGCGCGGTGACCGTGCCGCCGTCGGTGGACAGCCGGACCCCGCCGCGGTCCGGGCGCAGGGAACGGACGGGCGTGCCTTCATGGATGACGACGCCGGCGGTCAGGCAGGCGCGCTGCAGCCCCCAGGCGAGCCTGGCCGGATTGAGCAGCGCGGTGCTTTCCTTGTCCCAGAGCCCGGCGAGATAGAGCGGGGAATCCACCTCCCGGCGGACCGCCTCCCGGTCCAGGAAAACCAGCCCCGGATCACCGGCAGCCGCTTCGGCAAGCTCCGCCACCTGATAGTCCTCGGTAGCCACGGTGAGGCTGCCGGTGAGCTCGAAGCCGCAGTCGATGCCGTACCTCGAGATGGCCTGCGCCATTTCGGCCAGGTTCTCCCGGCCCAGCTTCTGCAGCTGGGCTGCCTCGCCGGGCAGGTGCTTTTCCCCATTGGCATCCCCGTGGGTCAGGCTGGCCTCGCAGAAACCGCCGTTGCGCCCGGACGCCGCCCAGCCAATTCGGCGGCCTTCCAACAACATGACCGTCCGGTCCGGATCCCGCTCCTTGGCCATCAGCGCGGTCCACAGCCCGGTGTAGCCGCCGCCGACCACCACCAGATCCGCCTCGGCGCCGCCGTGCAGGGCGGGCAGCTCAACGGGCCGGCGGGGATCGTCGAGCCAAAAGGGGGTCGCCGCGGCACCGGCCAGGGACGGTGCCACCTCCCGGGGCGGATATTGGCGTTCCGCCCGGTCATATACGGTTCCGCTCATCGTCCGGCCACCAGGTCAGCGGCCCGCGCCAGGGGAGATGTCGCAGCGGTCCGGGACCGGTTCTCCCTCCGGTCCGCGGCGTAGTAGGCCTTGTACATGGCGCTCACGCCCAGCCAGCGCAGCGGCTCGGGCTCCCAGCGGCGGACCTGCCGGTTCACCCACGGCATGCGGATCAGTTCACTGTCGGTGCCCAGCACCAGGTCCGCCAGGGTGCGCCCGGCCAGATTGGACGCAGCCACTCCGGTGCCCACATAGCCTCCGGCCCAGCCAACGCCGGTGGCCGGATCCAGCCCCACCGTCGCCTTCCAGTCGCGGGGGACACCCAACACCCCGGACCAGGCATGTTCAATCCGCGTCCCCCGGGCGGCCGGGAACATCTCGTAGAGCAAAGCCGCCAGCCGGTCTACGGTTGCGGGAGCGGTGGCGCCGTCGGTATCTGTGCGGGAGCCGAACAGGTAGGGGACGCCGCGCCCGCCCAGGGCAATCCGGCCGTCCGCCGTGCGCTGGGCATACATGTAGGCGTGGGCCATGTCTGCCACGGCGTCGAACCCGTTCCAGCCGATCTCCTCCCAGGCCGCCGCCGTGAGGGGTTCGGAAACGATCATGGAGGAGTTCATCGGGAGCCAGTCCCGGTGCGAGCCGCGCAGGTTCGCGGTGAATCCTTCCGTGGCGCGCAGCACGTGGCGGCAGCGGACGGTGCCGCGCGGGCTCACCGCGGTGCCGGTGCGGATCTCGGTGACGGGGGTGTCTTCGTACAGCCGCACCCCCAGCGACTGAACGGCCCGGGCCAGCCCGCGCACCAGCTTGGCTGGCTGCAGGCGCGCGCAGTGCGGCTGGTACAGCCCGCCCAGTGCCCCGGTCACGGTTACCCGCCCGGCGCTGGCGCCGGCGTCCAGGAGCTGCGCCCCGCCTTCGGGCCACTGTTCCTCTTCGGCGGCCCAGGCGTGCAGCCGGGCCAGCTGCGCCGGGTTGCGTGCCACGTTCAACTCGCCGCCCTTGATGATGTCGGCGTCGATCCGTTCGGCTGCGGCCACGGCGATGACCTCGTCCACGGTTCCGTTGAGCAGTTCCTGGAACCGGCCGGTGACGGCGCGGCCATGCGTCCGGACGTACTGGCCGCGTCCGCCGGTGATGCTGTTGGTGAGCCAGCCGCCGTTGCGGCCGGAGGCGCCGTACCCGGCAAACCGGGCTTCGAGCACCACGATATCGAGGGCGGGCTGCGCCTTCTTCAGGTAGTACGCGGTCCAGAGGCCGGTGTAGCCCGCCCCGACAATGACGACGTCGGCGGTGGTGTCCCCGGTGAGGGCCGGACGCGTCGAGGGGATTCCGGTGGCGGCGTACCAGAAGGACACCCGGCCGTTGACCGGGGAATCCGGTGGTGGGAGCGGTTGGGGGAGTGAAAGCGGGAGGGCATCGGAGTCAGAGATGGTTCAGCCCCTCGCTGAGGACACCGCGCAGGATCGACTCGATCGCATCGAACTCCGGCTGGCCCATGGTCAGCGGGGGAGCCAGCTGGATGACCGGATCGCCGCGGTCATCGGCCCGGCAATACAGGCCGGCGTCGTACAGGGCGGTGGACACATAGCCGCGCAGCAGCCGCTCGGATTCCTCGGCGGTGAACGTCTCCTTGGTCCCCTTGTCCTTGACCAGCTCGATCCCGTAGAAGTAGCCCTCGCCGCGGACGTCGCCAACGATCGGCAGGTCCAGCAGCTTTTCCAGGGTGGCGCGGAACGCCGGGGCGTTGGTCTTGACCCGGTTGAACAGGTCCTCTGCTTCGAAGATGTCCAGGTTGGCCATGGCGACGGCGGCGGACACCGGGTGCCCTCCGAAGGTGTAGCCGTGATAGAAGGTGGTGTCGCCCTTGGCGAACGGTTCGAAGAGCCGGTCGGTGGCGATCATGGCCCCGATCGGGGCATAGCCGCTGGTCATGCCCTTGGCGCAGGTGATGATGTCCGGTTGGAAACCGAAATCGGTGGAGGCGAACATGGACCCGATCCGGCCGAACGCGCAGATGGTTTCGTCCGCGACCAGCAGGACGTCGTACTGGTCGCAGATCTCCCGCACCCGGGCAAAATAGCCCGGCGGCGGCGGAAAGCAGCCGCCGGAATTCTGCACCGGTTCCAGGAAGACGGCGGCCACGGTGTCGGCGCCCTCGAATTCGATGGCCTCGCCGATCCGGTCCGCGGCCCAGCGGCCAAACGCCTCGGGATCCTCCAGGCCGGCAGGCGCCCGGTACTGGTTGGTGTTCGGCACCCGGAAGGCGCCAGGCACCAGCGGCTCGAAGGGAGCTTTCATGTCCGGAATCCCGGTGATGGACAGGGCCCCCTGCGGGGTGCCGTGATAGGCCACGGCGCGGGAAATAACCTTGGTCTTGCCGGGCTTGCCGGTCAGCTTGAAGTACTGCTTGGCCAGCTTCCAGGCCGATTCCACCGCTTCGCCGCCGCCGGTGGTGAAGAAGACGCGGTTCAGGTCTCCGGGGGCCCCGGCGGCCAGGCGCTCCGCCAGGTCGATGGCCGGGGGATGCGCGTAGGACCACAGTGGCATGAAGGCCAGCTCCCGCGACTGGCGGGCCGCCGCCTCGGCCAGCTCTTCGCGGCCGTGTCCCACCTGCACGGCGAACAGCCCGGCCAGTCCGTCAATGAGCTCGTGGCCACGGTCGTCGTAGAGCAGGTGCCCTTGTCCCCGGGTAATGATGGGAATCTTGCCGCCGGCGGCCTGCCCGGAGTGGCGGGCCATATGCATCCACAGGTGGTCCCGGGCCGCCTGCTGGCGGTCGGTGCCGCGCGGGGTAAGGGATTGCTGGACGGTTGTATCGGTCATCTTGTGCCCCAGTTGTAGGCCTGCTTCCGCAGGGAGAGATACATGAAGGTTTCGGTGCCGCTGACTCCGGGAAGGCTCCGGATCCGGTTGACCAGCGCCATGAGGTCCTGGTCGTTTTCGCAGACCACTTCCGCGAAAATGTCGAAGGAACCGGCCGTGACCACGCAGTAGTCCACCTGGTCGATGCCGGCTATCTTGTCTGCTGCCGCTACCGGGTCGCCGCTGGTCTTGATGCCGAGCATCGCCTGCCGCGCGAAGCCGAGCTGCAGCGGGTCGGTGACTGCCACGATCTGCACCACCCCGGCGTCGGTGAGCTTTTGTACCCGCTGCCGCACTGCCGCTTCCGAGAGCCCCACCGCCTTGCCGATGGCGGCATAGGATCGGCGCCCGTCGGCCTGGAGCTGCTCAATGATTGCCTTGGATATGTCGTCAACGCCCGGCGCAGTTGCGGATTCCACTGTTTGTGAGGGCCTTTCTCTGCGGATTTCGTACCCAAGCGGGCAATGCTGATTGATATTGAAGCCCGTAAACCGTCGATAAACAAGGGTTTTAGAAACGGATTCCATAGGTAGTTAGCGGTGTTTTTGTTGGCAACCGTTGCGTAACAAAACTTTTACAACTAAAACCTTGTCCGCCGTCGTCGCGCTCTGGCACTATCAACGCAACAACCTCCGTCCTGCGGCAGTGAATTCGCAGCAGTTGATCAGCAAGGAGCCCCATGCCCAAGCGCCCGATCACCGATCCGATGCTCCGCAGCATCGTCAACGCCCAGCTGTCCCGCCGCCGGGTCCTGGCCGGTGCCGGCGGGCTGACGCTGGCATCCCTGCTGGCCGCCTGCGGCACGGGGGGCAACTCCGGCAACCCGGCAGGTGCCGCAGCCACCGCGGCCGCCGACTTGTCCGAGTCGGAGAAAACCGTCAACTGGGCCAACTGGACGCTCTACCTGGATTACGACGACGCCACGGGCACCTACCCTTCCCTGGAGGCCTTCAGCGCCGCCACCGGCATCGAAGCCAACTACTCCGAGGACGTGGACGGCAACGACACGTATTTCGGAAAGGTCCAGGGCCAGCTCTCGGCGGGCCAGGACATCGGCGCGGACATCGTCACACTCACGGACTGGATGGCGGGCCGGCTGATCCGGCTGGGCTACACCCAGGAGCTGGACCGGGGGAACATGCCCAATGCGGGAAACCTCCTTGCCGGGCTGCAGGAGGTGGATTTTGATCCGGGGCGCAAGCACTCCATCACCTGGCAGTCGGGCTTCGCAGGCATCGTCTGGAACAAGGAGGCCTTCCCGCAGGGACTGAGGAGCGTGTCTGACCTGTGGCAGCCGGAGCTGAAGGGACGGGTGGAGGTCCTGGACGAAATGCGGGACACCATCGGGCTGCTGATGCTGGAAAACGGCGTGGATGTCAGCGGGGACTGGGGGAGCGACGAGTTCGATAATGCCCTCGACATACTCTCCCAGCAGATCGCAGACGGACAGATCCGCCAGGTCAAGGGCAACTCCTACAAGGAGGACCTCATCTCTGGCGATGCGCTCGCCGTCATCGGCTGGTCCGGGGACATCACCCAGCTGAACTTCGAGGAGGGCGACAAGTGGGGCTTCGCCCTGCCTGAAGCCGGCGGGACCCTCTGGTCCGACAACATGCTGGTGCCGATCGGCTCACCGCACAAGGCCAACGCCGAGAAGCTGATGAACTATTACCTGGACCCCGAAAACGCGGCAACGGTGGCCGCCTACGTCAATTACATCTGCCCGGTGGAGGGCGCCCGCGAGGTGATGGAGTCCATTGATCCGGCGCTCGCGGAGAACCCGCTGATTTTCCCCACCGAGGAGTACCTGTCCCGCGCCCATGTGGTCCGCACCCTGACGCCCGATGAGGAAACGGACTTCAGTGACCGGTTCCAGACCGCGATCGGCAGCTGATGGCAGCCCTTGACCTTGCGCCCGATTCCGGCGCCCGCCAGAAGGCATCCGGCGGGGACCTGGTGCTCTCCGGACTGTCCAAGAGCTTTGCCGACTTCACCGCCGTCGACCACCTGGACCTGGTGATCCCGTCCGGATCGTTTTTCGCCCTGCTGGGTCCCTCCGGCTGCGGAAAGACCACCACGCTGCGGATGGTCGCCGGCTTGGAACAGCCCACCGCCGGCACCATCAGTATCGGCGGGCGGGACATCACCGCGGCCGGAGCCCACCAGCGTCCGGTGAACACCGTCTTCCAGAACTACGCGCTCTTTCCGCACATGAGCGTGCTGGACAACGTTGCCTTCGGCCTGAAGCGGCGCAAGGTGCGCGATGCCGAGGCACAGGCCAAGGCTGCGCTGGATCTGGTGGAACTCGGGCATCTGGGCGCCCGCCGCCCCGCCCAGCTTTCCGGCGGCCAGCAGCAGCGTGTGGCGCTGGCCCGCGCCGTGGTCAACCGGCCGGCCGTCCTGCTCCTGGATGAACCGCTGGGGGCGCTGGACATGAAGCTGCGCCGGCAGATGCAGGTGGAGCTGAAGAACATCCAGCTGGAGGTGGGCCTGACCTTTGTCCATGTCACCCACGACCAGGAGGAGGCCATGACCATGGCCGACACCGTGGCCGTGATGAACAGCGGACGGGTGGAACAGATGGGCGCTCCGCAGGAGCTGTACGAATTGCCGCGGACCGCCTTCGTGGCCAACTTCCTGGGCAAGTCCAACCTGATGCCCGCCGAGGTCACCGGCGAGGACGGCCCGGACCTGCTGGTCAACGCCGGCGGACACCGGCTGCGGCTGCGCAAGGACCGGGCCTCAGACCACAGCGGCCGGGTGCTGATCGGCATCCGGCCGGAGAAGCTGCGCATGGTCCTGGGCGCCGCTCCGCCTGCCCCGCCTGCCCCGGCTGCCGGCGCGGGCAACGCGTGGGCGCAGCCGCTGCGGGCAGTGGTGCTGGATGCCTCGTTCACCGGCGCGTCCACCGAATACGTGGTGGATGTGGAGGGCATCGGCACCATGGGGGTTTTCAGCCAGAACCATGGCGGAGCCCTGGCCGCGCCCGGCGACCGCGTGACCCTGAGCTGGGACGCCGAGCATGCCTTTGGCCTTCGCGGCGACGAGGACCGCTCGGCCGGCGCGGGCGAGAGCGCACTCTGATGGCACTGCTCACTGCTGCCGGCCGCGGGCCAGGGGCAGGCGGCGCAGGGTCGGCCGGCAGCGGCGATGCGGAGAATGAGGCCCTGCGGCGCCGGGGCCGGGTGGGCTACCTGCTGATCCTGCCCGGCTTCATCTTCATGCTGCTGTTCTTTGTCCTGCCGGTCTTCTCCCTGCTCGCCACCTCGCTGTACGTCAAACCCGAGGGCGCCGACGTCGGCGAGTTCGTCCCGGCGCTGGAGTTCGGCAACTACGCGGTGGTGCTGGCGAACTACTGGCCGGCCATCCTTCGGTCCTTCGGCTTTGCCCTGGCCGCGACTGCCGCGGCGCTGCTGATCGGTTATCCGATGGCGTACCTGGTGGCCGTGCGGCTGCGGGCGCACAAACTGCTCAAGGGCATCCTGCTGGTGTTGATCATCGCGCCGTTCTTTACCAGCTTCATCCTGCGGACCCAGGCCTGGAAACAGATCCTTTCCGACGAGGGGCCGGTAGTCGCCGTCCTGCGCAACCTCTCTCTGCTGCCCGACGACGGACGGCTCACCGCCACCGCGTTCGCCGTGATCTGCGGCCTGACCTACAATTTCCTGCCATTCATGACGCTGCCCATCTATGCCTCCCTGGAGCGGATGGACCCCAAGCTGATCGAAGCCGGGGGAGACCTGTACGCCAGCCCCGCAGGCACGTTCGCGCGGATCACCTTTCCGCTCTCCCTGCCCGGCGTCATCGCCGGAACCCTGCTCACCTTCATCCCGGCCACGGGCGACTACGTGAATGCCGCGCTGCTGGGCAACAACCAAAACACCACCATGATTGGGCAGGTCATCGATTCCCGGTTCTTCCGCGTGGTGGACTACCCCGGCGCCTCTGCGCTGTCGTTCCTGCTGATGCTGGCGATCCTGTTCCTGGTGATCCTGTACGTCCGGCGCTTCGGCACGAAGGAACTGATGTGAGGGACTCCATGACCACGACAAGTTCGCTCCAAAGAGCCATTGGCCGGTGGCTCATCCCGACAGCCGGCACCCTCGCGTTTGCGTTCCTCCTGGTGCCGATCGGGTATGTCTTTGCCTTTTCCTTCAACGACGCCGGGCGCACCAACCTCACCTGGCGCGGCTTCACCCTCGACAACTGGAAGAACCCCTGCGGAGCGCCCGAAGTCTGTACGTCCCTGGCGAACAGCCTGCAGATCGGACTGATCTCCACTGTGCTGGCGACGGCGCTGGGCACCGCCATCGCCGTCGGGCTGGTCCGCTACCGCTTCCGCTTCAGCGCCACCGCCAACATGCTCATCTTCCTTCCGCTGGCCACCCCCGAAGTGGTGCTGGGAGCGTCGCTGCTGGCCCAGTTCCTGAACGTCGGCGCGGAACTGGGCAAGGGCACGCTCATCATTGCCCACACCATGTTCTGCATCTCTTTTGTAGTGGTCACCGTCAAGGCGCGCGTGGCGGGCCTGGATCCGAAACTGGAGGAAGCTGCAGCCGATCTGTATGCCTCGCCCCTGCAGGCTTTTTGGCGGGTGACTTTCCCGCTGCTGCTGCCGGGCATTATGGCGGCGGCCCTGCTGGCCTTCGCCATGAGCTTTGACGATTTCATCATCACCAATTTCAATTCGGGAAATGTGGATACCTTTCCCAAGTTCGTTTATGTGGCAGCCACCCGCGGTATTCCGGCGCAGGCCAATGTGATCGGTTCGGCAATGTTCATTGTGTCGCTGCTCCTGGTGGTGGGCGGACAGTTCCTGGCACACCGGCGGGCCAAGCAGCTGGCAGCGCGATAGCAGGGTAGCCGGCAACGCGGTGAAGCGGGTGTGGCTTTCCGTGAGGGGCTGCCCAGGTGCCTGCCCGGCGGGCGATACTGGGAGGATCCGAAGATGCGAGAGGAAACGCCATGGGACATCCAGCAGCCCAGGATCCGGACGGCAATGATCTGCTCATGGTCCGGGACTTTCCGGTCCCGCCGCAGGCCGTTTATGACGCCTGGGCGGACCTTACCCACGTCACCGACTGGTGGGGTCCGGAGGGGTTCATTGTTCCGGCCGACCGGGTGAGCGTGGACGAGCGCGTGGGCGGGTCCTACCGCGCGTGCATGGTCAATACGATCACCGGCGACGAACTGTGGTGGGGAGGGGTCCTGAAAGACATTGAACCGCCAACCAGGATGGCCATGACCCAACAATGGCAGGGACCCGACGGCGCACCGGCAAGCCCCGAGACGCTGATCACCGTTGAGCTGGCTCCGCATCACGAGGGCACCCGCATGACGTTCCGGCAGGGTCCGTTCCAGGACCGCCGGGACCTGGACGGTCATGAGTCCGGCTGGAACTCCTCCTTTGACCGGCTCTCCCGGTACCTCGCACGGTACCGGGGGGCCTCATGAAATAAGCCGGTGGTCTTTGCCGTTGCACCTGAGGAACGTGCCCGGGAAAACAGCCCGCGGCACCTGCGCAACGAAAGGCCAATATCCCATGACTGTCCCGCTTTCGATCCTCGATCTGGCCATCATCGACGAGGGCGAAACCGCACGCGACGCACTCGATTCGTCACTTGCCCTGGCGCAGCATGCCGAGAAGCTTGGCTACACACGCATCTGGTACGCCGAGCACCACAACATGCCCACCATCGCCTCCTCCGCCACCTCCGTGCTGATCGGCTACATTGCGGCCAACACACAGAGCATCCGGCTCGGCGCGGGCGGGGTGATGCTGCCCAACCATGCACCGCTGACCATTGCTGAGCAGTTCGGCACGCTGGAGACCCTCTTCCCGGGACGCATTGACCTGGGCCTGGGCCGGGCACCGGGCAGCGACCAGAAAACCATGCGGGCCATGCGCCGCGACCCTATGTCCTCGGACAGTTTTCCGCAGGACGTGCAGGAGCTGCAGGGCTACCTGACCGGGAACACCCTGATCCAGGGCATCGAGGCTACCCCGGGCAAGGGCACCAATGTTCCGCTCTATATTCTGGGCTCCTCGCTGTTCGGGGCGAAGCTGGCGGCCGCCCTCGGCCTGCCCTATTCCTTCGCGTCGCATTTCGCTCCGCAGGCGCTGCAGGACGCGGTGGCCATCTACCGCCGCGACTTCAAGCCGTCGGCCCAGCTGGCTGAGCCGTACGTTATTGCCGGCGTCAACGTGATAGCCGCCGACAGCACCGCGGAAGCGCAGCAGATGTTCGAGGACGGCCAGCGCCGCCGGGTCACCCAGCTCTTTGGCCGGGACCGGACCTTCACCCCGGAGGAAGCGGATCTGATCCTGGAGTCCCCGGGCGGCCAGCAGGTCAAGCAGATGGGCCGCTACTCCGCCGTGGGCACCCCCGCCGAGGTCCGTGACTACCTTGACTGGTTCAGCACCCATGCCGGCGCCGATGAGCTGATCGTTGCGACCCAGACACCCACGCTGGAATCACGGCTGCACTCGTTTGAACTGCTCGCCGGTGTCACGGAGCTTGCCCGCGCCTAGCTCCCTGAGGCCCGTCACGCAGGATCCCGGCGCTGCCTTAGGCCCTGTGCTAGAAACGAAGCATGATGCAAACCCCGCAGGTCATCCAGTGCTCCGTCGGGATGCGCTGGGGTGACATGGATGCCTACGGGCACGTCAACAACGTGGAAATCCTGCGGATCCTTGAAGAGGCCAGGATCCACGCCTTCGGTCCGCCCGGCGGAACGGGCGGGCCGGGGCGGGAACCGGTGGTTGCGCTGTTCAACAACGTGCCCGCCGGCACCCAGGCCCTGGTTGCCGAGCACCGGGTGAAGTACCTGGTTCCGCTCACCTACCGGAACATTCCGGCGGATATCGATGTGTGGATCAGCGCCCTCAAGGGAGCCAGCCTGACGATTGCCTACGTGATCCGCGACCCCGTCACGGGCGAGTCCTGTGCCAAGGCCGAGACCACGCTGGCCTTTGTCGACGGCGGCAGCGGCAGGCTGCTGCGGATTGCGCCGGAACAAAAAGACCTCATGCTGCCCTATCTGGGTTCGTCGGTCTTCGCCTAGGGCGCCCGGACCGCCCGCCGGGCCTGTCACTAACGCCTCGCCCGGTCTAGCCTTTTCCTATCGGCCAGGCAGTTGCCGGCAGCACCCCCGGCATGATCCAAGCTCCTGCTCCACCGCGGTCTTCTACGCGTCTGCATGGCTGGGCCTTCCGGAACCGACACACGCCTCCGCCCCCGCCCCTGTAAGGAGAGCAACCGTGTGGTGGCAGAATCTCGGTATTTCGCCCTTGGAGGCGCTGTGGGTAGTCCTGTCGGCAATTGGAATCTACGCTGCCTTTTTCGTCCTGATCAGGACAGCGGGGCAGCGGGCGCTGGCCAGCTGGTCCACCCTGGACAAGGCCATCGTCATTGCCTTCGGCTCGGTGCTGGGACGGGTTGTGCTGGGATATACCCCCACCCTGGCAGCCGGAGTCGTAGCCCTGACCACCATGTTCGTGCTCTTCCGGCTGGAGGCGGTGCTGCGGCGGACCCGGCGCGGGGCGTACTTCTCCAGCAAGCCGATCCTGCTGATGGCCGGAGACCAGGTGCGGCCGGCGGGCCTGAAAGCGGCCCGGATCGTAGAAGACGAGCTCTACTTCAAGCTCCGGCAGGCAGGCATCAGGAACTTCTCCGAAGTCGCCCTTGCCGTCCTGGAGCCGACCGGGGATGTCAGCGTCCTGCGCAGAGGGGAGCTCATTGACCCCGTCCTGCTGCGGCGGATCGAGGATCGGGACGACATTCCTGCCCACCTCCTGATGCCTGATTAGGGGCCCGGAGGCCGCACCCGGCCGCCGCTAAATCCGCCCCCGGAGGCTCCGGTTACCCCTTTCGGTAAATGTGGTGTAGAGTCATACTCAGTTGTTGGTTGTTGCGCATTTTATTTCAAGTGGCGAAACCCCAAACGGGCTAGCCGCTTTTTCTGTAGAAGCGGTAAGGAACACCGCGACTGAAGCTCCCCGAAAGTCGGGATCTGCTTCACTCCAGAAGGAATATTAAAATGGCTACAGGTACCGTAAAATGGTTCAACTCCGAAAAGGGCTTCGGCTTCATCGAACCCGATGACGGAAGTGCCGACGTGTTCGCTCACTACTCCGCTATCAACTCCAATGGTTACAAGTCCCTGGACGAGAACCAGAAGGTTAGCTTTGATACCGAGCAGGGCCCCAAGGGTCCCCAGGCTACGAACATCCAGGCGCTCTAATCTAGAGACTTCTATTCAGTACTTGTACTGAATTGCCTTACAAAAGCAGGACGGGTTTCCCGTCCTGCTTTTGTTGTTTAACCCGGCTTCCGCGCCGCCCGCCGCCCGGTGCCAAGCGCCTCCTGCGCACGAGGCGGGGGTGCGGGGGCCTTGGGGACCCCCGCCCGCATCAGTCCGTCAGTATCAGTCCATCGCCCGCAGGGCGCTTTCCCGGATGTACTGCTCCACTCGGGTATAGGCATCCCGGGTCAGGGCTTTCCAGAGTTCCACCGCCAGACGCGGATCTTCCTCTTCGAGCTGCTCCATCGCCTCGGCCGTGAGGACCTTGAGCCGGACCTGTCCGGCAGCCTTCACCGTGGTTTCCTGCCGCTTGTCGCTGCTCAGCGCCATCTCCCCAAACGTCATGCCCGGGCCCAGCGTGGTCAGCTTGATCCGCGACCCGTCCGGCGCCGGCATGGAGGTGGCGATCAGGCCCGAGACAATGAAGAACACCCCGCCGAACCGCTGCCCCACCCGGCGGACCACATCGCCGTCGTCGTATACCCGCTCTTCCATCAGGTCCTGGACGGCCTGGGCGTCCTCTGGCTCGAGCTGGTTCAGGGCAGGTGAGTCAATGGGCTCCATGGTGTCCGGCAGCACCAGCTCGCTTCCGTATGCCGAGATCAGCTGCGATTCGCAGTATTCGACGGCGGCGTTGCGGGTCGCGAACGACGGGACTTCGCGGCCGCGGCCGGTTAGATCGTTGGAGACGGTTCCCTCCGAGTCGACGAGCACCAGCCCCCGGCCGGTGGCCGCGAGCATGTCGGCGGACTCGGCGAACAGCCGCAGCGCCACATCCGAGACTTCGTCGACACTGCGCAGGTCCAGGACCACCATCTCGACGCCGTCCTCCAGGGTGGACAGTGCCCGCACCACTGTCTCGGCGCCGGCGAAGAGCAGGTCGCCGTTGAGCTCGAGCACCTGGGCGCGGTGGCCGTGGCTGCGCAGCACCTCGGCGGCTTCGTCGGTGCGCCGCATCCCCGAAGGCGCGGCGGTGATGTCATAAACGTTGCGGATGGCGGAGCGGCCGGTGCGTGCGGCGCGGACGAAATGCAGCTCCATATCGTGCGAGATCCGCTGGCTGGTGGCCACCCCGCGGACGCTGGAACCGTGGGCGTCCAACGGGGGAGAGTACACGGCCAGCCCTACCTGCCCGGGCAGGACGGCGATTGTTCCACCGCCCACACCCGACTTGGCGGGCATGCCCACGCTGGAGAGCCAGGCGCCGGCGTCGTCGTACATGCCGCAGGTGGCCATCACCGAAAGCACCCGCTCCACTGAAGCGATATCCAGCACCTGGTCACCGGACAGCGGATTGCGGCCGCTGTTGGCCAGGGTAGCCGCCATCATCGCCAGGTCCAGCGCATTGACCATCACCGAGCACTGCCGGAAGTAGTCCTTGATGACCGGCGTGGGATCGGACTCGATGATGTCGAAGGACCGCAGCAGATAGGCCAGGGCGTGGTTGCGGTGGCCCGACTTCAGCTCCGAGCGGTAGATCCGCTCGCTCACGGTGAGCTGGCGGCCCGCGAAGGCCGAGTATGTGTTCAGGATCCGGTTGAAGCGGGTGACGCCGCCGGAGCCGCGCACCAGGGAGGTGGCGGTGAGCGCGCCGGCGTTGATCATCGCGTTGGCCGGGCGGCCCGTCCCCTCGGCCAGGGACATCTCATTAAAGGAGTCACCCGAGGGCTCCACGTCCACCTTCGCGTCCACGGCCTCCATGCCGCGGTCCGCCAGTGCCAGGCCGTAGGTAAAGGGCTTGGAAATGGATTGGATGCTGAATTGCTCGCGGGTGTCGCCGATCTCGTACACGTAGCCGTCGGCGGTGGCCAGGGCGATGCCGAAGTTGTCGGGGTCCACGTTGGCCATCGCCGGAATGCTGCTGTAGGGCTTTCCGTCCCTCAACTCCGCGATTTCGGTATGGATCCTCCGCAGGTAGTTTTCGATCGGGGAGGACGGGGCGGATGGGGACGCCGAGGCGGCGGAGATGGAGCCAGTGGAACGCATGTATCCAGCTTAACGAGTAGTCCGCCCAGAGGGTGACGCGCCAGAGGCCCCTGTGTATACTGAATCGCGTTGCAGTGTTGCGCATCGTGCGTTCCAAGCGGCGAAACCCACATCAAGGGCTAGCCGCTTTTTCCGTACGGTGCTGCGTACGACACCGCAACATGAAACTACCCGAAGGTCGGGAGTGGTTTCTTTAGAAGGATGATTAAAAATGGCTACAGGTACCGTGAAATGGTTCAACTCCGAAAAGGGCTTCGGCTTCATCGAGCCCGATGATGGAAGCGCCGACGTTTTCGCTCACTACTCCGCTATCAACTCGAGTGGCTACCGCTCGCTCGAAGAGAACCAGAAGGTTAGCTTCGACACCGAGCAGGGCCCCAAAGGTCCCCAGGCTGTAAATATCCAGCCCCTCTAATACCAAACTTTGGTTCCTCCGGGAACCGGTGTGAATAAGATGCAGGACGGGAAGCAATTCCCGTCCTGCTTCTGCGTTAACCGGTACTGGATGTGACCCAATCCCCGGCCCCGGACCGGCCGTACCCTCTCCCCGCGACAGTGCCGCCGGTGCGCCGGGCGACATGCCGGAATTTCCGCTCTGTTCCTGCACGCGTCCATACTATGTAGGACAACATTTGGCGCCGGCCCCTGCCCGGGGCCTTCCGGGCACTGCCCGGCCCACTGATGGAGAGAACCTTGATGCGCCGAATTCCCGCCCGCTCGTCCGCGGCTGCCCTGCTGCTGGCGGCCGCGCTGACACTCAGCGCCTGCTCTGCCGGGTCCGGGGGCGGGTCCTCAGATGCCGGAGCCGATGCTGCCGGACAGGACGGCGGGACCACCGGCGTCGTCGTCGCGCTGACCGGGGAACCGGCGAACCTGGACTTCACCACCACCGCCGGCGCCGCCATTCCGCAGGCCCTGATGGCCAATGTGTACGAGGGTCTGGTGGAGATTGACCAGGACGGGCAGATCCAGCCGCTGCTGGCGCAGTCCTGGGACATCAGCGAAGACCGCACCACCTACACCTTCACGCTGGAACCGGGCGTGATGTTCAACAACGGAGCCGCGTTTACCGCCGACGACGTGAAGTTCAGCCTCGAACGCGTGAAGTCGGACTGGGTCTCCAGCCTCAAGGCCAAGATGGACGTGGTGGACACCGTCACTGTCCTCAGCGACACCGAGGTCGAGGTGCAGCTCTCCCGCCCCTCCAACGCCTGGCTCTTCGATCTGGGCACCCCCGTGGGCGCAATGTTCGATGAAAGCGGCGTCGCCGACCTGGCTTCCACCGCCGTCGGAACCGGGCCCTTCACCATCGAATCCTGGAAGCGCGGGGAGTCCATCGGCTTCGCCGCCCGCGATGACTACTGGGGCGAAGCGCCCAAGGTCCAGACCGCTACGCTGCGCTACTTCGCCGACGCCGTCGCCACCACGAACGCCCTGCGCTCCGGCGACGTGGACGTGGTGTACAACATGCAGGCCCCCGAACTGCTGCCGACCTTTGAAGGCGACGACGCTTTCACGGTCCTGGAGGGCACCTCCAACGGCGAGATCGTGCTGTCCATGAATAATGCCCGCGCCCCGTTCAACGACGTCCGGGTCCGGCAGGCTGTGCTGCACGCCGTGGACCGGCAGGCCGTGCTGGACACCGCGTGGAGCGGATACGGCACCCTCGTCGGTGCGCCCGTGCCGCCCACCGACCCCTACTACGAAGACCTCAACAACACCTACCCCTACGATCCGGACAAGGCCCGGGCGCTGCTGGCCGAAGCCGGCGCCGAGAACCTGGACATCGCGTTCACCGTTCCCACCCGCCCCTACGCCACCTCGGTGTCCGAGATCGTGGTCTCCCAGCTGGCCGAGGTGGGCATCAACGCCACCATCGAATCGGCGGAATTCCCCGCCGTCTGGCTGGACACGGTCTTCACCCGGCACGACTACGACATGTCCGTGGTCCTGGCCGTGGAAAGCCGCGACGTACTGACCATGTTCAACAACCCGGACTACTACCTGGGCTACGACAACTCGAAGATCAAGGACGCGGCAGCCGCTGCCGACGCCGCCGACGAGGCCGGGTATGTCTCCGGCATGCAGGACGTAGTGCGCACGATCAACGACGACGCCGCCGCCGGCGTCCTGTTCCTGTTCCCGAACATCGTCGTGGCCAAGGCCGGCGTGACCGGCCTCCCGGCCAACTCCGTCACGGAGGCGCTGGATCTGGGCGCCGTGGGCTGGCAGTAGCCCAACGTGGGAATCCGCCTGCTGATCAACGCGGCACGGTTTGTGCTCACCTTCCTGGTGGCCACCGTGGCCGTGTTCTTCTTCATGCGCGCCATTCCCGGGGATCCGGCGCAGATCGCGCTGGGCGTCAATGCCACGCCGGAGCTGCTGGAGCAGACCCGGCGGGAATTCGGCACCGACCGCCCGCTCCCGGTGCAGTACTTCGACTGGGTTTCGGGCCTGCTCCGCGGTGATTTCGGCACCTCCTACGTCACCCGGACGGACATCAGCCCGCTGGTGCTGGACCGGCTGCAGGTTTCCCTGATCCTCGTGGGGCTGGCCATGGCCGTGGCCCTGCTGATCGCCGTGCCGTTCGGGACGCTGGCGGCACTGCGGCACCGCAAACCCAGCGGCGTGCTGCTCAGCGGCCTCAGCCAGCTGGGTGTCGCGGTGCCGGGCTTCCTGGCCGCGATCATGCTGGTGGTGGTCTTCGCCGTGGGGCTGGGCTGGTTCCCGGCCAACGGCTGGACCCCTCCCGGGGTGGACTTTGCCGATTTCCTGCACCGCGTCACCCTGCCGGTGCTCGCCCTGGCCTCGGTGCAGGGCGCGGTCCTGACCCGCTATGTCCGCTCCGCCGTGCTGGAAGTGATGAGCGAGGACTATCTGCGCACCGCCCGCGCCAAGGGCCTGGGGAAGCTTGAAGCGCTGGTCAAGCACGGGCTGCGCAATGCAGCGGTTCCAGTGCTGACCGTTGCCAGCGTGCAGTTGGCGGCGTTGATCATCGGCGCCGTCGTCATTGAACGTGTCTTTGTCGTCCCCGGCCTGGGCTCCATGCTGCTGGACGCGGTGGGCAACCGCGACCTGCTCACCGTGCAGTCCGTGGTGATGGTGCTGGTGGCCCTGACCCTGATCATCAACCTGCTGGTGGACGTGCTGTACACCATCGTGGATCCCCGCCTCAGGAAGCGCGCATGAAGACCGCCCGGAAACTCTCTCCCGCCCTGCTCGCCGGGGCCGTGCTTGTCTCGCTGGTGCTGGGGGCGGCCCTGCTGTCCTTCCTCTGGACCCCGTACGACCCGGTGCAGGCCTTCCCCGCGGACCGGCTGCAGGGTTCCAGCACGGAGCACCTCATGGGCACCGACCGGTACGGGCGGGACGTGTTCTCCGGAATCCTGTACGGCGCCCGGATCACCCTGTTCGTGGGCCTGGTGGCCGTGGGCATCGCCGCGCTCATCGGCACCCCGCTGGGCATCCTCGCCGGCATGCGCCGCGGCGCGGTGGAAGAAGTCACCATGCGCGGCGCCGACATCCTGCTCGCCTTCCCGGCGCTGCTGCTGGCCATCATGTTCGGCGCGGTGTTTGGGGCGGGCACGACGACGGCGATGGTCGCCATCGGGATCGGCTCCATTCCCGGCTTCGCCCGAGTAGCCCGGTCCGGGACGCTGCAGGTGATGAGCACCGAATATGTGCAGGCCGCCCGGGCCGCCAGCCAGCCGGCGCTGCGCATCGCCCGCCGGCACGTGCTGCCGAACATCGCCGGCCTGGTGGTGGTGCAGTGCTCGGTCACCTTCGGCCTGGCGGTCCTGGCCGAGGCCGCACTGTCCTTCCTGGGCCTGGGCACCCCGCCGCCGGTGCCCTCCTGGGGGCGGATGCTGCAGGAATCCCAGCAGTTCCTGGGCACCTATCCCTCCCTGGCCCTCTGGCCCGGAGCGGCCATCGCGGTGGCGGTGCTGGGCTTCAACCTGCTCGGCGACGGCCTGCGGGACCGGTTCGATCCCAAACTGAACGGAGAACGCTGATGGCCGGGCCGCTGCTGGACGTTGCCGGCCTCACGGTCAGCGCCCGGAACCGGGTGCTGGTACAGGACTTCGGGCTGTCCCTGGCCCGCGGCGAGCGGGTCGGGCTGATCGGGGAATCCGGATCCGGGAAGTCCATGACCGCCGCGGCGCTCATGGGGCTGCTGCCCGAAGGCGTGGCTGCCGCCGGTTCGGTCCGGCTGGACGGCACGGCTCACGACCTGATCGGTGCCTCCGACCGGCAGATGAGCCGGCTGCGCGGCAAGCGCCTGGGCATGGTGTTCCAGGAACCGCTCAGCGCCCTGAATCCGCTGATGAAGGTCGGGCGCCAGGTGGCCGAGGCGCTGACCCGGCACGGTGGCGTGCCGGGCCGTGCTGCCGCGCAGCGCAGTGTCGAACTGCTCGCCTCCGTGCAGTTGCCGGATCCGGCCCAGGCCGCGCAGGCCTACCCGCACCAGCTCTCCGGCGGCCAGCGGCAGCGGGTTCTGCTGGCCATGGCGCTGGCCAACGACCCCGACCTGCTGATCTGCGATGAACCCACCACCGCCCTGGACGTGAGCGTGCAGCGGCAGATGCTGGCCCTGATTTCCGACGGCGTGGCCCGCCGGGGGAGCGGGCTGCTGTTCATCACCCACGATCTGGCGGTGGCCGCCAGCATCTGCGACCGCATCCTGGTGCTGCGCGGAGGCGTGTTGGTGGAACAAGGTCCCACCGACGAGGTCTTCTCCCGCCCGCAGCACCCGTACACCCGGGGGCTGCTGGCCGCCTCGGACCTGGACGCGACGGACAGCAACGGCCGGCTGTTCACGGTGGCCTCTGCCGCCGGGTACGTTCCGGCCGGGGTGCCGGCGGGGGTACCGGCGGCAACCGCCGCCGCCCCCTCCGTTACGGTCCGGGAACCGGAGCAGGGCGTTCCGGACGAGGCCTCCGCCGAGCCGCTGATCCGGGTCCGGAACCTGTCCCGCACGTTCCGCCGGGGCCGTACCTCCCTCTTCCGCCCGCCGGCCGAAGTCCACGCGCTGCAGGACGTCTCCTTCGATGTAACCCCCGGACAGCGTTTTGGCGTGGTGGGGGAGTCCGGCTCGGGCAAGTCCACCCTGCTGCGGATCCTCGCCGGGCTGGATCTGCCAACGTCGGGCAGCGTAGTGGTGGCCGGCAATGAAGTAGCCGGGTCACGCGAAGGCCAGCTGCGCCAGTTGCGCAGCCAGCTGCAGATCGTGTTCCAGGACCCGATGGGCTCCCTGAACCCGCGGATGCGGGTGGGGGAGATCATCGCCGAACCGCTGCTGCTCCCCGGCACCCCGGTGGCGGCGCGGCACCACGGGGCACGTGTGGCCGAGATGCTCGACGCCGTCGGCCTCCCGCGGGAGGCTGCGCACCGGTATCCCCACCAGTTCTCCGGCGGGCAGCGGCAACGCATCGCCATTGCGCGGGCGCTGATCTGCGAGCCGCGCATCCTGGTGGCCGATGAGCCGGTCAGCGCCCTGGATGTCTCGGTGCGGGCCCAGATCCTGAACCTGCTGTCCGATTTGGTGGACAAATACCAGCTCACCCTGGTGTTCGTTTCCCACGACCTGGGCGTGGTGCGGCACCTGTGCGACACCGTGGCGGTGATGCACCGCGGCCGGATCGTGGAGACCGGTCCGACCGGCCAGGTCTATGCCGAGCCCCGGCACGAGTACACCAAAACCCTGGTGGCGTCGTCGCTGTCCCTGCATGAGGGGGAGCGGATCCGGGCCGGCGCTGCCTCGCATCCCGCGTCGTTCTAGGGTTCAGGACACACAAGGAAACACCCGTTCGGCGCGGGCAAAGCTGGCTATACTTCCAAACAGCTTCAAGAACTGCGGCCGCCAAGCTCCGACTTGGCCGCATACCAACCCCACGCTCGTTGGGTGGTTCGGATGAAGAAGTGGCCAGCACTCGCCCTCGGGCAACCGGTGCCGGCAAGAGCACGCCGAAAGGACCGGCGCACGCCGCCGTATTCTCATGGACCCTGCCTCAGTTCCCCACGCCGCACCCTCTCCGGCCTTGCCGCCGGATCAGCCCCAGCACGCGGTATCCCTGCAGGCGGTATCCCTGCAGGATTACGAGCAGTTGACCTCTGCCCGCGCCTGCTTCGTGGATTTCCTGCTCTCGCACCCGGGGGCTGCCGGATGAGCGGATGCTCCGGGCTGCTGCTGGATCTGGGCATCCTGACCCGGCTCCGCGGCACCCGCCAGGATCCGGAGGTGGCGCGGTTCCTGCAGTCGAGGCGGCACCAGCGGATCTTCATTTCCGCGCTGACCCTCTGTGAACTCGCCGATGCCGGGTCAGGCGACGCAGCCAACCCGGAGGCCTGGCTCCGCGAACTCACCGAGCGGTTCGCCGCAAACATCCTGCCGGTGGACCACGGCACTGCGCTGGCCTGCCGGAGCCGAGGGCAGGGGGAATCGGGGCCCGGCGACGCAGGCCGGTTGCACAGCCCGGCGGTCCTCGCGGCCACGGCGCGGCAGCACCGCCTGACGGTGGTCAGCGCGGTACCTCTCCACTATGCCGGATTGGATGTCCGGGTCCTGGACCCGCTGGCTGCTTCCCACACGGCCGGCGCTACCTAAGCCGACAGGCCCGTCCCGGACACGAATTCGAAGCCCCATTGTTCGCTGTGGGAGAATGCACTGACTCTGGTGACTGTGAACACAGTGGTTCACGGCTGCCCAAATGCGTTGAGATAAGGATTCTGGCTCATGGCCGACAACAGCGGTATTCCGAAGGCACCGGTCTCGCATGCAGACCGCGTCGATGACGACGGCGGTGCTCCCGCCAAATGGAAGGTCGTCGGGCCCGGACTGGTGGTTGCAGCCACTGGTGTCGGCGCGGCAGACATGGTGGCAACCCTGGTAGCTGGCTCCAAGTACGGCTACGGCCTGCTGTGGGCAGTGATCCTCGGCGTGATCCTCAAGATCATCCTGGTGGAAGGTGCCGGGCGCTATACCCTGGCCACCGGCAAGACCATCTTTGAAGGATGGCGTTCGCTCGGGAAGTGGACCACCTGGTACTTCGGCCCCTACATCATGATCTGGGGCTTCGTCTACGGAGCCACCGCCATGTCCTCCGCCGCCCTGCCGTTGGCCGCATTGTTCCCGGGCATCCCGCTCTGGGCCTTCGCCATCCTGATGGGCCTGGCCGGTTTCGTCATGGTCTGGTTCGGCCGGTACGCGACCTTCGAAAAAATCACCGCCGCCCTGGTGGGCATCATGTTCATCACCGTGGTGGGCCTGGCCGTGATTGCCGCCCCCAACCTGCCGGAGATGTTCACCGGATTGATTCCGCGCATCCCGGAGGGCGGCGTTATCTACACGCTGGCATTGGCCGGCGGCGTCGGCGGAACCATCACCCTGGCCGCCTACGGCTACTGGCTGCGTGAAAAGGGCTGGTACACGCCCAAGTGGATGAAGGTCATGCGCATCGACAACTCGATGGCATACGTCATGACCGGCATCTTCGTGATTGCCATGCTGATTGTCGGCGCCGAGGTCGTCCGTTCAGCAGGAGTCTCCCTGAGCTCGGGCGACGAAGGACTGCTGGATCTCTACGACGTGCTCAAGGCGGAGTATGGCGACGTCGTCGGCACCGGCTTCCTGGTTGGCTTCTGGGCCGCGTCCTTCTCCTCCATCATCGGTGTTTGGAACGGCGTCTCCCTGATGTTCGCCGATTTCTGGGGCAACATGCGCGGAAAGGAATCAGGCCACCCGGACACCCGGATCGGCGGGAAGTACTTCAAGTTCTACATCCTGTGGCTGACCTTCCCGCCGATGCTGCTGTTCCTGCTCGGCAAGCCGATCGGCCTGATCCTGGCCTACGGCGTCCTCGGGTCGCTGTTCATGCCGTTCCTGGCCATCACGCTGCTGGGCCTGCTCAACGGCCACCGGGTTCCCAAGGCCTGGGCCAACAAACTGCACACCAACATCGCTCTGGGAATCACCGCGCTGCTGTTCATTGTGCTCGGTATCCAGCAGGCCGTTGACGCCATCATCAAGGCGTTCTAACAGGTCCCCAAAACCGGCCCGACTGCCCTGTTGCTTCTGCGAAGCGGCAGGGCAGTTTAGCGCACCGGGGCTGCTTCCGGGAGGGCAGATGAACGGCTAAAAAAAGTGGTCCTGCCCCATCTACGCCATGATTTCTCTCCGTTACGCTTTAAGGGCGGAGGAGAGGTTGCAGCATGGAGAATTTCGCAACAAGTGGGCTGAACAGGCTCATTTCCGGGCGCTACCGACTCATTGAACCCATCGGACACGGCGGCATGGCCACCGTTTACCGGGGACAGGATGAAGCTCTGGGCCGCGACATAGCCGTGAAGCTCTTCCGGGCCAGCGCGGTCTCGCCGGACGACGTGGGCCGGCAGGAAACCGAAATGCGACTCCTGGCGTCGCTGTCGCACCCCGGCCTGGTCACGCTGTTCGACGCCGGCAAGGACGACGCCGGTCGCGACGACGGTGAGGCCGGCGAACCCCGGGCTTTTCTGGTCATGGAGCTGGTTGACGGGCCGGACCTGCGCAAGCGGCTACGCGAGGTCAGGCGGATGACCCCGGCCGAGGTAGCCTACATCGGCGCAGAACTCTCCGGAGCGCTGGCCTACATCCACGACCGGGGCGTGATTCACCGGGACGTGAAACCGGCCAATATCCTGCTGCCGCCGGTCATAACCGGCACCCCGGCGCGGGCCAAGCTCACCGACTTCGGGATTGCCCGCATGCTCGACGGCGACCGGATCACGGCAGCGAACGCCACCCTTGGCACCGCCAACTATCTGAGCCCGGAACAGGCCAGCTCCCAGGACGTCAGCTACTCCAGCGACGTTTACTCCCTGGGCCTGGTGCTGCTCGAGGCGGTCACCGGCCGCATCGAATTTGGCGGCAGCGCCGTTGAAGCAGCCCTGGCCCGGCTGAGCCGGGACCCGGCTGTCCCCGAGCAGCTCGGGCGGTACTGGACATCGCTGCTGAAATCCATGACCGCCCGTGATCCGGACCAGCGGCCAACCGCCGCGGAAGTCTCGGCCGCACTGCTGGAGCACCGCTGGTCATCTGACGACGGGCCGCTGCCGGCACCCGAGGCAGTGCAGCAGCCTGCCGAGACTGCGGGTGCGGTGGAAGTGACGGATGGTGGCATCCGCACCGCCGAGGCGGCCGGTCCGCTGCCGCTCGCGGAGAGGGTTTCCGAACCGGTCTCACAGCCCGCACCGGCCTGGGAAGCGGAACCGGTCTCACAACCCGCACCGGTCCGGGAAGCGGAACCGGTCTCACAACCCGCACCGGTCCGGGAGGCGGAACCGGAACCTGTCTCGGATCCGCACCCCGTCTCCCCGTCACTGGCGCCGCCGCGCAGGCCGCCTCTTGCCGGAACCGAGGGGTGGCGGACGGCAACCCGGGTCCCGGTCGCCGCAGCCGTACGGCCGCTGCCGCCCTCCAAGCGTGCCCTGGCCGGCAGGACCCTGCTCGCGGCAGTGGCAATGGTGGTCCTGACAGCGGCAGTGATTATGGTGGCCGACCGGCTGGGCATCTTTCCGCAGGGACAGGGCTACCCGGCCGTTCCGGGACAGCTGGGCCAGCGGCTGCAGGAACTGCAGGAAAGCGTCACACCGTGAGGCGGCCGCGGACCACATGGGGCGTGCTGGCAGCCGGCGCCCTGGTGATCGCCGGGGTGTCGGGCTGCGAGGTCCCCGGTATCGAACCGGACGCCGCGCAGGAATTGCAGGGCCAAGTATCCGAAGTGACGGATGCAGCCGAGGAGGGCAACTATGAGCAGGCCCTGGTCTCGCTGGATGATCTCTCCCTGCGCTTGCAGACGGCAACCCGTTCCGGGGAAGTCTCCCTGTCCCGGCACGAGCGGATCAGCGGGGCCATCGACGCCGTGCGGCTGACCCTGGAGACGGAAATCGCCCTGCGCGAGAATCCCGGCGACCCGTCACCCGCTCCGGCCACCGGAGGAAACTAGCGGCAAAGGAGCAGGCCGCCAGCCGGAGATACTTGTATCTATGACTTCTGCCAGCCGTTCCTTCACCACGCCCGACCCCGATGACCGCTGCCCCTGCCTCAGCGGCGAGACCTACGGCGGGTGCTGCGGCAAATACCATTCCGGCCGGCAGCAGGCGCCCACCGCGGTTGCCCTGATGCGCTCCCGGTACAGCGCCTTCGCCGTCGGCAACCGGCAGTACCTGCTGGACACCTGGCACCCGTCCACCCGCCCGGCAGTCCTGGACCTGGACGCAGACCTGCAATGGCGGCGACTGGATATCGTCGACACCGTGGCCGGCGGCCCGCTGGATACCACCGGCGTCGTCCGCTTCCGCGCCCACTACCGCGCCGGCGTCGAGCGCGGAATCCAGGAGGAAACCAGCAGCTTCACCCGGATCAACGGGAACTGGCTGTACGTGGACGGGGAATAGGCCCGGACCCTTCCGAACCCTTCGGGGACGCTCCTACGCTGGAGGGAACGGACCGATACCCGTCCGGGGGTCGGCACGAGCAGACGAGGACACCATGAAAGCACTCGTGTACGAAGGACCGGGACAGAAATCCTGGAAGGACGTTCCGGACCCCAAGCTCCAGGATCCGCGTGACGCCATCGTGAAAATCGACACCACCACCATTTGCGGCACCGACCTGCACATCCTCAAGGGTGACGTGCCGGCCGTGACCCCCGGCAGGATCCTGGGACACGAGGGCGTCGGAACGGTGACTGAAACCGGAACCGGCGTGAATTCGTTCAAGGTCGGAGACAAGGTCATCCTCTCCTGCGTCTCGGCGGACGGGTCCTGCAGCTTCTGCAAGGACGGCCTGTATTCGCACTGCACCGGCGATGAAGGGCAAGCCGGCATCGGCTGGATTTTCGGACACCTGATCGACGGTACCCAGGCCGAGTACATCCGGGTTCCCTATGCGGATACCTCCATGTATCTGCTGCCGGATGATGTCTCGCAGGAGCACGGGGTCCTGCTCAGTGATATTTTCCCCACCGGATTCGAAATGGGTGTGCAGTACGGGCAGGTGAAGCCCGGCGACGTCGTCGCCGTCATCGGGGCAGGCCCGGTGGGCCTGGCCGTGATCTCCACCGCCGGACTCTACGGCGCGGCCAAGATCATTGCGGTGGACCTGGACGCCAACAGGGTGGAGCAGGCCCGAAGGTTCGGCGCCACGCACGGCGTGAATTCCGGCGATGCCGACTGGCGCGAGCAGATCATGGCCGAAACCGACGGCTGGGGAGTGGATGTCGCGGTGGAGGCGGTCGGCATTCCGGCAACCTTTGAGATGTGCACCGATATTGTGCGGCCCGGCGGAAACGTGGCCAACGTGGGCGTGCACGGCGCTCCGGTGAGCCTGGCCCTGGACCGGCTCTGGATCGAGAACATCGACATCAGCATGGGCCTGGTCAATACCAACACCCTGCCGATGCTGCTCAAGCTGATTGCCCAGGGAAAGCTGCCGGCTGAGGAATTCATCAGCCACCGCTATCCGCTGACCGACATCCTCGAGGCCTATGACACGTTCTCCCGCGCCGCGGAAACGAACGCACTCAAGGTCATCCTGACCACCTAGCCGCAACGTAGCACCAGCCGAAGAACGACGGCGGACCGCCCACTGTGGGCGGACCGCCGTTTTTTGTGCCGGGAAGACGGCAGGAAGATAATGGGGAACGGCGACAACACCAGTTGCCGTCTTTTTCCGGGAAAGAGGTTTCCATGTCATCCGGCACCATGCTTGCAGGCCGTCTCAACGTCGAGACGAAGGAGTTCGCGGTTCGGGAAGTTCCGATTCCCGAGCCCGGTCCGGGCTTTGTCCGGGTCAGGGTGGGAGCCGCCGGAGTCTGCCTCTCCGACGTGCACCTGATCCAGGGCCTGCTCCGCCCGCAGTTCCTGAAGGGCAGCGAGGTTACCCTCGGCCACGAAGTAGCCGGCACCGTGGACCTGGCCGGACCCGGCGTCACCTCCGCCCAAGCCGGGGACCGGGTTGTCATCCAGGCCGGCTACGAACACAACGGCGCCACTCTCACCATGGGGGTGGATTACGACGGCGGCTGGGCCGAATACGTTGTGGTTCCGGCAGGGGTGCTGGTGCCGCTGGGCGATGACATTCCCTTTGACCAGGCTTCGATCATTCCCGACGCCGTCTCCACTCCGTGGGGTGCCATCTCGTCTACCGCCGATGTGCGGGCCGGTGAAGCGGTGGGTGTCTGGGGCATCGGCGGGCTGGGCGCCCACGGCGTGCAGCTGCTGCGCCTGATCGGCGCAGCCCCCATCATCGCTGTGGACCCCATCCCCGAGGCCCGCGAACGGGCCCTGGAATTCGGTGCCGACTACGCCTTGGACCCGCTGGCGGCTGACTTCGCAGAGGCCATGAAGGCTGCCACCGCCGGCAAGGGCCTGGACGTGGCCCTGGACTTCGCCGGCGTCGATGCGGTGCGCGCCCAGGCCGTCAAGTGCCTTGGCCGGCGCGGACGGCTGGTCCTGGTGGGCCTGAGCGGCACGCCCATCACCATCAGCGACAGCACCGGATTCTCCTACGCCCGCAAGCAGATCCTGGGCCATTACGGTTCAGAGGCGCACCACGTGCCTCAGCTGGTGAACCTGGCCCGGCTGGGTCGGCTGGACTTCGCCAAGTCGGTCAGTGGCCGCCTGCCGCTGAGCGAAGCAGCCCGGGCCGTCAAGGCGCTGGACGCCAAGGAAGGGAACCCGGTCCGCCTGGTCCTCATTCCGTAGGCGGAATCCCGGGCGCCGGGAATATCAGGAGCCGGGAATATCGGTGCCCGCCGCCCCGCCGGCGGCGGGCCCCTGCCCATCGGCCCGGGGCCGGATTAGGCTGGAGAAAAGGGCAGAACCCCACCAAGAGATGAAGTGGGTACGGCGTGTATGAATTTGTTTCGCAGCGCCTCAACGACATCCTGTTTTCCAGCTGGCAGCACTTCAGCCTTGTCATCCAGTGCCTGGCGGCCGCGGCCGTCCTGGCGGTCCTGGCTGCGGCGCTGACGTACCGCAGCGCCGGTCTCCGCGCTGCGGCGGACAGCATCAGCGCGATCGGGCTGACCATTCCCTCCTTCGCGCTGATCGGGCTGCTCATCGCGCCGCTCGGCTTCGGCGTGTTGCCGGCCGTCGTCGTCGTGGGCTTCTTTGCCCTGCTGCCCATCCTCCGCAACGCCATTGTCGGGCTGACGGCTGTCCCGGCCAACCTCGTGGAGGCCGCCCGCGGCCTCGGGATGGGCCGGTTGCGCATCTTCTTCCGGATCGAGCTGCCGCTGGCCTGGCCGGTAATCCTGGCCGGGATCCGCGTCTCCGGGCAGATGATGATGGGAATCGCGGCGGTTGCCGCCTACGCGCTCGGCCCCGGGCTGGGCGGGTTTATCTTCTCCGGGCTGTCCCGTCTGGGCGGCGCCAACTCCCTGGAATCGGTGGTGACGGGCGTGGTGGGAGTGGTCCTGCTGGCCCTCATCCTTGACCTGCTGCTGGTTGCCCTGGGCCGGCTCACTATCCCGCGAGGTATCCGTGTCTGAAACCAGCCCTGCCGCATCAGTGCCATCCGCCGAAGGAATCCTGCTCCAGAACGTCACCAAACGCTTCCCCGGGCAGGACCGCTCCGCAGTGGACGGACTGACCATGGAGATACGGGCCGGGGACATGGTCATGCTGGTGGGCCCCTCGGGCTGCGGGAAAACCACCACCCTGAAAATGATCAACCGGCTGATCGAACCGACGTCGGGACGCATCCTGCTGGGAGGCAGCGACATCACCGCCGTCGACGCCGACAAGCTGCGCCGCGGGATCGGGTACGTCATCCAGGCCGGAGGCCTCTTTCCGCACATGAGCGTGGCGGCAAACATCGCCGTCGTGCCGACGATGCTCGGCTGGGACAAGGACCGGACCGCCCGAAGGGTGGATGAACTGCTGGACCTGGTCTCCCTGGACCCGGAGCGGTACCGGGACCGGTATCCAAAGGAGCTCTCCGGCGGCCAGCAGCAGCGGGTCGGCGTGGCCCGGGCCCTGGCCGCTGACCCGCCGGTGCTGCTGATGGACGAACCGTTCGGTGCGGTGGATCCCATCACCCGGGAACGCCTGCAGGATGAGCTGCTCGCCCTGCACGCCGACCTGGGCAAGACGATCGTCTTCGTGACCCACGACTTCAACGAGGCCATCAAGCTGGGGGACCGGATTGCAGTCTTCGCGGAGGGCGGCCATCTGGTCCAGTACGACGCCCCGGAACGCATCCTGGCCGATCCCGCGAACGACTTTGTGCGGCAGTTCGTGGGCTCCGACGCCGGGCTGAAGCAGCTCGGCCTGGCCCGGGTCGGCGCCGTGGAGGCGTTGCCGGTGATCACCGGAACCGCCGCCGAATCCCCGGCAGAGCTGCTGGAGCGCACGGTCGCCGCCGGAGCGGACGCGGCGGTTGTGGTCGACGGCGACGGACGGCCACTGGCCTGGTTCCCGGTCGCGGAACTGGAGCAGCTGGATTCGCTGCCGGATCGGCGGACGCCGGGCCTGCCCGTGGTGGGGCCCGAGGACAGCCTCGCCGACGCGTTGGATGCCATCCTGGTTTCCGCTCCGGGGATCGCACTGGCCACGGGGGCGGGCGGGCGGTTCGAGGGCATGATCGATGCCCCGATGCTCCTGCAGGCGGTCCGTCTCCGGCAGGCGGAGGGTTCTCCGGAAACGGGCGGAGGATCGCTGCGCGAGCGGGGAAGGCCTGCGGGATCAACGGAAGCGGGACGCTCATGAGCAGCCGCCAACTGGCGGGCCGGATTCCGGCGAAGGGCCCCGGATCCGAGTCCGCACAAGCCAAGGACGCGCACCGGCTGTCCCGGACGGAGGCGGATTCGCCGGCCCGGGACAACTCCCGGCTGGGCCTGGTGTGGCAGCTGGCCGGCATCCTTGCGGCACTGGCCGTGTTCCTGTTCTGGCTCTCGGCTGCGGACCTGACCCAGACCGAACTGACCACGCTGGGCCCGGGAACGCTCTGGGTCTACACGGTGGAACACCTGCGCCTGACCGGGCTTTCCGCCGTCATCGTGCTGCTGGTGGCGCTGCCGCTGGGCGTCCTCCTGACCCGGAAGCCGCTGCGGTTCCTGACCGGACCGGTGCTGGCCGTGGTGAACGTCGGGCAGGCCGCCCCGGCCATCGGCCTGGTGGTGCTGCTGGCCTTCTGGCTCGGCTTCGGTTTCCGGACGGCGGTGGTGGCGTTGGTGCTGTACGCCCTGCTGCCGGTGCTGCGCAACACCATGGTGGGCCTGGATAACGTGGACGCCCGCCTGGTGGAGGCCGGCCGCGGCATGGGCATGAGTGCAGCGCGGGTGCTGTTCCGGGTGGAGCTGCCCCTGGCCGTGCCGCTGATGCTGGCCGGTATCCGCACCGCGCTGGTGCTGCTGGTGGGAACGGGGGCGCTGGCCACCTTCATCAACGGCGGCGGACTGGGTGTGCTGATCACCACCGGAGTAAACCTGAACCTGCCCCGCGTCCTCGTCGGCGGAGCGGTCATGGTGGCCCTGCTGGCGCTGCTGGTGGATTGGGTGGGGCGCGTGGTGGAGTACCTGGCCCGGCCGAAAGGAATCTGATGTCCAGCTCACCGTTAAGCGCTTTGCGCGCCCGGATGGCTGCCACGCTGGTTGCCGCCCTGGCCGCCGTCGGCCTGCTGGTGTCCGGCTGCGGGCTGGAGCCGGCCGGATCCTATGTGCCGCCGGTGGAACCCGGGGCCATCCAGCCGATCGAGGGGCTGCCCGATGACGCCTCGGTGACCGTCACGTCCAAGAATTTCACCGAACAGCTCATCCTGGGCAAGATCTCCGTGCTGGCGGCCAAGGCTGCCGGCTTTGAGGTCACGGACCTGAGCAATGTCCCCGGAAGCCTGCCCGCCCGGGAACTCCTGCGCAGCGGCCAGGCCGACGTGATGTGGGAATACACCGGTACCGCCTGGCTGACCTACCTGGGCAATGAGCAGGGCATCCCGGACCAGCAGGAGCAGTGGCAGGCCGTTTACGACGCCGACGCCGCGAACGGGCTGACCTGGGGGGCGCCCGCAGAGTTGAACAACACCTATGCGCTGGCGATGAGCCGGGAACGGGCCGGGGAACTGGGGGTCAGCAGCATCTCGGACCTGGCCAACGTTCCGGTCCCTGAGCTGACGTTCTGCGTGGACGCCGAGTTCAACTCCCGGCAGGACGGCTTTACCCCGTTGCTCGAGCTGTACGGACTCAGCCGTGGAAGCGTGGTTCCCGAACAGAATGTGGGCATCTACGACACGGGCGCCATCTACGGGGCAGTGGACCAGGGCCAATGCGCCGTGGGTGAGGTCTTCGCCACCGATGGCCGCATCGATGCCTTGGACCTTGTGGTGCTGGAGGATGACCTCGGGTATTTTCCCGCCTACAACGCTGCCCCCGTGATCTATACGCAGACCCTGCAGAAATATCCGGAGTTGGAGGCGGTACTGGAACAGGTGGCGGCAAGGCTCGACGACGAAACCATGCGCTCGCTGAACCTCAAGGTCGATGTCCAGGGCCAGGAACCGGAGCAGGTGGCGTACGACTGGATGGTGGCGGAGGGGCTGGTGGCTCCCGCGGACTGAGTGCGCTTAGGGCCCGGTTGGACGGTAGGCTCCGGACATGGAACCAAACCTTCCCGACGCTGAGTTCGCCTTTCCCGGACCGCTCCGTGATGCGCTGGTGGCAGCCATCCTCGACGGCAGCAAGACCAGTACCACCAGCGTCGCGCTGCAGTACGACGTCGACAGTGAGCCGCTTCCCGTCCCCGGTGCCCGCTCCGTCCTGGTGGACAGCGAGCAGAAGCCGGTGGCGATTCTCGAAGTGACCGGCGTCCGGCTGGCTCCGCTGGGTGAGGTGGACCTCGCGCACGTCCTGGACGAAGGCGAAGGCCACGGGAGCGTGGCGCAGTGGCGGACCGCGCATGAGCAGTTCTGGCACAGCGCAGAGTTCCGCTCCGCGTTGGGAAATCCGGACTTCACCGTGGATGACACCACCGTTGCCGTACTGGAACGCTTCCGAGTGGTGGAGGATATCGGGCACGGCGTAGTTCCGCGTTACTAAGCCGGATTGGAAACCTGGCTGAAACGTGGAATCCCTAGACTCTGGATGTTCGTTTCGTCCAGTCAAAGAGGATCAATGACACAGACCGCCAGTGCCGTTCCGTCCGTCAGGAAAACCTTGTGGGGGATGGGTGCCGCTGTGCTGGCGCTCCACATCGCGGGCTGGGGAGGGTTCGCCGCACTGGTTCTTCCCCACGAGTACCTTGCCGGCGAGGGAATGACCTTCGGTGTCGGACTGGCAGTCACGGCATATCTGCTGGGAGCGCGCCATGCCTTCGATGCGGACCATATCGCCGCCATCGACAACACAAGCCGCCGGCTGACCGTGCGCGGTGGCACGCCCCCGGTGAGCACCGGCTTCTGGTTCGCGCTGGGACACTCGACGATCGTCCTGGGCGCCGTGGCCCTGCTGGCAGGTGGCGTGAATGCGCTCGCCGGGGCCATCGCTGACGACGGCTCAGTCCTGAAGGAGGCCGCAGGCATTTGGGGGCCGGCCGTTTCCGGCAGCTTCCTCCTGCTGATTGGAGCCATCAACCTCGTGGCCCTGGCCGGCATCTACCGGGCGTTCCGGAAGTCCCGGACCGGCACCGGCAGCGAGGAGGACCTCGAGCGTGCATTGAACCAGCGCGGATTCATCAGCCGGATCCTGGCCCCGGTGGCCCGCCGGGTGGACCGGCCCTGGAAAATGTATCCGCTGGGATTCCTCTTCGGCCTGGGGCTGGACACGGCGACCACCATTGGCCTCTTCGTGGTGGCCGGCGGCGCCGTAGTGCTGATGCCCTGGTATGTGGTGATGGTGCTGCCGGTGCTCTTCACCGCCGGCATGGTGCTGTGCGACAGCTTGGACGGCATCCTGATGAGCCGGGTCTACAGTTCAGCCCTGGACCGCCCGGAACGGAAGATCTTCTACAACCTGGCGATCACCGGGGCCTCCGTGGTGGTCGCGTTCCTGGTGGGAGCCGCCGTCCTGGGCGGGCTCTTCACCGAGGTGTGGGCCCTGGAGAGCGGCCCGGTGGCCTGGTTGGGCACCGTGGACCTGGAGTACTTCGGCTTCGCCGTGGTGGGCGTCTTCGTCCTGGCCTGGGCCGCCGCGGGCCTGCACGGCCGGGCGGCCACGCCTGGCCGCATGAACTAGCAGGCGGCCGGTCGTACCTCCCCGGGGCGACGGGCGGCGTCCGCGGCGGTGCCCAGGCAGCCGACTCAGCCGGTCAGCTCGGCACGCCACGCCGTGAACGCGGCACCGGTGCTGCGCTCTGCGGTATGGGCCTGGCTGTCCAGGCTCCGGGCGATGGCGCCGGGGGAGGCCAGATCGAACCGGCGCATCCGGGAGGGGTGCCCGGCCCCGGACACCTGCGTCCGTGACGCTGCGGGCCCGGACGCTGCCGGCAGGGGATCCGGGCGCCAGCCCACCGCCGTCACGCTCGCCATGACCCGTGAGCCTCCAAGGATGCCGACGGCGTCCTCCCGCGGTCCGGTGAGGTCCAGGTCCTCATAGAGGAGATCGCCGTCTTCGCCGGTGACGCGGGTGATGCTGCGCAGCCGGCCGCCGGCTTCGCCTGACCGGCCCAGCACCAGCGTCTCCCGTATCAGCGCCCGCGCGCCGGCGGCCAGCCGCAGCCGGGTCTCCCGCTGCACATTGGAACCCGAGGCAGCCACGAAGGACGCCCCGTCCCAGATCAGCGCCGACCCTTCACCGAGCTCCGCCTCCAGCACCCAGCGCGAAGGCACCAGATCGGCGTCGTACGCCACCAGCCCCGCCGGCTCCACCACCTCCAGGGTGACTCCGGGCCCGACCGAAACCTGGATCCGCACCTCGTCACCGCCCAGCAGCATCATATGGATGCCGATCAGCGCCACCCGAAGGTGCAGCGGATGACTGCCGCCGCTGACCGGCCGCGGCGCCAGATAGAGTCCCTGGTCCAGCACCGAAAACCGGGCCCGCCCGCCCACCTGATCCACGCTGATCCGGGTGGGACGCGGTAAAGCGGTATCGGTGGCGGCAGGCCGGGCCGGAAGGGCGGCGGGCCCGGTGGCCGTTCCGGCGTCAGTGGCGGTGCGGAACAGCGTCCGGCTCCTCGTCATGGGTGTGGAAGAAGCCGCCGTCGCCGTCCTCGTCGGCATGGAAATGCGGTGCCATCGGGCCGGGATCCTGCGGGGTGTGGCCGCCGGCGCGGTGCAGGGCAACCATGGAACGCACCCAGGCGCTGAGGTCATCGATGGTGTCCTGCTGCTTGCGGGACAGGGCCAGCACTGGACCACCCTCGCGTGCCGCGGTGGCATCGGAGACCATCAGCTCCACATCGACGTCCACATAGGGGGCCAGGTCGATCTTGTTGATCACCAGCAGGTCAGCGCGCGCGATGCCGGGGCCGCCCTTGCGGGCCACGTCTCCGCCGCCTGCGACGTCCAGGACGAAGATCTGCGCGTCCACCAGGGCGGGGGAGAAGGTGGCGGTGAGGTTGTCGCCGCCGCTTTCCACCAGCACCAGGTCCAGCGGAGCGAAGTCCGCCTCCAGGTCCTCCACGGCGAGCAGGTTGGTGGTGACGTCGTCACGGATGGCCGTATGCGGGCAGGCTCCGGTCTCCACGGCACGGATGCGTTCGGCGGGCAGCACACCGGCCGAACGCAGGAACTTCGCGTCCTCATCGGTATAGATGTCGTTGGTGATGACGCCGATCGACAGCTCGCCGGACATGGCCCGGCAAATGGTGGCGATCAGCGAGCTTTTGCCGGTTCCCACCGGGCCAGCGACGCCGAGGCGCAGCGAGCGGGTCGGATCGGCACTGGCACCAGCGGTGGTTTTATCGGTGAATGCGGTGTTCTCAGGCAACGAACAGCCTCCTTGTTCTTTCGGTGTGGTCTTCGGCCCAGTGCTCCATCCAGGGAGCGCTGAGGGCGGGCAGATCTTCGAGGCTTCGGGCATGCAGGGCGTCGGCGGCGACGGCGTTGATCTTCTCCTCGGCGGCCAGAATCCAGCCGGTGGCGGTCATCGGGTCGATGGGCAGCAGCTTCAGTGCCGCGGCCACCACGGACTGGGCATCGTCATAGCAGGCCAGCCTGGCCAGCTGCAGTTCGCCCACCCCCAGTGCCCGGGCCGCAACGCCCAATGCCACCGGCCGGGTGGGACGCGGCACCTCCGCCTTCAAGGCGGCGACGGCGGCATCCGCCGGTTTCAGCGTCGCCGCCAGCCGCAGCATGCCCCGGCCCAGGCGGCGGGAGGCGTCCCGCTGTGCGGCGGAGGGTGTCCGGGCATCGAGGGCGGCTTCCAACGCGGCGAAGCCGGGAACGCCGTTGTCCTGCACGGCCTGGCCGCCCGCCCACGCCCGGGCACGCCGGTGGGCCAGCACGGCGGCGACCGTTTCCATCCGGACCACGCTCTGCAGCCGGGACAGCAGGTAGGGATAAACGCCGTCCACCCCCAGCCCTGCCATCACTGCCGGTTCCAGACCGGCCGAATGCGAGTACGCGCCGGAGGGCAGCCGGGAGTCGGCGAGCAGGAACGCCGCGATTGCGGACTCGCCGGCTCCGAAGCAGTCCTCCGTCATCTGGTCCTCGTTGTCATCACGGCCGCCTAGAACAGGGTGTAGCGCTGGGTCAGGGGCAGCTCGGTTGCAGGGGCCGGCTCAACAACCTGCCCGTCGATGCTGACCATGAAGGTTTCCGGATTCACCGTGATGTCCGGCAGCGCGGTGTTGTTCGGCAGGGATGCCTTGGTCACGTCGCGGGTGGAGCGGATGGCGGTCAGCGACCGCACCAGGCCCAACCGGTCGGCAAGCCCGTCGTCGAGCGCAGCCTGCGCCACGAATGAGGTGGACAGATGGGGTGCCGACGACGCGCGCCCCGCCAGCGCCTCACGCATCCAGACCGGCTGCGGGGTGGGCAGCGACGCGTTGGGGTCACCCATCTGCCCGGCCACAATGGCCCCGCCCTTGATCACCAGCGAGGGGCGGATGCCGAAAAACGCCGGGTTCCACAGCACCAGGTCGGCCATCTTGCCGGCTTCGACGGACCCCACCTCGGAGTCGATGCCGTGGGCCACCGCCGGGCAGATGGTGTATTTGGCGATGTAGCGGCGTACGCGCTCGTTATCGGCCGGCAGCGCGGACTCGGTGGCGCCCATGTAGTTCTTCATCACGTGGGCCACCTGCCAGGTGCGCGTGATGGTCTCGCCGATCCGGCCCATGGCCTGGGCATCGGAGGAGGTGATGGACATGGCGCCCAGGTCCTGGAGAACATCTTCGGCCATCATGGTGTTGGCCCGGATCCGGGATTCGGCGAAGGCCAGGTCCTCGGGGATGCGCGGGTTCAGGTGATGGCAGACCATCAGCATGTCCAGATGTTCTGCGACGGTATTGACCGTGAACGGCAGGGTGGGATTGGTCGACGCCGGAAGGACGTTCGCGGCTGCTGCCACGGTGATGATGTCCGGGGCGTGTCCGCCGCCGGCGCCTTCGGCGTGGAAGACGTGGATGCCGCGGCCGTTGATGGCATCCAGTGTGTGCTGCACGTAGCCGGCCTCATTGAGCGAGTCAGCGTGCAGGGCCACCTGCACGCCCCACCGGTCCGCGGCGGTGAGCGCGGCGTCGAGGGCTGCGGGTGTGGAGCCCCAGTCCTCGTGCACCTTGTAACCGGCCGCCCCGGCCAGGGCTTGTTCCTCCAGTGCGGCCTGGCTGACGGTGTTGCCCTTGCCGTACAGCAGGAAGTTCATGGGCAGGGTGTCCAGTGCCCGGTGCATGACCTGCAGGTTCCAGGCGCCGGGGGTGACGGTGGTGGCCTTGGACCCTTCGGCCGGTCCGGTGCCGCCGCCGCCCACGGTGGTGATGCCCGAAGCCAGGGCCTCGCGCAGGGCATCGGTGCCGAGCAGGTGCACGTGAGTGTCGATCCCGCCGGCGGTCAGGATCCGTCCTTCACCGGCAATCACTTCGGTACCGGGGCCGATGACCAGGGCCGGATGGATGTTGTCCATGATGTCCGGGTTGCCGGACTTGCCGATCCCGGCGATGCGCCCGTTCTTCACACCGACGTCGGCACGGACAATGCCCCAGTGGTCCACGATCAGCACATTGGTAATGATCAGGTCCGGCGCTCCTTCGGCGGAGGTCCGGGTGGACTGGGCCATCGATTCGCGGATGTTCTTGCCGCCGCCGAACACCGCTTCGTCGCCGCCGAAGGTGTAGTCCTTTTCCGGGCTGATCCACAGGTCGGTGTCGCCGAGGCGGACCGAATCTCCCACAGTGGGGCCGTACAGGTGCGCATAGTCGTGCCGGCTGATCTGCATGTCAGGACTCCGATCCGGGGTGCTCCGGCGACGCTGCGCCTGCGGCGGCGCCGTCGTCTGCCGCAGCGCCGCCGTGCCGGATCTGCAGGCCCGGCACGGTGCCGGTGCCGGCCAGCTTCACCAGGACCACCTCGCGCGAGGCTCCCGGTTCGAAGCGCACCGCAGTTCCGGCCGGAACACCCAGCCGGAAGCCGACGGCGGCGCTCCGGTCAAAGGCGAGTGCGGCGTTGACATCGGCGAAGTGGAAATGCGAGCCGATCTGGACCGGACGGTCACCGGTATTGGTGACCACCAGCGTCCTGGTCTCCCGCCCCGCGTTCAGTTCGAGGCTTCCGGAGGCGGTGCGGACCTCGCCCGGGATCAGGGGAGCGCTCATGAGATGGGGTCCGTAATGGTGACGAGCTTGCGGCCGTCCGGGAAGGTGGCCTCGATCTGCAGGTCGGGAATCATTTCGGGTACGCCCTCCATGACGTCCTGGCGGGTGAGGACGCTGCGGCCCTGGCTCATGAGATCCGCAACGAGTCCGCCTTCGCGGGCCCGTTCCATGACCCAGCAGGACAGCAGGGCAACGGCTTCCGGATAGTTCAGCAGGACGCCGCGTGCCCGCCGGTCGCGCGCGACCATGCCCGCCACGCTGAGCAGCAGCTTTTCCGTGTCCGAAGGTGTGAGGAACATGGGTCCGAGTGTGGCACCGCCATGTTTCAGCGGTGTTGCGTGTTACCTCCGAATTACGCCGAGGACAGGAATGGTGCCGCGGACTACTTGGACTTGCTGTCCTTACGGTCCTTGGATTTCTTGGTGTCCCTGGCTTTCTTGGCTGCCTTGACCGCCAGGGCTGCGCCGCCGGCCTTGACCGGCGCGGGCACCTTGCTGTCCTTGGACTTGCTGTCCTTGACCTTGACTTCCTTGACCTTCGTCCGGTTCTTGCGGTCCAGGATCAAGGCGGCGGCCACTCCCGCCATCCAGACGTCCTTGGCGAAGGGAACACCCTGGGGTGAGGGCCGGATGCCGTCGTCCTCGGTCCACTCGGGGGTCTTGGCATACATGGTCAGCAGCCCGCCGGAGAAGGCGCCCAGCACCAGCCCGGCCAGCCTGCTGGGTACAAACGGCGTCAGCAGGGTCAGTCCGATGGTGATCTCCGCGGAGCTGAGCAGTTTTCCGAACCGGACGGGATCAAGATCCATCACCTGGGGGAAGGCATGGGAGGCCATCTGCTGCAGTCCTGCCGCGCTGTCCTTGTCGAGGTTGCGCTTGCTCATGCCGGAGTTCAGGATGTACGCGCCGGTGGCCAGACGCAGCGGAATATGGCTGATTCTCATGGGGGGATCCTTCCGTAGAGTCGCTGACATTCCTGAGCCTAAGGCCGTGACCGTCGGCGCGCCAGAGCCGGTAAACCATCGAGCAGCGGCCTCGGCGACGGAGCGGGCACCGTGCGGGCGGAAGCTACCTGAACCACCCATGCCGGGAACACGCCGTCACTGGTGCACCCTTACGACCAAACTCTGCTTTGATGGATGGGAAGGTACGCAGTGGCAGCTGTCATCGACACTAGAAGGTCCTCATGGATTACCTCCCGGCCGAACACCCACGGCCGCGTCATTTCATTCTTCATCTCAGCGACACCCACCTGGTTGGCGGATCCCGTCCCTTGTACGGGGCGGTGGACAGCCAGGCCAAACTGGCAGAGGTCTTCGCGAAGCTGGAAGCTTCAGGGCAGCGGCCCGATGCCATCATCTTTACCGGAGACCTGGCGGACAAGGGCGAACCGGAGGCGTATGCCAAACTCCATGCCATAGTCGCCCCGGTAGCCGAACGCATGGGAGCCCTGCTGATCTGGGCCATGGGAAACCATGACAACCGCGAGAACCTCAAGAGCATGCTGCTGGGAGAAGCCCCGGACATGGCTCCGGTGGACCGCGTGTATCTGGTCAACGGCCTGCGGATCATCACCCTGGATTCCACGGTGCCGGGCTACCACCACGGCGAGCTCAGCGGCGCCCAGCTGGACTGGCTCCGGAACGAGCTCAAAACACCGGCACCCGAGGGCACCATCCTGGCCCTGCATCATCCGCCGGTTCCCAGCGTCCAGGACCTGAGCGTGCTTGTGGAATTGCGCCACCAGCAGGAATTGGCGGCTGTGCTGCAGGGCACGGATGTCCGCTCCATCATCGCCGGCCACCTGCACTACTCCACCTTTGCCACCTTCGCCGGCATCCCGGTCTCCGTTGCCTCAGCCACCTGCTACAGCCAGGACCTGACCTCGCCGGGCACCCGCGGCCAGGACGCGGGCCAGGCGTACAACATGGTGCACGTGTACGAGGACTCGGTAGTGCACTCGGTGGTGCCGCTGGATGAGAACAGCACCGTGGGCGAGCGGGTGGACGAGGCGGAGACCCGCCGCCGGCTGGAAGCAGCGGGGGTGGAAATCCGCGCTGCGGAGCAGCTGGCTTCGGCCTAGCGGTTCACCGTTCCGGTTCCGGCCCCAGGTTGAAGAAGCGTCCGGTAATCTCCTCCGGCCGGATTTCCACGTAGCGGTACTTCAGCGTCCGCACCCATGGTTGCAGCGGCAGCTCATCGGCTGCGTCAATCGCGCTCTGGGTCTCCAACGTATGCGTGGTCCCCTTGACGACGACGGACCAGGCCTGGTCACTGAGGATGCCGTCGGCTTCGAACGCGACGTGGTCGTTCACGGTCAGTTCGGCCAGTTTGGTGCCGGGGCTGGTGCGCAGGAGGATGACGCCGTCGTGCGCGTAGTAGTTCACCGGATAGATGCTCGGCCGGTTGGCCACGCTGACCGCCAGTCGGCCGTGATAGGTCTTCTCCAGGTACTGCCAGCTCTGTTCAGGGGTCAGTTCCACCACGGGGGGCCGCTCGTCTGTAGTCATTGCCCTAGTGTGCCAACTGCCCGGCGATGCCGCCACTGTGGACCAGCGAAGGGAACTTGACGCGTGACGGAGGCCACAATCAGAGTTGAAGGTGGACGATCCTTACATCAGCCACGGCTTCGGACCAGCCGGCACCTGGAAGAGAGCGAACGCGATGACAGACGCAGCGAACCAGACCCCCGAAAACGGCGAGCCCAACGAGGTGGACCAGCACCTGACGACCCGGCAGGGGCACCCCGTCTACGACAACCAGAACAGCCGGACGGTGGGACCACGAGGCCCCGCTACCCTGGAAAACTATCCCTTCCTGGAGAAGATCAGCCACTTCGACCGCGAGCGCATCCCGGAGCGGGTGGTGCACGCCCGCGGCTTCGTGGCCTACGGGGATTTCGAAGCCTCCGGGAAGTGGGGGGACGAGCCCATTGCCCGCTACACGCGGGCCAGATTGTTCTCCGAGCCCGGCAAGAAGACCGACGTCGCCATCCGCTTCTCTACCGTGATCGGCGGCCGGGACTCCTCGGAAACAGCCCGCGATCCGCGTGGCTTCGCGGTGAAGTTCTACACCGAGGACGGCAACTGGGACCTCGTGGGCAACAACCTGGGCGTGTTCTTCATCCGTGACGCAATCAAGTTCCCGGATGTCATCCACTCCCTGAAACCGGACCCGATCACCTTCCGGCAGGAACCGGCCCGGATCTTCGACTTCATGTCCCAGACCCCGGAGTCCATGCACATGCTGGTGAACCTGTTCAGCCCGCGTGGCATTCCGGCGGATTACCGGCACATGCAGGGTTTTGGCGTCAATACCTACAAGTGGGTGAACGAAGAAGGCGAAACCAAGCTGGTGAAGTACCACTGGCTGCCCCAGCAGGGCGTGAAATCCATGACGGAGGCGGACGCCGCCAACATCCAGGCCAACGATCTGGGCCACGCTTCCAAGGACCTCTACGAGTCGATCGAATCCGGTGACTATCCCAAGTGGGACCTGTACGTGCAGATGATGGATGACAACGACCATCCGGAGCTGGATTGGGATCCGCTCGATGACACCAAGACCTGGCCGGAGCAGGACTTTGAACCCAAATTCGTGGGCACCATGACCCTGACGCGGAACATCTCCGACCATCACAACGAGGCGGAACAGATTTCCTTCGGTACCGGCGTGCTCGTGGACGGCCTGGATTTCTCCGACGACAAGATGCTGGTCGGGCGGACCTTCAGCTATTCGGATACCCAGCGGTACCGGGTCGGGCCGAACTACCTGCAGCTGCCGGTGAATTCGCCCAAGCATGCTCCGGCGGCCACCAATCAGCGCGGCGGCCAGATGTCCTACTTCACCGACCTGGCACCGGGGCAGAACCCGCATGTGAACTACGAACCCTCGATCACCGGCGGGGTTCCGGAAGCTCCCAAACCAGCCCACGACGAGCAGGGCCCGGACCTCACCGGCAAACTGACCCGCGCCCGGCTCCCGCGCACCAATGACTACGTCCAGGCCGGCCAGCGCTTCCAGCTCATGGAGGCGTGGGAGAAGGACGACCTGGTGGCCAACTTCGCCGCCAATATCGGGGAGGCGGTGCGCCCGGTACAGGAGCGGATGCTCTGGCACTTCTACATGTGCGACGACGAACTGGGCTCGCGCGTCGGTGAGGGCCTGGGCATCGGGCTGGAGGAGGTCCGGGATCTTGGTCCGCTGGCCACCCAGACGCTCTCCGAGGCGGAAAAGGCGTGGATGAAGAATCTGGGCCGGAACGGGCCGCGCAACGTCGAGGGCCTGACCATGACCCACTGCGTTCCCGACGAGCACGTGGTGGTGACCAGGTAGCGCTGGTCAGGCTCGGGATCGGTGGCGAAAACAGCTCCTGCAGCAGGGGAGTGTTCACCGGTCCCGGCGTCCGGGCGCGGGTCAGCGACCTGCTGGACCGCGGCTGCTGCGCGGCTTCCTTAGTTAGGCCGCCGCGCAGCTAGCCCGCCGAGGGGTCGCGCTAGATTTCCCAGGGTGCCTTGATCGGGAAGAACTTCTCCAGGAAGTCCGTGACCCGCTCCGCGCGTTCCTGCGCCGGGACTTCGGGGAAGCTGCCGTCGTTGAGGCAGAACAGGTCCATGTTCCGCTTGGCCAGCAGCTTGTCCATGCTCTTCAGGCCTGCGTAGGAGGTGGTATCCACGTACTTCACCTTCGCGGTTTCCTGCGTCACCGCGCGCCCGGTGAGCAGCGCGTAGTAGTGGTACAGCGAGTTGGTGACCGAGATGTTGTCCTTGGCGCGGAACCGGCTCGCGGCGGTGGCAGCGAACTCGTTGGGGAATTCCGCCTCCATTTCCAAGAGCACGCTTTTGCGCAGCGGTGCGGCAGTGTGTTCCAGATGCCGGGTGGTGATCCGGCCGAAGCGTTCCCAGAGCAGCCGTCGGTTCACTCGGGCGGCGTTCTCGAAGCCGCTGCGCTCCGGGTCGTTGGCGCCGAGGCCGATCCGGGTGCTGGCCTCAATGAACTTGGTAATGCCGCCGGGGGAGAAGAACAGGTCAGGGCCGACCGGGCGGCCGAAGAACATGTCGTCGTTGGAGTACAGGAAGTGCTCGGCGAGACCGGGAATGTGCTGCAGCTGGGCCTCGACGGCCTGCGAATTATGGGTGGGCAGCACCGAAGGGTCCTTGAAATGCTCCTCTGCACGGACAAAGGTCACCGACGGGTGGTCGGCCAGCCAATCAGGCCGGTCCGAATCGGTGGCGATGAAGATGCGGCGGATCCAGGGCGCAAACATATAGACCGAGCGCAGGGCGTACTTGAGCTCGTTGATGTGGCGGAAGCGGGCCTCGTTGTCGTCACCTTCGCCGACGACGGCGTCCTTCATCCGGGCGGCGCGGGCGGCCTGGTATTCGGCTGAGCTGCCGTCTACCCAGGAGAAGACGAGGTCCACGTCGAAGTCGATGTCGGTGGCGTGGTCCGCGAACATGTTCTCGATGGTCGGCCAGGTGAGTCCGTGCTTTTCCACGGTTCCGCGGACCACTTCGCTGGCCGGCAGGGTGCGGCGGGTCAGGGAGTTCTCCACCGGCAGCGTGATCTCGGAGCCGGCGAGGTCCCAGAGTTCCAGCTGCACCCCGGCGGAGGGGCCGAAGACCAGGTTGGTGCCGCTGACCGCCCGCGGACGGAAGACGCGGATGATCCGGGAGGTGTCCCCGGGAGCGAGCTCGCCGTCGGCAATCAACAGGGTGCGCGTCTTCTTGGTGTCCACGCTGCGCGAATAAAAGGGCTCCTCACGGCAGGCCTGGACCATGGCGCGGCGCAGTGCCGCCCGGTGGGCCAGATCGACGGCGATTACCGGGCGCTGGTCGTTGCCACGCACCAGCAGGTAGGAGATGCCGGCGTCGTCCAGCACTTTGCGGACAAACAGCAGGTCTTCGACCATGGCCTGGTTGGGTGTCAGGCCAGTGTCCATGAGCGTCAGCCGCCCCTTGACCTTGACGACGTCGGGACGGTGTTCCACCCGCTGGACAACAGCCAGGGAGGCGGTCTGGAGATCTTCGCTCTCATGCACCGGTTCGGGGGTACCGAAATACACATCGTGTTCTGCGGCTATATCGGTAATCGGAACCTCCAAAGGGACTCAGATGCAGTGGACGGGCCGAGGCAGGCGGCCGCGGCTCGTGCGGCACTGCACGTTTAGGTGGTGCTCGTAACTGGTGCCGGCTTTCCGAGCGGAAACCGGATGGGCCGGGCGCCGGGACGGAAAGCCGGGAAGCTCTGGGCGCGGGCGCCGCTGCTCCGTAGCATGGATTGCTACCGCGGACATGGCTGGGAGCTGATGTGAGATACCGTAACACCACGCTGGCGGCGGCGACGTTGCTTGTGCTCAGTATGTCATCCTGTGCCGGCCCGCCGGGCAACGGGGGTTCCTCCGAGCGTGCCTCGTGGTCCTCCTACACGACGACCGACGGTGCCCTGGTTTTTGAATACCCGGCCGATTGGACCGTGCAGGAACTCCCGCCGGCCGCCAACGATCCCGCCGGAGGCGTTTCGGTCCAGGTGAACGACGCCGGGGGAGACGCGGTGGCGCGGCTGGACACCGGGATTATCGCCGACCTTGTCTGCGCCGACCCGGACGAGGACGTGGCGTACACGGAGTACGACACTGAGCCGATGCCCGAGCTTGACTCCGAGCAGGGGACCGAGCAGCGGTTTGTCTACCGCTCCGTGGCCCCGTCATCACCCACCCGGGGCGACCCGATCGCCACCTACGCGGTGATCACCGAGATCGGCGACCGCGGGGAATGCGGTCTCTTCGATTACTTCACCTTCACCAAATCCAGCGGTGGCCGATTCGCGGGCGCCTATCCGGCGGAAGAAGCAACGGAAGGCCAGTCATATCTCGACGGCGCCGCAGCCTATGAGAATACGGCGGAGTTCCGGGATATAAAGCGGATGCTGGTATCCCTGCGCGATACCCGCTGACGCGTTTCCGGTTTCCTCTGGCGTGCTGTGGATAAGTCCGTATGCTTGCGGCAGCCTCGTACTATTGGCGTCACTCACAGTCCCGCACCATGTCCTGGGGGTTCTTCCGATGATCCATGAGCGTGTTCGTGCCTGGTCCGGTTTTGCGGTTGTCCGGGTCGGTGCCCTGGGGGTGGCGGCCGTTCTGGTGCTGGGCGGCTGTTCCGGTGACGGTGAGCCCGGGGCTGAGGCGGCTGAAGCGTCGAGCAGTGCCAGCCCAAGCAGCGGGGCCACTGCCAGTGCGTCTGCCCCGTCGAGTCCGACGCAGGCTCCCACTCTTGCTGCCTACAAGCCGGCCTCCGCGGAGGGTCCCGCCGAGAATGTTCCGCTGCCTGTGATGCCGGAGCTTGCGAAGCAGGAGTCCAAGGAAGGTCTGGAAGCCTTTGCGAGGCACTGGTACGCACTAATCAACTACGGATACGAGACTGGTGAAGCTGGACCAGTGAAGGCCGTAAGTGGGGAGAGCTGCAATATTTGCGCTAATTACTACCCCCAACTAGAGACTGCTTTCGTAGATGACGATTGGATGGGCGGAGGGCAAGTTGAGACCCGCTCGGTAAAGTCTGATTTCGTTGTAACACCTGAGGGGCGTTATCAAGTTCTGATCCAAATTAGCCAACAGTCCATGGATTTCTATTCACCTGGCGAGTACCTAGGAACTCGAGAAATTAGTTCGTTGGATCTAGGTGTGCAGATGATCGAAGCGACGTACCGTGACGGAGAGTGGTTCGCGGATGACGTCGTTAAGATCCAGTAATCGGCTGCGCTTCCCTTTGAACAAGATGGTAGGGCTGTTAGTTTCGACTGCTATCGTCTTCGGCCTAGGGTCCGCCTCGGCCCAAGCTGCCGTCGTCGAATCCGATATCAACGAGGGGGCTGTCCTAGCTAAAGCGATATATTTTCAGGATTCCAAAAGCGGCGTATGGACAGAACTGCCGATCGGACTGGCCCAAGACACTAGCGACTATCGATACGAACTTGCCTGCTTCGATATGCCTGAAGGCGCTGGGGATATGACATGTATTGGCGGCCTTCCAATCAGGTGCCAAGCCGGGGAAAACGGCCGTGTGGTCCAGTGGTACAGCGGACTGCGAGGCACCAGCCCAGATCAATGGACGGAGTTCGGCTCACCGTCATGTATTTATGATGAAGAACCAGCGAGCCTCGGAGAACAAATCAGTGCAGTGATTCTCTCCGAGTTCCAGTCCCGGCCCATAGCGGCCGGGAGTCTGGGGATGCAGCCTAGCCCGCACACACTGATCGGCGCCCAGACCAACTTCTACGTAGAGGCCCGTGAGCAGACGTTCGACTTCGTCCTGTTGGGCCAGGACCTTCGGATCATCGCCACGCCCACCGAATATGAGTGGACCTACGGCGACGGAACCAGCTACGGCCCGGCACCGTTTGCCGGTGGCCCGTTGCCGGAAAGCCGGTGGGGCGAGAAGACCGCCACCAGCCACGTTTACGGTGCCACCGGTGATGTCCAAGCCTCTGTCGTGGTCCACTTCTCCGGCGAATACTCCATCAACGGCGGGCCCCTCGTGCCGATCGACGGACGGGCCTCGGTTCCGTCCGCGCCGCAGACCGTGAGCGTATGGCGCTCCACCTCGAACAACGTCGCCGACGACTGCCTGATCAACCCGGCCGGTTACGGCTGCTGACCTGACTGCAACCTGCCGGGCCGCGGCACCCGGAACAGCGTCCGGGGATCCTGCAGCAGCGCCGGATACGCAAAGTCCCGCCGCCGGATTTCACCGCTGACGGTCACCGGGCGCCGCGCCGTGTCATTCGTGAGCCGCACCGGCCCCACGGTTCCGGCCAGCAGCACCGACCGGTCGGCACCGAGAAGCACAACGTCGTCGCCGTCGTCCATGTCCTCCAGGAACCTCACCAGCGTACGGCCCTTCTTGCCAGCCACCGGGGTTCCCTTTACCGAGAGCATTGGCAGTTCAATCACCGGTTCCCCGGCGGCGCCGGGCACGGGCCGGGCCACCCACAGGGCATCGCCGCCGGGCTCGGACGGCAGCGCAGGATGCTCCGGCTCCGGCCACACATACGGCAGCCCGCCGGGAGTCTCCGGAAACAGCGGAGCGTAAACCTCGGGGGATTTTGTGATCAGGTTTGAGCGGTGGCTTTCATGAAAGGCAGCGTCGCCGAACCAGGGCGGCAGGACGACGTCGGCCTCCGCGGCCTCGGGGGCGAACTCCAGAAGCTGCTCATACACCGTGTCCGCATGCCCGCGCGCAATCCACTCATTGGTCATCGCCAACCCGTAGGCGGTCAGCGCCGGCACGTAGCCCATCCACATCTTCATGGCCGGGTGGCTCTGCCAGCCATAGTCCGGAATCACCAGGGCGCGGAGCACCTGAAGCGTCTCGACGCGCTGCTTGCCCAGCCGGGCCTGGTCCAGGACCCGGGCGCTGCGGGGAAAGCTGTCATAGGGGAGGAACGTCTGCACCGGATCAGTGTGTCACTCGGCGGGGCGGGGCAGCGGGCGGGACAGGATGAAGTCGCGGAAAACATGCTGGCCCACGACGAAGCTCCGCCGGCCGGACTCCACGAAGCCGGACTTCCGGTAGAACGCCTGGGCCCGTTCGTTCAGGTCGTTCACGCCAAGCCACAGCGAGCGGTATCCCTCGCCGGCAGCCATGGAAACGGCGGCATCCATGAGGAGTACTGCCGTCCCGGAACCGTGGGCGGATGGATGCACGTAGCACTTGGAAAGTTCGGCGACCGGTCCGGGCACCTCCTGCAGGGCCGCTGCCACCTCCGGATCGGCAGGCGGCGCGAGGACCAGCAGGGCATAGCCGATGATGTCGCCGCGGTCCCGGGCTGCCAGGACCCGCATCGATCGCTCCGCCAGATACCGCTGGAAGGATGCCTCCGACAGATGGGCGGCCACAAAGGCGGCGCTGTCCTGCGCGGTTACCGCCGGCGGGCAGGCCAGCGGAAAGGTCAGGGCCGCCAGGGCGGAGAGTTCTGCGGCGTCGGCGGGTTCAGCCCGGGAAACGGAAACGGTCACAGGTCCAGCTTAGGCACGGGGAATTGCGGCACGCCCGGCGCAACGGCAGGGATCAGTACTGTGCGTACTGTTCCCCGACGGCCAGCGGTGCTCCGGTCCGGTTGTCCGGCCCGGGCAGCGGGCACGCCCAGGCTTCGTCGTACGCGCAGGAGGGGTTGTAGAGGAAGTTGAAGTCCAGGACCAGGCTCCCCGGAGCCGCACCCAGTCCCAGGGAGGCGCCCTTGATCGTGTCCAGCAGGTACCGTCCGCCGCCGTAGCTGCCGCCGTCGGTGCCGGAGAGCGCATCGCGCACGGGCAGGAAGATCCCGCCGCCGTAGGACGCCAGCCGCCACACGGCAAGCCGGCCCACGCCGTCGGCCGCCACCGTGCCCAGCCGCACAAACGGCACCACGCCGTCGGTCCCGGTGGGGACGTCCATTCTCTGGCCTGCGCCGTCGTCGTCAATCAGCGCATCGCAGCGCAGGTCCGGATCGTAGGGCCCGATCTCCAGTCCGCGGAAACGCGCCCGGGCGGCAGGCTTCAGCGGGGATGCGGGGTGCTCGGCGAAGAGCTTGTCGCGTTCGGCGCGCCAGAGGCCGTGGGCGTACGACGGCGACACCTCCTGGGCGGTGAGCCGCACCTGGGCGTACAGGCCGAAGACGCGCTGCCGCCAATCCGCTGTCTGCAGCACTGTGACAGGTGGGGTCATTGGTTCAGCGTAGTGTGTTCGGGTGACTACCGGACTCCTCATCGTCGTGCTCGTGGCAGTTTTTATCGGTGCGATTGCGCAGCGGATTGCCGGCCTGGGTTTTGCCCTGCTCATCTCTCCGTTCCTCGTGATCCTGCTGGGTTCGCACGGCGGCGTGCTCATGGTGAACGTGTGCGGGCTCGTTTCGTCGGCGCTGATCATGTTCCGTGTCTGGAAGGACATCGACTGGAGCATGTACCGCTGGCTGGCCGTGCCGGCGGTTATCGGCAGCGTGCCGGCGTCGGCGGCGGCCGTGTACCTGCCAGCGGGACCCATGGCAGTGGTGGTGGGAGCCGTGGTGCTGGCAGCGCTGAGTGTTTCCCTGCTGATGCAGCGGACCTCGGTGACCGTGACCGGCAACGGGGCCAAAGCGGTGGCCGGTTTCGTCTCAGGTGTCACCAATGCCGTGGCCGGGGTGGGCGGGCCCTCGGTCAGCGCCTACGCCCTGATGGCGCGCTGGCCGCAGCGTCCGTTCGCGGCCACCCTGCAGCCGTTTTTTGTCACCATCGCCGTTGTCACGCTGACCGCCAAGATCTCCCTTGACCCCGGCCAGATGCCGCCGTTCCAGGCCTGGGCCTGGGCGTTGATCGCCCTGATGATCATCGGTGGTATCTACGCCGGCGAGAAGCTGCAGCGTTTCATCCGCGATGACCAGGCCCGCGCCGCCGTCGTCGTCATCGCCTTCTTCGGTGCAGCCGCTGCGCTGACCAAGGGGATCATCGACCTGGTGGCCTGAGTCACTGGCGATCCACTGAGGAGCCACGCCTCCCGAGCAGCCCGCCGGTCCACGGCGCGGCCTCAACGTTCCGCCGCGCGGCGGATGGGACGATAGGAACGATGAAACTCTTTACCCGCCCGAAAACCCCGGGTGTCCTTCCCATGCCGCTGTGGCTCCAGGGCGTGGTCGAACTCGGCCAGGCCGCGGTGCTCTCCGCGCTGCTCGTTTTTGTGCCCCTGACCGGAGTCTGGTTTGCCGACGGCTTCGCCGACCGCGACTTCACGTCGCTGGCCCGCTTGGGCGGGCAGGGCTGGCTGCTGATCCACGGCGTGCCGCTGACCCTGACATTGCCGGCCGGCACAGCCGGCGCCGCTGCCGCACCGGCGGTGCTGTCACTGTTCCCGCTGGGCCTGACGCTCATTCCCTTCTTCCTGTCCTGGCGCGCCGGCCGGCGGCTGGCCCAGGCCTCCTACACCGACCAGTTGTGGCAGGCGCTCCTTGGCGCGCTGGGAACGTATGCGCTTCTCGGCACCGCCGCCGCCTATTTCTCCTCGGACGGCGGCGTGTCCATCTCGCTGACCGCCGGTGCCCTGATCCCGCTGATCGCTGCCGGGCTGGGATTGATTGTCGGTGCCCGCCGCGAGGCCGGCTCCTGGATCCGGCTGATCGGGGTGGACCTGACCGACTGGATTTCCCGCACCAGCCAGCATTCGCGCTGGGCCGGATCCTACGTATGGTCGGTCATCCGCGCCGGGGTCGTGGGCATCACAGCGGCGCTGGGTTTCTCGGCACTGCTGGTCACCGCAGCCCTGGCGATGAGCTGGGCCGAGATTGTCACCGTCTACCAGCACCTCGACGCCGGCATCATCGGCGGCGCCGTGCTCACCGTCGTCGAGGTGGGCCTGATGCCCAACTTTGTGGGCTGGGCACTGGGGTGGACCTCGGGCGCCGGATTCTCCCTGGGGACCGGCAGCATCATCAGTCCGCTCGAAACCACGGTTGGTCCGCTGCCTGCCCTTCCGGTGCTGGCCGCCCTGCCCTCCGGCGGGATGGAGTACGCCTACGCGGTGCTGGCGCTTCCGGTGTTCGCCGGCATCCTGGCCGGCTGGTGGTTCCTGCGTGAGGGCGAAAACCACTTCGACGAATGGCTGTCCCTGAAGATCCGGGCCCGCTGGTTCACGGCTCCGGTGTCCACGCTGCTGCTGGGGATCTTCGTGGGCCTGGTGTCCGGAATCCTGGCCGCCGCCGCGGTTCTTGTTTCCAGCGGATCGGCAGGCATCGGCCGGTTTGTTGACCTGGGGGCCGACCCGTTGTGGACGGGCATCTGGATTGCCGCCGAGGTGGCCGTGGGCACCGTGGTGGGCTACGCCGTCGGGCCCTGGCTCGAGCGCGAAGAGCGCCCCTGACGGAAGTGCTGGAAGACCAGCAGCGTCCCGTAGCCAAACAAAGCTATGGCCAGCACCGGGCGCAGCCAGGAAAGCCGGCCGCGCTCGGCGAGCAGGTCCGGATAGCCGGCATAGGGGAGTGCCGCCACGACCCGGCCCTGCACCGCGGAGCCCGGAACCGGCGCATCGGGCAGCGCGTTTGCGTCCCCCTGCAGGATCAGGTTCCACGACCCGTCTGCTGCGGCAACAAATCCGGTCAGGCGGTGCGTGACCGGTAGCGCATCCGGAGCGGACCCGGCGGGCAGGTACGTCAGGACATCCCCCGGCCGGACGGCGGAGGGATCGACCTCCCGCAACAGGACCACATCACCCGGGCGCAGGCCGGGTTCCATGGAGGATGTCAGGACTGTCAGCGGGCGCAGGCCCACCAGGGCGGGCCCGGCGAGCAGGCCAAGCAAGGTCGCGAGGACGCACACCATGGCCAGGTTCCCCATCAGGGGAAGGAATCTGCGGCGGCGTTTCAGCGCGGCAGGATCCCGCCGGTGTACTCCGACTGGCACTTCTCCACAGCCTGCATGGTCAGCGCTTTGCCCATGCAGGTCTCAAGTTTCTGGGTGCTGTCCCACGTGGCCACCGACAGTGCCAGTCCCAGGGTCATCACCAGCGATGCAACCAGGCCCAGCGACGCCACAAACATCTGCACGGGCCCGATGCCGAACCGCACCACTTTGACCAGGGTCAGGATGCCGACGACGACGGCCGCAAGTCCCAGTGCCAGCGGCACCAGCTTCCAGGGCAGGGCCAGTCCGGACGTCAGGAGCAATGCTGCAACCAGAGCTACGAAAACCCGCAGGTAACCGCGGGTGACCTGCTTCTGCTCATCGGTGGCTGGAGCCTTCTGCTGCGGCTGCTGCTGCAACGGCTGGGGAGACTTGTTATGGGCACTGCCGTCGTTGTTCATGGATTAACCCTAGGCGACGCCTGAGCCTAAGGTTGACGCATGCGCATTGTTGTTCTTGTCTCCGGCACCGGATCCAACCTGCAGGCCGTCCTGGACGCCGTCGCCTCCGGCGAGCTCGACGTCGAAATCGCCGCCGTGGGTGCGGACCGGCCGGGGACCTATGGGGTGCAACGGGCCGCCGAAGCCGGATACGAGACCTTCGTGGTGAACTTCCGGGACTATGGGAAGCGCGCGGACTGGAACCGGGCGCTCACCGAGAAAGTCGCGTCTTACGCGCCTGAACTGGTGCTGTCCTCGGGATTCATGCGGATTGTGGACGAGCACTTCATCAACACGTTCGAGGGCCGGTACCTGAACACGCATCCGGCCCTGCTGCCCTCATTCCCCGGCGCCCACGGAGTGCGGGATGCACTGGCCTATGGCGTCAAGGTCACCGGCTGCACCGTGCACATTGCTGATGCGGGGGTGGACACCGGGCCCATCCTGGCGCAGGCGGCCGTTGACGTGCTCGAGACCGACACCGAAGAGACCCTGCACGAGCGCATCAAGGTCCAGGAACGCCGGTTGCTGCTGGAAACCCTCGGCCGGCTCAGTGCCGAGGGCCTGCCGGGCCGTTCCTAGTCCAGGGCGGCGCCCCTGGTTTCCGGCGCGAACCGCGCCATCCACAGCACGGCCAGCACCACCAACACGCCGGCCAGTCCAAAGGACAACGGCAGGCCCAGATACGGCCACATGACGGAAACAAAGATCAGCGGGCCAAATCCGGCGCCGATCCGGGAGACCGTTGATGCCCAGCCGAAGCCACTGCCGCGCAGTTCCGTGGGGTATAGCTCCGAGACGTAGGCATAAAGCACCGGAATGGCGACCTGCACCACAAACCCGTAGGCAAGCAGCCAGGCCGTGGCGGCAGCGGGGACGTCAAGGACCAGGGCAACGATCACGAGGATGACAGCCGCCAGCGGGGCAGTCACCGCCAGGACCCACTTGCGTCCCACCCGCTCTACCAGCAGTGCGGCGGCGATGACGCCCAGGAGCCCGACGGCGGCCATCCCCGAGGTGGTCAGGAACGCGGCATACTCCTTGAACCCGGAATCCACGAGGATCTTCGGCATCCAGGTCAGGGCCAGGTAGTAGACCAGCAGGATGGTGAGGAACAGCGACCACGCTGCCACGGTGATCTTCCAGCTGTACCGCCACAGGTCGGTCAACTGGGTGGCGACGGCGGCAAGGGTGAACTTCTCCGTTGCTTCCGGGGCCGGCAGCCGCCATTCCGTTACCGGGGATCCGGTGCGCTTGATGAGGTCATTAATGACTGTCTCGGCTTCGGCGGTGCGGCCCTTCCGGACCAGGAACAGTGGGGATTCGGGCACGGACCGCCGGACCCAGAACACCAGCAGCGCCGGCAGCACCATGATCAGCATGGTGAAGCGCCAGTCGGCCAGCGTGGCCATGATCAAGGCCGACACCGCCCCGCAGAGCGCGGCTCCCACGGGCCACCAGCCGTCCATTGCCGTCAGCACCCGGCCCCGCTGTTTACGAGGGGTGAATTCGCCGACCAACGCATAGTCCACCGGGACGCATCCGCCGAGGCCGAATCCGGCCATGAAGCGGAAAATGCAGAACCAGACAACGTCGGGGGAGAAGGCACCCAACACCGTGAACAACGAAAAGATGAGCAGGGTCGCGGTGAAGGCCTTCTTGCGGCCGATCGCGTCTGCGATCGATCCCCAAACGAAGGCCCCAATGGCCATGCCCAGGAGATTCGCAGTGCCTATCCAGGCGGCCTGCGCCGGCTCCAGCGCCCAGTGTTTGGAGAGCAGCGGGATCAGGACGCCGTTCAGGGTGACGTCCCAGGCATCAAACATGAAGCCCAGCCCGCCGATGATGAAGATCTTCCCCTGGACCTTCCACTTCCAGGGCAGGTCCTGGACCACTTGGTCGCCGGTAGGCACGGCATGCGTGGTTGTCATCGAGGGAACGGCCTTCCGGGAAGCGGAGGTGGTGGCTGGGCCGGCCGGCGGCAGGTCCGAAGAAACTGTACAACGCCGGACGGGCGATTGATGCCACCGACCTAAACGGTTTCCGTTGTCGCGGCGCCGGGGCATATTCACCCCTCCACAGCCCCGGAACTTCCAGCTTCATACTCTGCCCGGCAGAGCGGTGTGACCTAAACTGAACCCACCGACACCCCCTCATTTTGGAGATTTGCGTGAGCTCACAGCCACTGAACCGTGTTCCCATCCGCCGGGCCCTGATCTCCGTCTATGACAAGACGGGATTGACCGAACTGGCCCAGGGCCTCGCGGCCGCCGGCGTGAGCATCGTTTCCACCGGTTCCACCGCCAAACAGATCGCTGCCGCGGGCGTGGAAGTCACCGAGGTTGCCGAAGTCACCGGCTTCGCGGAATGCCTGGACGGGCGGGTGAAGACGCTGCACCCGCGGGTGCATGCCGGCATCCTGGCTGACCGCCGCCGCGAAGATCACGTGGCCCAGCTGGCGGAAATGGACATTGAGCCGTTCGACCTGGTGGTCGTGAACCTGTATCCGTTCGTGGAGACCGTGAAATCCGGTGCCAGCCAGGACGAGGTGGTTGAGCAGATCGACATCGGCGGCCCCTCCATGGTCCGTGCCGCAGCGAAGAACCATCCGTCGGTGGCCGTCGTGGTGGATCCCGCCAAATACCCGGACGTTGTCAGTGCCGCAGCCGAGGGCGGCTTCGACCTGGCCCAGCGGCGCCGGCTGGCGGCAGAGGCCTTTGCCTCCACCGCCGCCTATGACAACGCCGTGGCAGCCTGGACCGCAGAGCAGTTCGAAACCGGAGTCGAGGGCACCACCTGGCCCGCGTACACCGGCCTGGCACTGGAGCGTTCCGAGGTGCTGCGCTACGGCGAAAACCCGCACCAGGACGCAGCCCTGTATGTCGACAAGAGCTCCAAACCCGGTGTAGCCCAGGCTGACCAGCTGCACGGCAAGGCGATGTCCTACAACAACTACGTCGACGCCGATGCTGCCCTGCGGGCGGCCTTCGACTTCGACGAACCCGCGGTCGCCGTCGTCAAGCACGCCAACCCCTGCGGTGTGGCCGTGGCCTCGGCAGACGCCGCGGATCCCATCGCTGACGCCCACGCCAAGGCCCACGCCTGCGACCCGGTGTCCGCCTTTGGCGGCGTCATCGCAGCCAACCGCACCGTCACCACCGGCATGGCCGAGACCGTGAAGGACATCTTTACCGAGGTGGTTATCGCGCCGGACTTCGAGCCGGGCGCACTGGAAATCCTCACGGCCAAGAAGAACATCCGCCTGCTGACGTTGCCGGAGGGCTACGGCCGCAACCCGGCCGAATTCCGCCAGGTCTCCGGCGGAATGCTCATCCAGAAATCCGACAAGATGCAGGCCGAAGGAGACAGCCCCGAAACGTGGACGCTCGTCTCCGGACCGGCCGCCGATGAGGCCACCCTGGCCGATCTCGCCTTCGCCTGGACGGCGGTACGCGCCGCCAAGTCCAACGCCATCCTGCTGGCGCGCGACGGCGCGTCCGTGGGCGTGGGCATGGGACAGGTCAACCGGGTGGACTCCTGCCGCCTTGCCGTCGAGCGGGCCAACACCTTGGGCGCCCCGGATACCGACCGCGCCCGCGGTGCAGTTGCCGCCTCGGATGCGTTCTTCCCGTTCGCGGACGGCCTGCAGATCCTGATTGACGCCGGAGTGAAGGCCGTTGTGCAGCCGGGCGGTTCAATCCGCGACCAGGAGGTCATTGAGGCAGCGAAGGCTGCCGGTGTGACCATGTACTTCACCGGAGCACGGCACTTCTTCCACTAGCGGCAGCGGTCCGTGGGCTCCATGGTCCCGGGGCGGTGGGAGTAATCCGCCGCCCCGGATTTTAGGGTGCCCCTAGTGGGCTGTGGCATAGTTGGAGACAAATACAGACCAAAAAGACGGGTTCCGTCATGCCAAAAGACATGCTTCGGAGCCCACCAACACACAAGGAGATCGTGTGGCTGAGAAAATCAAGGTTGTGGGTTCTGTTGTAGAACTCGACGGCGACGAGATGACCCGTATCATCTGGCAGTTCATCAAGGACCGCCTGATCAACCCGTACCTGGACGTAGACCTGAAGTACTACGACCTCTCCATCCAGAACCGCGACGCCACCGATGACCAGGTCACCATTGACGCTGCCAACGCCATCAAGGAACACGGCGTGGGCGTCAAGTGCGCCACGATCACACCGGACGAGGCCCGGGTCGAGGAATTCGGCCTGAAGAAGATGTGGGTTTCCCCGAACGGCACCATCCGCAACATCCTCGGCGGCGTGGTCTTCCGCGAACCGATCATCATCTCCAACATTCCGCGCCTGGTCCCGGGCTGGAACAAGCCGATCATCATTGGCCGCCACGCCCACGGCGACCAGTACAAGGCCACCAACTTCAAGGTGCCCGGTGCCGGAACCCTGACGCTGACCTACACCCCCAAGGACGGCGGGGAAGAAATCAAGACCCAGGTTGTCACGTACGGTGACGACGGCGGCGTGGCCATGGGTATGTACAACTTCAACGATTCCATCCGCGACTTCGCCCGGGCGTCCTTCGCCTACGGCCTGCAGCGGAACTACCCGGTGTACCTCTCCACCAAGAACACGATCCTGAAGGCCTACGACGGCCAGTTCAAGGACCTGTTCCAGGAAGTCTTCGACGCCGAGTTCAAGGACCAGTTCGAAGCAGCCGGCCTCACCTACGAGCACCGCCTGATCGATGACATGGTTGCCTCCGCGATGAAGTGGGAAGGCGGCTACGTCTGGGCCTGCAAGAACTACGACGGCGACGTTCAGTCCGACACCGTGGCACAGGGCTTCGGCTCGCTGGGCCTGATGACGTCAGTGCTGATGACCCCGGACGGCAAGACCGTCGAGGCCGAAGCAGCACACGGTACGGTTACCCGCCACTACCGTCAGCACCAGCAGGGCAAGCCCACCTCCACGAACCCGATCGCCTCGATCTTCGCGTGGACCCGTGGCCTGATGCACCGCGGCAAGCTGGACAACACCCCTGAGGTCATTCGCTTCGCTGAAACCCTCGAAGATGTTGTCATCAAGACGGTTGAGTCCGGCAAGATGACCAAGGACCTCGCGGCCCTGGTCGGCCCGGACCAGGCATACCTGACCACCGAGGAATTCCTCGCTGAGCTCGATGCCAACCTGAAGACCCGCCTGGGCTAAGTCCTCAGACGCTTCAACGCACGACGGCGGCGGCGCCTCACCTTCACAGGTGGGGCGCCGCCGTCGTTGTTGGTACGTGCAGCTATACCGTTAGATACCCGACCCCTGGTCGCCCGAGGAGCCCGAACCCGAGGAGCCCGAACCCGAACCGCCGGAGCCCATGGAGCCCGAGCCCGAACCACCGGAACCCGAGCCCATGGAGCCCGACCCCGATCCGGAACCCGAGCCACCGGAGCCTGAAACCGAGGAGGTTACGGATTCCGAGCTGGACTCGCCGCTGATGGTGTTTGAATCCTTGTAAGAGGAAGACACCTCGATCTTGCGCGGCTTGGCCCGCTCGCTGACCGGAATGAGGACGCTAAGCACGCCGTTCTCGTACTTGGCCGAGATGCCCTCGATGTTGATTCCCTGACCCAGGTTCAACTGGCGCAGGAACGAGCCGGATTCCCGCTCCCGGGTCAGCCAATTGACGCCTTCCGAGGTCTGGATGGTGCGCTCGGCCCGGATCGTCAACAGCTGGCCGTCCACATCCACGTCCACCGAGCCCGGGTCGATGCCCGGCAGATCGGCGTTGAGAATGTAGTGGTCGCCCTCGCGGTACAGATCAATGGGCATCAGCCGCAGCCTCTGCCGCGGATCGAGCAGTGCTCCGGCTACGCGGTCCAGCTCACGGAATGGATCAAACTTCATCGCCATAATCATCAACTCCTTGCGCCCGCCTGTAGGCAGGCGAATCATCATTCGGAACTTCAGAAGGGTCGGTAACTTGAGTCACCTCGACTCAAGAATGAATTTAGGCTAGCACTCGTCCTAGGGGAGTGCCAGCATTGAAAGCGGTTTTTTGACTGGGATCGGCAAACTTTTTTCGGACCTGAATCAGTCCACCGGCCACTCGTGGACAGGCGCGTTGGTGTGCATGTTTTCCCAGTACCGGCGGGTCAGTTCTGCCAGGGCCGGTCCGCGTTCCATGCCCTGGGCCTCGAGGCGGCGCAAATAGGCAATCTGCCAGGCGGCGCCGTTCTGCTCAGTCCGTGCGCGCTCCCGGACAACATCGAGGTAGCGACCGATCAGCTGCCGGTCCACCCCCAGGGCCTCGAGGCCGGCGGCTGCCTGGGGGACCAGATGGCGGACGATCAGTTCCGCCACCGGGATTTCGCCGATGCCGGGCCAGTACACCGATGCTTCCAGGCCGTTGCGGGCGCAGGCCAGGAAGTTGTCCGCGGCGCTTTTGAAGGCCAGGCGGCTCCACAGTGGCCGGTCGGCAGTGCGCAGATACTCGACCAGGCCGTAGAAGAAGGCAGCGTTGGCCACCACATCCAGCACAGTCGGCCCGGCCGGCAGCACCCGGTTTTCCAGCCGCAGGTTGGGGGTTTCGGCGCCGGGATCATAGATCGGACGGTTCCACCGGTAGACCGTGCCGTTGTGCAGCCGCAGCTCGGGGAGCAGCGGGGCGCCAGCGGCCGTGGATCCGCCGCTGCTGTGGGAAAGTTCGGGCAGCAGGGCCGGGAAGTAGCGGACGTTTTCCTCGAAGAGGTCGAAGATAGAGGTGATCCACCGCTCGCCAAACCACACGCGTGGCCGCACGCCCTGGCTCCTCATTTCGGGCGGTCGGGTGTCGATGGCCTGCTTGAACAGTTCGATCCGTGTCTCATGCCAGAGAATATGCTCCATGAACACAGGGGAGTTGGCAGCTAGGGCAATCTGTGGGGCAGCGATAATCTGGGCTGCATTCCACGCCGAGGCGAAGTCCTCGGGTCCAACTTCGAGGTGGAGCTGAACAGAAGTGCAGGCGGCTTCCGGGGCGATGTTCCTGGCATAAAAGGACAGGGACTCCACCCCGCGCAGGTCTATGTGGACGTCCTCGCCGCGTGCCTGCAGGACCGAGGTATTCAGGGCCGCGTACCGCTTCCCCTCGCTGAGCCAGTTCTTATCCTCCAAAAGGCTTGGCTTCAATGTGGGCAGGATGCCCACCATGAGGATTTCAGCTTTCACCTCGGCAGCTTTGGCATCGGCACGGTTGAGCTGGAACCGCAGGCTGTCCTCGAGTTCGCGCAGGCCGCTCCCGCCGATTGCCAGGGCCGGGTGGTTCATCTCAATGTTAAAAGCGCCGATCTCGGTCTGGAATGCCGGATCGGCAATTTCCGCGAGAACGGCGGCATTGCGCATGGCCGGGGTGAAATCCTGGTTGGCCAGGTTCAGTTCCAGCTCCAGGCCAATGGAGGCACTCTCTGCAAATTGTGCCGTGGAAAGGTACCCGGCAAAACGGTCAAGGTTCTCGAGCAGCCGCTCGCGATACCGCGTTCGCTGTTCCCGGCTGTAGGTTTTGCTGTTCACTTCGGCACCCATTGTCTGAAGATAGCCTCGGGCGCGCGGGGATGTATAGCGTCCGCCGCCGGTGAGTCAGAAAATGACCGGCCGGACGGGGAAAGGTTGCGGCAGCTGGCCTACGAGCCGAGCAGGCCCTTGAAAACCCTGCCCTCCCGCTGCATTTCGCCGTGTTTGGCACCCATGACAATGACTGCTCCGGAAAGCACGGGTATGCACCACTGCAGCAGCTTCAGCCGCCGCTGTGCGGTTTCGAGTTGCCGTGACGCTCCCTGCAGGGGTTCGGTGGCACCGGCTGCGCCTTCGTGCGAGAACTTCTCCACCCGGCGTCCCATAACCCCCGCATATAGGGTCACTGCTGCGCCGGCAAGCGTGACGGCGGTTTTGTAAACAGTCAGGGAGCCAACACCTTCCTGTTTGGCCAACCGGCCCTTGTTGTCTCCGACAATGGCCAGGCCGGCGACGAGGTGGCTGATGATGGCGGTTCCCTGTACGGGCGCCCATCTTTTCCACCCCAGGCTGGAAAGCCGTATGCGCTCCGTTGGATCCTTGGCATGCGCAGCGGCACCGTTCAGGCCCACGGCCCCCATGAGTGAGCCACCGAACCATGCCGCTGCGCTGAGGTCGTGCACCGACCGCGCGATCAGGTTTCCTGCCACGTCAACTCCTTGTTCAGAATTTGGACCTTGAACAGCACCGGCAACCCCGCGGCCCCTCAGGAGGATAAGGACACTCCGGGAGGGTTCCCGTGGTGCTCACGGGTAGCCAGCCAAGCATGAGCCCGACTGCTCTACAAGGGTGATGAGCGAGAGGCGTCCATCGGATCCCAACGAGGGCGGGAGCATGGCAGCGGGTCCATTTGGCTCGACCTTGATGCAGGAAGAACTCCCGTCTTTACGAACACATACTAAGTGTGCTTACCATCGATGTGGACGGCTCGGCCGATCCTCATCGGCAGCAGTCTGATTCTTCATCCGCAACGATTCAGGAGTGAGCGACGATGACAGATCATGAGTGGCCCAGAGACGGCAGCCATGCCGCAGAATCTCCACAGGGCAGTTCATCCGACGCGGCAGGGGCAAAGCAGGCGGCCGCAGCAAAGTCAGGCGCCGCCAAGAACGAGGCGGCGGGCGTGGCGAGGGAAGCAGCCGGCGGAGCGCAGCACGTTGCTGAAACCGCGAAGTCAGAAGCCGCGGGTGTCGCCACCGAAGTGACGGCGAACGCCAAGGATTTGTTCAACCAGGCCCGCAGCGACCTCACCGACCAGGCCGGGACCCAGCAGCAGAAGGTTGCCGAGGGACTCCGGTCAGTGGCGGGGGAGCTGCGGTCGATGGCAGATAACTCAGAGGAATCCGGGGTTGCCACGGACCTGGTGCGCCAGGCAGCCGAGCGGTCCTCGTCGGTTGCGTCGTGGTTGGACAACCGCAATCCAGGATCGCTGCTCGACGAGGTCAAGGGCTTCGCCCGGCAGCGTCCGGTGGCGTTCCTCGCGATCGCGGCAGGCGCCGGATTCCTCGCCGGCCGCTTGAACAAGAGCCTCAGCGCCGGTGCTCCGGAACAGCAGGCGGGAAGCGGATCGGACTCAGCATCCAGCCAACGCCCTGCGGCGGGTACCGTGAGCGCTCCTGAAACCATCTACCCGCCGGAGCCCCAGGTCCAGCCGACCTACGCTGCAGACACAGGAACAGTGAACCCCGGTGGGGCGGCGGACGACGCGTTCGGCGAACCCACGCTTCCTGTCGGGCGCCCGCCGGTCTCGGATGACCAGCTTCCCACCGCGGGAACCCGTGCCAGTGATCCATTCAGCGGCGGTCGGCACTGATGAGCACCGAGATTCCTGAACCGCCCCCGACCAAAGCCGAGAGCAGCTCGCTGGGCGACCTGTTGGGCCAAGTGACGCAGGATATGTCCACCCTCCTGAGGCAGGAAGTGGAGCTTGCGAAGGCCGAGCTGAAGCAGTCGAGCACCCGCGCGGGTAAGGGAGCCGGGATGCTGACCGGTGCCGCCGTGGCCGGCTACTTCGTTCTGCTGTTCCTGTCCATCGCACTGTGGCTGGCACTCGGATACTTGATCGGCCTGGGCTGGTCGAGCCTGGTGGTTGCCGTTATCTGGGCGATTATCGCCGCGGTCCTGGCTGCGCGCGGCCGCACCGAGTTGCGCAGGATCCGCGGCTTGCCCCAGACCTCGGAGACCCTGCAGGAAATCCCCGGAACCCTGAAACCGAATGAGGACCCACAATGAGCGAAAACCCCGACGAGATACGCGCTGACATTGAAGAGACCCGACGCCGGTTGGGTAGCAACGTGGACGCCGTTGCGGACAGAGTGACCCCGTCACATGTTGTCCAACGGCAGACGGACAAGGTGAAGGACGCCGTCTTTGGCGCTAGGGACAGCGTCAGGGACAAGGTAATGGGAGCGACGGATTCAATGACTGACAAGGTACAGGCCGGAACCGGTTCGGCGTCGGACACCATGTCCCGTGCGGGATCGGCCGTTGGCGAGGCTCCGCAGAGAATCACTACAAAGGCCCAAGGCAACCCCATTGCCGCCGGCCTGATTGCCTTTGGTGCCGGGCTGCTGGCCGCGTCCCTGATTCCCGCCAGCGAGAAGGAACGCACTGCTGCCGACAGCTTGAAGACGGCAGCGGAACCGCTCACGGCGCAGGTCACCGATGCGGCGAAGGACGTAGCCCAGGGCCTGAAGGAACCGGCGCAGGAGGCGATGGATAACGTCAGGACAACGGCTACCGAAGCGGCGCAGAACGTCAAGGCCGAGGGCCAGGGCGCGGCCGGTGAGGTGAAAGGCAAGGCCACCGACGCAAAGGACAACGTCCGGGACGCCTGAGGCGCCGGATCCTTCCAGATCCTGAAACAACACCCAGCAAACGGGAGGTCACATGGAGATAGGCAAGCAGCAGATCATAGATTTTCTCAAGAAGCGCGGAGATGGCGACAAAGCCGGTCAGGCTGAGTCGGATCTCCCCGACCAGGTAGATACGGAGAGAGATTCGGGCCTGCTCGGCAAGCTCGGAATCAATCCCAAGGACCTGATGGGCAAGATCCCCGGTTTGGGCGGCATCGGCGGATAACCGGACCAGCCAAACCACAATTGAAACAACTGAAGCGGTCCTCCACCGGTGGGGACCGCTTCAGTTTTGCCTCAGGTTTTACATCCGGGACCTGGCCGCGGCAGGGACGGACGCACGCTGGTACAGGTCGTTGGGATACTGCACGCCCAGCTGGGCCCGGACCTCGTCGAAAAGCTGCATCGTTTGCAGGGAGTCCGCCGGGCTCATCGTCGGTGACTCGGTCAGTCCGGATTGGATGCAGCGCGTGACCTCGCGCAGTTCGTAGGTATAGCCATTGCCAACCTGGGGAAACCGTTCCACCCGGAGCGGGCCGTCCAGTGGCTGGACTATCAGTTCCACCGGGTTATGCAGCGGCGCACCGGTCCTTAACCAGCCCCTGGTGCCGGAAATCGTCGCGTCGCGGGTGCCCGCCGATACCAGCGAACACATCAGCTGAGCTGAAGCCCCGCTGGAGTAGGCCAGATGCAGTGAGGTCTGCTCATCCACTCCGTCGCTGTTCAGGGACCCTGCTGCGGTGACCTGCTGCGGGAAGCCCAGCGAACCGACTGCCAGCGTCAGGGGGTAGACACCGAGGTCCAGCAGCGCTCCGCCACCGGCAGCAGGATCCCAGAGCCGGCTGGTCGGATCAGCAACGGCAGGAAAACCGAGATCGGCCTGCACCCACTGCACGTCGCCCAGTTCGCCGCTGGCCAGGATCTCCCAGATGCGGTTGATTGAGGGCAGGAATCTGGTCCAGACCGCCTCCATCAGGAAGAGTCCGCAGGAGGAAGCCAGCGTAACCAGGTCCTCGGCTTCCCTGGCGTTGATGGTCAGCGACTTCTCGCAGAGGACGTGCTTGCCGGCAAGAAGGGCGGCTCGGGATATCTCGTAATGCTGGGCATGCGGGGCGGCCACGTAGACGACGTCGACTTCCTGATCGTCGAAAAGCTGCTGATAGCCCTTGCCTGCCTCACCGTCGGAGTAACTGCTCGCGAAGCCGAAACGCTCGGCGAATTCCGCGGCAGAGGATTCGGTGCGGGAGCTGACGGCCTGGAGGACGGCGTCGTCCAAGCGGGCAATGTCCTCCGTGACTTTGGCGGCGATGTTGCCGGTGGCAACCACGCCCCATCTCAGGGTGCGGCCGGTTTTCTGCACCGGGCTAGGTGCCCCGGGCAGCACGCACGGTGGCGTGGGGATCTGCGTGGCGTTCATGGTCCTCGTCTCTGAAGACGCACCGTTTGGTGCGCTATCCACTGTATTTGCTGGGCCGCGCCGCGCCTAGGCCTATGGCAGGGATGGGGAGGCCTTCATGGGAAAAGCGGCCCGGCCTGATGTCCAGGCCGGGCCGCTCGGTGATGTTGCCCGGGTTGTCCAAGGCGTACACCGGAGTGGTGCGAAAACGGTTGTTACTTGACGAGCGCGGAAAGCGTCGGGTCGTTGGCGTAGGACTCGACAGCGTTTTCCTTGGTGACAATGACCGGTTCCAGCAGGTACGCGGGAACGTCCTTGACGCCGTTGTTGGACTCGTTGTTGTTGGTCTCGGGCTCTTCGCCGGCTCCGAGGCTCTTGACCATGTCGATGGAGCGGGCAACCAGGGCACGGGTGTCCTTGTTGATGGTGGAGTACTGCTTGCCGTCCATGATCAGCTTCACGGATTCAACCTCGGAGTCCTGCCCGGTGACGATCGGCAGGGGCTTGCCGGCCGACTCAACGGAGGTCAGGATGGCGCGTGCCAGCGTGTCGTTGGGGGACAGCACGCCGTCGAGCTCCGCCGTCGCGTAATTGGCCGAGAGCAGGGCGTCCATGCGGGTCTGGGCATTCTCTGCCTTCCAGCCCTGCGTGGATGCGTTTCCGAACTCCGTCTGGCCCGAAACGACAACCAGGTTGCCGTTGTCGATTTCGGGCTGCAGCACGCTCATTGCACCCTCAAAGAACACCGGGGCATTGGCGTCGTCGGGGGAACCGGCGAAGAGCTCAACGTTGTACGGGCCCTCGCCCTGGGCAGCCATGCCTTCGAGCAGGGCCTGGCCCTGGAGGGTGCCGACCGTGTAGTTGTCGTACGCCGCGTAGTAATCGACGTTTTCGGTGTTGGTCAGCAGGCGGTCATAGGCGATGACCGTGATGCCGGCATCCTTGGCTTCCTGCAGCTGGGTACCCAGCTGGCTGCCGTCCACGGCCCCGATGACCAGGACCTCTACGCCGTTGGTGATCATGGCGCTGATCTGGTTCTGCTGCTCCGATGCGCCGCCGTTGGCGAACTGCACCTGGGGCTCGTAGCCTGCCTCGGTGAGGCTGTCGTTGAACAGGCCCTCAGCCAGGACCCAGTTCTCGGATGTCTTCTGGGGCAGGGAGACACCGATCTTGGTGCCCTCGCCGAAGCCGGCGGCCTCGGACTCGGTGGATTCCTCGGCACGGCCGCAGGCGGACAGCGACAGTGCTGTCACGGTCGCCGCTACGGCGAGGGTCTTTGCGAACTTACGCATGTGGATTCTCTTTCTGGGTTGGGGTGATAACGGTGGTGGTGATTGGGGTGGCCGCGGAAGGTTCCGGGCCGGGCTCAGGCATCGGTGCCGATGACGGATTTGGTGCCGGTGGGCATCGGTTCGGGCTGGGCAGCCGGTACGGCCGGCTCCTTGGACTTGGTGCCGCCGCCGAAGTTCCGTGTCAGCAGGCCGATGATGGACGGCTTGCCCTGCGTCTTGTTCCACACGTCAAGGGCGACGGCCAGCAGCAGCACCAGGCCCTTGATGATGGACGTGCGGTCCGCGCCGATGCCAAGCAGCTGGAGGCCGTTGTTGAGTACGGCCATGACCAGGCCACCCACTACGGAGCCGACGACGGTTCCCACGCCGCCGCTCACGGCAGCGCCGCCGATGAACACTGCCGCAATGGCATCGAGTTCCCAGCCGGTGCCGTCTGCGGGGCCGGATGCGGTCGCCCGAGCCACGAAGATCATGCCGGCCAGCGCGGCCAGGATGGACATGTTCATCATGACCAGGAAGTTGACCTTCTTGCTTTGGACGCCGGACAGCTCGGCGGCGTGGCGGTTGCCGCCGACCGCGTACACATGCCGGCCGAAGATGGTCTTGTTCGAGACGAACGCGTAGATGATGACCAGTGCGCCCAGAATGATGCCCGAGACCGGGAACGAGGTTCCCGGTCGGCCGGTGGCGAACAGGTAGGTGGCGTAGACGATGGCAGCGCAGAGCAGGCCGGTCTTGACCACCGAGACCCACAGCGGCGGGTTTTCCGACCCGAGCCGGGCATTGCGCCGGCGCTTGCGGACATCACCGAGGATGACGGCGGCGCACAGCCCCAGCCCAAGGAGGACGGTGAGGTTGTTGTACCCGGTGTTGGGGCCGATTTCGGGAAGGTAACCGGAGCCGATGACCTGGAATTCGGAGGGGACAGGAACCGTGTTGGAACGGCCGATCCACTGGTTGGCACCGCGGAAAATGAGCATCCCGGCGAGCGTGACAATGAACGCGGGAATCCCGACGTAGGCCACCCACATGCCCTGCCAGGCGCCGATCAGTGCTCCCAGCGCCAGGCCGAGCAGGATGCCCATGTACCAGGGCAGGCCCCAGTCGCGCATGGCCATGGCCACCACAATCCCTGTGAACGCCGCGACGGAGCCCACGGAGAGGTCGATGTGTCCGGCAATGATCACGAAGACCATGCCCACGGCCAGGATCAGGATGTAGGAGTTGCCGTTGAACAGGTTCATCATGTTCGTGGAGGTGAGCGTCTTCCCGCCGGTGGCGATTTGGAAGACAGCCACCAGCGCGACGAGCGCGACGACCATTCCGAACTGGCGGCCGTTTCCGCCCAGGAGTTGTTTGAGTGCTTTCATGAGGGGTTTCCTTGAGTGGCGTAGTCAGCGGGTTTCCTGCCGGAGGAGGTCATGAGCCTCATCAGGTTTTCCTGAGTGGCCTCGGCCTTGGAAACCTCTCCGGTGATGGCGCCTTCGAAAATGGTGTAGATACGGTCCGAGAGGCCTAGAAGTTCCGGCAACTCGGAGGAGATGACGATGACGCCTTTGCCCTGGTTGGCCAGCTCCTGGATGATGCCGTAGATCTCGTACTTGGCCCCCACGTCAATGCCGCGGGTGGGTTCGTCCAGAATCAACAGGTCCGGGTCGGTAAACATCCACTTGGCCAGGACAACCTTCTGCTGGTTTCCGCCGGAAAGCTTGGAGACTCCCTCGTCCACGCTGGGCGCTTTGGTGCGCAGGCTCGTGCGGTACTGCTCGGCGTAGCGGTACTCGGCGTCGTCGTCGACCACCAGGCCCTTGGTGATTTTCTGCAGGTCCGCCGAGACCGTGGTGGCCTTGATGTCATCCAGGAGATTCAGTCCCAGGGACTTGCGGTCCTCGGTCACGTAGGCCAGGCCGTGCCGGATCGCCGAGGGCACTGACTTGAGCGTGATCTCGCGGCCGTCCTTGACGATGGTGCCGGAGATGAAGTTGCCGTAGGACCGGCCGAACACCGAGCGGGCCAGTTCGGTGCGGCCGGCACCCATGAGCCCGGCAAAGCCGACAATCTCTCCCCGGCGGACGTGGAAGTTGGACCCTTTGCAGACCAGCCGGTCGGCTATTTGCGGATGGCCCACCGTCCAGCCGCTGACCTCGAAGAAGGTCTCGCCGATCTGCGGCGTGTGGTCTGGGAAACGGGATTCCAGCGACCTGCCCACCATGCCCTTGATGATGCGGTCTTCATCGGCGCCGTCGAGGGCCACGTCGATGGTCTCGATCGATTTTCCGTCGCGGATGATCGTGATGGAGTCCGCGATCCGTTCGATCTCATTGAGCTTGTGCGAAATCATGATGCAGGAGATGCCCTTGGCACGCAGCCCGGCGATCAGGTCCAGCAGGTGCGTGGAGTCCGTCTCGTTCAGTGCGGCTGTCGGCTCGTCGAGGATCAGCAGCTTGACCCGTTTGCTCAGCGCCTTGGCGATTTCCACCAGCTGCTGCTTGCCGACGCCAATGTCCTTCACCGGTGTGGTGGGGTCATCGCTCAGCCCCACGCGCGCCATCAGTTCTATGGCTTCCTGGTTTGCCTTGTCCCAGTTGATGACACCGAACCGGCGGGGCTCGTTTCCAAGGAAGATGTTCTCCGCGATGGATAGTTCGGGGATCAGCGCCAGTTCCTGGTGGATGATGACAATTCCGGATGCCTCTGAGGAGCGGATGTCCTTGAACCGGACCTCTTCGCCCTCGAAGACGATCTCACCGCTGTAGCTGCCGTAAGGGTAGACCCCCGAGAGCACCTTCATCAGTGTGGATTTGCCGGCACCGTTCTCTCCGCAGATGGCGTGAATCTCCGCTGCATGGACGGTGAGGGAAACATCCGAGAGGGCTTTGACCCCCGGAAACTCCTTGGTGATGGAGCGCATTTCCAGAATGGTGGGATTAGCCGTCATGGCTGGCTTTCCAGCCGTTGCGGCAGGTGGCGCAACCTGCGCCGGGTGGTGGAGCTGCTGGTGCTGCTCGCATGGGTGCCTCCAGTTAGGACTTCATTGTCTAGATACAGCTCACACTCGTTGATGATGCAAATCACAATGTGAGCCGATATAGCAGTAAACTCCTGCAACGGGTTGCCGTCAAGTCTTGAACGCAACAGGGGGTGAAGGCAGGTGGTTTTCCAGCAGTCCGAAGGCGGGCGGCACAGGCCTTGCCGGGGCTAACCCAGAAGGGCTCCGTGCCTGCCCAGCACCAGGGCGGCAGCACCGAGGGCCTCGGCCCGGTCCCCGAGGCTGGACATCAAAACCTGGGTGGATTCCCCGACCAGCGGTACGCAATGGCGGATGAATCCGCGGCGCACCGGCGCCAGGAAGGTGTCACCCAGGCCGGTCAGCGAACCGCCAAGGACGATGATTTCGGGGTTTAGGGTGTTCGCCACGTTGGCGGCCGCACGCCCGACGGCGAGACCGGCGTCGTCAATGATCCGCAGCGTGGCCGGGTCGCGGGCTGCTGCCCTGTCCACGATGTCTGCGGTCTGGATCGGTTCGCCGGCTCCGCGGCTCAGCAGCTCGATCATGACGGACGTGGATGCGACGGTCTCCAGGCAGCCCCGGTTGCCGCAGCGGCAGACCACCCCGTGCTCGGACACGGTGGCATGGCCGATTTCACCGGTGATGCCCAGGTGCCCGTAGAAAAGGGCGCCGTTGATGACCAGTCCGGCGCCGATGCCGGAGGCCACCTTGACGAAGACCAGGTTGTCGGTGCCCCGGTGCGGTCCCCAGGTGACCTGGGCAAGGGCGCCCAGATTCGCGTCATTGTCCACGTGGACGGGGGTCCCGAGCCGTTCCGCCAGGGCCTCGCGGATGTTGATGCCCACCCATTCCGGCAGGATCGCTCCGTGGACCACCGTTCCGGTGCGGCGGTCGATGGGGCCCGGGATGCCGACGCCGGCCCCCAGGACTGCGGCCCGGTCCACACCCGCCTGGCCGAGCAGCTTGGCCAGGAGATCGGCGGCTGCGTCCATGCCTTCCTCTGCACAGTGGCCGAGCGGAAGCGGGACCGCCTCCTCTTCGAGGATCCGGTAGCCGAGCGAGGCCAGGACCACCCTGACATGGCGCCGGCCGATGTCGATGCCCACCGCAACCGCTCCGGTGTCGTTCAGCCGCACGGACAGGGCGCGGCGCCCGGAGCTGGTGGTGGGCTCGGTAATGACCAGCCGGTTCCCGTTCATCTCCCGCACGATATTGGAGACGGTGGCACTGGAGAGCCCGGTCTGGCGGGAGAGCTCGGCCTGGGTCTGCGGTCCGCCGGTTGCCAGCGCCGAGAGGATCCGCTGCTGGTTGCGTTGGCGCAGCGCGCTTTGCGATCCGGGTTTTCCGGGATGGACGCCCGCAGCTGTCCTGGGCCGCAACGCTGGGGCTGTGTTCTCTGGCATATGCCCCAGCGTGCTACATCACCTCGTTGTCGTCAAGAAGTGAACGCAAGCCCTGCTCTTGGTGTGATGTCCTGAACCCATCTTCGTGTCCGCTACGGGGTCTGCATGGCGTCGCGGTGCGCTGCGGCAGTCTGCAGGTAGGTCGCCGCATTCTGCCGGACGCCGGCATACTCCTCGTCCGTAAGCTCCCGCCGGACCTTTGCCGGAACCCCGGCGACGAGCGAGCGCGGAGGGATGACTGTTCCTTCCAGCACCACTGCTCCGGCAGCCACCAGGGAACCGGCGCCGACCACGGCCCCGTTCATCACGGTGGCGCTCATTCCGATCAGGCAGTCGTCCTCCACCGTGCATCCGTGCACCACGGCGCCATGGCCGACGCTGACCCGCTCGCCCACGGTGGTGGGGAACCCGGGGTCGGCGTGGAGAACCACGTTGTCCTGCAGATTGGTCCCGGCGCCGACGCGGATCGCGTTGGAGTCCCCGCGCACACAGACGCCGTAAAACGCGCTGGAGCCTGCCGCCATCACGACGTCGCCGATCAGGGACGCAGTGGGGGCAAGGAAAACGGACGGATCGACGGTGGGGGTCTGGCCCCGGAGCGTAATGATGTTTGCCATGCGGCCAGCCTAGCCGGATACGCAAAAACGCTGGTCCGGGCCCAAAGCCTGCCCCTAGTTGAAAACGATGGTCCGCTTGCCGTCGAGCAGCACCCGGTGCTCGGCGTGCCACTGGACCGCCTTGGACAGCGTCCGGCCTTCGACATCGGAACCCAGGGCGGCCAGCTGCGTGGCCGAACGGGCATGGTCCACCCGGATCACTTCCTGCTCGATGATCGGCCCTTCATCCAGGTCGGAGGTGACATAGTGCGCCGTGGCACCGATCAGTTTCACCCCGCGCGCATGGGCCTGGTGGTACGGCCGGGCGCCCTTGAAGGAGGGCAGGAATGAATGGTGGATGTTGATGGCCCGGCCGGAAAGGTCGCGGCAAAGGTCGTTGCTCAGGATCTGCATGTAGCGCGCCAGCACCACCAGCTCGATATCCAGGTCCTGCATCAGCCCGCGCAGCTGCTCCTCAGCCGCTTCCTTGCCGGCAGGAGCCAGGGGAATGTGATGGAAGGGCACACCGTAAAACGCCGCCAACTCCGCCAGGTCCTGGTGGTTGGAGACAATTGCCGGGATCTCGATCGGCAGCGTTCCCGCCCGCTGCCGGAAGAGCAGGTCGTTGAGGCAGTGCCCGGCTTTGGACGCCATGATGAGGGTCCGTACCGGAGTGCCGGCCTTGTGCAGCTGCCATTCCATGCCGAAGGCGTCGGCCACCGGAGCCAGTGCGGCCCGGACCTCGGCGTGGGAGCCCGGAGCGGCAAAGTCGACGCGCATGAAGAAGGTCCCGGTTTCCCGGCTGCCGTACTGCTGGGATTCGATGATGTTTCCCTGCGCTGCCACAAGCCCGCCGGAGACGGCGTGGACTATCCCTGGCTGGTCCGGACAGGACAGAGTCAGCGTGTAGGCCGCTGGGCCGGTGTTGGCGTCGGTTGGCAGAGGTGCTGGAAAGTCGCTCACATTTCAAGGTTACCCGCCCGGGAGAGGCTCGCTTAGGCTAAGGAAATGGACGTAACCTTCATGCCGCTCTCCGACAAGGACGTCGAAGAGCTGGTCAAGTTCCTGACAACCAATGCCTTCCCCTTCCACCGGATCACCGCGCCGTCGGAGGCCCTGGTCCGCCAGCTGGTTCTCGACGGCCGTTTTGAGGCCGACGGCGTCTGCACCTATTGGGTCTTTGGAGACAACCACCGGCTGGGGCTGGCCATCGTGGAGCGGCTGGACAGCCTGTGCCCCACGTTCGACCTGCGCCTGGTGGAAGAGTCCCGTGGGCGCGGCGCCGGGGTTCCGGTGCTGCAGGCCCTGACCGGGCTGGTGTTCACGGACCGGCCTGAGGCACTGCGGTTTGCGGGCCGCACCAGGGAGGACAACATTGCCATGCGCAAGACGTTCCTCCGGTCAGGCTTCCTGAAGGAGGCGCACTACCGGGAGGACTGGCCGCTGGATGACGGGCGCCGGATCGCCTCCGTCACCTACTCTGTCCTGCGCCGTGACTGGGAACAGGGGACGGTGACCGGCTTCATCTGGGAGGACGTGGACTAGGAACCGCTTCGGGAGGGCTCCGCAGGCCGGGTCGGGGCGGAGGAGCCGGTGAGCAGCTCCAGCGCTGCCGTCGCCGCCGCGCGCCCGGCCCGCGTCGCCCCCAGCGTGGAGGAGGATTCCCCGTAGCCAACCAGGAACAGCTGCGGGCGGCCCGCCACCTGAGGTCCGTCCATCCGGATACCCCCGCCCGGTCCGCGCAGCCGCAGGGGAGCCAGATGGTCCAGGGACGCACGGAACCCCGTGGCCCACAGGACTGTGTCCAGCTCTGCCGTACTGCCGTCTGCGAAGACCACCCCCGTCCGGGTGAACCGGGCCAGAGGGCCCCGGGAAACCAGGACGCCGTCGTCGATCCCTTGCCGGTACTGGGTGGTCAGCGGCAGCTTGGTTGCTGCAACCACGCTGAGCGGGGGAAGCCCGGCACGGGTGCGCTCGCTGACCTGCTGCTCGACGTCGCGTCCCCACTCGGCGTCGAACGGGGTGCGGGTGAACTCCGGCGGCCTGCGGGTGGACCAGACGGTGCCGGCACCGGCGTCGTGCAGTTGCAGCAGGAACTGTACGGCGGAGGTTCCGCCGCCCACCACCAGGACGCGGCGACCGGCGAAGTCTCCTGCATTGGTGAAGTCCCGGGTGTGCAGCTGGGTGCCGCTGAAGGACTCCTGTCCCGGATAGCGCGGCCAGTGCGGCTTGTCCCAGGTGCCGGTGGCGTTGATGACGGCCCGGGCCAGCCAGGATCCGTGGTCCGTAGCGACGAGGAGCCGGTCCGTCCCGGCCTCGGTCACCGTGAGGGCCCGGACCGGCCGTTGGACTTGCAGCCCGAATTCCTGCTCGTAGGCGCCGTAGTAGCGGCTGACCACCGACGATGCCGGCTCGCGGGGATCCGGGGTGCCCAGCGGAAAGCGGGGCAGGTCATGGATGCCGTGCGCGGACCCCAGGGTCAGCGAATCCCAACGGTGCCGCCAGGCGCCCCCGGGGCCATCGTTGGCATCCAGGACCACGAAACCGGTGCCGGGGGCCAGGCCCCGGCGCTGCAGATGGTAGGCGGCACTTAAGCCGGCCTGTCCGGCGCCGATCACCGCCACATCAACTTCGACCGCGCTGGAGTGCGCCATGAATCCGCCTTCCGGGATGTCTTCCCTTCTGCCAACCGTCGGGCCGGCCTGCCTATTCCGTCCGGCCGCCCATTGTGACGGCGGGGAGGGGGTGTGAAGCCCGACTTCCGATACGATGGTGACGTCGCAACTGGCGTTAGGTGGGTCACCACCAGGGAGCGGCCAAGCAGCACAGACCACGGATCGCACGCCTGGGCCGGAGGTCACGCCTTCTGTTTGTCATGCCCGGGCTCTTTGTCTTATACAGAGTGTCGGGATGTGCCCGGCAGTCTGCCTGACCCATAGAACCCCTTCCCCAGGAGATCCTTGTGAGACTATCCACCCAGCCAGTGACCGACGCCCGGCTATCGGACGTCGACCCGGAAATTGCCGCGGTCCTGAACGACGAGCTGGCCCGCCAGCGGGACACACTGGAAATGATCGCCTCGGAGAACTTTGCTCCCCGCGCCGTGTTGGAGGCCCAGGGCTCGGTCCTGACCAACAAGTACGCCGAGGGCTACCCGGGCCGCCGCTACTACGGCGGCTGCGAACACGTGGATGTTGCCGAGAACCTGGCCATCGAGCGGGTAAAGGAATTGTTCGGCGCCGAGTTCGCCAATGTCCAGCCACACTCCGGTGCCTCCGCCAATGCAGCGGCCCTGGCCGCCCTGATCTCACCCGGCGACAAGCTGATGGGGCTGGATCTTGCCCACGGCGGACACCTGACCCACGGCATGAAGCTGAACTTCTCCGGAAAACTCTACGAGGTGGCGGCCTATGGCGTGGACAAGGACACCTACCGGGTGGACATGGACAAGGTCCGCGAGCAGGCGCTCGCCGAGCGGCCGAAGGTGATCATCGCCGGCTGGTCCGCCTATCCCCGCCAGCTGGACTTCGACGCGTTCGCCTCCATCGCCAAGGAGGTGGGGGCCTACCTCTGGACGGACATGGCGCACTTCGCCGGCCTGGTGGCCGCCGGCCTGCACCCGAACCCGGTGCCGGCCTCCGACGTCGTCACCTCCACCGTGCACAAGACCCTCGCCGGACCACGCTCCGGTGTCATCCTCGCCAAGGAGCAGTACGGCAAAAAGCTGAACTCGGCAGTGTTCCCGGGCCAGCAGGGCGGTCCGCTGATGCACGTCATCGCCGCCAAGGCAGTGGCTTTCAAGATTGCCGGCTCCGAAGAGTTCCGTGAACGGCAGGAACGCGTGCTGGAAGGTGCGCGGATCATTGCCGACCGGCTCAACGCCCCCGACGTCGCTGAACACGGCGTCTCCGTCCTCACCGGCGGCACCGATGTGCACCTGATCCTGGTGGACCTGCGCAACTCCGCGCTGGACGGCAGGCAGGCCGAAGACCTTCTGCATTCGGTGGGCATCACGGTGAACCGCAACTCGGTCCCGTTCGATCCGCGCCCGCCCATGGTCACCTCCGGCCTGCGCATCGGAACCCCCGCCCTGGCAACGCGGGGCTTCGGCGCCGCGGAATTCACCGAGGTTGCGGAGATCATCGCCGCGGCCCTGAAACCGGCCCCCGATGTTGAGGCACTGCGTGCCCGCGTCCAGGCCCTCACCGCGGACTTCCCGCTCTACCCCGGACAGGAACAGTGGTAACGACCATGGAAAAGGGAACCAATATGGAAGGCTCCGTGACACGGAAAGACACCACGACGCAGAAAGGCTCCGCCAACGTGCAGGAAACCCCGCCGGAATCACCCGAAACCGACAGCGTGAACCTGGGCTGGGAGAAAAAGGAGAAGACCGACTTCGGCACTCCGGTCGCCGCGCAGATCCTCGATGGCCGCAAGGCTGCCCGGGAGATCAAGGAAGAACTGGCGGAGCGTGTCGCGGTCCTGAAGGAGACGCACGGCATCACCCCGGGCCTGGGAACCGTCCTGGTCGGTGACGACCCGGCCAGCCATTCCTACGTGGGCGGCAAGCACAAGGACTGCCAGCAGGTGGGCATCAACTCGGTCCGCCGGGACCTGCCCGAAGACATCAGCCAGGAGGACCTGGAGAAGGTCATCGACGAACTCAACGCCGATCCTGCCACCACCGGGTACATCGTCCAGCTGCCGCTGCCGGCACATATCGACACCAACGCGATCCTGGAACGGATTGCCCCGGAAAAGGACGCCGACGGGCTGCACCCGGTGAACCTGGGCCGGCTGGTCCTGAACGTCAGCGAACCGATGACCTCTCCGCTGCCGTGCACTCCGCACGGGATCGTTCAGCTGCTGGTCCGCAACGGGATCTCCCTGAACGGCAAGAAGGTGCTGGTGGTCGGCCGCGGCGTCACCGTGGGCCGCCCGCTGGGCCTGCTGCTGACCCGCCGTCCGATCAACGCCACGGTGACCCTGGCGCATACCGGCACGGTGGACCTGTTTGAACACCTGCAGGAAGCCGACGTGGTGGTGGCCGCCGCCGGGTTCCCGGAAATGATCAGGGCCGAGGACCTCAAGCCCGGGGCCATCGTGCTGGACGTGGGCGTGACCCGGGTGACCGATCCGGAGACGGGCAAGACCACCCTGACCGGCGACGTCGAGCCGGCGGCAGCTGACGTGGCGTCCTGGATCTCCCCGAACCCCGGGGGAGTCGGTCCGATGACCCGGGCCATGCTGCTCTCCAACGTGGTGGAGGCCGCCGAGCGCGCTGCCGGGATTCTCTAGGCACCGCTTCCGGTTATTTAGCCGCTGGTCCGGGCCGCGCCGCGCGCGCTCCGGACCGGCGGCGTGCATTAGGCTGTTGCAGTGCCGCAGATCACACCATCCCAAACCGTTCCCCGGACCGCCTCCGCTACCGTCATTTCCGCTCATAACCTGACCAAGACCTACGGCAGTTTCAACGCTGTGGACGGCATCAGTTTCGAGGTGCCGGCCGGGGAGTCCTTCGGCCTGCTCGGACCCAACGGGGCCGGCAAATCCACGACCATGAAAATGATCGGCGGTGTTTCCTCCCGCACCTCCGGCGACCTGGCCATCATGGGCCTGGACCCGGACCGCTACGGGCCCGAAGTGCGGGCGCACCTGGGTGTGGTCCCGCAGCAGGACAATCTTGACGAGGACCTGCGGGTGCGTGACAACCTCCTGGCCTACGGCCGCTACTTCGGCCTGCCCAAGAGCTACCTCGGGCCCAAGGCGGACGAACTGCTGGAGTTCGCCCAGCTCACCGACAAAGCCAAGGCACGGGTGGACTCGCTCTCCGGGGGGATGAAGCGGCGGCTGACCATCGCCCGGTCGCTGATCAACGACCCCAAAATCCTGCTGCTGGATGAGCCCACCACCGGTTTGGATCCGCAGGCCCGGCACATCCTCTGGGACCGGCTCTTCCGGCTCAAGGAAGCCGGCGTCACGCTGATCCTGACCACCCATTACATGGACGAGGCAGAGCAGCTGTGCGACCGGCTGGTCGTGGTGGACAAGGGAAGAATTATGGCCGAGGGTTCACCGGCTGCGCTGATCCGGGAGCATTCCACCCGCGAGGTGCTGGAGCTGCGCTTCGGCTCCGAGCGCAACACCACGGTGGCCGGTGAACTGGAAGGAATCGGCGAACGGCTCGAGACACTTCCGGACCGCGTCCTGATCTACGCCAACGACGGCGAGGCCGCCCTCGAGGCGGTCAGCGCCCGCGGGCTGCGTCCCATTACCTCGCTGGTGCGCCGCTCCTCGCTGGAGGACGTGTTCCTCCGGCTGACCGGCAGGAGCCTCGTTGACTGAGCGGCAGCCCTCCGGCCCTGTCACCGCCCCGGCTGACCACCATGCCGTGCTGGGGCTGCGCTCACCGCTGACACCGGAAGAGACGGCGGTCCGGGCGCGGCGCTTTGGCGCGCTCTACTACGCCGAACACTGGGTCCGGCGCATGCGCGGCTATGGCTGGACCGTGCTCATGACGGCGGTGGGCACGCCGCTGGTGTACCTCTTTGGCATGGGCGTGGGGCTTGCCTCGCTGGTGGATACCAGCGGAGCAGCGTTCGACGCCGGCAACGGGACCTCGGTGTCCTACCTCTCCTTCGTGGCGCCGGCGCTGCTGGCCACCGCCGCGATCATGGTCGCCAGCGAGGAGAACACCTATACGGTGATGGGCGGCTTCAAATGGCACCGGACCTATTACGGCCCCAACGCCTCTCCGCTAAGCAGCGGCCAGCTGGTGGACGGGCACCTCATCGGCTTTTCCGTCCGGCTGCTGATCACCACCGGAACGTACTTTGCATTCCTGCTGGCGTTCGGAGCCGTTGATCGGCCCGCTACCGCCTGGCTGATGATCTTCACGGCCATTCTGGGCGGCGTGGCCTTTGGGTTGCCGCTGATGGCCTTCAGTGCTTCCCTCGAAGAGGATAAGGGCCAGTTCGCCATGGTGCAGCGGTTCATCGTGATGCCGCTGTTCCTGTTCTCGGGCACCTTCTTTCCGCTGGAATCCCTGCCCGGAGCCATCCGGTGGATCGGCTGGATCTCCCCGCTGTGGCACTCCACCGAGCTGGGACGCATCCTGAGCTACGGCTATGTGGAACCGCCGGCCCTGACTGCGGTGCACCTGGCGTATTTGCTGCTGCTTGCCGTCGTCGGCTGGCTCCTGGCGCGCCGCAACTTCACCCGGAGGTTGGGAAAATGACGCATGGAAGAGCGATCGCGGCCCCGCGGCTTGCCCCCACCCAACTGGCGCCGGAAAACCGTATTCTCGGGTCCCTTTACGCCCGGAACATCCGCTCGGTTTTCGCCCGCGGGCTCAAAGCCACCTGGGGCAGCAACTACGCGGTCATGATCAGCGGGTTCGTGGAACCGGTGCTGTACCTGGTGGCCATGGGTATCGGGCTGGGGTCCCTGATCGGCACCGTTGCAGGGCCGGGCGGCCAGGAGATCGGTTACGCCAACTACATTGCTCCGGCGCTGCTGGCCGTTTCCGCCATGAACGGCGCCGTTTACGACTCCACCATGAACGTGTTCTTCAAACTGAACTACGCCAAGCTTTATGAAGGCATGCTCGCCACCTCGCTGGGGCCGCTCGACGTCGCCCTCGGGGAAATCCTGCTCGCGCTGTTGCGCGGGGCCATGTACGCCACCGGCTTCACCGCGGTGATGGCGGCCATGGTGCTGATCACGTCGCCGTGGGCGCTGCTCATGATTCCGGCGGCCGTGGTGGTGGCCTTCGGGTTTGCCTCCTTCGGCATGGCCATCACCAGCTATATGAAGACCTTCCAGCAGTTGGACTGGGTGGGTTTTGTCATGCTGCCGATGTTCCTGTTCTCCGCGACCTTCTACCCGCTCAGCGTGTACCCCCAGGGCATCCAATGGGTCATCCAGGCGCTGCCGCTCTGGCACGGGGTGGAAATGATGCGCCAGCTCAGCATGGGCCTGATCGACTGGTCCACCGCCGGGCACCTGCTCTACTTCATTGTGATGATCGCCCTGGGACTGGTGGTGACTACCCGGCGACTTCGGGCCCTGTTCCTGAAGTAGGCGTTCCTCGATCAGCTGCCAGCTCCTCCCAAACCGAGCGGAACAGCCGTTCCAGGCCCGGGTTGAAGAGCACAAACTCCACCGACTGCACACTCCGGGCGGGATGGGCGGCCACCGTCCGCAGCCCCGTCTCGGCCACCACCGCGGGGTCCCAGCCGTACACCCCGGCGCTGATCGCGGGAAAGGCCACGGTGGCGGCACCGAGCTCCTCGGCCACCTCCAGCGAGCGCCTGAAGCTGGAGGCCAGCAGCTCGGGGTCCGTCTGCCCAGCCCGCGCATTGGGGCCGACGGTGTGGATCACCCAGCGCGCCGGCAGGGAGAACCCGGGCGTAGCCACCGCGTCTCCGACGGGCAGGCCCTGTGCATAGGCTCCGGCCCGCAGCTCACGGCAGGCAGCGAGCAGTTCCGGCCCCGCCGCGCGGTGGATCGCGCCGTCCACCCCGCCGCCGCCGAGCAGCGAGGAATTGGCCGCATTCACAATCGCGTCGGCGGTACTGGCCGTGATGTCTCCGGTGCTGAAGATGATCTGCATCCGGCAAGTCTGGCACCTGCACCGATGCCTTCCGCAAGTGGAACCGGGCGGGGATCATGGGTTGCGCAGGGCGGGAGCGGGGCCGGCACCGGTCAGCAGCCGAAGCCAGGCGCACCCCGGCAGAACCGCCGGGCCCATCCCTGAGGAGTTGCCATGGCTGATCAGTTCACCGGGAAAACCGTACTCGTGACCGGCGCCGGATCCGGAATCGGCAGGGCTGCGGCCGTGGCGCTGGCCGCGGAAGGCGCCAACGTCGTCGTGAATGACCTCGATCTGGAAGCCGCCCAGGTGGTGGTGAACCAGATCTCCGACGCCGGCGGAACCGCAGTGCCCTCCGTTGGGGATGTGGGCAGGGCAGAGGATGTCAAAGGTGCGGTGGACACCGCGGTCAGCGAATTCGGTGCCCTGCACCTGGCGTTCAACAACGCCGGCATCAGCGGACCCCTCGGACTGCTCACGGAGGTGGATCTGGAAGGGTACCGGCGGGTTATCGACGTGAACCTGAACTCGGTGTTCTACGGGATGTACTACGAGATTCCGGCCATGCAGCAGGCCGGCGGCGGCGCCATCGTCAACATGTCCTCGATCCTCGGCCTGGTCGGCTCCAGCACTGCCGTGCCCTACGTGACGGCCAAACACGGGGTCACCGGCATGACGCGTGCGGCAGCGCTGGGCTACGCCAACCAGGGGATCCGCATCAACTCGGTACACCCGGGCTACATCGACACGCCGTTGCTGGAAGCGCTGCCGGGGGAGGTTTACACCTCGCTGGTGGGGCTCCATCCGGCCGGCCGGCTCGGTACCGCCGACGAAGTGGCGCATGTGGTGCTGTTCCTGCTGTCGGACCGTGCGGCCTTCGTCACCGGAGCCCAGTACGCCGTGGACGGTGCCTACACCACGCAGTAGTTTCGCCGCGGGTGGACGGTTTAACGTCCTTGGGTCCGAGTTTGAGACAATAAAGCCATGCAGTCGCTCCCCAACGGCAAGATGCCGCAGCCTTCGTCCAAGCCCCGCCGCGGGATCAGCCAGAAGATGGCATCCATCGGCATGACCCTCATGCTGCTTGTGTTCCTGGTGGCAGTGGTTTTCGCCGCGAATGAGAACGACGTCGTGGGCTGGCTGGTTGCCATTGTCTCGCTGGGCTGGCTCTGCCTGTTCGCGTTTGTGGTCTTCAGCGTGCGCGGCGCGGCCCGCAAGGCCGGCGCGAAGATCGCCGAGGCGCAGGACACCCTGAACCGCGCAGCCGGCACCGTACCCTCCGTGCAGGTCATCGATGAGGCTGCAACCATCCGCGACCAGAAGCTGGACCACAGCTTCAAGATCATTCAGGTGCAGTCCCGGGTCATCCGCGAAAACCTCGGCAAGGACCAAGACCAGGTGGACCGCGCGCTGGAGACCATCGAGATCACTTCCCACAACGCCCGTTCCATGATCAAGAAGGACGACGGCGGGCCGGTAGAAGGCACCCTGGTCGACTAGCACCGCCGGGTCATTCGACGACCCGCTGCGCGGCTGTTCCGCCGTCCGCGCGCCCAAGATGAACCGCAGGCTACTGAGGAGTATGGTTATTCGCGTGAGTTTGGCATCAGCAGGAGAAACCGCAGGCGCGGCAAAGGCGCTGCGCATTGCAACCGTAAATGTGAACGGCATCCGCGCCGCCTACAAGCGCGGCATGGCCGACTGGCTGGCTGAACGGGACATCGACATTCTGTGCCTGCAGGAAGTCCGGGCGCCGGACGCCATTGTCCGTGAACTCCTCGGGGATGAATGGTTCATCCTCCACGCCGAGGCCGAAGCCAAGGGCCGCGCAGGGGTGGCCATTGCCTCCCGCCTGGCTCCCGTTGCCACCCGCGAGCACATCGGAGATGAGTACTTCGCCCTCTCCGGACGCTGGGTCGAGGCAGACTTCAAGGTGCCGGTGGACGGCGCCGAGAAGCTCCTGACGGTTGTCAGCGCCTACGTCCACTCCGGCGAGGTGGACACGCCCAAGCAGGTGGACAAGTACCGCTTCCTTGACGTGATGGCCCAGCGGCTGCCGGCACTGAAGCAGCAGAGCGACTTCGTCCTGGTGGTGGGGGACCTCAACGTCGGCCACACCACCTTGGATATCAAGAACTGGAAGGGCAACGTGAAGCGGGCAGGCTTCCTGCCGGAGGAACGCGCCTACTTCGACCGGTTCCTCGGTGAGGAAGTCGGCTACACCGATGTCGCCCGGAAGCTGGCCGGCGACGTCCCCGGGCCCTACACCTGGTGGTCCTGGCGCGGCCAGGCCTTCGACAACGACAGCGGCTGGCGGATCGACTACCAGCTCGCGACGCCGGAACTGGCCGAACGCGCCATATCCGCCGTCGTCGACCGTGCCCCCACCTATGACAGCCGCTTCTCCGACCACGCGCCCGTCGTGGTCGACTACCAGTTCCAAGGGACAGACTCATGAGCACCTCAGTTCCTCCCACCGGCCGGCAGCGCATCCTCTCCGGCATGCAGCCCTCCGCCGACTCCCTGCACCTGGGCAACTACCTGGGCGCGCTGGTGAACTGGGTCCGGCTGCAGGAGGAGTACGACGCCTACTTCTTCATCCCGGATCTGCACGCCATCACAGTGCCGCAGGATCCCGCAGACCTGCGGCAGCGCACCCGTGTCACCGCCGCCCAGTACATTGCCGGCGGCGTGGACGTCGAGAAAGCCACCCTCTTCGTCCAGTCCCAGGTTCCCGAGCACGCCCAGCTGGCCTGGGTACTGAACTGCCTGACCGGGTTTGGCGAAGCGTCCCGGATGACGCAGTTCAAGGACAAGCAGCAGCGCTTCGGCGCCGACGCCGCATCGGTTGGCCTGTTCACCTATCCGATCCTGCAGGTTGCAGACATCCTTCTGTACAACCCGCACGGGGTACCCGTGGGGGAGGACCAGCGCCAGCACGTGGAGCTCAGCCGCGACCTGGCCAAGCGTTTCAACTCCCGCTACGGCGAGACCTTCACCGTTCCCGAGGTCTTCGTGCAGAAGGCAGCCGCGAAGATCTATGATCTGCAGAACCCCACGGCCAAGATGTCCAAATCCGCTGCGTCACCGGCCGGGCTGATCAACCTGCTGGATCCGGACAAGGTCATCGCCAAGCGCATTAAGTCGGCGGTCACCGACGACGGCACGGAGATCCGCTTTGACCGGGAAGCCAAGCCGGGGGTCAGCAACCTGCTCTCCATCTACTCCCTGGTTTCGGGGCGGAGCATCGAGACGCTGGTCAAGGAGTATGAAGGCCGGATGTACGGCCACCTGAAGGTGGACCTGGCGGAGGCCGTCACCGAGCACGTGCGGCCCATCCGGGAACGCGCCCTGTATCTGCTGGAGGATCCGGCGGAACTGGACCGGCTCCTGGCCCTCGGTGCAGCCAAGGCGCGGGAAACCGCGTCCGCTACACTGGCCGATGTGTATAACAAAGTAGGTTTCCTACCTTTGGGTTCCACTGCGGTCTGATCCATGAGTCTTTGGAATCCGAGTATCCAGGCAGGCACCGCCGACGGCGTCGACGGCGGTCCTGACGCGCCTGCCTGCACCTGCGTGGGAATCGTGATCGGGGTGCCGGAGCCCATGGCTTCGGACCTGCAGCGCGCCAGGGCATCGTTCGGGGATCCGCTGGCGGCGTTGATCCCGGCGCACATTACCGTGGTGACCACTACGGAGACCGAGGACTGGGATATCGCCGCCCGGCACGTCCGTCAGGTGGCACGCCGGCACAAGGCCTTCGAGATATCGCTGCGCGGCACGGCCACTTTCCGCCCCGTCTCACCCGTGGTGTACCTGCAGGTGGATGCCGGGCACGAGGAATGCACAGCCCTGCACAAGGAAATGCAGAGCGGGCCGCTCTCCCGGGACCTGCCTTTCCCGTACCACCCGCACGTCACGGTGGCCCACGATGTGAGTGAAGCCGGTATGGACACCGCACTGGAGTCCCTGCAGGATTACGAGGCCCGGTTCATGGTCCGCACCATCGGTCTGTATGAACACGACGCCACCGGGCTTTGGCGGCTGCGCGAGGAAGTCGCGCTCGAAGCCTAGGCTGGCGCCCGGAGAGCCCTAGATTCCGGCACCGGGCAGATAGATGGCTGCCCAGGCCGCAATGATGGCCGCTGCCCGATGAGTCTGGGCCCGGTCCACCATCAGATGGTCGCTGCCCTCCAGGGAAATGAAGTTCCGTGGATGCCTGGCCATGGAGAAAATCTCGCTGGCGTTCTCGATACCCACTGTATTGTCCGTGGGGGAGTGCATCACCAGCAGGGGCAGATGCAGCCCGCGGATGCACCCGGCCAGGTCATGGGCGGCCAGATCGTGGAGAAGCTCCTCACGGATCCGCAGGCTGCGCCCTCCCAGCTCCACCTCCGCCGAACCCGCCGCCTTGATGGTCTGCATCTCATCCTCGAAGAGATGCACCACATGGTCCGGGCGGTACGGGGCCGCGATGGTCACCACCGCGACGAGGCCCTCGACCTCCGGCGCCGCAGCCAGGACGGCAGCTCCGCCCAGGGAATGGCCGACCAGCAGGGACACGGGCCTGCCCTGGGCCTGCATGAAGGACACGGCACTGTGGATATCGGCGATCTTGGTACTGAACGTCCCGTCTTCCCAGGCGCCGGATGATCCGCCCAGCCCGGCGGCGTCGTAGCGCAGCACGCCGATGCCGTGAGCCGCCAGGGCCTTGGAGATCCGGGACGCTGCGGCGCTGTTCTTGCCCAGGGTAAAGCCGTGGCAGAACACCGCCCAGCTGCTTGCACCGCCGTCGGGCATATCCAGGGTGCCGGCCAGCGAGGTGCCGTTGACGCCGGGGAAGGAAACGGATTCAAACGTGGGCATGGGACTCACCTTAGGGGCATGGTGCAAGCGGGGCAGCAGTGGAGGGCATGCAAAAGGCGGCGCCGGCGGTCCTGGAGGACCGGCGGCGCCGCCTTGAGCGAAGCGAAAACGCTAGATGGAACGGTTCAAGATGGCCTGCTTGACCTCGGCGATGGCCTTGGTCACCTGGATGCCGCGCGGGCATGCTTCGGAGCAGTTGAAGGTGGTGCGGCAGCGCCACACGCCTTCCTTGTCATTGAGGATCTCCAGGCGCATGTCTCCGGCGTCGTCACGCGAGTCGAAGATAAAGCGGTGGGCATTCACAATGGCAGCCGGGCCGAAGTACTGGCCGTCGGTCCAGAACACCGGGCAGGAGGACGTGCACGCGGCGCAGAGGATGCACTTGGTGGTGTCATCGAAACGCTCGCGGTCCTCGGGAGACTGCAGGCGCTCCTTCGTGGGCTCGTGGCCCTTGCTGACCAGGAAGGGCATGACTTCGCGGAAGGACTGGAAGAACGGCTCCATGTCCACGATCAGGTCCTTCTCCACCGGCAGGCCCTTGATGGGTTCCACCAGGATGGGCTTGGACGTGTCCAGGTCCTTCAGCAGGGTCTTGCAGGCCAGGCGGTTGCGGCCATTGATGCGCATCGCATCGGAGCCGCAGACACCGTGGGCGCAGGAGCGGCGGAAGGAGACGGAACCGTCATGCTCCCACTTGACCTTATGCAGGGCATCCAGCACCCGGTCCGTGCCGTACATGGTCAGCTTCCACTCATCCCAGTATCCTTCGTCGGATACCTCGGGGTTGTAGCGGCGGACCTTCAGCGTGATCTCGAACGAGGGGATTTCCCCGCCCACTGATTCCGGGAGGTCGATCTTGGAGGCCGGCTCCGCAATTTCCGTTGTCATTAGTACTTCCTCACCATCGGCTCGTAGCGCGTGAAGATGACCGGCTTGGTGTCCAGTCGAATGCCCGCGGTGTGCTCGGCGTTGGCGGCTTCGTCAACCTTGTACGCCATTGAATGCTTCATGAATTTCTCGTCGTCGCGCTCCGGGAAGTCCTCGCGGAAGTGCCCGCCGCGGGACTCTTCACGGTGCAGGGCAGCCACGGTCATGACCTTGGCCAGTTCCAGCAGGAAGCCCAGTTCAACGGCTTCCAACAGGTCCAGGTTGAAGCGCTTGCCCTTGTCCTGGACGCTGATCTTCTTGTACCGCTCTTCGAGCGAGGCAATGTCGGTCAGCACCTGGTTCAGGGTGTCGGCGCTGCGGAACACCTGCATGTTGGCATCCATGGTGTTCTGCAGGTCGCGGCGGATCTCGGCAACCCGCTCCGTGCCCTCGGAGTTGCGGACCAGGTCCAGCAGCTCGATGGTGGTGGCTTCGGGGTTCTCCGGCAGGTCAACGAAGTCAGCGGTCAGCGCGTACTCGGCGGCATAGATGCCGGCCCGCTTGCCGAAGACATTGATGTCCAGCAGGGAGTTGGTGCCCAGGCGGTTGGAGCCGTGGACCGAAACGCAGGCCACTTCTCCGGCCGCGTAGAGACCGGGGATCACGGTGTCGTTGTCCTGCAGGACCTCGGCCTTGATGTTGGTCGGGATGCCGCCCATGGCGTAGTGCGCGGTCGGGAAGACCGGCACCGGCTCCGTGTACGGCTCCACACCCAGGTAGGTGCGGGCGAACTCGGTGATGTCCGGGAGCTTGGCGTCGATGTGCGCCGGTTCCAGGTGCGTGAGGTCCAGGAGGACGTAGTCCTTGTTCGGGCCGCAGCCGCGGCCTTCACGGACCTCGTTGGCCATGGAACGGGCCACGATGTCGCGGGGCGCCAGGTCCTTGATGGTCGGGGCGTAGCGCTCCATGAAGCGCTCACCCTCGGAGTTGCGCAGGATGGCGCCTTCTCCGCGGGCTGCTTCGGAGAGCAGGATGCCCAGGCCGGCGAGGCCTGTCGGATGGAACTGGAAGAACTCCATGTCTTCCAGGGGGATGCCGCGCCGGAACGCGATGCCCATGCCGTCACCGGTGAGGGTGTGGGCGTTGGACGTGGTCTTGAAGACCTTGCCCGCACCGCCGGAGGCGAACACAACGGACTTGGCCTGGAAGACGTGCAGTTCGCCGCTGGCCAGGTCGTAGGAGACGACGCCGGCTACGCGCTTCTGTCCGAAGCTGTCGGTGACGGTCAGCAGGTCCAGGACGTAGTACTCGTTGTAGAACTCCACATTGTGCTTGACGCAGTTTTGGTACAGCGTCTGCAGGATCATGTGGCCGGTGCGGTCCGCTGCATAGCAGGCACGGCGGACCGGGGCCTTGCCGTGGTCGCGGGTGTGGCCGCCGAAGCGGCGCTGGTCGATACGGCCTTCGGGCGTGCGGTTGAAGGGCAGGCCCATCTTTTCCAGGTCGAGCACGGCGTCGATGGCTTCCTTCGCCATGACCTCCGCTGCGTCCTGGTCCACCAGGTAGTCGCCGCCCTTGACGGTGTCAAAGGTGTGCCATTCCCAGTTGTCTTCTTCGACGTTGGCCAGTGCTGCGCACATGCCGCCCTGTGCCGCACCGGTGTGGGAACGGGTGGGGTACAGCTTGGTCAGTACCGCCGTACGTGCGCGCTGGCCGGATTCAATGGCGGCACGCATACCGGCGCCGCCGGCGCCGACAATTACGACGTCGTACTTATGGACCTGCATACCAGATGCTCTTTCTGTTGAAGCTTGTGAAACGTTCGTTGTGCCCGCTCCGGAAGGAACGGGCGCTGCGGCTAAGCCGTGCAGAAGTCCCCGAGGAGCTCCAGGGGAGCGCCGGCCGGGCACGGATCGAAGGTGAAGATCACCAGGGTGCCGAGCACGATGATCACGAGGGAGGCAATGTAGAGAATGCTCTTCAGGGCCATGCGCGTGGAGTTCTTGTCTGCGTAGTCATTGATGATGACGCGGACGCCGTTGGTGCCGTGCAGCATCGCCAGCCACAGCATGACCAGGTCCCAGACCTGCCAGAGCGGGCTGGCCCACTTGCCGGCTACAAAGCCGAAGTCGACGGCGTGGATGCCGTCGCCCAGCATCAGGTTCACGAACAGGTGGGTGAAGATCAGAACGATCAGGATGGCACCGGAGACGCGCATGAACAGCCACGCGAACATCTCGAAGTTGCCTTTGCCGCCCGGGGTGCGGGCGTACTTGGGGGCGATCCGGCCGGAGCGGGGGGCCTCGATGGAGACGGCCTCATTGGTGGATGTACTCATGGCTTAATGACCCCCGAAAACGATGGGAAGGTGGCGAATGGAGAAACCGATCATAGTGACCACCCAAAGACCGACGACGCTCCACAGCATCTGGCGCTGGTACTTGGGGCCCTTCTTCCAGAAGTCAATCAGGATCACACGCACGCCGTTGAAGGCGTGGAACACGATGGCGGCGACGAGGCCAAGCTCGCCGAGGCCCATGATCGGGTTCTTGTATGCGCCAATCACGACGTTGTAGGCCTCGGGTGAAACACGCACCAATGAGGTATCCAAGACGTGGACCAAAAGGAAGAAGAAGATCACCACGCCGGTAATACGGTGCGCAACCCACGACCACTGGCCTTCGCGGCCGCGGTAGAGCGTGCCTGCTGGTAACTTCGACACTGAATTTTCCTCCCTGCGACGCAGCGGCGCTGGCGTGTCTTCCACGCAGTGATGACGCCGGTGCGACAGCAATATAAGCTCAAGCATAATCTAGGTCTCCCTCGGAGAGCTTTCAATTTAGGCAGCCCTATCATGTGACGCTCGTTACACCGCGGGTGGGGCTTGTGAGCGGGGATCCGGGGTTTAGCCCCACGTCCGGGCACCATGGCATCACCGTGGTGCCGGGCCTCGGGCGCGGTCGTCGGCTAATCTTGGCTCTGATGAGTACAGAACCGGCACACCCCAATCCTTCCTCCGCGGACTTCGACCGCTTCTACGGCGTAATTCCCGCCGGCGGCGTCGGCACCCGCCTGTGGCCGTTGTCCCGTGCGGCCGCACCCAAGTTCCTCCATGACCTCACCGGTTCGGGTTCCACCCTCATCCGTGCGACCTATGACCGGCTGAGCCCGCTGAGCGGTGACCGGGTCATGGTCGTGACCGGCACGCTCCACCGGGAAGCGGTGCGGAAGCAGCTGCCGGAGATCACCAGAGAGAACCTGGTGCTGGAATTGGAGCCCAAGGACTCTGCCGCTGCCATCGGGTTGGCTGCAGCCATTCTTTTTAAGCGGGATCCGAACATCATCATGGGTTCCTTTGCCGCGGACCAGGTCATCACCCCGGTGGATGTGTTCCAGGATGCCGTGCGTGAAGCCGTGCACACCGCTGCGCAGGGTTTTATCGTGACCATCGGCATCCACCCCACCCACGCAGCCACCGGCTTCGGCTATATCCGTGCCGGAGACCCGCTGGACATTCCCGGGGCGCCGAGTGCACACGCCGTCGTCGAATTCGTCGAGAAGCCCTCCGAAGAGGTGGCCCGCACCTACCTGAAGAACGGCCGCTACAGCTGGAACGCGGGAATGTTTGTTGCGCCCGTGGACCTGATGCTTAAGCACCTGGAAGCGAACCAGCCCGAGCTCTACGTCGGCCTGATGGAAATCGCTGAAGCCTGGGACACCCCGCGCCGGCGTGAGGTGGTGCTGCGGATCTGGCCCACCCTGCCCAAGATCGCCATCGACTATGCGGTGGCTGAACCTGCCGCGGCAGCCGGTGACGTCGCGATGATTCCGGGCATCTTTAACTGGGACGACGTCGGGGACTTCGCGGCAATCGGCCGGCTGAATCCGGCCGCAGAGAACAGCGACCTGACCGTAATGGGCGACGGTGCACGGGTCTATTCGGAGAACGCGTCCGGAATCGTCGTATCGGATACCAAGCGGGTTATCGCTCTGATCGGCATCGAGGATGTGGTGATCGTGGACACCCTCGATGCGCTGCTCGTGACCACGAAGGAACACGCCCAGGAGGTCAAGAAGGCTGTGGAACACCTCAAGGCCAGCGGCGACACCGACGTCCTCTAAGGCCCGGACGGGCCTCCGAAAAGGCCCGTAACCCGCGTCATATTGAGTGGTGGTAGGGAACATCGTCACACGGTTCCCGTAACAGCAGCCTCAGTGGCTAACCTTGAAGCTGTGCATACTATCCCACTGAGTTCACCGGTCCCTTCGATGCGGAGAAGCGTTGCTCCGATCCTGGGTGAGCTGATCGCCTTCCGGCGGGACCTGCACCGGCACCCGGAGCTGTCAACGAAGGAATTCCGCACCACTGACCGCATTGTCGAAGTCCTGGCGGACGCTGGACTGGCCCCGGTCCGGCTCGAGGGCACCGGCGCCTACGTTGATATCGGCGAGGGGCCGCTGCGCCTGGCCCTGCGTGCAGACATCGACGCGCTGCCGGTCCTGGAGGAAACCAACCTGGGCTACGCGTCCGTTAATACGGGCATTACCCACGCCTGCGGACATGACATCCACACCACCGTCATGGTCGGGGTGGCCCAGATCCTCGCGGCCTTCGAGGCAGCCGGCGAACTCGGCGGCCGGGTGCGCGTCATCTTCCAGCCAGCGGAGGAAGTCATGCCCGGCGGCGCCCTCGGCGTCATCAAGCAGGGCGTACTGGAGGGGGTCCCGCGCATCCTGGCCCTGCACTGCGATCCCCGGATCGACGTGGGCCAGGTGGGAACGCGTATCGGGGCAATCACCTCCGCCTCGGACACAGTCCGGATTGAGCTGACCGGCCGCGGCGGACACACCTCCCGGCCGCACCTCACCGAAGACCTGGTTTTCGCGCTGGCGGAGATCGCGGTGAGCGTTCCGGCTGTGCTTTCCCGGCGGATTGACGTGCGCAGCGGCGTCTCCGTGGTCTGGGGACAGATGCATGCCGGATCCGCCCCCAATGCCATTCCAGGCCACGGCTTTATGTCCGGCACCATGCGCTGCCTGGATGCCGAGGCCTGGTACGCGGCCGGGGAACTGCTCGACGACGTCGTCCGGCAGGTAGCTGCGCCCTTCGGCGTGGATGTCACGCTGGAACACACCCGTGGCGTGCCGCCGGTCATCAATACAGACGCCGAAACCAGCCTGATCGAAGCCGCGGCCCGGGCCGAGCTGGGGGAGGACGCGATTGTCCTGGCCCCCCAGTCCATGGGCGGTGAAGATTTCGCCTGGATGACGCAGGCGGTTCCCGGAGCCTTGATGCGGCTGGGTACCCGCACCCCCGGAGGGGAGACGTACGACCTGCACCGCGGAGACTACAACCCGGACGAGCTGGCGATCAGCACCGGGGTGGCCGTGATGGCGGCAGCGGCTGTCCGTGCGGCCCGCGGGCTGAGGCACTGACGCTTCCCTTTTCCTTTTACCCGCCTCATCCTGCCGGGGCGGAGGGGCCGCGTATGCGTCCCCTCAATTGATAACAACATGTAAACGATGCTGCTCTGCGCGCGTTATGAGCATCACAGTGTTGTTTTTCACATTATGATGGGGTAGCTGCGGTCCAAGGACGGACGGAACGCTGCACCACACGGACCTTCAGCGCTCGTGCCTCCCGCAGGGGAGCGGCACAGGCGTTGATGCCTTTACGGGTGGACCCATTTCTTTTCTGGAGGAACATTGAAGAATTTCCCGCGCAGCTTCAAGCGCAACGCAGGCGTCTCAGCCGCCATGCTCGGCGTTTCGGCGCTCCTGCTTTCCGGCTGCGGTGCAGCACCCGATGAAGAAGCGGATTCGAGCGAAGCTTCGGCAAACAGCGACTTCCGCGCCTGCATCGTTTCGGATGAAGGCGGTTTCGACGACCGTTCCTTTAACCAGTCCAGCTACGAGGGACTGAAGGCAGCCGAGGAGTCCCTCGGCATCCAGGTCTCAGAGGCCCAGTCGCAGTCGGAGACCGATTTCCTCCCGAACCTTGACTCCATGATCAGCGAAGGCTGCAACCTCACCGTGACGGTCGGGTTCCTCCTGGCTGACGCGACCAAGGAGGTTGCGACGGCAAACCCGGACAGCAACTTTGCCATCGTCGATGACAACAGCATCGAGCTCGACAACGTCAAGCCGATCATCTACGACACGGCGCAGGCAGCGTTCCTCGCCGGCTACGTAGCGGCAGGCACGTCTGAAACCGGCAAGGTTGCCACCTACGGCGGCATCAACATCCCCACCGTCACCATCTTCATGGACGGCTTTGCCGACGGCGTGGAGTACTACAACGAACAGAACAGCGCCGACGTCCAGCTCCTCGGCTGGAACAAGGCAGACCAGACCGGCTCCTTCGTCGGCAACTTCACGGACACCGGTGCAGGCAAGACCACCACCGAGAACTTCCTGAACGAAGGCGCCGACATCATCATGCCGGTGGCCGGCCCTGTCGGTTCCGGAACACTGGATGCCGTGGTCGAAGCCAATGCCAACGGCGGCAGCAACAAGGTTGTCTGGGTCGACTCCGACGGCTTCGAGACCAACGACGTGGGCACCGAGTTCATCCTGACCTCGGTCATGAAGCTCATGGGCGAGGCAGTCGAGGACGTCATCAGCACCGACGTCGAGGGCAACTTCGACGCCACCCCGTACATCGGAACCCTGGAAAACGGCGGCGTCGCACTGGCTCCTTACCACGACCAGGAAAGCGCCGTTCCGGCCGACGTCAAGACGGCCGTTGACGAGATCAAGGCCAAGATCATCTCCGGTGAAATCACCGTGGAATCCGCAGCCAGCCCTAAGTAACACGGACTGGACAGCGACCTGAACCGCCGTCCGCCGGCTGCGTTGCAGCCGGCGGATGGCGGTTCATTTTGTTCCGGGTTGCCTTCTCCTTCGGAGGCGCCCAACACTCAGACACAAACAGATTGGTTGGGGTTGTGAAACTCGAACTCAGGGGCATCACCAAACGCTTCGGCGCCTTGGTTGCCAACGACCATATAGACCTGGTGATCGAACCGGGGCAGGTCCACAGCCTGCTCGGCGAGAACGGTGCAGGCAAGTCCACGTTGATGAACGTGCTCTACGGCCTCTACGAACCCACAGAGGGCGAGATCCTGATCAATGACAAGCCCGTGGTCTTCTCCGGTCCCGGAGATGCCATGGCAGCCGGCATTGGCATGGTGCATCAGCACTTCATGCTGGTTCCCGTCTTTACCGTCGCGGAGAACGTGGCCCTTGGCCACGAAACAACAGGGTTCGCCGGTGCGCTGAACCTGGAAACCACCCGCGCCCGCATCCGCCAGATCTCGGACCAGTACGGGTTCGACGTGGACCCCGACGCAGTCGTCGAAGACCTGCCCGTGGGTGTGCAGCAGCGCGTGGAAATCATCAAGGCCCTGATCCGGGACGCTGAAGTCCTGATCCTGGACGAGCCCACCGCCGTGCTGACGCCCCGCGAAACGGATGAGCTGCTGGCCATCATGCGCCAGCTGACCGAAGACGGTAAGTCGGTCGTTTTCATCTCGCACAAGCTGCGTGAGGTCAAAGCGGTTTCAGACGTGATCACCGTGATCCGCCGCGGCAAGGTTGTTGGCGACGCGGCTCCGGGAGCATCGACCACTGAACTGGCCTCCTTGATGGTGGGCCGTTCCGTCAACCTGACACTTAACAAGGCTCCAGCCCAGCCCGGCGCCGAAACCTTCTCCGTCCGTGACCTCGTCGTGCTGTCCGACACCGGCCAGCCCGTTGTGGACCACCTCACCTTCAGCATCGCCAAGGGCGAGATCCTCGCGGTCGCCGGTGTCCAGGGCAACGGCCAGACGGAATTGACCGAGGCCATCATGGGGCTGCAGGATCACATCTCCGGTTCCATCCAGCTCGACGGCAAGGAACTTGCCGGACGCCGCGTGGACCAGATCATCGACGCCGGTGTGGGCTTCGTGCCCGAGGACCGCAGCGTCGACGGACTCGTGGGCCCCTTCACCGTCGCGGAGAACCTGATTCTCAACCGGTACAACAAGCCCCCGTTCGCCAGGGGCATGTCCATGCGTCCGTCCGTTGTGGCCGCCAACGCCGGCGAGAAAATCGACGAGTTCGACATCCGGACGCAGTCTGCGCAGGCAGCTGCCGGGACACTTTCCGGTGGCAATCAGCAGAAAGTCGTGATGGCCCGTGAACTGTCCCGCCCGCTTTCGCTGTTCATCGCCTCCCAGCCCACCCGCGGCGTGGACGTCGGTTCGATCGAGTTCCTGCACAAGCGGATCGTTGCCGAGCGCGACGGCGGGACGCCGGTCCTGATTGTCTCCACCGAACTGGACGAAGTCCTGGAACTGGCAGACCGCATCGCCGTGTTGTACGGCGGCAAGCTCATGGGCATTGTCCCGGGCAATACCTCGCGTGACGTCCTTGGCCTGATGATGGCCGGGATGCGCGCCGAAGAAGCACTTTCGCACGACCGCGATATTGAGGGAGGGGCGCAGTGAGCCCGGAGAACGAAAACAGGCAGCAGGGCCAACCAGCCCACCGGAAAGAGGAGGCGGCAGCCGAAGACACCCGGCTGCTGACCGCTGCCGAAACCGCAGGCGGGGCACTGCCGCCGCCTGCCGTTCCCGTCCCCGAATCGGAGCTCCACCCGGAGAGCAGCGATGAATCGGTGCTCCGCCGCATCGTCTCCGGGAACGCGCTGGTTTCGGTCCTCTCGGTCCTGATGGCGCTCATCGTCGGCGGCCTGCTGATCGCCCTCACCGACGAAGACGTTGCCAGTGCGGCATCCTACTTCTTCAGCCGTCCGGGGGACCTTTTTGCAGCTGCCTGGTCCGCGGCATCGGGGGCCTACATCGCCCTTTTCCAGGGCTCGGTCTTCAACTTCGAAGCCGAGAGCTTTTCCCGGATGATTTACCCGCTGACCCAGACGCTGACAGTGGCGACACCGCTGATCTGCGCCGGACTCGGCGTTGCCCTGGCCTTCCGCGCGGGCCTCTTCAACATCGGTGCTCAGGGCCAGATCCTCATCGGCGCCACCATGGCCGCCTGGGTCGGTTTCAGCTGGCACTTGCCGGTGGGGCTTCACCTGCTGGTCGTGGTGATCGCAGGTGCCGTCGGCGGTGCACTCTGGGGCGGCATTGCCGGCCTCCTCAAAGCCAGGACCGGCGCGCATGAAGTCATTGTGACCATCATGCTCAACTACATCGCCATCCAGCTGGTGCTCTTCCTGCTCACGACTCCGGGCTTCCAGCGACCGGGTTCCACCAACCCGATCAGCCCGCAGCTCGATACAACCGCCATGTTCCCGCCCCTGCTCGGCTCCGGCTTCCGCCTGCACTGGGGTTTCGTGATGGCCGTTGCCGCCACTGTCTTCATCTGGTGGCTGCTGAACCGTTCCACCGTGGGCTTCGAGCTGCGCGCAGTCGGAGCCAACCCGGCCGCTGCACGGAACGCCGGGATCAGCACCACCAAGGGCTACGTGATCGTCATGCTCATCGCCGGTGCCCTCGCCGGACTCGCCGGCGTTGCCCAGGTCTCCGGCACCGAAAAGGTGCTGACCTCCGGCGTGGCCGCCAGCTTCGGCTTCGACGCGATCACGGTTGCCCTGCTCGGCCGCTCCTCTCCGTGGGGAACCTTCGCGGCAGGAATTCTCTTCGGCGCCTTCCGTGCGGGCGGCGTCACCATGCAGACCAGCACCGGAACCAACATCGACATCGTCCTGGTGGTCCAGTCGCTGATTGTCCTCTTCATCGCCGCGCCCCCGCTGGTCCGGTCGCTGTTTAGGATCCCGCCGCCGGGCGCGTTCAAGACATCCGGCAAGCGCACAACCAAGAACACCGAAGCAGCCGGAGGAAAAGCATGAGCACCGCAACCACTCTCTCCTCCGCGGGAAAGACTGCAGGGCAGGCAATCCGCAGCTGGAAAATCCCGGTCATCCTCTGGGCCCTGGCAATCCTCGGGTTCATCCTCTTCGGCCTCGGTTCCCCCTCCGCGGAAGTAACATTCCGCCTCACGGAGGAAAGCGCCGCCATCCAGCTGCCCAATATCGTGGTCTCTGCGCCGGTGCTGGGCTGGATCTCCTCGGTGGTCCTGCTGGCATCGGCCGCCTACTCCACCATCCTGGTCAGCAGGTTCCAGCACGTGCCGGTCTGGCTGATAGCCATGTTCGCCGTCTTCTTTGTCGCTGCCTTCCTGACCTGGTCCGTGGGCAGCGCCCGCAGCCCCAGCGTCGCCATCTACGGGTTGCTGGCCGGATCCTTCACGCTGGCGTTCCCGCTGATCTTCGGTGCGCTTTCGGGTGTGCTCTGCGAGCGGTCCGGCGTTGTGAACATCGCAATCGAGGGCCAGCTGCTCTTCGGTGCCTTCGCCGCAGCAGTCGCCGGAACCCTCTCCGGCAACGCCTTCGTGGGGCTCTTCGCCGCAGCCGTTGCCGGTGTGCTGGTCTCGCTGGTCCTGGCAGTGTTCAGCATCAAGTACATCGTGAACCAGGTGATTGTCGGCGTCGTGCTGAACGTTCTGGTCTCCGGGCTGACCGGCTTCCTGTTCTCCACGGTGCTCAGCACCGACACCTCCAAGTGGAATTCCCCGCCCCGGCTGCCCTCCATCCGCATCCCGCTGCTGGCGGACATTCCGATCCTCGGCCCGATCCTGTTCGACCAGTCCGTGATCGGCTACCTCATGTACATCGCCGTGGCGGGAATCTACTTCGGCCTGTTCCACACCAAGTGGGGCCTGCGTACACGGGCCGTCGGGGAGCATCCCAAGGCGGCTGACACGCTGGGCGTGAATGTGAACCGCATGCGGTTCACCAACGTCCTGCTCGCCGGTGCGGTGGCCGGTGTCGGAGGCGCGTTCTTCACCCTCGTCTCGGTGTCCTCCTTCAACCGCGACATGACCTCCGGCCAGGGCTACATCGCGCTGGCGGCGCTGATCCTGGGCCGCTGGAACCCGATCGGTGCGCTCTTCGCCGCCCTGCTCTTCGGCTTTGCGTCGAACCTGCAGTCGGTGCTGAGCCTGCTCGGGACCCCGGTACCGAACCAGTTCCTGGCCATGCTGCCTTACGTGGTGACCATCTTCGCCGTCGCCGGTGTGGTGGGTAAGTCGCGCGGTCCTGCGGCCAGCGGCATACCGTATATCAAGGGCTGACGGCCGCACTGATGCAGGAAACAAGCAAGGAAAACCTATGAACACAGATACAGGTGCCGCTGCCGACGCAGCGGCAGGAATCGACTGGGACAGCCTGCAGGACGCGGCCCGTGCCGCCCTGGCCCACGCCTACGTGCCGTACTCGAAGTACCCGGTGGGGGCGGCGGCGCTGACCGACGACGGCCGGGTCATCTCCGGCGCCAACGTGGAAAACGCCTCCTACGGGCTGACCCTGTGCGCCGAGTGCGCCCTGGTCAGCGCGCTGCACATGACCGGCGGCGGGCGCCTGGCGGCGTTTGTCTGCGTGGACGGGGCAGGGGAGATCCTGATGCCGTGCGGACGCTGCCGGCAGCTGCTCTACGAATTCCGGGCTCCGGGCATGTTGTTACTTACCGTCAGCGGCATCCGGACCATGGACGAGGTCCTGCCGGATGCCTTTGGACCGCAGCATTTGGAAGGACAGGACAGCAAATGAGCAGTGAAAAGTTTGACGCCGTCGACATCATCGGGATCAAGCGTGACCGGGGAACGCTCTCGCCGGAACAGATTGACTGGACGATCGACGCCTACACCCGCGGCGCCATTGCCGACGAGCAGATGGCAGCGCTGAACATGGCGATCCTCCTCAACGGCATGAGCCGGGCGGAGATTTCCCGCTGGACCTCGGCCATGATTGCCTCGGGCGAGCGGATGGACTTCTCCTCGCTGGGCAAGCCCACCACCGACAAGCACTCCACCGGCGGAGTGGGGGACAAGATCACCCTGCCGCTGGCACCGCTCGTCGCCGTCTTCGGGGTGGCAGTGCCGCAGCTTTCCGGGCGGGGCCTGGGCCACACCGGGGGAACCCTGGATAAGCTCGAGGCCATCCCGGGCTGGCGCGCAAACCTCTCCAACGAGGAAATGATGGCCCAGCTCGCCGACGTCGGAGCCGTCATCTGCGCCGCAGGAACCGGGCTGGCGCCGGCGGACAAGAAGCTCTATGCACTGCGCGACGTGACGGGAACGGTGGAAGCGATCCCGCTGATCGCCTCCTCGATCATGAGCAAGAAGATCGCCGAAGGCACCGGCTCTCTGGTGCTGGATGTGAAGGTGGGCTCCGGTGCGTTCATGAAGACCGAAGCCAACGCACGGGAGCTGGCGGAGACGATGGTGGCCCTTGGGAAGGATGCCGGGGTCAACACCGTGGCGCTGCTGACCAACATGGCCACGCCGCTGGGACTGACCGCCGGCAACGCCATCGAGGTCCAGGAATCCGTGGATGTCCTGGCCGGCGGCGGGCCGGCCGATGTGGTTGAGCTGACCGTCCGGCTCGCAGAGGAAATGCTGGCGGCCGCGGGACTGCCCGACGCCGATCCGGCCGCCGCGCTGGCGGATGGACGGGCCATGGACGTCTGGCGCCGGATGATCTCCGCCCAGGGCGGAGACCCGGATGCTGCGCTGCCGCGGGCACGGGAATCAGAAACCATTTACGCCGCGGCCGACGGTGTGCTGGTGGAACTGGACGCCCTCTCCGTGGGCGTGGCCGCCTGGCGCCTCGGTGCCGGCCGGGCACGCAAGGAGGACGTGGTGCAGGCCGGGGCCGGTGTGGTCATGCATGCCAAGCCCGGCGCGCAGGTCCGGGCCGGAGAGCCCCTGATGACGCTGCTGACGGACACTCCGGAGAAGTTTGACCGGGCGCGCGAGGCACTGGAAAACGCCGTCGTCATTGCTCCCGAAGGCTCCCGTCCGGCGCAGAAGCTGATCATCGACCGCATCAGCTGACCATCTGCCCGCGGCGTCCCAGCTGGGACGCCGCGGTTGGCGGGCACCACTACGGGAGTGGCATCGTTGTAGATACCAGAGACCGAATGCAAGGAGAGCCGCCCGTTGGACGTGCTGAGTGCAGCAGTGGACAGTATCAACAATTTCATCCTGACTTCCGCAGATGCGCCGTGGGTCTATCTGGTTTTATTCGCCTTTTGCCTGATTGACGGCTTCTTCCCCCCGGTTCCCAGCGAATCGCTGGTGGTGGGGCTGGCCGCGCTGGTCGCCACCGGCGCCGGCCCCAATCCGTGGCTGGTCATGGCGGCAGCCGCTGCCGGCGCCTTCCTGGGCGACAACCTGTCCTACCTGATCGGGCGGGGGATCGGCACCGAACGCTACGGGTGGATGCGGGGCCCGCGGATGACCCGCGGGTTCGCCTGGGCCCGCCGGGAACTGGATAAGCGGTCCGTATCGCTGATCCTGATCGCCCGGTTCATTCCGATCGGCCGGGTGGTGGTGAACCTGACCGCCGGCGCCACCGGTTTCCCGCGCCGGCTCTTTGTGGGGCTGACCGCCATGTCCGCCTTGGTCTGGGCCAGCTACAGCGTAGCCATCGGCGCCCTGGCCGGCTCCTGGTTCGAGGAAAACCACCTGCTGGGCGTGGTGGTGGCGATCGCCGTGGCAATGGTCCTGGGCCTGGTCATCGACCGGATCATCACCAAGCTGCGCGGCCCGACACCGCTGCAGAGCAACCGGGACGACGCCCGGACGCGCCATGAGACCGCCGAGGCTGACGCCGAAGACTCGCTCGAAACGCCCTGAGTCGGCCGCCGGAGACGTGCCGCGGCTCACGTAGAGTGGGAATCGTGACTGAGCCTATATTGCTTCCTGCCTCTGACCTGTTCCTCGACATCCGCAGCCTGCCCAAGGTATCGCTGCATGACCACCTCGACGGCGGCCTGCGGCCCGCCACGATCATCGACCTCGCGGCCTCCGCCGGGCACGAGCTGCCCTCGACGGATCCGGTTGCCCTGGGCGAATGGTTCCGCGAATCCGCGGACTCGGGATCCCTGCCGCGTTACCTCGAGACCTTTGACCACACCATCGCCGTGATGCAGACCCGCGAAGGCCTGGCCCGCGTGGCCCGCGAGTTCGTGGAGGACCTGGCCGACGACGGCGTGGTCTACGCCGAAATCCGCTGGGCACCCGAGCAGCACCTGCGCGGCGGCCTGAGCCTGGACGAAGCAGTGGAAGCCGTCCAGGAAGGGCTTGACGCCGGCGTCGAGTCCGTCGAGGCCGGCGGAGCCCTCATCCAGGTGGGCCAGCTGGTCACCGCCATGCGCCATGCGGACCGCGGTTTGGAAATCGCCGAGCTGGCCGTCCGGCACCGGTACAACGGGGTTGTCGGATTTGATATTGCCGGCGCGGAAGACGGCTTCCCGTCCTCGCGCTTCGCCGACGCCTTCACCTATCTGGCTGAGAACCAGTTCCCGGTGACCGTCCACGCCGGTGAGGCCGCCGGCGTGGAGAGCATCAAGGATGCCCTGGTTTCCGGGCGGGCGCTGCGGCTTGGCCACGGCGTGCGCATCGCCGAGGACATCGAGGTGGACTTCGACGCCGACGACGTCCCCTCCGAGAGCGCCGCAGACGACACCGAAGTGGGCATGGTGAGCATCGGGCAGGTCGCCGGCTGGGTCCGCGACCGGGGGATCCCGCTGGAAATCTGCCCCTCCTCGAACCTGCAGACCGGTGCCATCGCCTCCTTCGGCGATGACATCGAATCCCATCCGATCGACCTGCTGTACCAGACCGGGTTCCAGGTCACCGTCAACACCGACAACCGCCTGATGAGCGGGGTCACCCTGACCGGCGAGTTCGAACTGCTGGTGGAAACCTTCGACTACGATCTTGACGACATCCTGGAACTGACCATGAACGCGGTGGACGCAGCCTTCCTTCCGCTGGAAGAGCGCGATGTCCTTGCCGCCTATGTCACGGAAGGCTTCAACCAGGCACGTGGCTGAGCAGGAAACCGACGCACTATCCGGCGATGACCTCGGCCGGCGGTTCACCCGCCTGGCCGGGGTCATCACCGAGCTCCGGGCGCGCTGCCCGTGGACTGCTGCGCTGACGCACCAGTCACTGCTGGAATACCTCATCGAAGAAGCCTACGAAGTGGTTGAAACCGTCGAGGCCGGCCACACCGGGGTGTCGGACGCAGCGGAGTTCTCCGGCGAGCTGGGCGATGTCCTGTTCCAGGTGCTGCTGCACGCACGGCTGCAGGAAGAAGCGGGCCACTTCGGGATCGGCGAGGTCCTGGACGCACTGACCGCCAAGATGATCCGCCGCAACCCGCACGTATTTGCGCCCGACGGCTCCCTCCGTGCAGCCACCACGGACGACCCGGCGGAAATCGAACGGGCCTGGGACGAAGTAAAGAAACAGGAAAAACCCGAACGGACCTCGCCCTTGGACGGCATCCCGGCCGGGCTTCCGGCCCTCCTGCTGGCAGCCAAGGCCCTGGACCGGGCGCGGCGTGCCGGGATAAGCGTCCCGCCGCTGTCGGAGCCGCCGTCTGACCCGCACCCGCAGACCGGCGGACCGGCACCAGCCTGGCGCACCGGTGAGGAGCTGGGGGACCATTTGTTCGACGTCGTCCGGCAGGCGCAGGAACAGGGTCTGGACGCCGAGGCCGCACTGCGGGCCGCCGTGCGCCGCTTCAGCACCCGTCTTGACGGGTCCGGAACGCTGCCGGCGGGTCCCCAGGGGTTTTAAATGGCGTCGCGGGTCCTTACTACCGGGACGCTTTCAACTAGGCTGGGAGCAGACAGCGTGGCCCCCTTCATAGGGCCGCGCTCCGTTTACCCCTAGCGTTCCAACGAACAGGAGCATTCCCATGGCAATCATCGATGCCATTCACGCCCGCGAGATCCTGGATTCCCGCGGAAACCCCACCGTTGAGGTGGAGGTACTGCTTGACGATGACACGTTTGGCCGCGCTGCCGTGCCCTCCGGCGCCTCGACAGGTGCTTTTGAAGCCAACGAACGCCGCGACGGCGAAAAGAACCGCTACCAGGGCAAGGGCGTCCTGCAGGCCGTCGAAGCTGTCATCGAGCAGATCCAGCCGGCGCTGCTGGGCTTCGATGCCGCAGACCAGCGGGCCATCGACCAGACGATGATCGACCTGGACGGCACGGAGAACAAGTCCAACCTTGGCGCCAACGCCATGCTCGGTGTTTCCCTCGCCGTGGCACGCGCCGCTGCCGAGTCGGCAGCGCTGCCGCTGTACCGCTACCTCGGCGGCCCCAACGCACACGTCCTGCCCGTGCCGCTGATGAACATCCTCAACGGCGGATCGCACGCTGATTCCGACGTCGACATCCAGGAATTCATGATTGTTCCCCTGGGCGCGCAGACCTACTCCGAGGGCCTGCGCTGGGGTGTGGAGGTTTACCACAACCTCAAGTCAGTCCTGAAGGAGAAGGGCCTGTCCACCGGCCTCGGCGACGAGGGCGGCTTCGCGCCGAACCTGCCGTCCAACCGCGCGGCACTGGACCTGATCCTCGAGGCGATCACCCGCGCCGGCTACACTCCGGGCACGGATATCGCCCTCGCCCTGGACGTTGCCGCCTCCGAGTTCTTCAAGGACGGCTCCTACCTCTTCGAAGGCACCAACCGCACGGCTGGGGAAATGTCCGCCTACTACGAGGAACTGGTCCGGGACTACCCGCTGGTTTCCATCGAAGACCCGCTTGATGAAGAGGACTGGGACGGCTGGAAGACGCTGACCGCCTCGATCGGCAACAAGGTCCAGATCGTGGGCGACGACCTCTTCGTCACCAACCCGACCCGCCTCGAGACCGGCATCAAGAACAACGCCGCGAACTCCCTGCTGGTGAAGGTCAACCAGATCGGCACCCTGTCCGAAACCCTGGACGCCATCACCATGGCCCAGCGTGCCGGCTACACCACCATCACGTCGCACCGCTCCGGTGAGACCGAAGACACCACGATCGCCGACATCTGCGTGGCCACCAACGCCGGCCAGATCAAGACCGGCGCCCCGGCCCGGTCCGAGCGCGTAGCCAAGTACAACCAACTGCTGCGCATCGAGGAAGAGCTCGACGACGCCGCACGTTACGCAGGACGCAGCGCGTTCCCGCGTTTCACGGCAGAGTAAGCCTGCAACTGGTGGGTACCCTCGTAGAGAGGGTGCCCGCCAGTCGTGTTTAAGGTCTGAGTATTCACGTCTGAAATACCGGCGTCTTAACCATCCCGGATGTCGTGCGCCTGAGCGTTATCAGCAGGTTTGATCAAGGAGTTTGCATGTCCACCCGACGCCCGAAGGTTCCCCAGGCGCGCACCGCCGGCGGCAGGACCGCATCCGAGGCCGTGCCCGCCGTCTCCTCCGGCAACCCGGCGCGCCGGCCCACCGGCGCAGACCCCGACACCATCACCGCCACGAAGCCCGTCGGCGGGGCAACGCGTCCGGCGGCCCGGAAACCGGCCACGGCCAAATCTTCCGCCGAGCCAGCTGCAGCCGCCGCCAAGTCTTCGGCCAAGACGGCAGCGGCGAAGCCTTCCGCGAAGGAAGCCAAGACCGGTACACCCGCAAGCAAACCCGGCAAGGCCACCAAATCCGGCAAGGCCCCCAAATCCGCAAAACCCGGCAAAGCCGCCAAACCCGGCAAAAACACTACGGAGCCACGGGCCTCCCGGTTCGGGCGCTTCACCCGGAAGCCTGCGGCCGGCACCGCCAGCAACGCTCCCACGCCCGAACCCTCGGATGACCTGCAGCCGGTTCCGGCCAAGACGTTTTCCGGCCGACTGCTGGTGCTCGCCATGGTGAGCGCCGTGGTCACGGTGCTCCTGGCCCCGTCCGTCAGCACCTATCTGCATCAGCGGTCCGAAATTGCCGCCCTCGAGGCGGACATCGCCGCTAAGGAGCAGAGCGCCCAGGAACTGCAGTCCCAGCTGGACCGCTGGGCGGACCCCAACTACATCAAGCAGCAGGCCCGGGAACGGATCTTCCTGGTGATGCCGGGGGAGACCCGCTACCTCGTCAAGGGTGAGCACGGGGTGGAAAACGTGGAACAGCAGGCGCAGGAACAGGAAACCGACCTGCAGTGGGTGGACGCTCTCTGGGATTCCGTCACGCGCTCAGCTGCAGCATCGTAGGCGGCAGGGCGTCCCTGCGCACAGTAATCTTAGAAGCGCAGACATTCACAGCCCGGGCCTGGTCCAGGCCTCAGGAAGGAACTTCCGGCATGACCCAGCAGCAGCTCACCCCCACCTCCGAAGACCTGGAGACACTGAGCCGGCAGCTCGGCAGGCCGGCTCGTGATGTGGTGGAAATCGGAGCCCGCTGCGTTTGCGGCAACCCGCTCGTGGCCACCACGGCACCACGGCTGAGCAACGGTATTCCCTTCCCCACCACCTACTACCTGACGCACCCGGTCATTACCGCCGCCGTCTCCCGGCTGGAAGCTGCCGGCGTGATGAATGAAATGACCGAACGGCTGGAGCAGGACGCCGGGCTGGCCGCCCGCTACCGCGAAGCCCACGAGGCGTACCTGCAGGTGAGGGACGAGATCGGCGCCCGCACCGGCGTCGGGCCCGTTCCCGAGATCGACGGCGTTTCCGCAGGCGGCATGCCCACCCGCGTCAAGTGCCTGCACGTGCTGGTCGGACACTCGCTGGCGGCCGGGCCCGGCGTCAATCCGCTCGGCGACGAGGCCATCGAACGCATCTCACCCTGGTGGACCCGTGAGCGCTGCTATTGTGAGGGCGCGTGGGACACCGCGGGTGCGGTGCCCAGCCGCGACCTGAGCCGGCACACGAAGACCCAGGGACTCTCCGCCGGTGACCTCGAGGCCAAGCGTGCCGCCCGCCGGGAAGCCGGCGAGGCGGCAGCAGCCACCGAACAGCAGGGGGAAACAGTGCAGGAACAGACCCAGGGCATGCGTGTTGCAGCGGTTGACTGCGGCACCAACTCGATCCGCCTGCTCATTGCCGACGTCACCTACGAGGACGGCGTGCCGAAGCTGACCGACGTCGTCCGCCTGATGCGCGTGAACCGCCTCGGCCAGGGCGTGGACGCCACCGGACGCCTGGCGCCGGAGGCACTGGAACGCACCTTTGCTGCCGCGGACGAATACGCCGCGCTGATCCGGAAACACGGAGCAGCGCGCACCCGCTTCGTCGCGACCTCCGCCAGCCGCGATGCCGAGAACCGGCAGGAATTCGTGGACGGAATCCGTGCCCGCCTGGGCGTGGAACCCGAGGTCATCACCGGCGACGAAGAAGCAGCACTGTCCTTCGCCGGTGCCACGAGCGTCCTGGCGGGACGCAACGGCTCCAAGACCCTCGTCGTTGACCTGGGCGGCGGCAGCACCGAATTTGTCCTGGGAACGTCCGAAGGCGTGCAGGCAGCAAAAAGCACCGACATGGGCTGCGTCCGGTTCACCGAGCGCCATCTCGTGTCCGACCCGCCCACCGAGGCTGAAATCGCCATCGCCCGCGGCGAGGTCCTGGACATCATCGCCCAGGTCCTGCCGACGGTGCCGCTGGCCGACGCAGACCGGCTGGTGGGCGTCGCCGGCACCGTCACCACGGTGACTGCCCATGCCCTGCGCCTGGCTGAGTACAACGCGGAAGCCATCCACGGCGCCGACCTGGACATCGCGCGGATCGACCAGGCAGCCGGTGAACTGCTGCACATGGACCGCAGCACCCGCGCAGCCCTGCCCTACATGCATCCGGGACGCGTTGACGTGATCGGTGCCGGCGCCTTGATCTGGCAGACCATCGTGGACCGGGTAGCCGAGCTCACCGACGGACGGGTCTCCTCCGCAATCACCAGCGAGCACGACATCCTTGACGGCATCGCCCTGAGCGCAGCGCCGTGACCGGCAGGTCGGCGGCCCGGGGCAGGACCGGGCGGACGGCAACAGGTGCCGGGCTGCTGACAGCGGCGGTACTGGCGCTGTCCCTCCTTCCGGCTGCCCCGGCCGCCGCCGACGAATGGCGGGACAAGCAGTACTGGCTTAACGACTACGGCTTCACGGAGGCCTGGAAAATCAGCCAGGGCGAGGGCGTGAAGGTCGCCGTGATCGACACCGGGATTGACCCCACACACCCCGACCTCGCCGGCGCCGTGGTGGGTGGCACCGATGTCTCCGGAGCCGGGAACCCGGCCGGGAGCGCCGGGCTGGGCGCCGAGCCCGCGCACGGGACCCTGGTGGCGACCCTGTTGGCTGGGCGCGGACACGCCGCGGCCCCCGCCGGCGAAGGGGATACAAAGGACGACGCGGCCGACAAGGACAAGGACGCCGGTCCCAACCCCGAAGGCATCATGGGAGTGGCGCCGAAGGCCGAGCTGCTGGCTGTCTCGGCCTGGATCGGCCCGGACAATCCCGCCGGCATTCCGATCGAGGACCAGATCCCGGCCGCCATCCGGTGGGCCGTCAACAACGGCGCGCAGGTGATCAACATGTCCCTGGGCAGCACGTCGACCTCCTGGCCGCAAAGCTGGGACGATGCGTTCCTCTACGCCGAGCAGCAGGACGTGGTGGTGGTAGCTGCCGCCGGCAACCGCGGCGGCGGCATGGTCCAGGTCGGAGCTCCGGCCACCATTCCCGGCGTGCTCACCGTGGCCGGCGTAGACCGGCAGCGGGTAGCCAGCTGGGACTCCTCCTCCGAGGGGATCAGCATCGGGGTTGCGGCACCGGCCGAAAACCTGATCGGCGGATTGCCCGGCGGCACGGTCCAGTATGCGGATTGGAGCGGTACCTCCGGCGCCGCGCCGCTGGTGGCCGGCACGGCGGCCCTGATCCGCTCCGCCTACCCCGACCTCAGCGCCGCTGATGTGATCAACCGGATCATCAGCACCGCCAAGGATGCAGGAGTCCCCGGGCAGGACACGCTGTACGGCTATGGGTTGCTAGACGCTTCAGCGGCGCTGGCCGCCGATATCCCGCCGGTGGCCGCGAACCCGCTGGGCAGCATCGCCGACTGGATCAGGATCCACCGCCGGGACGCTTCCACCACGCCCGCCTCCGACGCGCCTGTGGCCGTGGAACCGTCAGCACCGGAGCTGCCGGAGCCGACCATTCCGACGGCGCTTTCACCGCAGGCGGAGGCCGATGTGTTGCCCGCTGCGCTGGTCCTGGGCTTCGGGGGACTGCTGCTGGCCGTTACCGCCGGCGGCGCGGTCATGGTGGTCCGGGCGCGGCGGAAGGTGCTGGAAAATCCCCTTCCTGACGAGGCAGATACCGGCCCTCTGGAACACCAAAATATCTCGTGAACGTTTTCACAAAGTCGGGTATCATGGGGGCATGGCATCTACGACTCAGTTTTCAGACCGTCCCCGCGTCCTAGTGGTAGGCGGTGGCTACGTAGGGCTCTATGTAGCGAAAAACCTCCAGAAGAAGGTCAAGGACCAGGGCGGGATCGTCACGGTTGTGGATCCGCTGCCGTACATGACGTACCAGCCCTTCCTTCCCGAAGTTGCCGCCGGCACCATTGAGGCGCGCGACGCCGTCGTATCCCACCGCATGCACCTGAGGAACACCGAGCTCATCACGGGCAAGGTCGTTTCCATCAACCACGCCGCCCGTACGGCCACCATCGAGCCGGGCGACGGCAGCGGGTCCTTTGAGCTCCCGTACCAGGATGTTGTCCTGGCTGCAGGCTCGATCACCCGCACGTTCCCCATTCCGGGCCTCGCCGAAGCCGGCATCGGCATGAAGACCATTGAAGAAGCCGTGGCCACCCGCAACCACGTGCTGGAGCGCATCGAATCCGCTTCACTCATGCCTGCAGGCCCGGAGCGCGAACGCGCCCTGACCTTCGTCGTCGTCGGCGGCGGCTTTGCCGGCATCGAAACCCTGACCGAGCTTGAAGACATGGCCCGCGACGCCGTGCGCATCAACGACCGGCTCCGGCGCGAAGACCTCCGCTTCGTCCTGATCGAAGCCATGGGCCGCGTCATGCCCGAGGTCAAGCCCGACCAGGCCGAGTGGGTAGTCGCCAGCATGCGTGAGCGCGGCATCGAGGTGCTGCTGAACACGTCGCTGGCCTCGGCCGAAGACGGCGTGCTCAAGCTGATCAACATGGCCGACAAGTCCCCGGCCGGCGAATTCGGCACCGACACCCTGATCTGGACCGCCGGGGTCCAGGCCAACCCCATGGTCCGTGCCACCGACTTCCCGATCGATGACCGCGGCCGCGTCCGCGCCAACGCCGAACTGCGCATCACCGGCGACGACGGCCCCCTCGACGGTGCCTGGGCTGCCGGCGACGTTTCCGCCGTTCCGGACCTCTCCGGTGGCGGCGTCGGCGGCTTCTGCGTTCCGAACGCACAGCACGCCGTCCGCCAGGCCAAGCTGCTGGCCAAGAACATCCTGGCCGCCCGCTACGGCGTCGGCAGCGTCGAAGAGTACAACCACAAGAGCCTGGGTGCCGTTGCCGGCCTGGGCCAGTACAAGGGCGTGGCCAACATCATGGGCTTCGGTATGAAGGGCTTCCCGGCCTGGCTGGCACACCGTGGCTACCACGGCCTGGCCATGCCGATGTTCGAGCGCAAGTTCCGCGTCGTCTCCGGCTGGCTCCTGAACGTGACCTACGGCCGCGACCTGACCGACCTGCGCAACCTGAAGGACCCGCGCGGGGCGTTCCGCACCGCAGCCACGCCGGCCAAGAAGAAGGAAGCCGTCAAGTAGGCTTCTTCCCTTCCGCATAACGCGTACGACGGCGGTTCCTCCCTCGGGAGGGACCGCCGTCGTTGTTTTGGGGCGGGAGTGATCCAGTAGGCTTGAGCAGAAGCTTTTCGCTTCGCCCCAGTAGCCCAATGGCAGAGGCAGTGGACTTAAAATCCATGTGTTGTCGGTTCGAGTCCGACCTGGGGTACTGCCTCCAGAGGCATTATCCGCGGTTACTGCCCGAGGGTGGCTGCGGACCCTGGCCCCACGGATGGGCGGCCCTCAGGTGTGCCTCCAGGCTCCCGATGGCCTCCTCCTCGGTCGCGGCGTCGTGCTCCCAGCTGCAGGAGCAGCAGCGTGCATGAGGACTGCCGTCTTCGGCCACCGGAACACCCCACGCCTCCCAGGGCAGGTAAAAGCCGCCGTAGGTGCCGGAAAACTCCCGCAGCGGACGCTCTGCCGGCCAGTCTGCCTGCAGGTCACGGCTCTGCTCGATCATGCCTGTAGTTCGTTGACGGACCTCCCTGCGGATGGGCGGGACGCGGTGGAGGTCCGCTGGGGGCTCCCGTTCCGCTGAACCGCTCTGAGTGCCCGTACAGACAGGCCTGGTTACCCCCGCCACATCCCCGTGTTTGACGACACACATGTTCTGCATCATACTTGGAATCGATTCCATGGAATCGATTCCACAACGGTGTAGGGAGCAAGTGTGCGGTCAACGACGATCAAGGACGTGGCGAAGGCTGCCGGCGTCTCTGCGGCAACCGCCTCCCGCGTCCTCTCCGGGCACTCCGCAACCTCCGAGGATGCCCGCCAGGCTGTGCGCAAGGCCGCTGCCGACCTCGGCTTCCGTCCCAACGCCCAGGCCCGCTCGCTGCGCAAGACCAGCACCCAGACCATCGGCCTGCTGCTGCCCGATGTCCGCAACCCCTTCTTCGCCGACCTGGCCCATGCCGTCGAGCAGCGCGCCCGCGAATTCGGCTACCTCACCCTCTTCGGCAACGCCAACGAGAGCCAGCAGCAGCAGGACAGCTACCTGGACGTGATGCTCTCCCAGCGCGTGGACGGCCTGATTGCCGCTCCGCAGGGGGAGGCCCGGCACCTGACCGGGCTGCTGGGCGGCGAAGTCCCCACGGTGTTCGTGGACCGCGTGGTCGACGGCGCGGAGCTTCCCAGCGTCACCGCGGACAACACCGGCGGCATAGCCGACGCCGTCCGCCACCTCACCGCGCTGGGCCACGCCAGGATCGGGTACATCGCCGGTCCGCAGTCCACGTCGACGGGCCGTGAACGGCTGCAGGCCTACCGGGCAGCCGTGGCCGACACCGGCGCAGATGCGGATGCTTCCCTGGTCTACCTCGGGGACTTCCAATCCGCCAGCGGCGCCGCAGGAGCACGGCACCTGCTGGACCTGCCCAATCCGCCCTCCGCGCTGCTGGCAGCGGACAGCCTGATGAGCATCGGCGCCGTCGGCGTCTGCAACGAACGCGGACTGGCGATCGGCCCGGATCTGGCCTTCGTGGCCTATGACGACATCGAAGCCTTTACGCTGCTCAATCCCGCGCTGACCGTCATCGCCCACGATGTGCACGCCATGGGCCGCCTGGCCGTGGACCTGCTGCTCGCAGAGATTGCAGGCGAGGCTCCCGAATCGGTGGTGCTGCCGAGCACCCTCATCATCCGCGGCTCCACCCCGCCCCTCCCAGAAGGAAACCCAGCATGAGCGAGAACCCCCTCCTGACGCTTGAGGGTGTCAGCAAGTCCTTCGGCCCGGTGACCGTGATCGACGGCGTGACCGTCAACGTGTACCCGGGAAAGGTCCAGGTGCTCCTGGGCGAAAACGGGGCCGGAAAATCGACCCTGATCAAGATGATGTCCGGGGTGTACCAGCCCGACGGCGGCCGCATCCTCGTGGACGGAAACCCGGTTTCACTGCCGGACACCAAGGCCGCCGAAGCGGCAGGCATTGCCACCATCCACCAGGAACTGAACCTTGTGGGATCGATGAGCGTCGCCGAGAACATCTGCCTGGGCCGGATGCCCCGCAAATACGGGCTGGTAGACCGCCGCGCCATGAAGGCCCGCGCCCGGGCAGCGCTGGATCTGATCGGCCTGGACGTGGACCTGGACCAGCCCGTCGGGGAACTGGGCATCGCCCGCCAGCAGCTGGTGGAGATCGCCAAGGCGCTGAGCCTGGACGCCCGGATCCTGATCCTGGACGAGCCGACGGCGGCCCTGACCACCCGTGAAATCGCCGCACTTTTCACAGTGGTCGAGGACCTGCGCCGCAAAGGCGTGGGCATGGTGTTCATCTCCCACCATCTGGACGAGATCGCCGCCATCGGGAACTCCGTGTCCGTGCTGCGGGACGGGAAATTCATTGCCGAGGTCCCCGCCGGCACACCGGAGGACGAGCTGGTGCGCCTGATGGTCGGGCGGGACATCGAGGCGCAGTTCCCGCGGCGGCGTGAATATGCCGGTGAGGCCCAAACGCTGCTCGAAGTCCGGGGCCTGTCCATGAAGGGCCTGATCCACGACGTCTCCTTCTCGGTCGCAGCGGGCGAGGTCGTCTCGCTGGCCGGGCTGATGGGTGCCGGCCGCACCGAGGTGGTCCGGGCCATCGCCGGAGCTGACTCCTACACCGCGGGTTCGGTCAGCGTGAGGGGAAAGCAGCTTCCCAAAGCGGACATCGGCGCGGCCATCCGGGCCGGCGTCGGCCACGTACCGGAGGACCGCAAGGTCCAGGGCCTGGTACTCGAGGCCGCCGTGAACGACAACATCGGCTACGCGACGCTGGCAGCCACCGCCAAGGCAGGCCTGGTGGACTTCTCCGGGCAGCGCGCACGCGCCCAGGAAGTGGCGGACCGGCTGCGGATCCGGATGCACAGCCTGGACCAGGCCGTGGGTTCGCTCTCCGGCGGCAACCAGCAGAAGGCCGTGTTTGCCCGCTGGATCGTAGCCGGCTCCACCGTCCTGCTGCTGGACGAACCCACCCGCGGCGTGGATGTGGGCGCCAAGGTGGAAATCTACGAACTGATCAACGCGATCACCGCCGCCGGCGGCGCCGTCGTCATGGTGTCCAGCGAACTTCCGGAGGTGCTGGGCATGAGTGACCGCATCCTGGTCATGAGCGGCGGACACATTGCCGGTGAGCTTGATGCCGCCGGCGCCACCCAGGACGCCGTGATGTCACTGGCGGTGCGGGATATACAGCGTGACCTGGAATACCAACTGATGAAGGACGGATCATGAACAAGGCAGCGGTGCAGACGCCGGAGACCGGCGCGCGGAAGAAGGCCCCGGATACCGGTGCCCGGGTCAGGAAGTTCCTGGCCGACAATGGGGCACTGGTCGGCCTGGTGGTCCTGGGGCTGGCGCTCTTTATCGCCACCCCGGATTTCCTGACCGGTCCGAACCTGCTGAACATCGGCATCCAGGCCTCGGTGATTGCCGTCCTGGCCTTCGGCATGACCTTTGTGATCGTGGCCGCCGGCATCGACCTGTCGGTGGGCTCGGTGGCAGCCCTGTCCGCCATGGGCTCGGCCTGGATGTTCACGCAGGGGAACCTTCCCGGCTGGATGGCCCTGCTGGGCGGCCTGTTGATCGGAACGCTCAGCGGCGCCGTCAGCGGATTCGCCGTTGCCTACGGCCGGCTGCCCTCGTTCATCGCCACTCTGGCCATGCTCAGCATTGCCCGCGGCCTGACCCTGGTCCTCTCCGACGGCCGGCCGATCGCCACCGCCAGCGAAGTCTCCTTCCTGGGCGGAGACCTGGGGCCCATCCCGATGCCCATCGTGGTCCTGGTGATCGCCGGCATCGCCGCAGCCCTGATCCTGAACTACACCGTGATCGGCCGCTACATGTATGCCGTCGGCGGCAACACCGAAGCCGCGCGCCTCTCCGGCATCCCGGTCCGCCGCGTGCTGGTTACCGTCTTTGCGCTGTCGGGGCTTTTTGCGGCCCTTGCCGGGCTGCTCCTGTCCGGGCGCCTGGACTCTGCCCAGCCCCAGGCCGCTTCCGGCTACGAGCTGGACGCCATCGCCGCCGTCGTCATCGGCGGTGCATCGCTGGCCGGCGGTGTCGGGCGGATCAGCGGCACCCTGATCGGCGCCCTGGTGCTGGTGGTGATCCGCAACGGACTGAACCTGTTGAACGTCTCCTCGTTCTGGCAGCAGGTAGTCATCGGCCTCGTGATCGCCCTCGCCGTCGGCGCAGATGCGCTGCGCCGGAAAAACTCCACCCACTAACGGTCCCCGGACCGCTTCCCCGGTGCCGCGCACGGCACCGGACCACCCCCACCAAAAGGAAAAGACAATGAAGTTCTCCTCCGCCCGCAAGAGTGCGGCACTGACCGTCTCCCTGGCCCTGCTGCTGACCGCCACCGCCTGCAACCGGGGCGACGACGCAGCGGCCGACGGCGGCACGGTCACCCTGGCCGTCTCCACCCTGAACAACCCCTTCTTCGTTGAACTGCGCGACGGCGCGCAGGCGGCAGCCGAGGAGGCAGGCCTGAACCTGGACGTGCTGGACGCCCAGAACGACTCCGCGACCCAAACCAACCAGCTGGCTACCGCCGCCACGTCCGGCACCGACGGCGTCATCATCAACCCGGTCGATTCCGACGCAGCGGCAGCCTCCATCAGCCCGCTGCTCAGCGACGAAACCCCGATCGTAGCGGTGGACCGCACGGTCAACGGCGCCGAAGTCCAGTCGCTGGTTTCCAGCGACAACAAAGCCGGCGGACGCCAGGCGGCCGAAGAACTGGCCAAGGCCATGGGCGGCGAAGGCGAGATCATCGTCCTTCAGGGTGTTGCCGGAACCTCCGCCAGCCGCGACCGCGGTGCCGGTTTTGCCGAAGGCTTGAAGGACTACCCGGGCATTAAGGTCGCAGCTCAGCAGACAGCCAACTTTGACCGGGCCGAAGCCCTGAACGTCGCCACCAACCTGCTCCAGGCCAATCCGGGGGTTACGGGAATCTTCGCCGAGAATGACGAGATGGCGCTGGGCGCTATCCAGGCCCTGGGCAACCGCGCCGGAAGCGACGTCAGCGTGGTCGGCTTCGACGGCACGGAAGGCGGCTTCAAGGCGATCCAGGATGGCACCCTGACGGCCACCATCGCCCAGCAGCCCGCCGAGCTGGGCAAGCGGTCCGTAGAGGTCCTGGCACAGCTGCTCGCCGGCGAAACCGTGGAATCCACTATCCCGGTTCCGGTCACCACCGTGAACACCGACAACGTGGCTGAATTCACCTCATGAAAAAGGCCGGCATCCTCAACGCACCCCTGAACGCCGCTATCGGCCGGCTCGGTCACGGCCACCTCGTGGTGATCGCCGATTGCGGCCTGCCGATTCCCGACGGCGTCCCTGCCGTGGACCTGGCCCTGGTGAAGGGCATCCCGTCCTTCGCCCAGGTGCTGGCCGCGCTGATGGAGGAGATTGTGGTCGAGGGGGCATTGCTGGCTGAGGAAGCCGGAGGCACCGGCGTGGAAGCCCTCGTTGCTGCTGCGGGGCTGAGCCCTGAAACGGTGACACATGAGGAGTTCAAGGCACTGCTCCCGTCCGCACGGCTCATCGTGCGGACGGGGGAGGCCACGCCCTACGCCAACGTCATGTTGCGCAGCGGAGTGAGCTTTTAACTGCCGGAGCGTTCCGAAGCAAGAGGTAAAGAACGGCTTTGTGACGAGTGTTACAAGGACGTAACCCTAAACCCTTATGTTTGACTCATTATTCAACTAGCTTTTCTTCTAATCAGGAATACCTGATAACAGCATCAAAGGCCTCCGCCTTTCGATCCGGGAGAAAAATCTATGACTGAACTACGCACCACGAGTCGGTTGGGCCTAGGGGTCGGTTACAGCCGGGCGGCCAAAATTGCTGCGCTCGGGCTGGGCTTCGCGATGTTCGCAACCGGCTGCAGCGGGGGAGACAGCCCCGCGGAGTCCACCGGCTCAGAGTCGGCATCCACTGCGGCCGCATCGTCGGCAATCAGCTGCCCGCCCAATCAAGGCGGCAAGGGCGAAGACCCGGGACCCAAGGGTGACGCCTCGGCAGTGCCCGCGTCCACCGGCACCACTGCCACCCCGCTGAAGATCGGCTCCCTGCTTCCCACCACGGGCGCCCTGGCTTTCCTGGGCCCGCCCGAGATTGCCGGCGTCAACCTGGCCGTTGAGGAAGTCAACGCCGCCGGCGGCGTCCTGGGCCAGCCAATGGAAGTTATCCACCGCGATTCCGGTGACACCACCACGGACATCGCCACGCAGTCGGTTACCGATCTGCTCAGCCAGGGGGTCAGCGGCATTGTCGGTGCTGCATCCTCGGGCGTTTCCAAGACCGTCATCGGTCAGATCACCGGAGCCGGCGTTATCCAGTTCTCGCCTGCGAATACCTCGCCGGACTTCACGGACTGGGATGACAACGGACTGTTCTGGCGGACCGCTCCCTCGGACGTACTCCAGGGACGCACCCTCGGCAACTACGTCATTGGCTGCGGCGCCCAGACCGTGGGCATGATTGTCCTGAATGATGCCTACGGCACCGGACTGGCGAGCAACGTCCGAAGCTCGGTTGAATCCGCAGGCGGACAGATTGTTGCCGAAGAAATGTTCAACGAGGGCGAGTCCCAGTTCAGCAGCCAGGTGGACCAGGTCGCGGCTGCCAAGCCGGACGCCATTGTGGTCATCAGCTTCGAACAGGCCAAGAGCATTGTTCCGCTGCTGACTGCAAAGGGCATCGATCCCACCCAGCTGTTCCTCGTGGACGGCAACACGTCCGACTACAGCAAGGATCTTGAAGCCGGAACACTTGAAGGGGCACAGGGAACAATCCCCGGCCCGTTCGCCTCCGACAACTTCAAGGAATCGCTGCTGGCACTGGACCCGGCCCTCAAGGACTGGGCCTACGCCGGTGAAAGCTACGACGCCGTGACCATGCTGGCGCTGGCCGCTGAGGCAGCAGGCAGCACGGATGGCAAGGCAATGGCCGCCGAACTGCAGGGTGTCTCTGCGGAGGGCGAGAAGTGCTTCGACTACGCGGGCTGCGTGACCATCCTGCGCGGCGGAGGGGACATCGACTACGACGGTTACTCCGGCCCGGTGACCTTCGATGAGAACGGTGACCCGACCGAGGCGTTCATCGGTATCTACCAGTACGACGCCGACAACAAGCCGGTTCCGAGCCGCTCCGAAGAGGGCAAGCTCTAAGGTTCCAACTGTGGCACTGCACTAAACAGCACCAACGAAAGAAGCCCCCGCCGACGGCGGGGGCTTCTTTCGTTGGGCGGTCCTTACGCGGTGTCTGCGAGGGTTCCCAAGTAGAGCTGGATGACCTTCGGGTCCTTCATCAGGTCCCGGCCGGTGCCCGTGTAGGCGTCTCGGCCCTGGTCCAGGACGTAGGCGCGGTCGCAGATCTGCAGGCAGCGCCGGGCGTTCTGCTCGACCATGATCACGGAGACCCCGGCCCGGTTGATCTCATGTACCCGCAGGAAGGCTTCGTCCTGCTTGACGGGGGAGAGCCCGGCAGAGGGTTCGTCCAGCAGCAGCACGGCCGGCTCCATCATCAGCGCCCGGCCCATGGCAACCATCTGCCGTTCACCGCCGGAGAGCGACCCTGCCCGCTGGGCACGCCGAGTGCGCAGTTCGGGGAAGAGGTCCGCAACGAAATCGAAGCGTTCCTTGAACCGCTTCGGTGCCTGGAACAGGCCCATCTGCAGGTTTTCCTCGATCGTCAGCGACGGGAACACGTTGTTGTTCTGCGGCACGAATCCCACGCCGCGGCTGACCAGCTTGTTCGCCTTCAACCCGGTGATGTCCTGCCCGCGGACCACGACGGTCCCCGAGTGCACTTTCACCAGCCCGAACATGGCCTTCAGCAGGGTGGACTTTCCGGCCCCGTTGGGGCCGATGATGCCGATCAGCTCCCCGCGCCGGGCTTCGATGCTGCAGCCGTTGAGGATATTGACGCCCGGGATGTAGCCGGCCACCAAATCGGTCACCTTGACGACGGACTCGCCGTCGAATGCCTCGGCAGTCATGCCTGATCCTTCCGTTCGTCGATGCGCCTGCCGGCAACGCCGTCAGGTCCGGTGCCCACCGAGGACTCCGCGTCGTGCTCCAGTTCGGCCTCCAGCTTGTCAAAGCCTTCGGAATCGCCAAGATCGACGTCGTGATGGGCACCCAGATACGCGTCGATGACGGCCTGGTCCTTCATGACCTCGCTGGGCGGTCCCTCGGCCACTACCTTGCCCTCAGCCATGACAATCACCCAGTCGGCAATGTGCCGGACCATGTGCATGTCGTGTTCAACGAACAACACGGTCATGCCTTCAGCCTTCAGGTTCTTGATGTGGTCCAGCAGGGACTGCGTCAGCGCAGGGTTGACCCCGGCCATCGGCTCGTCGAGCATTACCAGTTTCGGGCGGACCATCAGGGCCCGTGCCATTTCGAGGAGTTTGCGCTGGCCGCCGGAGAGTGACGCCGCGTAGTCGCTGCGCTTGGTATCCAGCTTGAATTTGGCCAGCAGCACATCCGCCTGGTCAGTGATTTCCCGTTCCCTGCCGCGCCACAGCGGCGGCAGGAAGGCCCGCCACAGGGACTCGCCCGGCTGGGACGATGCGCCGAGCCGCATGTTTTCAATGACGGTGAGCTTGCCCATGACCTTGGTCAGCTGGAACGTGCGGACCATGCCCATCCGGGCCACCTTGTAGGCGGAAACACCGGCCAGGTCGCGGCCTTCGAACTGCCAGTCACCGGACTGCGGGGTATCGAAGCCGGTGAGGAGGTTGAACAGGGTGGTCTTGCCGGCGCCGTTGGGGCCGATGAGCGCGGTGATCTTGTTCCGCGGGATCTCCACGTGCTTGACGTCGACGGCGTTGATGCCGCCGTAAGTGCGGGTCACGTTGCGCGCGATCAGGATCGGGTCGCGTTTGCGGCAGCCCGGTCCGACGTCGTCGGCCGCGATGGCCCTGGTGTCGGTCATATGGTCGGTGCCGGCCGTGGCGGCGTCCTGCACAGTTGTATCTGCCGCAGCCGGTTGCGCAGCCGGTTCCGCCGCATGGGCGCCGCGGGGGCGGCCGTCTGCGGGTTCGTCAGTTTGGTGACTCATGCGAACGCCAGCTCCTTCTTGTTGCCCAGGATGCCCTGGGGCCTGAAGATCATCAGCAGCATCAGTGCCACACCAACAAGGATGTAGCGGACCTGCCCTGCCTGGGAAGTGGTAATGAAAGTGATGTAGCCGGCCTCGATGGCGCCGTACAGCAGTCCCTGGGTCACGGAAAGGATGACCCAGAAGATCATGGCGCCGATGACCGGGCCCAGCACGGTGGACATGCCGCCCAGCAGCAGTGCGGTGTAGAGGTAGAAGGTCAGCTCGGTGCCGTAGTTGGCCGGCTGCACCGCATCGCGGGGGAGGGTGAAGATGATGCCGGCCAGGGAGCCAAGCAACCCGCCGATCACCAACGCCTGCATCTTGTAGGCGTAGACGTTCTTGCCCAGGGCGCGGACGGCGTTTTCATCCTCGCGGATGCCCTTGACCACGCGCCCCCAGGGGCTGCGGATCAGCATCCACACCAGGAGGCAGGCCACGATGACCAGCGTCCAGGCAACGATGCGGACCCAGACATCACGTTCGTTCATGGCGAAGGGACCCAGATTGTAGCTGCCCGGCGGGATCGGGTTCAGGCCGTAGAAGTCCCCGGTGAAGGCCGCCAGTCCGTTGGCTGAGCCGGTCACATTGGTCATGCCGTTGGTGGTGACGATGTATCGGATGATCTCTGCCGCCGCGATGGTCACGATGGCCAGGTAGTCGGCCCGCAGGCGCAGCGTGGGGATACCCAGGATGACCGCGAAGATCGCCGACCCCGCCAGGGCGATCAGCAGGGCAACCGGAAGAGGGGCGTTGAAGGAGAGAATCGGAATGGCGAAGCCGTAGGCGCCTACGGCCATGAAGCCGGCCTGGCCGAAGTTCAGCAGTCCGGTATAGCCGAAATGCACCGCCAGTCCCAGGGCTGCGAGTGCATAGGCAGCAGTGGTGGGGCTGATGATCTCGTTGAGTGCGCCGAGAAGAATATTAACGAAGTCCATCTGAGCTAAGCCCCTAACCTATGCGCTCGCGCCGGCCCAGGATTCCCTGCGGCCGAACGAGGAGGACAAGAATCATGATGACCAGTGCGCCTACGTATTTCAGGTCAGCCTCCAGCCAGATTGTGGAGATTTCCACGAAAAGACCCACCAGTACGGAGCCGATCAGCGCTCCGTATACGGTGCCGAGGCCGCCGAGCGTGACGCCGGCGAAGATCAGCAGCAGGATCTGCTGGCCCATGTTGAAGGACACACCGGGCCGGTAGTAGGCCCAAAGAATGCCGCCCATGGCAGCCAGCGCTCCGCCGAGAACCCAGACGATCCGGATGACCCGGTCCACATCGATGCCGGAGGCGGCAGCCAGGGCGGGATTGTCCGAAACCGCGCGGGTGGCCTTTCCGATCCGGGTCCGCAGCAGGAGGATTGCCACGAGCAGGATGACCGCCAGGCTGACGAACAGGGAAATCAGGGTGTTCCGCGGAATGGAAACCGGGCCCAGTTCCAGCAACGGGCTCTGGCCACCCGGGAGCTGCTGGGTGCCGCCGCCGAAGAAGAACAGGATGATGTAGCGCACGGCAACTGCCAGGCCGATGCTGACAATCATCATGGGTACCAATCCGGTGCCGCGGCGCCGCAGCGGTTTCCACAGCCCGGCGTCCTGGATGTAGCCGAAGGCACCACCGCCGATTACTGCCAGCGGCAGGGCAATCCAGGCCGACAGGCCCATCGCCGCGAATCCGAAGGCGAGGACGGCGCCAAGGGTGACCATCTCGCCGTGGGCAAAGTTGGTGAGTCCGGTGGTGCCGAAGATCAGGGAGAGCCCGACGGCGCTCAGCGCGAGGAGGAGTCCAAAGCTCAGGCCGGCGATCACGCGTTCGGTCAGTACCGAGGCGAAACTCTCCTGCTGAAGGACAATGCCTTCGCCGAGCAGGAACAGTGTGGTGATGTTCGAGGTGTTGGCGAAGGTGACCGCGCGGGGGTTTTCCTGGCCCTCGGCCAGCGCCACGCCGTCCGGCAGCGTGGACTCGTCCAGCTCGACCTCATAGGCCCCCTGCTCGGGAACCCCGATCGACCATGACCCGGTGGGACCGGTGACGACTTCGCCTTCATAGCCGTTGCCGCTGGCGGTGATCCTGACCCCTTCCACCGGCACGCCGGCATTGCGGACAACACCGCTGATCCGGTCGCTGAATTCCGCACCGTCCGTGGCGTCGTCCGAGGCAGGCGAAGACGTGCTGCCCGACGGCGGAGCCGTAGGCGTTGTTGTTGTTGTTGCGTGAGCGGCAGGGGCCGCAAAGAGCAGGGCAGCAAACATCGCTGCCACCGCTGCCAGCATCCCCAGGTACCTGGTCAGCGCCGATGTTCTTAGCAAGTTCGAAAAACCTCCACGCCAAGGCCGGATGCACCGAGAATTCGGCACTAAGGCGAATACGAGTGTGACGTCTGTCACCGATTGTGGATCATGTTACCTAGTGAATGTTTCAGCCAATGACGTTTTCGAGGGCACGCATGTCGCGATCAGGTAACGACTTCAGTCCTCCGGGGCAGGCGCAAGTGTCGACGGCACCAATCGGACCTCCTTTGCCAAACCGTTATGCTCCCGCCGAGAGGGGCGGGAATCTCCCGTACCTGCCACCCGTTGACATTGGTAGGCTCTAGGTAAACAGCCCCCCAGATGGAGGACATTTCATGGCACTTGGCGGTAATCCGGTATTCAACGGAAAGAACTTCAACTCCCAGGTTCGCGGCGGCAGGATGAACCAAGGGTCCCTGGCAACGCAGAACGCACCGATGACTCCCCAGCAGTTGCAGGAGCTGTACACGGCGCCGTCCGCCGGCCCGGCGCAGACCGGCCGGATGACCTACGACGACGTCATCATGAAGACGCTCGCCTGCCTGGCGGTTGTACTGGTCGGTGCGGCAGTGCCGATGCTGCTGGTACCCGGCCTGGCCATGCCGCTGATGATCATCGGCGCCCTGGGTGGCTTTGTCCTCGGCCTGGTGAACTCCTTTAAGCGCGAGCCCGTTCCCGCCCTCATCCTGGCGTATGCCGGACTTGAAGGACTCTTCCTCGGCGGCCTGACCCTGGTGCTGGACAACCTGTACCCGGGAATCGGCCTCCAGGCCGTGCTGGGCACGCTGTCCGTCTTCGCCGTGACCCTGGTCCTGTTCCGCAGCGGCAAGGTCCGCGCAACCCCCAAGGCCATGCGCTTCTTCATGATCGCGCTGATCGGCTACGCAGTCTTCTCCCTGGTCAACATGGGCCTGATGATCTTCGGCGCAACCGACAGCATGTTCGGCGTCCGCGATTCCGTGGAGATCATGGGAATTCCGCTGGGCGTCCTGATTGGCATCTTCGCCGTCGGCCTGGCCGCGTTCTCCCTGATTGTGGACTTCACCTCCGTGGAGCAGGGTGTGAAGGCGGGCGCTCCGCAGCGCTACTCCTGGACAGCTGCCTTCGGCCTGACCGTCACGCTGGTCTGGCTCTACGTGGAGATCCTGCGCATCCTCGCAATCCTCCGCGGCAACGACTAACAACCGGTATCCGGTTCCCCCGGATGCCGCAAAGAGGCCAGCAGGCAACCAGCCTGCCGGCCTCTTTGTGCGTTAAGGGTCATCCACTCTGTGCATGCCGTGAAGCGGACCGTAGTATCCGGTGAGGCCGGAGCTTTTGGGTGCGGCGACAGGGGGATAAGCATGGTGGAATCAACTCAGACCGAGCTGTCTCCGGCCCGGCTCCAAGTGCTGCTGCTGGCGCATCCCGACCTCGACGGCTTCCTTCAGGCACTTGCCGCCTATCTCTCGGAACACCTTGCCCCGGTACTGGGCAGCTCTGCCCCGGCCGGCTGTTCGCTGCGGATCGTGCGTCCGCGCCGGCAGCCCGTGCAGGTTGGAGACGGCCACGTCCACCAGATGCCGGACATGGCAGCCGCCTCCGTTCCGGTGCCGGGCGTGGAACCAGCCATCGCCGTCCTCTCCTGTTTCCGGTCCCGGCCCGGACCCCTCGGGGCCGAGGACGTCAGGGCCGTTGAGCTGGCCGCGGCCGGGATTGCCCCCGCACTGGCCCTGGCGCTGCGGCTGGACGGGCAGGCGCACCGGGCGAACAACCTGCAGGCCGCCATGGAATCGCGGACTGTCGTGGATCTGGCCGCCGGCATCATCATGGGACAGAACAACTGCAGCCAGGACCGGGCAGTGGAGATCCTCCGCAGCGTCTCCAACAGCCGCAACGTCAAGATCCGCGACGTTGCCGCAGGCGTGGTGGCGGTGGTGACTGACCGCGTGAGCACACACTTTGAGGAGTGACGCAGCTCGAAGGAGCCGCTGTAGGCTGGAGAAATGAGCGCACCCGGCTATGCCACGGCTGCTGTCCCCGCCACCGGCACCCAATACCAGCTTGTCCGTGACACGCCCACCGGGCGGGCGGAAGCGAAAATCGCCGCCCTCGCCGGCGCGCTGCGCAGCTATTCCGTGGACGGGACGGAGTACGTGGAAACCTACGCCGACAGCTCGCTGCCGCCGTCCGCCTGCGGAATCCTCCTGGCTCCCTGGCCGAACCGGGTGGCCGGCGGCCAGTGGACGCTTGATGGCCGCACCCAGCAGCTGGACATTACCGAACCATCGCTGGGCAACGCCAGCCACGGGCTGCTGCGCAACACCGGCTACACCCCGGCCGGAACCCCCACGGCGGGCAGCCTCACCCTGCAGGCCGAGATATTTCCCCAGCACGGATACCCCTTCCACCTCGTTCACGCGGCCACCTACAGCCTGGACGACGACGGCGGCCTCCGCGTGCGCCAGCACCTGACCAATGTGGGCGGGGCCCGGGCGCCGTTTGCGCTGGGGTCCCATCCCTTCCTGCGCGTCGGATCCGTCCCGGTCGAAGACCTGACGCTGACAGTGCCTGGACGCACCCGCCTGACCGTTGACGAACAGCTGATTCCCACCGGACAGGAGAGCGTCTCCGGAGCCGGCGACTTCCGCAGGGGCCGCCGGATCGGTGACCTGCTGTTGAATACCGCCTATACGGACCTCGAACCGGAGGACGGCGAATACCGGCACCGCCTGCAGGCACCGGACGGATCCGGCGTGATGCTCTGGAGCACGCCGGAGTTTGGCTATGTCCACGTATTTGTCACCGAAGCGTTCCCTGGACGCACCCGCGCGGTGGCGCTTGAGCCGATGACCGCTCCCGCCAACGCCCTTAACTCGGGGGAGGGGCTGCGCTGGCTCGAGCCGGATCAGTCCTTTGCCGCGGAATGGGGAATCCGCCCGGAACCGGCCCCCTGACGCAGCCGCGTAAAGGCTGCGTAAAGGTGGGAGCTACACCGAACCGATGTGGAAAGATGAGCCCATGAGACCTCACGCACGCAGTGTAGCCGCGCCCAAAGCGGTGCAGGCGGCGGCTGTCCGCTCCACGACCCGGGGCACCGACGACGTACCTTTTGCCCTGCGTGTCAGCGCTGCCTGGGCCTGGCGCCTCGGTGTCGTGCTGGTGGTCGCAGCAGGATTGGTCTGGATTCTGCGGAATTTCTCGCTGCTGATCATTCCCTTGATGATCGCCGGGCTGCTCGCGGGGCTGCTCTCGCCGGTCACCGGCTGGCTGCGGCGGAACAAGGTTCCCGGCGGGCTGGCCGTGGCCGTCACGATTGTCGCGTTCCTCGGACTCATCGCCGCTGCCCTGACCCTGGTCGGCCGGCAGCTGGCTCTGGGCTTCCGGGACCTGTGGGATGAAACCCGTTCCGGCGTCGAACAGATCCAGGGCTGGCTGGCATCGGGCCCGCTGCAGATCACCAACACCCAGATGGACTCACTGCTGCAGGAAGCCTCGAACACCCTCCAGCAGAACTCCGCCAACATCCTTTCCGGTGCACTCTCGGTCGGGACCGGCGCCGGCCACTTTGCCGCCGGGGTCCTGCTGACCCTCTTCGCCCTGGTGTTCTTCCTGCTGGACGGCCGCCGCATCTGGCGCTTCGTGGCTGGCCTCCTGCCGCGCCGCGCCCGTTCAGGCGGATATGGTGCCGGAATCCACGGCTGGGAATCCATGGTCAACTATGTCCGGGTCCAGCTGCTGGTCGCCTTTATCGACGCCGTGGGCATCGGCGCGGGCGCTGCCATCATCGGCGTCCCGCTCGCCCTGCCACTGTCCGTCCTGGTGTTCCTGGGATCCTTCGTGCCGCTGATCGGCGCCTTCCTCACCGGTTTTGTTGCCGTCCTGCTGGCCCTCGTGGCAAACGGATGGGTCAACGCACTGATCATGCTCGGCATTGTCCTGCTGGTCCAGCAACTGGAATCGCACATCCTCCAGCCACTGATCATGGGCCGGGCCGTGGCGCTGCATCCGCTGGCCGTGATCCTGGCCGTTACCGGCGGAACCCTTGCCGCCGGGATCCCCGGAGCACTGTTCTCCGTCCCGCTGCTGGCCATCCTGAACACCACGGTCCGCTACATTGCCGGCCGCGGCTGGGAGCGCGACGACGCGCTGGCGCGGGACCCTGTTTTTGCGGCAGTAGGCGCACCGGCGCCGCCACCCGAAGAGAACGATGACGCGTTGGATGACAACGCAGAAGACGAGAAACCACAGTGAACGACCTGGCCCTGCTGCCCGTGACGCTTGATGACATCGAGGAGGCAGCCAAGCTGCTGGACGGGGTGATCGCACGGACCCCCATCGAGGTCTCGCGTGCCCTGGGCCGGCAGACCGGCTCCAATGTCTACTTCAAGTGCGAAAACCTCCAGCGGGCCGGATCGTTCAAGGTCCGCGGCGCGTATGTCCGGATGGCCAAGCTCTCCCCGTCCGAACGCGACCGCGGCGTGGTTGCCGCGTCCGCCGGAAACCACGCGCAGGGTGTTGCAGTTGCCGCAGCCCGCCTGGGCATCAAGGCCCGGATCTTCATGCCCCTGGGCGTGGCCCTGCCGAAGCTTGCCGCCACGCAGGGGCACGGCGCCGAGGTAGTGCTGCACGGACACAACGTTGACGAAGCGCTGGCCGAGGCCCAGCGCTACGCCGACGAGACCGGGGCTGTCCTGGTGCATCCGTTCGACAACGCCGACATCATCGCCGGGCAGGGAACCATCGGCCTGGAACTGCTGGAACAGGTCCCCGATGTGGACACCGTCCTGATGGGGGTCGGCGGCGGCGGCCTGCTGGCCGGCGTCGCGGTCGCAATCAAGGCGCGGGCCAAGGAACTCGGGCGGGAGGTACGCATCATCGGCGTGCAGGCGGAAAACGCCGCCGCGTACCCGCCGTCGCTGGCCGCCGACGCGCTGGTGCCCCTGACCAAGGTGTCAACGATCGCCGACGGCATCGCCGTCGGCCGGCCGGGCCAGCTGCCGTTTTCCATCATCAAGGAACTGGTGGACGACGTCGTCACCGTCAGCGAGGACTCGCTGGCACGTGCGCTGATCTTCCTGCTGGAGCGCTCGAAAATGGTGGTCGAGCCGGCCGGCGCTGTGGGCGTGGCGGCCCTGCTGGACGGCAAGATCGAAAACCCGGGCAACACCGCCGTCATACTCTCCGGCGGCAACATCGACCCGATGCTGATGCTGAAAGTGATCCAGCGCGGCCTGGCCGCAGCGGGCCGCTACCTGGTGGTGCGGATCCTGCTTGATGACCGGCCGGGTTCGCTGGCGACCATTTCCCGGATCATCGCCGAGTCCGATGCGAACGTTACGGGCGTGGACCATACCCGGGTGGGCGGATCGATCAGCATGGGGGACGTGGCCATCACCATCAATATGGAAACCAAGGGACACGAGCACTGCGAACAGGTGCTGAACAACCTGCGTGCCCAAGGATTCCAGCCCGTCGTGCTGCACGGCTAAGGCATGCTGGCGAAGCGGGCCAGGACGGCCCTGTACGTATCCCTGGGCCTGGCGGCACTGATCTGGGCCTGCTATCTGCTGGCCATGGCTGCCGGTCCGGCCCTGCTGTACCAGCTGGGCATCCTGCCACGGCAGCTGCAGGGATTGGACGGCATCGTCTTCGGACCGCTGCTGCATGCCGGAGTCAACCATCTGCTGGGGAACACCCTGCCGCTGGTGGTCTTTTCCTTCCTGACCCTGCTCGAGGGCGTCAGGCGGTATCTGGTGGTCCTCGGCACATCCTGGCTGGCCTCCGGACTGGGTGTCTGGCTCTTCGGGGGCGGACTGACCGTGGGAATTTCCGGCGTCGTCTTCGGATTGTTTGCTTATCTGATGGTGCGCGGCATCTACAACCGGGACATCCTGCAGCTGCTGCTCGGCGGCTTCCTGTTCCTGGTTTACGGATCGCTGCTCTGGGGCGTGCTGCCGGTGTCCATCGGTGTTTCCTGGCAGGCGCACCTCTTCGGCGCGGCCGGGGGAGTGCTTGCCGCGGTGCTGCTCAGCAGGCACCGGCAGGGCAGGGGCACACGCAAAAGCGGGCCCTCCCAATGGAAGGACCCGCGATGACGTGCGAAAAAATCAGGAGCTGTAGGGCTTGGCTGCAATGATCTCCACGGAGATGCTCTTGCCGTTGGGCGCCGTGTACGTGGCGGTGTCGCCGGCCTTCATGCCCTGGATGGCTGCGCCGAGGGGCGACTTTTCGCTGTAGACGTTGATGTCCGAGTCGCCGGCGATTTCGCGGCTTCCCAGCAGGAAGGTCTCCAGATCGCCGGCGATCCTGGCTTCCACCAGCATGCCGGGCTCCACCACGCCGTCGTCCGCCGGGGCCTCGCCCACCTGGGCGGTGCGGAGCAGATGGGTCAGCTGGCGGATGCGTGCCTCAGCCTTGCCCTGCTCTTCCTTGGCCGCGTGGTACCCGCCGTTCTCCTTCAAATCGCCCTCGGACCGTGCCTGCTCAATGCGGGCAACGATTTCCGTGCGGCCGGGGCCGGACAGATGGTCCAGTTCCGCCTTCAGGCGGTCGTAAGACTCCTGAGTGAGCCAAGCGGCAGGTGCGCTGTTGGTGGACACGGGTCTCTCCTTATGTGACGACCGGACCAAACAAACTGGGCCGGTGGCTGAATACGCTTTTAAGGCCGGAATGGCCTGACAAGCAAAGACCCCGCCGGGCGGTGACCGGCTGTGTGCTGATCACCTGGGCGGGGCGTAACGTACGGTCCATACTAGTTCTGAAAACCCGTTTACCCAAGAACCCTGCGGGCTTGATCGCAGAAACCAAACGTGCGCACGGGCAAGGCGGGCCCTCCCTCCAGGGAAATCAGTTGGGGTCGATGGTCCAGCAGGCGTTCACTCCGCCGGTCACACCCAGTGAATCCGTGCGCAGAGCGAGCCGGTGCGCAGTGGTCCGCTCTTCGGCCGGGCCCACTGTAACGTTTTTCCAGCCCACGACGGCATGGGTTTCATTGAGGACCTGGACGGCGCAGGAAACGGTGGCGTCGGTGTCCTTGGTGACCTGGAAATCGACGGTGGCATGCCCGGCGTCGGGAATCGTGAAACCGACATCCTTGAAGGTGACGTCACCGCCCTCGGACGGCAAGGCGAAATAGCCGGCAGCAACCGCACCGAGCAGCAGGGCAGCACCGCCGGCAACGATCTTGGTGCGACGCGAGAGGCCCGGCTTGGGAGCACCGTATCGATTGGCTAATCTTGATGCTGACGGAGAACCATCCGGCGTCTGATCAGGGACCGGCTGCTTGTCAGGACCTTCCTCAATGCTCACCGCTCCATTTTATCGGAGTTTTCCCGTCTGATTTCCGCCGACCTCTCAGGAGCCGCTTCGTGCCGACCGCCCCAACTGACAATTCCCCTGCCCGGGAGCCGCTGCGCCTGCTGGCCGTCCACGCCCATCCGGATGACGAGGCCAGCAAGGGTGCGGCCACCATGGCCGCCTACGCGGCGCAGGGTGTCGAAGTCATGGTGGCCACCTGCACCGGCGGGGAGCGCGGCAGCGTGCTGAACCCGGCCATGGAGTCCAATGCCGGGGCCAAACGGGACCTTGCCGGGCTGCGGCGCACGGAGATGGCCAACGCCCGCAGGGAACTGAACGTGCAGCACCGGTGGCTGGGCTTCATGGACTCGGGTCTTCCCGAGGGGGACCCGCTGCCGGACCTGCCCTTCGGCTGCTTTGCCCTGGAACCCCTGTCCCATGCAGCGGCGCCGCTGGTCAGGCTCGTGCGCCGGTTCCGTCCGCACGTGATCATCAGCTACGACGAGAACGGCGGCTATCCGCACCCGGACCACATCATGGCGCACAAGGTGGCAGTTGAAGCCTTCGAAGCTGCCGGGGATCCGGACCGGTATCCGGGCACCGGGGCGGCCTGGGAGCCGTTGAAGCTCTACTATGACCGCGCGTTCAACCCCGAACGGTTCCGGGCGCTGCACGATGCGCTCATTGAGGCAGGTCTGTCCTCTCCTTACGCGGAGCGGATCGCTGCATGGGCTGAAACCGACACCGAGGGACACCAGCCTCCGGCACCGACCCATCCGACCACCACCCAGATTCAGTGTGGCGACTTTTTCGAGGCCCGCGACCGTGCGCTGAAGAGCCACCGGACGCAGGTTGACCCTGACGGCTTCTTTTTCGCCGTCAACGCCGACTCCCAGCGCAAGGTCTGGCCGTGGGAAGACTATTCGCTGATTATGTCCAGGGTTCAGACCGAGCTCCCGGAGACAGACCTCTTTGCCGGTATCCGCGCTGGTTTAGGATAGGGGGCAGGGACGGCGTAAAGCTGCCTGCTGCCAAGAGAGAGAAAACCCGTGAACTTCCTGTACAGCCTGCCCTCGCTCGTTAACCCAGGCGGAATGGAGGAAGACGAGCTGAAATCCGGTGTCGGTATCGCCGACGTGACACCGGGCCTGCTGGGCTTCCTGGCTACCGCCTTCCTGGTGCTGGTTGTGGTGTTCCTCATCCGCGATATGGTCAAGCGCATCCGCCGTGTCCGTTACCGTGAGCAGGCGCTGACCGGTGTGGGAACCGACGTGTTTATTCCCAGCGCCGAGGAGCCCGGCGCGCTCTCCAAGGAGCCGGCAGCCGGCGACGACGCACGGCCCGGCCGCACCGAACGCGGCTAGGGGCACCTGATGGCCGGGAGACTGGGCAACGAGGCTTCGGCCTACCTGCGCCAGCATGCCGGCAATCCCGTGGACTGGTGGCCCTTCGGCGACGAGGCCTTTGCCGAAGCGCGCCGGCGGAACGTGCCGGTGTTCGTGTCCATCGGCTACGCCGCCTGCCACTGGTGCCACGTCATGGCCCACGAGTCCTTTGAAGACCCGGCCACGGCCGAATACCTCAACCAGAACTTCGTTTCCATCAAGGTGGACCGCGAGGAACGTCCCGACGTCGATGCCGTGTACATGGCGGCCACCCAGGCCATGACCGGACAGGGCGGCTGGCCGATGAGCGTTTTCACCCTGCCGGACGGCCGGACGTTTTACGCGGGGACCTATTTCTCGCCCCGGCGGGTCCAGGGCTTGCCCTCCTTCCCGGATGTGCTGGAGGCGGTGTCCTCCGCCTACCGGGACCGGCCTGCCGAAGTCGAACAGAGCGCCGCCCAGCTGGCCACGCATCTGGCCTCCGCACAGCAGGGCAACCGGCGTCTCCTTGGACCGCTTACGGACAGTGCTGCTGCCGGCATGGTCCCGGCCCCGGACCTGGCCACTGGTTCCGGGGGCGGGACGGACGGCGGCGTTCTGTCCGCCGCCGTGGAGACCCTGGCAGGACTGGAAGACCGGCAGTTCGGCGGCTTCGGCGGGGCTCCCAAGTTCCCGCCTTCCACCACCCTGCGCTTCCTGCTCGCCCACGCACGCAGCGATGCCTCCACGGCAGCCGAAGCCGCTGCGCTGGCGGACCGCACCCTGGGCGCAATGGCCCGCAGCGCGCTCTACGACCAGCTGGAGGGCGGGTTTGCCCGCTACACGGTTGATCGGCGGTGGGCAGTGCCGCACTTTGAAAAGATGCTCTACGACAACGCCCAGTTGCTGGGGCTGTACGCGCAGTGGGCCCGCACGGCCGGCTCCGCCGAGGACCGCAGGCTCGCCCTGCGGGTGACCCGGGAGACCGCCGGATGGCTGGTCGACCGGCTGCGCGTGGACGGCGGCGGCCTGGCTTCGTCCCTGGATGCCGACACGATCGAAAACGGCCACCGGGTGGAGGGCGGCACCTACGTCTGGACCCTCGCCCAGCTGCGCGAGGTCCTGGGTGCTGCCGCCGGCGGGGTGGAGGAGCTGCTGGACCTGCAGGCCGGCAATCTGGGCGCCCACGGAGGGAAGCCCGGCCCCGACGGCGTCTTCGGCTCCACCCTGCACTTCGGGCGTCCGCTGGATCCGGCCGGGGAGGACCTGTGGCTCGGCATCCGTGCCGAGCTGCTGGCTGCCCGTAACCGGCGCCCCCAGCCGGAGCGGGACTCGAAAGTGGTGGCCGGCTGGAACGGGCTGGCGGTGGCTTCGCTGGCTGCCGCCGCCGTCGTGCTTGGCGACGCCGGCGAGCAGGATGCCGCACGGCGCGCCCGGCAGGCCGCAGAGGACGCGGCCGGCTACCTGCTGCGCGTGCACCGGACCGGTACCACCCTGCGGCGGGTCTCCCACAACGGCAGCGCCCAGGGCATCGAGGGCCTGCTGGAGGACTATGCCGGCGTGGCCGAGGGGCTGTTCGCGCTGTATGCGGCCACCGGCAACGAGGACTGGTACACCGCGGCGGAGTCGCTGGTCCGCTCCGCCCAGGAGCGCTTCCTCTCGGCAGGCGTGCTGCAGGACACCGCCATCCGGCCAAACCAGCTCGCCAATGCGCAGGGTGCCCAAGGGGCCGCGGACCCGATGGACGGTCCCGCCCCCAGCGGAACGGCGCTCTTCGCCGGTGTGCTCCTGACCTACTCCGCTTACTCCGGGTCGCTGCAGCACCGGGCCCTGGCGCAGCGGCTGCTCGCCCACGTCGAGATAGTGGCGCCCCGGGCGCCGCAGGCGGTGGGCTGGGCTTTGTCCGTCCTGCAGGCCCTCCAAGACGGTCCGCGCGAACTGGCGGTGACCGGAACCGACGCCGCCAGCGTTCACGGACTGCTGCGCAGCGCGCGCGACGCCGCAGGCCCGGTTCCGGTTCTCGCGTTCCGGATAACGCCGGAGGGTGACGGGAAGGACGGCATCGGGACGGCCGGGACCCGAGTGCCCTTGTTGGAGGGCCGGGAACCGGGATCAAAGCCCGCCGTGGCCTACCTCTGCCGGGGGATGGTGTGCCGGCGCCCGGTGACCAGCGCGCAGGAGCTTACCGAGCTGCTAGCCGAAGGCTGAGGCTACGCGGCGGGCACCGAGAGCACTGCGAGCAGGATGGCAATGTAGTGGCAGGCAAAGCCGGCCAGGGTGAAGGCATGGAAGATCTCATGGAACCCGAACCAGTCCAGTGACGGATTCGGCTTCTTCAGGGCGTAGATCACGGCACCGGCTATGTACATGGCGCCGCCTACACAGACGAGCACCGCTGCGGCGGGATTCACGGTCAGGAAATCCGGAATGTAGACGAGCGCGGCAAGGCCGAGGGCAATGTAGACCGGGGTGTAGAGCCAGCGCGGGGCATTGAGCCACACCAGCCGGAAGAGGACCCCGGCCACCGCCCCGCCCCAGATGAACCAGAGCAGGACTTCGGCTTTTTCCGGGGGCAGCAGGGCCCAGGCCAGCGGCGTGTACGAGCCGGCAATCACCAGCATGATGTTCGTGTGGTCCAGGCGCTTGAGAATCCGCTTGACCTTGGGGGACCAGTTGCCCCGGTGGTAGACCGCCGAAACGCCAAACAGCAGGACTCCGGTGACAGCATAAACGGTGGAAGCAATGCGGGTGCCGGTGGTCGGCGCCAGGGCTATCAGGACTATGCCGGCGGCCAGGACCAGCGGGGTGGCCCCGGCATGCAGCCAGCCACGGAATTTCGGTTTGATATCCAGGATGTCCGCAACGTGCTCGACGGCGGATTCCACCGGTCCGGGAGCGTTCCGTGAGGTGGGATTCCGCTCTGCCGGGGCGGACGACGATGAAGAAGCCATGTAAAAAATCCTAACCTACGCAACGGTAGGTTACGGAGCGGCGAGCTGCCCCCGCAGCCCCGGAAAACCCGCCGCGCACGATCGGTGCGTATTTTGGGAATACACTTTTTAGTGCGCCACCCGCTCCCGGGTCGCGTTACCCCGGCACAGAGGACAGGCAGGTGCGGCTCCGCATGAGGTTCCCGGGCGTTGTGTATGCCTACTACGAGCGCAAGCTGCGCCGCAGCCTCAGCACGGACCGCATTCCCGGACACATCGGCGTCATGGTGGACGGCAACCGGCGCTGGGCAAAGCTCGCCGGTGCGCCCACTGCCGACGGGCACCAGGCCGGCGCAGACAAGATCCTGGAATTCCTTGGCTGGTGCCAGGAACTGGGCGTGCGCCGGGTAACGCTGTACATGCTCTCCACCGACAACCTGAACCGGGATCCGGACGAGCTTGATCCCCTGCTGGACATCATCGGCAACACCCTGGACCGGCTGGGGGAGAAGGGGGACCTGCGGGTCAACGCCGTTGGCGCCCTGGACATCCTGCCGGCCGATCTCAGCCGGAAACTCAACGCGCTCGGGGCCAGCACCGCGGACGCCGAAGGCCTGCACGTCAACGTAGCCATCGGCTACGGCGGACGACGGGAAATCGTGGACGCCGTCAAAGAACTCCTGAACGACGCAGCCGCGCACGGCAAGACCATAGCCGAAATCACCGACGAGCTGTGCGACACCCAGATCTCCGAGTATCTCTATACCCGCGGCCAGCCCGATCCGGAACTGGTGATCCGCACCTCCGGCGAGCAGCGGCTGTCCGGATTCCTGATGTGGCAGAGCGCCTACAGCGAGTTCTATTTCTGCGAGGCACTCTGGCCGGACTTCCGCCGCGTGGACTTCCTGCGCGCGTTGCGCGACTACGCGTCCCGGCAGCGCCGCTTCGGATCCTGATTTCCCGGCACTTGGCCTAAGTTCCCGGTACCCCGCACAAAACGGAACTGTGTCCTGCAGCGGGCAAAGCCCGACCCGGCGTACCTTGGTGCTATTGATCACCCGCACCTATCCGGGGCAGCGCCCCTGAGTGGAGTTTCCCGTGGCTGTGCCTTCTTCCCCGCGAACTTCCCCGCGAACCTCTCCCGAACCCCGTCCGGCACCGGATCCGGCCCTGCAAGGACCGGGCGCCGGGGACGCTCCGGCCGGGTTTGTGCTGGACACCTCGGTGCTGCTTTCGGATCCGAGGGCGGTGCTGCGGTTCGCCGAACACGAGGTGATCCTTCCGCTGGTGGTGATCACCGAACTGGAAAAGAAACGCCACGATCCGGAACTGGGCTATTTCGCCCGCGCCGCCCTGCGCCTGCTCGACGACCTGCGCGCCGAACACGGCGGGCTGGGCGCCCCCGTTCCGCTGGGCGACTCCGGCGGAACCCTGCGGGTGGAGCTGAACCATGTATCGCTGGACGTGCTTCCCCACGGAATCCGCGGCGTCGACAATGACAGCCGTATCCTCGCCGTCGCCCGGGCCCTGGCGGATGAGGGGCGGAACATCACCGTGGTCTCCAAGGACCTGCCGATGCGGGTCAAGGCCTCGGCCGTGGGCCTGCGGGCCGAGGAATACCGTTCCGGCCTGGTCCGGGACACCGGCTGGACCGGCGTCGTGGAACTGGACGTCACGGACGCCGACGTCGACGGCCTGTACGAACACCGTCCGGTCTTCATTCCCGGGGCTGCAGAACAGCCGGTGAACACCGGAGTGGTCCTGGTCTCCGGCCGGGGCTCGGCGCTGGGCCGGGTCGGGGCGGACAAACAGGTGCGGCTGGTCCGCGGCGACCGCGAGGTGTTTGGCCTGCACGGGCGCTCCGCAGAGCAGCGGCTGGCCATTGACCTGCTGATGGATCCGGCGGTGGGGATCGTGTCGCTGGGCGGCCGGGCGGGCACCGGCAAGTCCGCGTTGGCATTGTGTGCGGGGCTGGAGGCGGTGCTGGAGCGCCGCGAGCACCGCAAGGTGGTGGTGTTCCGCCCGCTCTATGCAGTGGGCGGCCAGGAGCTGGGCTACCTGCCGGGCAGCGAAGCGGAGAAGATGGGGCCCTGGGGCCAGGCCGTGTTCGACACGCTGGAGGCGCTGGTCTCCAAGGAAGTGGTGGAGGAGATCCTGGACCGCGGCATGCTTGAGGTCCTGCCGCTCACGCATATCCGGGGCAGGTCGCTGCATGACTCCTTCGTGATCGTGGACGAGGCCCAGTCGCTGGAGAAGAACGTCCTGCTGACCGTGCTGTCCCGGATCGGGCAGAACTCACGCGTGGTGCTGACCCACGACATCGCGCAGCGCGACAATCTGCGGGTGGGCCGCCATGACGGGGTTGCCGCCGTCGTCGAAACCCTGAAGGGCCATCCGCTCTTCGGCCACATCACCCTGACCCGGTCCGAGCGCTCGCCGATTGCCGCGCTGGTCACGGAACTGCTGGAGGAGGGCCAGATCGGCTAAGGCCGGCTGCCCGCTACATCTGCCCGCTACATCCGGCCGTAGCGGGCCCGGACCAGGGCAAAAGCGCCGTAGCAGATCAGCCCTGTAGCGATCACAGCGACAATGTATGGCCCGTCCGGAGCCGCCAGCAGCCGTTTGAGGCTGCCGTCCAGCCCGGTGGATTCTCCGGGGCTGTTGTGGAGGGCAGCAAAAATGAACAACCCGCCGGCCAGGATCAGGGCGATGCCCTTCGCGACGTGCCCGGTGACGCCAAGGACTTCAATGGCTTGTCCCCGGCGCGTGCCGGCGAAGTGCCGGAGTTCGCTCCGGAACTTGCGGCGCGCACCCTTATAGATGAAGTACACGCCGATGCCCAGGATGAGCAGGCCGACGGCGGTAAGCGCGGGCCGGCCTGCAGGCGAGGCGAGGACTGTGGAACTGAAATGCGCGGTGGAATCCCCGGAGTCCCTGCCCCGGCCCCGGGCGAAGGCGGCGAAGGTCGCCGCGACGCTGCCGTAGATCAGCACCAGTGACCCGGAGGAAACCGCCTTGGTGAGGCGGGTCCCGGCCGGTTTCCGGCGCACGCGCACGGTCGCCTCGCCGAGTTGCCGCAATGCCAGCGCGGCGCAGGCGGCGCACCCGCCCCACATGAGGGCCGGCCCGGCCGCGGACGCGGCCAGCGGTCCGAGGGCGCCGCTGGTGTCAGCATCGCCGTACCGGCCGAAAACCAGGCGCAGCGCAATGAAGCCGATGAGGATGTGCAGCAGGGCCATCACAGCGAAACCGGCCCGGGCCAGGAAATCCAGGCTGTCATTGTTGGAGGCCCGTTCCAGGGCCTCGGCCGGGCTCCCGGCGGCAGTGTCGTCGGCCATGGGGCCAGTGTATTCCGGTGGTTGCCAGCGGATCAGCAGCAGTTCCGTTATCCACAGGGCTGCCTGGCCGGGCACCGCGCGTTTTGCTGTGGCGTACCGTGTTCCCATGGTGGGGGTCCTGGGGGAATATCATGCGGCAGGCGGTGCTGCTTTCTGGCTGCTGGGTCTGGCAGCCGCGTACTTCCTGGTCCTCGCGGTCCGGCTGGCAGTCGTTGACGCCCTGACGCACCGCCTGCCGGACCGGATGGTGCTGCCGGCTTATCCGGCAGCGGCGCTGCTGCTCGGCACGGCCGCCCTGGCCGCGGGAGACCCGGCCAGGATCGCGCCGATGGCCGCAGCGGGAGCCGCGCTCTGGATGGCGTACTTCCTGCTGCGCCTGGGCAACCCGGCAGGACTTGGCTTCGGCGACGTCAAACTGGCCGGGGTACTGGGCCTGTACCTGGGATTTCTCGGCTGGGAATTCGTGCTGGCCGGCACCTTTGCCGCGTTCCTGCTTGGCGGCGGGTGGGGCGTGTGGCTGATCCTGTCCCGGCGGGGAACCGCCAGGACGAGCATCGCCTTCGGGCCGTTCATGCTCGCCGGTGCCGGGCTGGCGATGGTGCTGCCTGGCCTACAGTAGGAGCATGCCCACGCCAGATTTTGTCCTGTCCCTGCGCGAGAAGATCGGCCACGAACTGCTCTGGCTCCCGGGGATCACCGCCGTCGTCTTCAATGAGGAGGAGCAGGTGCTGCTGGCGCAGCGGGCGGACAACGGCCGCTGGACCCTTGTCACGGGCATGCTGGAACCGGGGGAGGAACCCGCCGCCGGTGCCCTGCGCGAAGTGGAGGAAGAGACCGGTGTGACCGCCCGGATCGAATACCTGATCCATGTCGGCTCGCACGGGCCCATAACCTTCCCCAACGGCGACGAGTGTTCCTTCCTCAACGTGGCCTTCCGCTGCCGCTATGTCTCCGGAACAGCCCGGGTGAACGACGACGAATCCGTGGATGTCCGCTGGTTCCCCCTGGACGCGCTGCCGCCGCTGAGCGAACGCCACACCATGCTGTTGGACCTGGCCCTGGAGGCCGACGGCGTTCCCTCCTTTGACCACTGAAGGCCGGTTCACCGGTTAAACAGCCCCGGCCCCCTGCTCCCGGAAGAGGAGCAGGGGGCCGGAGCAGGGGAGTGGCGACGCGGAACTATCCGGCGTCGTTGTTACGGGTTGACTGCGGGGTTGGCTGCGGGCTGCCGGGGTCATTTGCGGGCCTATCAAGCGCATCCGGAGCCGGCGCTGGCTCAGCGGGATCCGAGGCTGTCTTCGCAGCGGCCAGCCGCTCAGACTCGAGCCGGTCGGCCTCCGGGCCTCCTACGGCTTCACCGCGGGCCACCATGCCCGCCACGTCGGAGAGCGGAATCTGCTTCAGGAACAGGGCCAGCACCAGGGCGATGACCAGGAACGGGATCAGGTACCAGAAGACCGGGGCCAGGGAGTCGGCGTAGGCGGTGACAATGCCGTCCCGGATCGGCTCCGGCAGGTCATTCATGACGGACGGCTGCAGGGTGGCGGTGGCCTCGCCGGCAGCGGCGGGGTCGAACCCGGCGGCGGTGAAGACCTCGTGCAGGTTCTCGGAGAGGCGCGTGGTGAACATGGCACCGAAGATGGCCACGCCCAGGGAGGCCCCCACTTCACGGAAGTAGTTGTTGGAAGAGGTGGCGGTGCCGATCTGGTCCACCGGTACGGAGTTCTGCACCACCAGGATGACCACCTGCATGATGTAGCCGAGGCCGGCGCCGAAGACGAACAGCTGCGCGCAGATCACCCAGACCGGGGTATCGGCGGAAAGCGTGGTCATCCACAGCATGGCCAGGATGACCAGCGCGGCGCCCATGATCGGGTACTTCTTGTAGGTCCCGTGCTTGGTGATGGCCAACCCGGAGTAGATCGAGGTGCCCATCATGCCGACCATCATCGGCAGCATCAGCAGGCCGGAGACGGCCGCGGAGGTGCCGGTGGACATCTGCAGGAAGGTCGGCACGAAGGCCAGGGCCGCGAACATACCCATGCCCAGGGTGAAGCCGATGGCGGTGCTGTTGACGAAGATCGGGTTCTTGAACAGGCTCATCGGAATGATCGGATCGGCCACCCGGTTTTCCACCATCACAAAGAGGGCTGCGGCAGCCAGCATGCCGGCGCCGAAGAGCAGGGTCATCGGGTCGGTCCAGCCGTAATCGTCGCGGCCGCCGAAGTCGGTGAAGAAGATCAGGCAGGTGGTGGCAATGGACAGCAGGACGACGCCGCCGATGTCGATGCGCTTGGTGGCCTTCTTGCTCGGCAGGGTCAGCGTGAAGAAAGCGATCAGGAACGCGATGATGCCGATCGGGATATTGATGTAGAAGGCCCACTGCCAGGTCATGTGATCCACGAAGAAACCGCCCAGCAGCGGTCCGGCCACGGCCGAGAGGCCGAAGATGCCGCCCAGCGGGCCGAGGTACTTGCCGCGCTGGTTGGCCGGCACGATATCGGCGATGATCGCCTGCGACAGGATCATCAGGCCGCCGCCGCCCAGGCCCTGGATCGCGCGGAAGATGACGAAGCCCCAGAAATCGGTGGCAAAGGCGCAGCCGACCGAAGCTGCGGTGAACAGCGCGATGGCAAACAGGAAGAGGTTGCGCCGGCCCAGCACATCGCCGAACTTGCCGTAGATCGGCATCACGATGGTGGTGGCCAGCAGATAGGCAGTGGTGATCCAGGTCTGGTGTTCGACGCCGCCCAGTTCGCCCACGATCGTGGGCATGGCGGTGGAGACGATGGTCTGGTCCAGGCTGGCGAGCAGCATGCCTGCGATCAGGGCGGAGAAGATGATCCAGATGCGTTTCTGGGTCAGCAGCAGCGGCTCGGAGGCGCGCGCGGCGGTAGCGGTCATGAAATGTCCTTGGCAGAGGTGGGAGGGGTGGAAGAGGCGAAGAGCTGCTGGAGGGCGGCGATGTGCTCCGTAAGGATGGATCGGTAGGAGCGGGTGTTCTCCGGATCAAAGAAGGCAGGTCCGGCGCGCTCGGTGAGGCAGGCGAAGAGGCCCAGTGCTGCCCCGACCCGGGGGTCGTCGGCAGGGATTCCTTCCCGGGCCGTCAGCAGTGCGGCGATTGCGTCCTCGGCATCCCGGGAGCCGTGCAGGACTTTCTGGAGCAGCCGGGGCTCGGCGGCCACCGCGTCCTTGAGCGCATTCATCTCCTGGCGGGAGATCGCCATGCGGTCCATCAGTGCAACCGCGAAGTCAGTGAAATCCGCCAGCAGGGTGGGTGAAAAGGTGCCCGGCGCGGAGCTGGCGCCGCCGGCGATGAACTTTTCGGCCAGGTCGGCCGGAATCTCATCGGCGGGGGAGCCAAGGATGGCATCTTCCTTGGCGGGGAAATAATTGAAGAACGTGCGGCGGGAAATGCCCACTTCCTCGCACAGCTCCTCGACGGTAAAGCCGCTCACGCCGCGAGCTGCCGTCAGGGTCCTGGCCGCCGTAATGATGGCGAGCTTGGTTGCCGTCCGTTTTCGCTCGCGGAGCCCGCAGCCGTCATCCGGTGCACTATTAGTCACGGAGTGTATATTTGCACCACCCTGGACATAGTGCAACTTAGGGGGGGGGTGGCAGTGCGGGGCGGGCCGACAATTTATGTGTGTGGACAGCGCAAAGGCGCCCGGCCTGACGGCCGGGCGCCTTTGCGCTGCGCAGGAAGCTGCGCAGCGGCAGTCTGCTGTGGCTAGGCCTGCGGGGGCTTGGTCATGGAGAGCACGTCCAGTGCCTTATCCAGCTGCTCCACGGTCAGCTCGCCGCGCTCCACGAAGCCGAGCTCTTCGACGGCCTGGCGGATGGTCTTGCCTTCCTTGACGGCGAACTTGGCGATCTTGGCGGCGTTCTCGTAGCCGATGAACTTGTTCAGCGGGGTCACGATCGAGGGGGAAGCCTCGGCCAGGTAACGGGCGCGCTCCACGTTCGCTTCGATGCCGTCAATCATCTTGTCGGCCATGATCCGGGAGGAGTTGGACAGCAGGCGGATGGATTCGAGCAGGTTCGAGGCAATGACGGGGATGCCGACATTGAGTTCGAAGTAGCCGAACGTACCGGCCCAGGCGATGGCGGCGTCGTTGCCGACCACCTGTGCGGCAACCTGCATCACGGCCTCGGAGATGACGGGGTTGACCTTGCCCGGCATGATCGAGGAGCCCGGCTGCAGGTCGGGGATGGCGATTTCGCCCAGGCCGGTGTTGGGGCCCGAACCCATCCAGCGCAGGTCGTTCGCGATCTTGGAGAAGGACACGGCGATGGTGCGCAGCATGCCGGAGACCTCAACGAGGGCGTCGCGGTTGGCCTGTGCCTCGAAGTGGTCGCGGGCTTCGGTCAGCGGCAGGCCGGTGTCGGCGGCCAGGATCTCGATGACGCGCTGCGGGAAACCGGCCGGGGTGTTGATGCCGGTGCCCACGGCGGTGCCGCCCAGGGGAACTTCGGCCACGCGCGGCAGGGAAGCCTGGACGCGCTCGATGCCGTAACGGACCTGCGCGGCGTAGCCGCCGAACTCCTGGCCCATGGTCACCGGGGTGGCGTCCATGAGGTGCGTGCGGCCGGACTTCACAACATCCTTGAACTCCACGGCCTTGCGCTCGAGCGAAAGCGCCAGGTAGTCCAGGGCGGGGATCAGGTTGTTGATCAGGGCGGAGGTCGCTGCGACGTGGACAGAGGTCGGGAACACGTCGTTGGAGGACTGCGAGGCGTTCACATGGTCGTTCGGGTGGACCGTGGTATCGCTCCCGGCGTCCTTGAGGGCGCGGGTGGCCAGCTCGGCCAGGACCTCGTTGGTGTTCATGTTGGAGGAGGTTCCGGATCCGGTCTGGAAGACGTCGATCGGGAACTGGTCGTCCAGGGAGCCGCCGGCCACCAGGTCGGCGGCCTTTTCGATGGCCCGGGCGCGCTCGTCGTCGAGCACTCCCAGTTCGGCGTTCGCGGTGGCCGCGGCCTTCTTGATCCGGGCCAGCGCTTCGATGTGAGCGCTGTCCAACGGCTTGCCGGAGATCGGGAAGTTCTCGACGGCGCGCTGGGTCTGGGCACGGTAGAGGGCGTTCACCGGGACGCGGACCTCGCCCATGGTGTCATGTTCGATGCGGAATTCAGGAGTGTCAGAAGTCATGCTCCCAACCCTAGTATCCGCAGCGCCCGGGCCGAAACCGGACGACGGCGCGTGGCGTCGCGCCGGTCGGCCCGGTCACCGTCGTCAGGCCCGTGGGGAGCGCAGCACCGAGGGGTGGGCCAGGGCGCCGAACCCGGAGACCAGGTCCGCGGCGCCTTCAGCCAGCCGGTAGGAAACGCCGATGACGGCGGTGCGGCCCTCTTCCACTGCCGCGGCGATGAGCTGGGAGCTTTCCACCAGGCGTTCGGCGGTCTGCTTGGTGTGCTCCACGACCATGTCGTTGACCTCGGTGAACCCGTTGCGCTGGGCAGCCAGGACGGAGGGGGTAATGCGCTCCACCAGGTTGCGGATGTGGCCGCCGGGCATCTCCCCGGTATCCACCGTCCGCTTGGCTGCGGTCACTGCGCCGCAGCTGTCATGGCCCAGGACCACGATCAGCGGGACGCCGAGGGTGACGACGCTGTACTCCAGGGAGCCGAGGACGGCGTCGTCGATCACCTGCCCCGCGGTACGGATGACGAAGGCGTCGCCCAGGCCGAGGTCGAAAATGATCTCGGCGGCCAGCCGGGAGTCCGAGCAACCGAAGATGACGGCAAAGGGGTTCTGCTCATGGATCAGGGAGCTGCGGCGGTTGGCGTCCTGGTTGGGATGAGAGGAGTTTCCGGCTACAAAGCGGGCGTTGCCTTCATGCAGTGTCTGCCAGGCCTGGGCGGGGGTAATAACGGGATCAGTCGTTTCAGTCACGCTACTTAGCGTAGTCCCCGGGCCGTAGGGAACGACTACTTGTTACCCAGCTCCCGGACCACGGCTTCGGCGAGGACGTCGAACTCGGCCAGGTCGGCTTCTCCGCTCAGGACCACGGTCATGCCGTCCTGTTCCAGGATCAGGCTCGCTTCGCCCTCCTCGGAGTCCCGCAGCTCCCAGGTGCTCCCGCCGGCAGCGCGTTCACCGGCCACCTTGGCGTTGTCGGACATCTGGGCGATCCAGGTCGGGTTGCCCGCATCGGTCTGGGCAAGGCTAATAAAGTCTGATCCGGGAGTGACGTAACCCACTTCCCAAACGGGGACCCCGCTGGTCCCGGCGGCCTCCCAGCGGGCGTAGTTCGAACTCCAGCCCTCGGGCAGCTCCGGCGCGAGCGGCGCGTAACCGGCGTCGCCGGCCGCCTGGTTTGCGATCTGCGACACGTCGACGTTGCGGGTCTGCGCCGTAGGGGTGGGGTTGAGCAGGACCGGAACCAGGACCAGTGCCAGCGTCAGGCCGGTGGCAATCAACATGCCGATCACGCTCGCATTGGCCCGTTTGGCCTGCTTGGGGGTCAAAACGGGGGTTACGGGCGTCTCTTGGTCCTGCTGCTGCTCACTCACCCTCCCATGATCGCTTATCCGGTGCTCCAACTCCTAGTTGGAGCGCAAGCCCCATTCCCTCAATCTGCGCGCACTGGTGGTGGCGAAGGCCACTCAGACTATGATCGGAGCAAGGATCAGCCGTTTTTGGTTGTTCACCAAACGGTTTACATCGAAATTTCGAAGATGAGGTTAGACGTGTCCAAAGGCGCTCAGTACTCCACACTTTCCCCCGCCCTGGCAGTCGGGGACAACGAGCCGGACCGGAACCTGGCGCTTGAATTGGTCCGGGTTACCGAAGCAGCCGCCATCGCCGGCGGGCACTGGGTCGGGTTCGGCGACAAGAACGCCGCCGACGGCGCTGCCGTCGACGCAATGCGTTCACTGATCTCCACCGTCTCCTTCAACGGCGTTGTGGTTATCGGTGAAGGCGAAAAAGACGAAGCCCCCATGCTCTACAACGGCGAGCACGTCGGTGACGGCACCGGAGCCCTCTGCGACGTCGCGGTGGACCCGATTGACGGCACCCGCCTGACGGCGCTGGGCATCAACAACGCGCTGGCCGTGCTGGCGGTGGCTGAACGCGGCACCATGTTCGATCCCTCCGCGGTGTTCTACATGGAAAAGCTGATCACCGGCCCCGAAGCCGCCGACATGGTGGACCTGCGCCTGCCGGTCAAGCAGAACCTGCACCTGATCGCCAAGGCCAAGGGCAAGAAGATCAACCAGCTCAACGTGATGATCCTGGACCGTGACCGGCACAAGCCGCTGGTCCAGGAAATCCGCGACGCCGGAGCCCGCACCCGGATGCTGATGGACGGCGACGTCGCCGGCGGCATTGCCGCAGCCCGCGAGGGTACCGACGTCGATGCGCTGATGGGCATCGGTGGCACCCCCGAAGGCATCATCACCGCCTGCGCCATCAAGACCCTCGGCGGCGTCATCCAGGGCCGGCTGTGGCCGACCTCCGATGAGGAGAAGCAGAAGGCCATCGACGCCGGCCACGATCTGGACCGCGTCATGTCCACCAACGACCTGGTCACCAGCGACAACTGCTACTTCGCCGCCACCGGCATCACCGACGGCGACCTGGTCCGCGGCGTGCGCTACAAGAAGGACCGCGTGTTGACGCAGTCCATCGTGATGCGTTCCAAGTCCGGCACCATCCGCGTGGTCGACGGCGAGCACCAGTCCCACAAGTGGGAGTCCTACGCACGCCTGAAGTAAGCCTGCGAGCAGGCTCCCGCCGTTTGCCGGCCACAAAAGCCCCGGAACCGCTTGGACGCGGTTCCGGGGCTTTTCCGTGTGCCGGCTCAGCGTCGAGTGTGCAGCTGTGGTGGGATACGGCCAAAGTCGTGATCCGAGTGTGCAGCTGTGGTGGGCAAATTCGTGTTTTGGCCGCCAGAGCTGCACTCTCGGTGCGGGTTTTTGACTGAAAGCCGCCGGAGCTGCGCTCTCGGTTCCACCGCCGCACGATCCGGGGAGGCAGAGGCATGCGTAGTCTGCACGAGGGCTCCGGGGGAGGCTATCAAACCTGATCCGCACCGGGGATCCTGGGAAGCAGCACGGCAGCCGGGACAGCGCCGTCGGCAGCCCTGTCAGCCTTGTCCGCCCTGTCCGCGCTGCCCACCGATGCGGCAGCAGGTGCCGGGAGTAGGTCAAAGGCCGCCCGGGCGGAGGGGACGCCGTTCACCTGCAGAGTCACGGCATGCGGGCCGGGACGATAGCGGCGGGTGGTGATCGGCCGGAACGAGTGCTCGCGGGCGACGTCCAGGGTTTCCCCGGGGCCCAGGGTGGCGGTGGTCAGCTTGAAGGTCTTGCCGGTCTGGGTTCCGTTGGCTTTGCGGTGATGCACGATGTAATCCACGGCTAGACGGGCGGGCCCTGACCCGGTGTTGCGGATGGAGGCTGTGAAGCGGACTCCCCTCCAGCGGAACCGAGGTGGCGACCGAACGGCGGACGTACTCGCTTTCATCCCGGTACAGCGCATCGAGGATCGGCACTGTGGCGCCGCGGGCCGCAAAGGGCGGTTCAGGGACGAGTCAGGGGAGGGCGGGGGCCGGGGCCGGGCGGATCCGGCCACGGCCCAGCACCCGGTAGGTTCCGGCCGCGAGGACCACGGCGATGGCGGCAAGCACGGCTGCGACCGCGGTGCCGCTGGAGAGCAGTTCGCCGGTGAGGCGGGAGACCGCAATCCAGGACAGGCCCCATGCCAGGGCGGCCGCCGGAGCGAGCCTGCCCCGCCCGTAGGCGGCCAGGCCGACGCCCACAGCGGCCACCACCGCGAGGATGCCGATTGACCACACCTCCGGAGCCAGGCCGAGGCCGTCAAACCCGGAGTCGGTGAGCGCAGCGGCAACATTGGCGCAGGTGGCCACCGATACCCAGCCCAGGTACAGCCCCAGCGTGCCGTCAACCACTACGGCTTCGAGCCAGTTAGCCGCCGGCGAGCGTGAGTAGCGGGCGAAGCAGGCCGCCAGGACTGCCAGCAGGACGACAATGACCAGCACGCTGATTCCCACCCAGCCGGCCTGGACGCTGAGGATCCACGCCGCGTTCAGGAGCAGGGACGCGGCGACGAGCCAGCCGAGTGAGCGCTGCCGGCCAGAGGTGCGCTGGGACGGCAGCCACTGCCAGATTGTGTAGGCCCCGAGCCCGGTGTAAATCACGGACCAGATGGAGAATGCGCCGCTGGCCGGGGCGAGATAGGTGGCATCGGCGTTGAGCGCACCGCCCGCGGCCTGGGCAATCGGGGTGCCGCCGAACACCCCGACGCCGATCATGGACCCGACAATGCCGACGACAAAACAGACGGTGACGGTGAGCTGCCGGGCCAGATCGGTACCCCGGGAACCGGGAGCCGCGGAGCGCGTGTCAAAGGATGAAGTAGTCATAGTCGAGCGTAGCAAGTGGCCGGTGCCACAGAGCAGCCGCACCGGCGGGCTGGGCATCCCCGGTAGGCTGGAAAGCATGACACTGCGCGTTACACCCTGCTCCGACTCTGCCAGCTGGAACGAAGCCGTCAACGGTTTCAACGGACATCCGCAGCAGCTGTGGGGGTGGGGCAAGACCAAGGCCGAGCACAACTGGAGCGTTGACCGCCTCCTGGTGGCGGACGACGGCGGCAAGGTGGTGGGCGCCGCCCAGGTGCTGCTGCGCCGGCTGCCGTTCCCATTCAAGGCGCTCGCCTACATTCCCCGGGGCCCCCAGTCTGTTGCCGGCCGCGAGCTCGAGGTCCTCGACGCCGTCGCCGGCTACATCAAGTCTGCACATTCCCCCGTGGCACTGAGCATCGAACCGGACTGGGATGCCGACGGCGACCTGGTAGCCGGCCTGCCGGCAGCCGGTTTCCGGCCCTCGGCCAACACCATCCTGATCGGCCGCACCCTGATCCTGGACCTGTCCCGCACCGAGGATGAGCTGCTCGCGGATATGTCGAAGAAGCACCGGCAGTACATCCGCAAGTCCGGCCGCGAGGCGCTGGAGTACCGGCGCGTCACGCGCGCCGAAATCCCCAACTGCCTGGCGGTGTACAAGCAGACCGCGGAGCGCGCCGGCTTCGGCATCCACGAAGACGGCTACTACCTGGACATCTTCGACAACCTGGGCGAGGACTCACCGGTTTATGCGGCGTTCAGTGGCAACGACGTCGTTGCCTTCCTGTGGCTGTCCACCAGCGGCTATACCGCGTTTGAGCTGTACGGAGGCATGACCGAGGAGGGCGAGCACCTGAGGGCGAACTACGCGCTGAAATGGCACGCCATCACGGAAATGAAGGAACGCGGGATCATCCGCTACGACTTCAACGGGCTGCTCAATGACGGTGTGTCCAAATTCAAGATGGGCTGGGCCAAGCACGAGAACCAGCTGGCCGGCACTTGGGACAAGCCGCTGTCCCCGCTGTACCCGGTCTTCACCACTGCCCTGCCGCTGGCCAAGAACGGGCTGCGGAAACTGCGAGGACTGGCTTCAGCTGCGAAGGCGAAACTCCGCCGCTGACCTTCCGTGGCCGGTCGCGGGGTGGCCGGGGGCCGGATAGGGGCGTGATCTCAGCACTCGGCAGCGAGTGTCGAGCTCACGCCCTTTGCCTTCGACCATTGCCGGGATCACGCCCAAAAAGCTGCCTGAGAGGGGCGCGACGTCAACACTCGATGGAAGATGCCGGCCCGGAAACCCGGCAGGCGGCTAGAAAACCAGGCGGGGCTCCACGGGCCCGGCCGCATCGGGGCCCTGGGAGCCCACGGTCACCGCGAAGGCGAGGGCGCCGTCGTCGTGCTGTGCCGAATGTGCCGAGAGCTTGGCGATCACCGGCGCCTCTGCTGCGGGAATGAAGGCGCTCTGCCCGGTCTCCAGCACCAAATCACCTTTGGGCGAATCCAGGACCACAGTGCCGCGGACCACGATGACAATGGTGGGCCCGTTCTGCAGCACGGAAACATCGGAACCTGACATCGACGCCGCAGGGGAGTAGCCCTCGCCCTGGTCCTGGGCGCGCTGTTCCAGCTCAATCCGCTGGAGCTGGAACTCGGCGAACGGCGGGCGGTACAGCTCCTGTCCCATCTGCGTGTAGTCGGCCGCCAGCACGGGCACGGGCAGGGGCTGGAAATCGATGGTCCGCAGCAGTTCCGGAACGTCAATGTGCTTGGGCGTCAGCCCGCCGCGCAGGACGTTGTCCGAGGAAGCCATCACCTCGATGCCGAGGCCGTTCAGGTAGGCATGGACGTTGCCCGCGGGCAGGTACACGGCCTCCCCGGGCTGCAGCGACGCGCGGTTCAGCAGCAGGGACAGCAGCACCCCGGGATCGGCGGGGTAGTAGACGTGCAGTTCGAGCACCGTCACGAGTTCCTTCGCAAACGGTGCCAGGTCCGCGGGATCGGCGGCGGCCAGGGCATCGGCGGCCACCGTGACCGTGTGCCGTACCTCGGGACCGTCCTGGATCAGGGTGCTGAAGACGTTCCGCAGCCGGTCTGCGGGGTCATGACCACTGGACAGTTCCGCTACGGCCCACGTCAGCAGTTCAGGCACCTCTGCCCGCGTGTCTACCGCGCGCACGACGGCGCGGAAGAGTTCGGCGGCCTCATCGGGGGCGCGGAATCCGCACAATGCTTCGAACGGCGTCAGCGCAAAGATCATTTCCGGTTTGTGGTTGCGGTCCTTGTAGTTGCGCTCCGGCGCTCCGCGGTCCACGCCCGCGGCATCCTCGGCGGCGAAACCGGCACGGGCCTGCTCCGCGGTGGGGTGCACCTGCAGCGACAAGGGTGCCCCGGCCGCCAGGACCTTGGCCAGGAAGGGCAGGACATCGCCGTAGGTTTCCGCTGCCTCCCGGCCGAGCATCTGGTGCGGATCCGCAGCGATCAGCTCATCGAGTGTCTGTGCCGCCGGAACCGGCGGCACCAGGGCCGACGGAGCGCCGGGGTGGGCGCCGATCCACAGCTCAGCTTCCGGCTGGCCCGAGGGCTCCCGGCCGAAAAGCTCGGCCATGGCCGTCAGTGAACCCCACCCGTAGGGCCGCAGTGTGTTGTTCAGCAGGTACATGGCTCTCGTTTCGGAACGGGTGGGCGGACGGGCGGACGGCTGGGACGGTACGGCGAGGAGAGCGGTTACCCGGGACTGCACACGCCGTTGTTGTCCAGCAGCGTGCTGAGGGTGGCATCGTCCTGGATTTCCGCCAGGTACTGCAGGTATTCCACCGTGATCTCCTCCTGTGCCGTGCCGGGATCGGCGACGGCACCGGACTCGGCACCAATATCGGTGCTGTTGTCAGTGGGGGCCTCCGGTGCGGCAGCGCTGTCATCAGCAGGCGCCTGCTCAGCGGGCGCTTCTTCTGCCGGGGCCTCGGGAGCGGGTGCCTCTTCTGCGGGTACTTCCTCCGCCGCCGCAGCCTGGCCGGAGATCATCTGCGCAACCCGGGCATGGATGAGGTCGAAGTCCGGGTAGGTCACAAAGTTGTCCGCCGCGGTACCGAAGTCCGGCGGGCCGATGGTCAGCCGCTCCATGGGCTGTCCCTTGGCCTTCAGCGCCAGGTCCAGGAAGCTGCCCAGCTGGTCCTGCGGAAGGTCGGTCTTGACGATCTGTTCGCCGGCGGCGGCAATCGCCTGGAAACGGGTCAGCAGTGTCGCCGGATCGAGCTGGGCAACCATGGCCTGCTGGACGCATTGCTGGCGGGCGATGCGGTGGTAATCGGTGACGAATTCGCGGGACCGGGCATACCAGAGGGCTGTGTAGCCGTCCATCTTCTGGGTGCCTGGCGGGATCCAGCCGTCCGGCGGGTAGTGCCGGTTGGTGCCGGGGATTTCACCGGCGGTGATGGGGACCCAGCCGCCGGCGTTGATGGTGATGCCGCCCATCGCGTCGACCAGGGTGGAGAAGCCCTCCATATCCACGATCACGTAGGCCTGGACTTCCAGCCCGAGGATGCCGGACGCGGCATCCATCATGGCTTCGGCACCGGGGTCGGCGGATTCCGGATACAGGTCCGCGTGGTTTTCCATGACCGTCTGGTAGAGGCTGTTCAGGATGCACTCGTCGCCGCAGTTGTACCCGGAAGGGTAGATGTCGGCCAGCGGAGAATCCGCCGGGAACGGGGCATTTTGGAAGTTGCGGGGAAGACTGAAGGTGATGGACTTACCAGTTTTGGCATCCACGCTGATCACCGACATGCTGTCCGGGCGCAGGCCGGTGCGGTCCTCGCCGGCGTCGCCGCCCATCAGCATGAAGTTGTAGCGGCCGTCGACTGGATCAAGCGAGGGGCCGGAGGCGAAGATGGTGCCAAACGCGCTCCGGCTGACGTTGAGCATGTACGCGCCGTAGGCCAGGCCGCCGCTGGTGCCGACCATCAGGACGGCGAGCAGCCCGGCGACCAGCGGACGCATCCGCCGCTCCAGCAGGGGTGGCCGGATGATGCGCAACGTGTTCAGGAACAGCAGCGCCCAGCCTGCGGCCAGCAGCACCAGGACCACCATCAGGATGAAGGAGGCCCAGCCATTGGTGACAATGTTCACCAGCAGCGCCCTGTCGGTCAGCGCCAGGACCAGTGCAGCAGCCAGGAAGAACCAGACGGTGAAGGTCACCTGCAGTGCGCGCCGGCCGAGCCTCCGGTTACCGGCTACCACCTGGGCGGACCCGGGCAGGACGAGGGTCAGCAGCAGGAGGATGAAAGCCCGCTTGGTGCGAACGCCGGAAGGCGCAGTCTGCGGATTGCGCACCGGATCGGTGAGCATTCCGGCGCCGTCGTGATGCATGTTCTTCTGACCCATTGACCTGTCCTAGTCGGTGCCGACGGCGGTGCGCAGCTTCGCACCCTTGGCCAGCGCGGTCTGCCGCAGCCCCGCGGCGAACTCGAGCAGCTGCTGCTGGAGTTGGGCAGCGAGCGGATCGGTGCCGGCGGCAAGGATCCGCACCGCGAGCAGTCCTGCATTCCGGGCTCCGCCGATGGAGACAGTGGCCACCGGCACACCGGCGGGCATCTGCACGATGGAGAGCAGCGAATCCATGCCGTCCAGGGTTTTCAGCGGTACCGGAACACCGATCACCGGCAGCGGGGTCACCGCTGCCAGCATGCCCGGCAGGTGCGCGGCGCCGCCGGCACCGGCAATGATCACGCGCAGGCCACGGCGGTGCGCCTGCTGGCCGTACTCAATCATTTCAAGCGGCATCCGGTGGGCCGAAACGACGTCGGCCTCGTAGGGGATGTTGAACTCTGCCAGGGCGGCCGCGGCTGCGTCCATCACCGGCCAATCGGAGTCCGAACCCATGACGAGCCCGACCAGTGGGGTGTTCCGGATGCTCATGAGTTCTCCTTCTGGGAATCGGTGCCGTCGCGCAGGATGGCGGCCGCGTGTTCCGCGCTCCGCCGTACCCGGGGCAGGTCCGCAGCGCTGCGGCCCACCACATTGACATGCCCGATCTTGCGGCCCGGGCGGACCGCTTTGCCGTAAGCGTGGATTTTGGCTGCCGGCTCGGCAGCCAGTGCAAGAGCATAGCTGCTGAACAGATCCTCGTTGGCACCGCCCAGATAGTTCTTCATGACGACGACGTCGCCGAGCACGTCCGTGGCGCCCAGCGGGAGGTCAAGGACTGCCCGCAGATGCTGCTCAAACTGCCCGGTGACCGAGCCGTCCATGGTCCAGTGCCCGGAGTTGTGCGGCCGCATGGCCAGTTCGTTGATGAGGAAGCCCTCGCCCCGCCCCGGGGTCTCGAAGAGCTCAACCGCCATCACGCCGGTGACGCCCAGTTCGGCGGCGATCCGCAGGGCAGCTGCCTGGGCCGCGGCGGCGACCGACGGGTCCAGGTCCTGGGCCGGAGCGATGACTTCGTCGCACACGCCGTCCACCTGGATGGAGTGGACCACCGGCCATGGCACTGCGGTTCCGCCCGGCGTGCGGGCCACCAGGGCGGACAGTTCACGGCTGAACGGAACCTTTTCTTCGGCCAGGAGGGGGCCTCCGGTGAACCAGTCTGCAGCTGCGAGGGCTTCCTCGGCGTCCGCGATAATCCGCACGCCCTTGCCGTCGTAGCCGCCGCGCGGAGTCTTCAGCACCACGGGCCAGCCGATCGCCTTGCCGAAGTCCACCAGTTCGGCGGTGCCGGCCACGGCGGCCCAGCGCGGGTTGGGCAGGCCGAGGCGTTCCACTGCGGCGCGCATGACCAGCTTGTCCTGTGCATGGATCAGCGCCTCGGGGGAGGGCTGGACATTCACCCCGGCGGCGGCGAGGGAACGCAGATGTTCTGCAGGGACATGCTCGTGGTCAAAGGTGAGGACGTCGACGTCCGCGGCGAAGGCGGAAAGCGTCGGCAGGTCGGTGTAGTCACCCACAACTGCCCGGGCGACGGCGGGTACGGCGCACGCATCAGCTCCCTCAGCGAGGACTCGAAGATCAAAACCGAGGGCTGTTGCAGCCGGGGCCATCATCCGGGCCAGCTGGCCGCCGCCGACAACGCCAATAATAGGGAAGTTCACGGTCCAAGGTTACCGAAAAGAGACAGAAAACCCCTTCACCGCCTCCGCCGCGGGCCCAGTCTTCAGCAAACGCCCGCAAACCGGAGGTAACATTGAGCCTTACCGTCTGCCTTCAATGTGCGGCGGATTCTTGTGTCCAGCTCAGGCAATCCCGGCCAGCGGCGCACCAACGGCCTCGGAGGAACCCTTGTTATCATCACTGTCCACGCGTTTCAGAGGCCTTTTCTCCCTGTTTTGGCGGGAAGTATCCAAGTTCGGCACCGTGGGCGCCTTCGCCTTCGTCCTGGACAACGGCCTCTGGTGGATCCTGCTCCACGGACCCCTGGACGGCAGCGCCACCAAGGCCCGGATCATCAGCGCCTGCACGGCAACCCTCTTCTCCTGGGTGGCCAACCGCCTGTGGACCTTCCGCCACCGGCGCCAGGCGAACATCACCCGTGAAGTGGTGCTGTTCTTCATCATTAACGGTGTGGGCATCATCATCTCCAGCGGCTTCACCTGGATCGCCCAGTACCCGCTGGGCATCACTGACGCGAAGTGGCTCGGATTCGCCGGTGTCGTTGGCATCGGTGTGGCTACGATCCTGCGGTTCTTCGCCTACCGTTTTTGGGTCTTCAATGCCGAGCTGGACGACGAGCCCGGCTTCCAGACAGACCACGAGCTGCTCGATGATGCCGGTTCCAAGAATCCGGCACGCCCTATGGAGGCCGAAACCACTCCCGGCAGCACCAGCAGCGGTTTCCGCGCCGGCGGCGCAGGGTCCAGCATGGAAGCCGAGCCGACTAGGCCTGAAGCCGCGCCGTAATCCGCTCGGCGGCCAGCAGCCGCTCGGTCACTTCCACTTCTGAAGCCGCCAGCACAATGGTGCCGCCGGCAGCCCAGGTCCGCAGCGCCGCAGTGAGCACCGACGGCAGGTCCACGGAGGCGGGGATGAGCAGCGTCTGGCGCGTGCCGCCGTCGGCCGCTTCGGCCAGCTGGCCGTAGCTGAGGTTAAGGCCCGAGCCCAGGAAACTGTGCAGCGCTGTATAGCCCTCCTCTGCTTCCTCCCCGGACAGGTAGGTGTCGGCATAACTGCGCACCTCCGCCGCGTAATCCACTGCCCCCGCCGGAAGGTCTCCGGGCCAGCGCAGCTCCAGGGCGCCCTGCGCCACGGCCACCACGGTGCCGCCGGCGGTGTCGAGCAGCTCCTGGGACGCGGTCACGGTAACGTCCGAAACGGCAACGTCTGCGGCCGCACCGCCTGGATGCGCAGGTTCGCCGAGCTGGACCGTGCACCCGGTCTGCCAGGCAGCCAGTGCCCAGACCAGGGTCTTCCAATGTGCCGGCAGATCAAGCCGGATCCGGATGCCCGGTTCGGCGTCAAGTTCGTCAACCAGCAGGTTGGACGTCTTCGCCACCCAGTTGTCCATGACCTTGCCGGACAGCTCGATCCGCTCTCCTGAGGGTCCGTACCAGATCAGCGCCGGGGACGTGGCTTGGCGGGTACGCAGCGTGGACAGCAGGGCGGGGACGGATGGCTGTGCAGGCATGGAGTCTCATTTCGTGGACATGGTGTGGCGCGGAACTTACGTAGGTGCGCAAAAATCGGTGTTGATCCCGGCAAATGCAATAGCGGCGCGCCGGGGAAGCGGGCTGAAATCCGGGCGTGGCGTGCCCCGGATCCGCGGACTTGACTCTATAGGATGCCGAAACAGCTTGACGGCATCGTATTACACGCGTGTAATTAGGTGAATCGGATTTGTTCCGGCAATCCACCACCGATATGCATTCCACGCAGGCTGATTGTGCCTGGCGCGGCTCAAGATCCGCTGCAGGGACAATAACACCGGGAGGACTTCCATGGGGCAGGCAGAATACACGCACGATCAGTCCATTGCCGCACAGGCATCAGCGAGCTACGGCTCTCGGGGCGTGCCTGTGGACTGGTATGTGGACCCCGCAGACCCCGGTGCGGCTGAGCGGTACCGCCGGGATGCGGCGGGCCTTGAAGACCAGGCCACCGCCTTCCTCGCGGCCCATGAGGCCCTGGCGCCGGACACTGAAGAGCAGGATCTGCTCCTGGATCCTCCCGTTGCCCTCTTTCCCGCGCCGGCGGAAAAGGACTCCCGCCCCGTCTGGATTGGCCTGCCGGGCCTGGGCAATGACTACGACGACGGCGGTGAACTCGGCTGGCAGTCCGACGCCCTGTGCGCCCAAACGGATCCCGAAGCCTTCTTCCCGGAAAAGGGCGGCTCCACCCGGGACGCCAAAAAGGTCTGCGCGGCCTGCAACGTGCGCTCCCAGTGCCTGGAATATGCGCTGGCAAATGACGAGCGGTTCGGTATCTGGGGCGGCCTCTCCGAGCGAGAACGCCGCCGGCTTCGAAAGCAGGCAGTCTAATTCCTTCGCACGTTCGTGTTTGCGCCGTTGTTGTAGCCCACAACGGCGCACAGTACCTTTCCGAAACACTCACCGCGCTGGCCGGCCAAACCCGGCCAGCTGATTTCTGTATCGGCGTCGACGCCGGGTCCGCCGATGCCTCGGCAGCTCTGCTGTTGCAGGGGCTGCCGTCCGGAAGCCCCATAGTGACCGTCCCGGCCCGAAGCGGCTTCGGCGAAGCAGTGCGCGCAGGCCTTGCCGAGCTTCCCCCCGCCGCGGAGAACGGAACCGTGGACTGGCTCTGGCTGCTCCACGATGATTCAGCCCCCGCCCCGGAGGCACTCGAGGAACTTCTCCTGGCCGTGGAGCGCGCTCCCTCGGTCACCATTGCCGGCACCAAGCAGGTGGACTGGGAGAACGAACGGCGGCTCGTGGACGTCGGAGTTTCCATCAGCCGGTGGGCCGAACGCGTCACCCTCATCGACGCTGACGAACTGGACCAGGGCCAGTACAACGCCCGCAGCGATATCTTCGCCGTGAATTCAGCCGGCATGATGGTCCGCCGGGACGTCTGGGACGCCTTGGGCGGCTTCGACCCCGCCCTGCCCGGCACCGGCGATGACATAGACCTGTGCTGGCGCAACCGCCTGGCCGGGCACCGCGTCGTCGTCGTTCCGGCTGCCAGGGTGCGCCATGCCGGAAACCGGCCCAACACCGCCGCCTCTGCCCGGGCCTCCCGACGGGCCGAAATCTTCCTCCGGCTCAAGCATGCAGCCCTGTGGCAGGTGCCCTTCCTCGCCGTCGGGGCAGTCCTGGGCGGCTTCGGCCGGCTCTTCCTTGGCATGCTGGCCAAGGATCCCGGGTACGCCGTCGGCTCCCTGACCTCCAGCATCGGCGCCGTCCTGCGCCCGGTGGACCTGTACCGCTCACGCCGTGCCGCCGCAGCCACCCGGACCCGGCCGCGCAGCGCCGTCAACGCACTGCGCAGCGGCCGGCGCGAGGTCCGCGAACACCGCCGGTCCCTGTTCGAATCTGATCCCACGGCACCGGCGGGGGACTTCCCGGGCCTCGTGCCCGGAACCGGCGATACCGGGCTGGCCGGTACCAGCCGGGATGCCGGGTCCTTGGAACCCAGCGGCGACTCCAACGACGACTTCGCCTCGCTCGCAGCACCGTCCCGGACCTGGGTGGGGGTCGGCGCCGTTGCCGCAGTCCTGCTGCTGCTAGCTGCCTCGTTGATCGGCATGTACCGGTTTGTCAGCGCTCCGGCCTTGGCCGGAGGAGCCTTGCTGCCGCTGTCCGACAGCCTCGGCGCGATCTTCGCCAACGCCTCCACCTGGTGGATTGAACTCGGATCCGGATATCCCGGCCACGGCGACCCCTTCGACTATGTATTGTGGCTGCTCGGCGCCGCCGGCCTGGGCCAGACAAACACCGCAGTCGTCGCCCTGGTGCTGACCGCCCTGCCGCTGGCCGGGCTCAGCGCCTGGTTTGCGGCCGGCGCCTTCACCCGGCGCCGTGGCCTGCGCTTTTGGGCCGCTCTGTTCTGGGGCTCCGCGCCGGCTCTCCTGGCCGCGTTGGGAGATGGCCGGCTCGGCGCACTGATCGCCCATATCCTGCTGCCCCTGATCGTCCTGGCGATGGCTCGTGCCGTGGGAAGCGGACAACCCGCCGCCCCGGCGTCCGAGACCGCCGGCACCGGCGCGCCGAGCTGGACCGCCGCCGCCGCTGCGGGATTGCTGCTGGCAGCAGTCACTGCCGCCGCGCCGACGCTGTTCCTCCTTGCGGCCGTTGCCGTCCTCGTGGTGTCGCTGCGGCTGCGCCGCCGGGCCCGGACCCTGTGGTGGTCCCTGCTGCCGTCTGCGGCCCTGCTGCTTCCCGTGGCGCTGTCCACGCTGGACCGGCCACGGGCCCTGCTGGCTGATCCCGGTGTTCCGCTCGGCTTTGATCCCGCACAGCTGTGGCAGCAACTGCTGGGCTTCCCGGCCGCATTCGACATCAACGGCCCGCTGCCGATGCTGGGCTTCCTGCCCGCAGGGCCGTGGGCGCTGGTACTGGCGCTGGTTATCGGAGCTCCGGTCCTGCTGCTGTCCGCCGCCGCACTCTTTACCGGACCCCGCACGGCCGCGGCCCGGCTGGCGTGGGGCCTGAGCCTCGCCGCCCTGGCCTTGAGCGCGCTGTCCGCCTTCGTCGCCACCGGCACCGCGCCGGGTGTGCTGGTCACGCCGTTCCCCGGCCCCCTGGTTTCGGCCGCCGTCCTGCTGCAGCTGTGCGCAGCGCTCCTGGCCGGCGACGCCCTGCTGAACAGACCCTCCCGCGCCGCTTCGGGCGCCGGCCGGGCGGACGCTTCGGGCCGGACCCGGCCGTCCGGCCGTCCAACCGCCGTGCTCTTGGGCATGGTGCTGGCGCTGGGTCCGGCCGCAGGCCTGGTGCTGTGGAGCGTGCCGCTGGCCACGGGTACCACCGTGGCTGACGGCAGCAACGGCGTTCACGGCGCCCTGCCGCTGGTCTCCGCGACAGCGGAACGGACACTGCCTGCCACCGCCGCGGACAAGGGAAACAGCGGCAACCGCACGCAAACCCTGCTGCTGCGCACCGATGCGAACGACAATGTCACCGCAGCATTGATGCGCGACGGCGGTACGACCCTTGACGGGCTCTCGGCGATCTACGCTGCACGAACCATCACCGGTCCCGTGAACGGGGAAGGTCTGGCCCTCGACGATGACGCCAGTGCCGACCTCAGGCGCGCTGTCGCGATGATCACTGCCGGCACCGGAGTGGACCCCCGCGCGGAGCTCTCCCGGCTGGGTGCGGGCTACGTCGTCCTGCAACAGTCCGATACCTCGGCCGAACTGCTGGCCAGCAAGATGGATTCCGTACCGGGCCTGGCTCCGGTGGGGCAGACTGGTTCGGGCTGGCTGTGGCGCGTGGTCGGAACGCTGGATGAGAAGGGCACCGAGTCACTGTCCGAAGACACCGGCCGGGTCCGCATCATCGCCGCAGACGGCAGCGTCCAGGCCGTGGTGCCTTCACAGCGCACCGGCGTCAGGACCAGCATCCCTGAAGGAGAAGAAGGTCGGCTCCTGGTCCTCTCCGAACGCTCCGACACCGGCTGGCAGGCCACGCTGAACGGCTCGGAGCTGCCGGCCACCACGCAGGGCTGGGCACAGGCCTTTGAACTTCCCTCCTCCGGCGGGGAACTCGAAGTCCAATACCGATCGGTTTGGGAACCCTGGCTGGGTGCCGGCCAGGCGCTGGTCCTGGCGCTGACCGTGCTGTTGGCAGTGCCGACCCGCACCCGCACCGGAACCCTCCGTCTGCCCGGCAGGCAGGAACCGGTCCGACGGAAGGCAACCGGTTCGCCGGCCGCCGGCGCCGACACCCACGCTGCCGCTGCCGACACGGTACCGGCGGCAGAAACGCTTCCTCCCGGGCAAAGCCGCTCGGACTCCCGGGCAAGCATAGGGGCCTCCGGGGAACCCGGCACGCGCGAAGGAAAGCACTGATGAGCCAGAAAAACCCGCAGGAATTCTCCGGGCAGAAGGAAAACGCCCCGGAGAAGTCCGCTCCCACGGGCAACGTCCAGGCAGGCGGCCGGAGTGAAATCCGCAAGCGGCGCCGGCAGCGGGCGGCAACGGCAGCGGCCGGCGTGCTGGTCCTTGCCGCCGCGGGCGCCGTAGTGGCCGGATCCCTGGTGGTTCCCACCGGCGAGGCCGGCGGCCCGGTGGACATCGCTGCGGCAGATGTGCCCGCGGGCCCACTGACAGCTGTCTGCCCGGCGCCCCTGCGTCTGCTGACGGGCAGCGTGGCCGGAACGGATCCCCAGTTCAGCCCGGTTTCGGAATCAGCGAAGACCAATCTCAGTGCCGTGGTGCTCAGCGGTCCGGGGAACCCCGTTCCAGTGTCCGAGCTGCTTCAGCCTGATGCCACCACTTCAATCAAGGCCATCGCTGAAAACGTGCCCGATGCCCGGCCGCTTGCCGGGGTCCGCAGCGCCGGGGTCCTCAACGGCTTCTCCGTCTCGGACACCACGCTGCTCAGCGCCGAACCGTCCGGCACCCTGCAGGCCACGGCCAACGCCGTGGTGGGGTTCAGCGCCACCGACGGGGACCTTTCCGGTCTCGCCGCGGCAAACTGCCAGTCTCCGGGCAACGACATGTGGCTGATGGGTGCCCGCACCACTGTGGGCGCCACGGCTGTATTGCGCCTGACCAATCCCTCCGAAAGCGCAGCCACCGCTGACCTGGAACTCTACGGTTCCAAAGGACGGATAGAGGAGGGTGCGGGCAGCCGTGGAATCCTGGTTCCGCCCGGCGAAACCAAGCAGATTGTCCTGGCCGGCCTGGCCGCGAACGAGGCCAGCCTCGCCGTCCGGGTGCGCACCTCAGGCGGGCCGGTTACCGCATTGGTGCAGCAGAGCATCCTGCGCGGTGTCACGCCCGGAGGCGTGGAGCTGATCCAGCCGGCCACCCCCGCGTCGCCACAGCAGGTGATCAGTGGTGTCCGGATCCAGAACCCCGCTGATACCAAGAAGGTTGCAGCCCAGAGCGGTTACGAATCGGTCGCTCCGGCCCTGCAGGTCGCCGTTCCCGGCAGTACCAACGCGGTGGTCTCGGTCCGGATCCTCGACGCCGGCGGCGACGTGAGCGTGCCCGGAGGCGGAGTCTTTACCGTTCCCGCCGGCGGCGTCGGCCAGCTGCCGCTGGACTCCCTGCCGGAGGGAACCTACGCGGTGGAGGTGACAGCGGACGTATCGGTGGTGGCCGCAGCGGTCACCGGCCGGGGCGCCAAGGAGGACGCCCCGGTAGATCTGGCCGTGGCGCCGGCCGGTGAGCGCCTGGGCAGTGAGCACCTGGCGGTATTGACGGAAGGGGCCGAGTCTGTGCTGTCGTTTGCCGCGCCGTCCGGTGCCGCTGAAGTGCGCCTGACCGGGGTTGGCAAGGATGGAAGCCTGAAGGAAGAGCGCGTCGTGGCGGTCAAGGGCGGTTCGACCGTTGCCGTGAAGCCGGCCGACGTGGGCTCCGACCTTGCTGCCCTGCTGGTGAGCACCACGGGAGACGCCGTGTACGGTGCCCAGGTCCTCACCTCCGGAGATGCCGGTGTCTCGGTGCTCCCGCTGCCCAAGGGCAATGTGGGCGGCCTGAGTGTTCCGGTGGGGCTCGGCTACTGAGGACAGCTAGAACGGACGGAACCGGCCATAGGTCGGGTCCACCGTTTCGGGATCCATTCCCATGAGCAGGGCAAGTTGCTCCACCACCACGTCGTGGATCAGCTCGCTGACCGGAACCAGGCCGCGGGCCGCCGACTCTACCGGATGCCGGTACACGGTGATTACGGCAGGCCGGGGACCCTCCGCGGGTGCGCCGGCGGCGCAGGGGATGTGGCCACCGGTCCGGGCAAGTTCCTCCAGGCCAGGCGGGATGTCCTGCACCACGAACTGGTAGGACTGGATGCTCTCGCCCCAGAGCCGCTCCAGCCGTTGGGCCGATTCCAGCACCCAGAGGTCGAAGCGTTCCGAGCGGGACCTGAATCCGGCCAGATGTGCGGGAACCAGCTCCCCGCGCAATCCGCGTCCGTGCCGGTTGCGGCGGCGGCGGTGATAGGGGCGCGGGCGTACTGAGGCCCGCGTGCCAGGTCCGGCGGCCGGGGGAGCGGAGGGGTCGGCGGGGCCGGTCACCGGGGGATCAGCCGGCAGGCCATTCTCGGGGCCGAGGTACACCCTGAAGGTTTCTCCGGTGGACATACAAGAACTGTAACCGCTGCGCCCCGGTCACGGCACTGCATTTTTGGCGGGGTGCCCGCGGCATTTATGCAGGGGTGCTCACCGGCGAGCCTGCCCGGGCATCGTTCCCCGGGCGGGTAGAGTAATCCTCCGTGGAATCCTTAAGACTGTGCTCAAGATCAGCGTGCCGACAGGCAGCTGTTGCCACCCTGACCTACGTCTATGCAGATTCCACTGCCGTGCTGGGGCCGCTTGCCACCTACGCCGAACCCCATTGTTACGATTTGTGCAGCGCCCATGCCGCGCGCCTGACGGTCCCGCTGGGGTGGGAAGTCCTCAGGCTGAACCTCTCCGGACAGCCCCGCAGCGCCAGCCGCGATGATCTCTCCGCACTCGTGGACGCCGTGCGGGAAGCCGCCGCAGAAGAGCCCGTTGCAGAGGCACCCAAACGTTCCGGCCGGCACGCCCTGGAACCGCCCGCTGATGCTGTCGGCGGCCGCCGCTCACACCTGCGGATGCTGCCCGAACAGAGCTGACCGCAGCGCCGGCCGGCAGCTAAAGGATAGTCTGGGGTCCCTGCGCCGCGCTTTTTACAGGCGGCATCTACGTATCCAAGGAAGTGCGGTTACCCCCATGGCTAAACTCAGTGCCGATATCATGGCCGTTTTGCGTTGCCCCGTGACCGGCTCCGCGCTGGAGGAGGAGGACGGCTGGCTGGTCTCGACCGTTCCGGATGCTTCCGGCGCCCGCCTCCGGTACGCCTTGGAAGAAGGAATTCCCGTGCTGCTGGCCCCTCGGGCCACAGTTTAAGCATCCGACACACTCCAAACTGAGGATCTTCCGCGTGAGTATCGATTTCAAAGTTGCCGACCTGTCCCTGGCCGAAGCCGGACGCCACCAGATCCGCCTGGCCGAGCATGAGATGCCAGGCCTCATGGCCCTGCGCCGTGAATTCGGTCCCTCCCAGCCGCTGAAGGGGGCGCGGATCGCCGGCTCCCTGCATATGACCGTGCAGACGGCCGTGTTGATCGAAACCCTCACCGCCCTGGGCGCGGAAGTCCGCTGGGCCTCCTGCAATATCTTCTCGACCCAGGACGAGGCCGCAGCCGCCGTCGTCGTTGGCTCCGGAACCCCGGAGGAACCGGCCGGTGTGCCGGTCTTCGCCTGGAAAAACGAGACGCTGGAAGAATACTGGTGGACGGCGCAGCAGATCCTGACCTGGCCCGAGGGATCCGGCGGCCCGAACATGATCCTGGACGACGGCGGCGACGCCACCATGCTGCTGCACGACGGGGTGAAGTTCGAAGCCGCGGGCGCCGTGCCGGAGAACCCGGTCGAGGGCGACCCGGACTACGCGCATGAATACACGATCGTGCTGGACGTACTGCGTAAGTCCCTGGCCGAAAACCCGGGGAAATGGACCGAAATCGCCAAGGGCATCCGCGGCGTCACCGAGGAAACGACCACCGGCGTCCTTCGGCTTTACCAGCTCGCCGCCGAGGGGCAGCTGCTCTTCCCGGCCATCAACGTCAACGACTCGGTCACCAAGTCCAAGTTCGACAACAAATACGGCATCCGGCACTCCCTCCCGGACGGACTGAACCGTGCCACCGATACCCTGATCGGCGGCAAGGTGGTTGTGGTCTGCGGCTACGGCGACGTCGGCAAGGGCGCTGCCGAAGCGCTGCGCGGCCAGGGAGCACGGGTGATCGTCACGGAAATCGATCCGATCTGCGCCCTGCAGGCAGCCATGGACGGCTACCAGGTGGCCAGGCTGGAATCAGTGCTTGGCTCCGCCGATATGTTCATCACCGCCACTGGCAACAAAGACATCATCATGGCCGAACACATGGCCGGGATGAAGCACCAGGCAATCGTGGGCAACGTGGGACACTTCGACAACGAGATCGACATGGCCGGACTCGCCAAGGTTCCGGGCATCCGCAAGGTCGAAATCAAGCCGCAGGTGCACGAGTGGATCTTCGATGAGGGAACCGACTCGCAGCGCAGCATCATTGTGCTCTCCGAGGGCCGGCTGCTGAACCTGGGCAACGCCACCGGACATCCGTCCTTTGTCATGTCCAACTCCTTCACGAACCAGACCATCGCGCAGATTGAGCTGTTCACCAAGCACGGCAAGTCCGTGGAAGAGGGCGGCTACGCCAACCAGGTCTACGTGCTGCCCAAGGTGCTGGACGAAAAGGTGGCCCGCCTGCACCTGGACGCCCTGGGGGTTGAACTGACGCAGCTGTCCAAGAGCCAGGCCGAATATCTTGGCGTGGACGTGGCCGGGCCCTTCAAGCCGGAGCACTACCGCTACTAGCACCACCCGGTACTGGAACCGGCGGCCGGACCGCGACACACGGACGGCCGCCGGGTGGCCGATGGCGTAAAATGTGCCGGGGGCCAAGCGTGCTCCGCGTTTAACGAGAGCACCGGGAAAGTAATGGTTATGGCAAAGGGTTCACACAGCCGCAAAGGCTGGATTATCGGTTCAGTCGTCGCCGGAGTTCTGCTTTTGGGCGGCGGCGCAGCAGCCTTCACGGCCTCATCCTGGACGGGCGGGACCGGCACCGGGGCCTCGGAGTCCTCGACCTCCGCTTCCGCCAGCCCCAGCAAGCCTGCCGTCCCCAAACCGGTGGCAGTGGTGACGCCGGACGCCGGAGCGGTCGAAGTCAATCCGGTCACCGCCCCGGTCATCACCGTGAGCGAAGGGACCGTGAAGTCCGCCGTCCTGGCCCCTGAATCCGGCGGCGAGCCGGTCCCGGGAGAGCTCAGCGCCGGCGGCACAGTCTGGACCGCGTCCGGCAAACTGGCCTTCAACACCGCCTACGCCCTGAAATACACGCTGGCCGACGCCAACGGCGACACCAGCACCGAGACCCGGAAGTTCACCACCGTTTCCGAGGCCAACGAGGCCAACGCCTTCATGTACCCCGCCTCGGGCTCCACCGTGGGCACCGGACAGCCGATCGAGCTGAGCTTCAGCGAACCCGTCCTCAATAAGCCCGCTGTGGAAGCTGCCATCACCGTGACCTCGACCTCCGGGCAGGTGGGGGCGTTCTACTGGATCAGCGACACAAAGGTCCGCTACCGGGCCGAGGAGTTCTGGGCGCCGAACAGCACCGTGACCGTGGATATGCAGCTGTTCGGCGTGGACTTCGGCAACGGCATGATCGGCAACTTCAACGAAACCGCCAGCTTCACCACGCACAACACCCGGCTGGCCGTCGTGGACAACGCAGACAAGATGATGCGCGTCTACATCGATGGCGTGCTCACGCGGACCTTCCCGGTCACGCTGGGCACCCAGGACTGGCCCTCCACCATCGGCTACCACGTGATCATGGACCAGCACGAAACCATCCCGTTCCGGGCCGAGTCGATCGGGCTGAAGCCCGGCGACAAGGACTACTACGAGCCGGTCACCGCCAAGAACGCCTCCCGCCTGTCCCAGGGCGGGGCCTTCATCCACGAGGCACTGCCTGCCGCCCAGTCCATCCTGGGCGTGATGAACGTGTCCCACGGCTGCATCGGGATGAGTCCCGAGGGCGCGAAATACATGTACGACAATTTCGACGCCGGCGACGTGGTCCAGGTCCTGAACACCGGCTACGGACCCATGTTTGTCTGGGACGGCTTCGGCGACTGGAACGTGCCCTGGGCGGAGTGGGTCAGCCAGCCCAAGCAGTAGGGGCGGCTTCTACTGCTCGAAGGGCAGCCGGTGCAGCCGGCGCCCGACCCTCTCCGATTGCTCCCGCTGCCGGGTCAGGGCGCGGAAACTGCGCTCGCGCCGCTCGACCATGACCGCGCGGAGATAGTCTCCGGCGGCAGTGCCGGGCGGAGGCTGCGGCGAGACGAAAGCAGCAACCTCCGCCGCCAGCTCCGCGGCCAAAGCGGCACGGGAGCGCGGGGAGAGCCTGGCGCTCTGGTCCAGGAAACGCGACACCCGCCGGGCCAGGGCATCGGGCAGCCGGCCAATGTCGGCAAGCCCGGCCCAGCCCCTCAGGGCCGGCGGCATCACGGCCGGCACAGGTGCGGGAGCGCCCACCCGCTCCCGAAGGGCGTACGTTCCGGCCATCAGGTCCCCGAGACGCTTGGACTTCTCATTGAACAACGCCACCACAAAGGCAAGGGACCCGGCGGTCAGGTAGATTTCCAGCACGGCGGCCATGCCGCGGATAAACGCGTGGCGGAAGCGCACCGCCCCGCCGTCGTCACGCACTATCCGCAGTCCCATGGCCAGCCGGCCCAGCGACTTGCCGCGGGACAGCGTCTCCACAGCCACCGGAACCACCACCAGGACCAGCACCACGATGACCAGGATCAGTGCCCGGCCCAGCGCGGGATCCAGTGATTCGCTCAACGTCTGCGCGAACAGCACCAGCAGCGCCAAAAGCAGCAGGAGCTGGACAAAGACATCGATGATTGAGCTCAGGGCGCGGGCGGCAAACGACGCCGGCCGCAGCTCCAGGACCACTGCCTCTCCGGTGACGATCGAACTCACGGTTCTCCTCCTGGCCGGCGCTGCGATGGAAAGTCCACTGTACCCAGCAGGCGGGCGCTAGGGTGTAAGCGTGGATATGGAATCCTTCAGCGCCGTACATGCCTCCGACTGGCAGCGGCTGGACGAGCTTGCCGGGCGGCGCCGGCTCAGCGGCGAGGAAGCCGATGAGCTGCTGCGCCTCTACCAGCGGACCTCGGCCCACCTGTCCATGGTCCGTTCCGTGGCCCCCGAGAGCCCCCTCTCCGCCACCCTGTCCATGCGGCTGTCCCGGGCACGGACCCGCTTCACCGGTGCCCGGTCCAATGTCGCCGAGGACCTGGTGCACTTCTTCGTTTTCGCGCTGCCGGCGGGCTTCTACCGGGTGCGGTGGCTCACGGTTGCCGTGGGTGCCGTCTTCATCCTGATCGCCGTGCTGGCCGGAATCTGGGCCGCCACCACGCCGGGGGTCATCGCGGCGACTCTGGGGTCGGAGAGCGAGATCCGGCAGTACGTCGAGCAGGACTTCGCGGCCTATTACACGGAGAACCCCGCGGCCTCCTTCGCCGGACTGGTCTGGACCAACAATGCGTGGATAGCACTGCAGGCCGTAGCCTTCGGCATCACCGGGATCTGGGGCCCGTTTGTGCTCTACCAAAACGCCATGGGTGTCGGAACCGCTGGCGGCGTCATGGCTGCCTACGGCGAGCTGGGCCAATTCTTCTCCCTGATCCTGCCGCACGGCCTGATGGAGCTGACGGCAGTGTTCATTGCCGTGGCCGCAGGGTTGCGGATCTTCTGGGCCTGGGTGGCGCCCGGCCGGCGGACCCGCGCGGCATCACTGGCTGCCGAGGGGCGGTCACTGTTCACCGTGGCCCTGGGCCTGGTGATCGTGCTGTTCCTGTCCGGGCTGGTGGAGGGCTTTGTCACCGGATCGTCGATGCCGACCTGGCTGCGGATCGGCATCGGAGCAGCACTGCTTGCCGCCTACTGGGCCTACACGCTTATTCTGGGCGGCCGGGCCTACCGGGCAGGGCACCGGGGAGACCTGTCCAGGCGGGACACCGGGGATGTCCTGCGCACCGCGTGAGCCGTCATGCCGGCACTCATCCCGCTGCTCAAGGAACCAAATAGGTAACGGTCCGCGCAGTCCGCGCCGGGCCCCGGGGTGGCGGCGCCGTCATGATGCGCTTGCCCGGTAGGGTCGAAGAAGGATGGGAGCCGGAAAGCGCACCGGTCTCCGCAAACAGGCCATGAAGACAGGCCAGGGAAGTGAAAGAGGAAGTAGTGGCAAGCCAGGACGATACCCCCCAGCAGCACCCGACGTCCGGAGGCTCCGCCGAACCGGAGCGTACCCGTCCCGGGCAGAACCGCCATAGCCCGGACAGCCTCAGCGATGCCAGCGAGACCATTGTGCGCGGAGAGCATGCGGTGGGAACCGAAACGGCTGCGCTTGCGGCCGACGACGGCGCCGCAGCTGCGCCCGCGGCCAACGGCAGCACCGCAGCCGGTCTTGCCGATGACGGCTCAAACCACGAGGACTGGGACGCTGCCTTCGCCGACGCCGCCGGAACCGCCCCTGCTGACGCGTCACCCGCAGCGGACGCTGCCGGTGACGCACGAGCGGTGCAGCGGGACGCCGGGGCGGCCGAGGCCGACGTGGTACCGGGCGGCCATCCCTCCCTGGCCCAGCGCAGCACCCTGCCGATGCGGCGGGCCAGCACCATGCCCGACGTCAGCGGCTATGGAGAGCTCTCCCCGGAGGAGACCGAACAGGCCGGCGCACTTGATGCACCCATGGGCGACTCCCCAGCGGCGGCGCCAGCTAAGGACACCGGCGCAGCCAAGGACACCGGGGCCGCAGACGGCTCTGCTGCAGCCGGGGCATCAGCGGCTGCCGTAGCGGCAGCAGGCGTCACGTCTTCAGCGGATCCGAACCCTCAAACCGCCGCTCTGGAGACCGCGGCCGTGGAAGGCACAGACGCCGGACGCACAGACGCCGGACGCGCAGACGCCGGACAGACGGACGCCGAGCGCTCGGACGCCGACAGCGCCGAATCCGGCCAGCCGTTGGATGCGCGCACGGCCGACGACGAGATCTCCGCCGAGGAGGCCCGCCGCCGGGCTGAGGAACGCGAACGGGCGGGGAAGGCCAAGCCGATCCTGGCCCGTGTCCTGCAGGTGATGGTTGCCGTCTTCTTCCCGGTCATGCTCCTGGCCGCTGCCATCCGGGCCGTAGCCACCCCGCTGTTCCTCTGGGCCGAGTACCACCGTCCGGGCTTCCCCGCGGACAGCTACGGGTTCTCCACCGACGACCGGATGACGTACGGCTCCTACGCCGTCGATTACCTGCTGAACTTCTCCGGCGCCCGCTACCTCGGCGACCTGGTGACGACCGGTGGCGAACGGCTGTACCTGGAGAGCGAAGTCAGCCATATGGCGGACGTGAAGACGGTCCTGACCATCGCGTTTGTGTCCGCACTGGCCATGGCCCTGCTCAGCCTGCTCGCCTGCTTCTATCTGGCCAAGCGCAGCCCCGGCGGCATCCGCCGGGCGTTCTTCTCCGGGGCCGTGCTGACCCTGGTCCTGATCGGCGCGCTGATCGTGACGGCAGTCCTGGGCTGGGAGAGTTTCTTCACCCAGGTGCATACGATCTTCTTCGCCCAGGGCAACTGGACGTTCCGGATGGACGACACGTTGATCCGGCTCTTCCCGGCCCAGTTCTGGATGGACGCGGGCATCGTGATTGCCTCCCTGGTCCTGCTGACCTGCACTGTGGTGCTGGTTGCCACCTGGCCTACCAAGGCCCGGCGGGAACGTTCGCGGAGCAAGGCCGAAGCGGCCCGCCGCCGCTACCTCGACTCGCTCGAAGCGGTCTGACCCAACACAAGCCGCACCAACAAGAACTGCCCGTCTCGGATCCACGGATCCGGGACGGGCAGTTTTGTTTACCGGGAGTACCGGTGGCGGCTGCGCGCTACTTGGCGTAGAGCTTTTCCACCTCGGCGGAGTAATCGGCGATGACGGCACTGCGGCGAAGCTTCAGCGTGGCCGTCAGATGACCGGATTCCAGCGAGAAGTCCTGGGGCAGGACAGTGAACTTGCGGATCTGTTCGGCCTGGGACACGGTGGCATTCGCTGAATCCACTGCCTGCTGCAGCAGGGCCCGGACCCGGGGATCATCTGCAGCGGTCTCGGATGCCGGCTGCGCAGATCCGTTCTCCCGCGCCCAGGCGGCGAGGGTTTCCTCATCCAAGGTCAGCAGCGCCGTAACGAAGGGCCGGCCCTCGCCGACGACGATGGCCTGGGATACCAGCCGGTGCTCGCGGATTTTCTCCTCCAGCGGCCCCGGAGCCACGTTCTTGCCGCCGGCAGTAACCAGGATGTCCTTCTTCCGGCCGGTGATGGTGAGGAAGCCGTCGTCATCCAGTGAGCCCACGTCGCCGGAATGGAACCACTCGCCGGTGAAGGCGGCAGCGTTGGCTTCCGGGTTGTTGTGGTAGCCCGCAAAGACACCGGCGCCGCTGATCAGCACCTCGCCGTCGTCGGCGATCCGCACAGTGGTACCCGGCAGCGGCAGGCCCACGGAGCCCACCCGTGCCAGCGGCACGGTGTTGACCGTGGCCGGGGCGGTGGTCTCGGTCAGGCCGTAGCCTTCCAGGACCATGACGCCGGCTCCGCGGAAGAAGTGTGCCAGCTGCGGGCTCAGCGCCGAGGCGCCGCTGATCGCGTAGGTCAGCTTGCCGCCGAAGACGTTGCGGACCTTCGGGTAGAGCATCTTGTCGAAGAGCTTGTGCCGCAGCTTCAGGGCAGCGGACGGGCCCTTGCCGCCGGCAGCTGCCGAGTTCAGCGCGGTGGAGTAGGCGACGGCGGTGTCAGCGGCTGCAGCGAACAGCTTGCCCTTGCCGGCGGCCTCCGCGGACTGCTGCGCACCGGCGTAGATCTTTTCGAAGATCCGGGGCACGGCGAGCAGGAATGTCGGCTGGAAGGACTTCAGGTCGGCCATCAGGTCCGACGCGCTGCCCGAGTGGCCCACCCGCACACCGGCGGCCAGGCAGCCTACCTGCACGGCGCGGGCCAGCACGTGCGCCAGCGGCAGGAACATCAGCGTGCTGACGTCCTTTTCCTTGAGCATCTCGGGGAGGAACTCCACGATGTTCACCCCGAACAGGGCGAAATTGCCGTGCGTGATTTCGCAGCCCTTGGGGCGGCCCGTGGTCCCGGAGGTATAGACCATGGAGGCGACGGAATCGAGGCCGGCCGTGGTGCGGGCCGTTTCCAGCTCGTCATCGGTGACGGCGGAACCGGCAGCGGCCAACTCCGCGAAGGTGCCCTCGGCGCCGTCGGCCTGCATGAGCCAGACCCGGGCCTCGAAGTCGCCGGACGCAGCGGCCGCCGAGACTACCGCGGCTTTGCGGCCATCTTCGACGAACACGTGGGCGGCGCCGGAATCCTCGAGGATCCACTCCACCTGCGAGGGGGAGGAGGTTTCGTAGATGGGTACCGTGACGGCACCGGCGAACCAGACCGCAAGGTCCACCAGGGTCCACTCGTAGCTGGTCTTGGACATGACGGCTACGCTGTCGCCGGGGCGGACACCCAGTCCGATCAGGCCTTTGGCCAGTTCGCTGACCTGGGTGAGGAAGTCATTGGCACTAACGTTTTTCCAGCCGCCGTCGCTCTTCAGTGAGAACAGGGGATGGTCGGGGGTCTTTGCATGCAGTCCCACCAGGATGTCGGTGATATTCGACTCCGCAGCGAGATGGACCAGTAAATCAGTGGCGGATTCGCGCACCGTTGGCCTCTCTTTCTGTGCCTGAGCACATGGGTATTGAGACTAAATCCAGCTGGGCATCCACATACGCAGCCGCCAGTCAGAATACGGGATAGTTTCGGCCGTCCAGACCGGCAGGAAGAATGCGGAGGCCAGCACGGCAGCCAGGATGAAGATCGCAACCGCCGCTTTTCCGGCGCGCCGCCTGGCCGCCGGGTCGCCCGGCCTGCCCAGCAGCAGCCCCAGCACATAGGTCAGGGCAAGGATCAGGAACGGTTCGAAGGACACCGAATAGAAGAAAAAGGTGGTGCGTTCCGGATAAGCGAACCAGGGCAGGTAGCCGGCAGCGACCCCGGCAAGGATGGCTCCGGCGCGCCAGTCGCGCCGGCCGATCCAGCAGAAGAGGAGCACCAGCAGCGAGACCGCCGCCGCCCACCAGATCAGCGGGTTGCCCAGCGAGGTGACGGCGGTGGAACAGCTTTCGGCGGTGCAGCCGTCGGTGCCGCCAGGGGTGGACTCGTAAAAGAACGACGTCGGCCGGCCCATGACCAGCCAGGTCCAGGCGCTGGACTCGTACGTGTGCTCGGAGCTGAGCCCGTTGTGGAAGGCGTACGCGCTGCGGTGGTATTCGGCCAGGGAACGCAGCCAGTCCGGCAGCCAGCCCCAGGTCCCGGACGGGTTGTCCGCGGCCCAGTTCCTGTCATAGGCGCCGGTCGAGCGGAGCCAGCCGGTCCAGGAGGCAAGGTAGGCCAGGGCGGCGGCCGGAATGATGGTGAAAAATGCGGGAATGCCATCCTTGAGCAGCCCCGCGGTGCGCCAGCTCCGGAAACCTGCAACCCGACGGGCGCCCACATCCCAGAGGACGGTCATCAGCCCGAACACCGCCACGAACGCCAGCGCCGACCATTTGGTCCCTACCGCCAGGCCGAGGAATACGCCGGCTGCCAGCCGCCACGGCCGCCACAGCAGCCAGGGCCCGTACAACAGGGCCTGGGCCGTTGGCCTGCCGGAACCGTCCGGGGCCAGGGCAGCGGTCTTCCGGGCCAGCCGGAGCCGGCCGTCGGTGCGGTCCAGCAGCAGCGCGCCGAAGGCTGCCACAATCCAGAAGGTCAGGAATACGTCCAGCAGCGAGGTGCGCGAATGCACCAGATGGTGCCCGTCCACCGCCAGCAGCAGCCCGGCCAGTCCGCCCAGGAGCGGGGACCGGAACAGCTTCACCGCGATCAGCCCCACCAGCAGGACGGTCAGGGTGCCGGTCAGTGCCGCACTGAAACGCCAGCCGAAGCTGTTGTCCGCGCCGAACAGCTCCATGCCGGCGGCGATCATCCACTTGCCCACCGGGGGATGGACCACGTATTCGGGGCTGGCGAGCAGAACGTCCGGCGTACCGGCATTGAAGGAGTCGTTCGCGCCGTCGGGCCATTCCCGTTCATATCCGGAGAGCAGGTACGAGTAGGCATCCTTGACGTAATAGGTTTCGTCGAAGACCAACGAGCGGGGTTCAGCCAGCCGGACAAACCGCAGCACGCCGCCGATCACGGCGGCCAGCAGGGGAGCCAGCCAGCCCCAGAGGCCCAGGGAGGCCGTGGTGCCCGGAGCCCAGCCCAGCAGCCGGTTCCTCAACTCGCCGAGGCGGAAGGCGGCACCCGGTTCGCTGACGAGGGGTGCCGCGGGCGGGGGAGGGGTGTCGCTGGCGGTCAGAGTCACGCGCTCCACTCTATCGGCGGGCGGAGGATCCCGCGGCGCCAACTCGCGTAGGGTTAGATGGTGAATTCCAGCAAGCAGAGCACCGGGACCGGATCTACCAAGCACCTAGAGAACGACGGCGGGAAGACCGGCGCCGCCGTCGCCGGACAGATCGTGCTCGCCGCCACTCCCATCGGCAACATGGGCGACGCCACCAACCGGCTGATCGGGCTGCTGGAAACGGCAGACGTTATTGCCGCCGAAGACACCAGGCGGCTGCACCGGCTGGTCTCCGCCCTGAAAATCACCACCACCGGCAAGATCATCAGTTACCACGAACACAACGAAGCGACCCGCACCGCCGATCTGCTGGAGATGGTGCGCGGCGGTGCGACCCTGCTCATGGTGACCGATGCCGGCATGCCCGCCGTTTCGGACCCCGGCTTCCGGCTGGTCGAGGCCGCCGCCAGTGAAGGCCTGACCGTCACCGCAGCACCCGGCCCCTCGGCCGTCCTCACCGCGCTGGCGCTGTCCGGGCTGCCGACGGACCGGTTCTGCTTCGAAGGCTTCCTCCCGCGCAAGGCCGGGGAACGCAGCGCACGCCTGAACGAGCTGGCCCGGGAGCAGCGCACCATGGTGTTCTTCGAAGCCCCGCACCGCCTGGAGCCGATGCTGCGTGCCCTGGACGCCGCGTTCGGCGGTGACCGCCGCGCCGCCGTCGCCCGTGAACTCACCAAACTGCACGAGCAGGTGCTGCGTGCCCCGCTGCGTGAACTGCTCGAATGGGCGGAAACGTCCGAGGTGCGCGGGGAGATCGCCGTCGTGGTCGCCGGCGCCGGCGAGGCAGCCCCCGAACAGCCCGAAGACCATGTGGCGGCCGTGAACGGCCTCATCGCGCAGGGGGCCCGCCTGAAGGATGCGGTGGCCACTGTGGCCGAAGATGCCCGGATCAGCAAGCGCGAGCTGTATTCAGCGGTCCTGGCTGCGCGCAGCTGATCGCGGCCTTTGGCCAACTGCACAGTGGCGTGGCACCTGCATGGTGCACTTCTGTATTTACAGCCTGAACGCCCCGCGCCTACCGTGAAGTGGATGACGGGCGGAGCGCCCGGGAACCGACGTCGAACCTGGAGGCATTCCCCATGGGTATTACCGCTGACCGCGAAGCCGCACTGCTGGCACAGGTCCCCACCGGCCTGTTGATCAATGGCGAGTGGAGGGACGCCGCCGGCGGGGCGACCTTCGACGTCGAAGACCCCGCCACCGGCAAGGTGCTGCTCAGCATTGCCGATGCCAGCGCCGAGGACGGCGCCGCCGCGCTGGATGCCGCCGCTGCCGCCCAGGAGTCCTGGGCGAAGACCGCACCGCGGGAGCGCGGGGAAATCCTGCGCCGCGCCTTTGATCTGGTGACCGAACGGGCCGAGGACTTCGCCCTGCTGATGACACTGGAAATGGGCAAGCCGCTGGCTGAAGCCCGCGGCGAGGTCACCTACGGTGCCGAGTTCCTGCGCTGGTTTTCCGAGGAGGCCGTGCGCATCTCGGGCCGCTACGGCATGTCTCCGGACGGCAAGTCCCGCCTGATGGTGAACAAGAAGCCGGTGGGCCCGTGCCTGCTGATCACCCCGTGGAACTTCCCGCTGGCGATGGCCACCCGCAAGATCGCCCCCGCAGTGGCCGCCGGCTGCACCATGGTGCTCAAGCCCGCCAAGCTCACGCCGCTGACCTCCCAGCTGTTCGCCGCCGTGATGATCGAGGCCGGCCTGCCCGCCGGCGTACTGAACATCGTTTCCACCACCTCTGCCGGTGAAGTCACCGGTCCGATCATGAAGGACGAGCGGCTGCGCAAGGTCTCCTTCACGGGCTCCACTCCCGTGGGCCAGGGCCTGATCCGCGACGCCGCCGACCGGGTGCTGCGGACCTCCATGGAGCTCGGCGGCAACGCGCCGTTCGTGGTCTTCGAGGACGCAGACCTGGAGAAGGCAGTGGACGGCGCCATGGCAGCGAAGCTGCGCAACATGGGCGAGGCCTGCACCGCAGCCAACCGCTTCATCGTGCACGAGTCCGTTGCCGAGGAGTTCGCGGAGAAGTTCGCCGCGAAGGTCGGCGCCATGACCACCGCACGCGGCACCGAGGACGAGTCGAAGATCGGCCCGCTGATCGATGCCAAGTCCCGCGACAAGGTCCACGCCCTCGTCACGGACGCGGTCGACGGCGGCGCCACGGCCGTTGTGGGCGGAGCACCGGTGGACGGTCCCGGCTACTTCTACCAGCCGACCGTCCTCAAGAACGTGGCCCCGGATGCCCGGATCCTGCAGGAGGAGATCTTCGGACCGGTGGCTCCGATCGTCACGTTCGCCACCGAGGCTGAAGCAGTGGCCCTGGCCAACAACACCGAATACGGCCTGGTCGCCTATGTCTTTACGCAGGACCTGAACCGCGGGCTGCGGATCGGCGAGAAGCTGGAAACCGGGATGCTCGGCCTGAACGCCGGCGTGGTTTCCAACGCCGCAGCCCCCTTCGGCGGGGTCAAGCAGTCCGGGCTGGGCCGCGAAGGCGGTGCCGAGGGCATCGAGGAATACCTGTACACGCAGTACATCGGCATCGCTGATCCCGCTGCCGGCTAAGCTGCCGATCCCGTTTATGGGGCTGGCCATCGGCGCCGGGGGCAGGACCTGCCCCCGGCGCCTGGCGGTCCCGCCCCTACCGGCGGAGCCGCGAGGACAGCGAGGCCGGGAACAGCAACGCCCGCAGCCGTTTACCCGGCGGGGCCGAAGCGGCAAAACTCTCCCGGATGGTGCTGACGTCCGCCCACAGACGCTCCGCGTCGGGAGCGCCGGAGCCCGGCAAGGACCCTAAGGGTCCGGAGCCTGTAATTCCGGAGCCTGTAGTTCCTGATCCTGCGGCAAGGCCCGGAGCAGCATAGGCTTCCTGCTCGTAGGCGCTGCGCAACCGCTCCAAAGCCAGCGCGGCGCCCTCCGGCAGCCCTGCGTCGTGCGCCAGCCGTTGCGCAAACGCCCGGGGCGAGTCGGCCAGGCGGGGGACGTGCCCGTAGTCCAGTCCGGTGTCGGCTGCCTCGTCCCAGGCCAGGGTGGCGGGCCCTCCCCGCTGGTCCGCACCGGCTCCACCTGCAATGCCGGAACCGTCCAGCCAGCGCCGTCGAAGAGTGCGCCGGCGGCGGCGCAGCGCCCACGGGGCCAGTACTGCGCCGGCGGCAGCGAGGACCCCGGCCGCCACACCCAGATAGCGGCCCGCGCCGGTTTCGGCCGGTGCCACGGGCGCGGCGTTGGCCGGCGCGGTGGGTGCCGGCGTCGCGGGGGCGGTCGCCGCCGGGGCCGGGCGCTCCCGTTCGAGCGCCTCGTCGCGCAGCGCCTGGCCCACATCGGGCCGCGACTGAACCGAGTAGGCGGGAACCGAACCGCGGGACGGGGTCGGCTCAAAGCGCACCCAGCCCATCCCATGGAAGTAGAGTTCAGGCCAGGCATGCGCGTCGCGGGAATCAACTTCGTATTCCTGCAGAACCGTGCCATCGGTCCCGGTCACCGTGTTGCCAGTGGTCCGTCCGGGGGCGAATCCCAGTGCCATGCGGCTGGGGATTCCGGCTTCCCGGGCCATGACAGCCATCGCTGCCGCATAGTGGGTGCAGTAGCCGGACTTCTCCTCCATGAACCTGTCCAGCACTCCCATGCCGTTGCCGTCGTACCCGCCCTCCACCGGAGCATCGAGGGAGTAGCTGAATTCCGGGCCGCGGAGGTACCCCTGAATGGCCATGGCCTGTTCATAGGGGCCTTGCGCCGTTGCGGTTGCTGTTTCCACCGCCTCGCGAATACTCTCCGGCACATCCGCCGGAAGGTCGGTGAAGACCGGGTCCACCGCATTTTCCGGGGCCACCCCAATCTGTTCCAGGGTTGACGGCGTGATCTGCGGGCTCAGGCTCTGCACCTCGTAACTGAGCCGGGGCGATCCGAGCTGATCCTCGGCGATTACCGTCATCGTCTTGGGATCCCAGCTCCATCTTCCGGCGGCTCCATACACGCTGGCCGGAGCATACGGCGCCAGCAGCCAGGGGCTGGCGTAGGACTCAGAGGTGACTTGGGTGGTGACCGTCTGCGCGTTTGCGGCCAGCCCGTCATCCTCGAGCGGGCTCATGCCCTGCAGCCCGGCACGGCGGCTGTCGGTACGCAGGTCCGGCGCCCAGCGCTGTCCGGAAAAGTCCTCCAGCGTCGTTGAGCGCAGGTACAGGGCCTGCGCCGAATCAGTCGCGTAGCGGATACGGCCTGAAGCCGACGGCTGGCGCAGGTCATTGCCCAGGGCCACCACGGGGTTCAGGCCGGATCCGCCGGTCCACAGGTTCAGCCGCGAACCCTGCGGAAACGTGCCCTGGGTGAAACCCGGGAGCACTGCGGGCAGCGCCAGGGCGGCGACGAGCGCAACGGCACCGATTCCCGCCGCTGTGCCCACCTGGCGGCGGGGCGGCCGGCGCTCGGGACCTGCCGAGCTGCGTGGCCGTTCCTGCCAGGTTCCGGTGGCGAGCACCAGCAGATACCCGGCTGCGGCCAGCAAAAACGGAAGTACCCCCACGCTGTCGGGCTTCAGGATCGCAGGAACAATGAGTAGTGACAGCAGTCCCAAGCCGCTTGCAGCGGGCATCCGGAGGGTCGTGGCCAGGGTGTCGACCAGCAGGGCGATCAGCCCCGTTCCCAGACACGCCACAAACACGATCCCCGGTTCGGCGAGCACGGGCGGCACCTGGTTCATGATCGTGGCCTGGGCCTCGCTCAGCAGTACGGCTGCGTGCTCAAGGGTGTCGCCAGTGGGAATCAGCCCAAAAAACGCTCTGGACGAGGCGAACAGCCAGGTCAGGACGACGACGAGCGCGGCCAGTCCGGCAGCGGGAACCGCGGCGGTGGGGAACCGAAAGCGCCGGGCGGCAGCCATGGCGCTGACCACGGTGACGGTCGTCAGCGCCAGCGGCGCAAACCAGGACCAGCCTTCAAAGACGCCGTGCAGGCCAACCATGCACAGCAGGACGGCAACGGCGCTTGCTCCTGCCGCGGCTCCGTCCCAGGGCGGTCTGGCCGGCTTCCGCGGCACCCGTACTCCAGATGCGCCGGGGGCCTCGGCGGGGTTGCGGGTTTGCGTGGCGGTCATTGGCGCGGCTCCCGGAAGGAGGTGCGGCCAGGGACGGCATAAGGAGCAGCCGGCGGGTTCATCGGATCCGGGGCAGGGGAATCGGCAAATGAATCTCCCAATGCAGCCCAAGAGCGAGCGAGGTCCGTCTTCGGCGCCGCGGCGACGGCTTCCCATCCGCCCGCACGCAGGATCGCCAGGGCCGGAGCAGCGTCCTGCGGCCGGTCAACCGCCAGGATGGCGTAGGCCCTGGACGCGTGGTCTGCCGCCGGTGCCAGCTGCCGTGCTTCAGCCACGGACAAACGGCCTAAGACCGCGATCAAGGGACCACGGTGCCGCTGCACCAGCGAACTCAGCAGCTCGTCGCCGAAGGCTCCGCTGCCGTCCGGAACTCCGGAGCCGGCCGCCGCGGATTTCGGGTCGAGTTCCAGCGCCGCCAGCCCCTCGGCGAGGTCCTTCAGGCCTTCCACCCCGTCGAAGTCGCGCTGCTGCCGGTCCGGGGCGGAGGCTGAACGTTCGAGGGCAGGCCGGGCATGGGCATCCAGCAGATGCAGCGCGTAGCCACTCTCCACCAGATAGGCGGCCACTGACACCGCTGCGGACACTGCCCGCTCAAAGGACTCGGACGTGGCCAATCCGTTGTCGCCGGAGCCATCGAGCCATAATGAGGACCCCGCACCGTCGGCATGGGAGCCTTCCCTGGTATCCAGCAGGAGGGTGGCACGGGGGGAGGTGACGGGTTCCTCCTGGCGGACCATCAACTCGCCGTGACGAGCCGTGGCCGCCCAATGCACCCGGCGCATTGGATCACCCGGCCGGTACTCGCGTGTGGACACATCGTCTTCGCTCGGGCTGCCCCGTTGCGGGCCGGTCAGGGCGCCGTCCTTGCCCCGTGGCCCGCCCAGCGCGAGGCGGGGCAGGGCCAGTGGTGCCGGCGCCACGACCAGCGGATCAGAGCCGCCTACCGTGCGGAGCACGCGGGCCAATCCGAACATGTCCTGGAACTCCGCCGATACCGGGCCGATCGGGAACAGGCCGCGCCGCGTGGACAGCAACTGATACTCATACATGCTGCCGCCGTCGGGGCCCGGGACCCGGGCCGGAAACCGGAACACCGGGCTCTGGCCGAAGCGCAGCGGCAGGCCCTCGCGCATATCGGCGCTCTGCCGGAAGGGGCGGGAGCTGTGCAGGGAGAGGGTGACAATGACAGGCGCGCCGGCTTCCGCAGTTGCAGGACTGAACGTGCGCTCGACGTCGAGCGCCGGCCGCACCAGCCGCAGCGACAGCGCAGCCAGCAGCGGAAGGGCCAGGAGGAACACTGCCAGGACCAACACGTCCCGGCGTCCCATTACCTGGGCCGCCAGCAGCGCCACCACTGCGGAGAGCGCCAGCCCCCAGCCTCGGGCAGTCAGCAGCCGGGGTGCGGTGGTGAAATCCATGGATCCTTCCCGGAGCTGATGATGCGAAGTGGAGTGCAGCTTTTCCCTAAGGCCGCGCAGCTTTGCCGCGTGCTTGCCGCCGCAGGCCGCCCAACTCTGCCGCCGCAGTCGCGGACGTTACCGTCGCAGGCGCTCGCCGGCCGGGCTTCGGGGAACCGGAACCCGGGAGAGCAGGTGCGCCAGCAGGCCCGACGGCGTCTCGCCGGAGCTGGCGGCCTTGCGGTCCAAAATCAGGCGGTGCCCCAGCACCGCGTCAGCGAGGTGGGACACGTCGTCGGGCAGGACAAAATCGCGTCCGGCCAGCGCCGCGTGCGCCTTGGCCGCGCGCAGCAGCTGCAGCAGGGCCCGGGGGCTGGCACCGAGCCGCAGCTGCGGATGTTCGCGCGTGGCCTGGCCGATCGCCACCGTGTATTCCTTGACCGCGGAGGAGACGAAGATGTTCCGCACGCGGGCGGTCATGGCAGCGACTTCGGCCACGTCGACGACGGCCCCCACCCGGTCCAGGGGCGAGGTCGATTGGTGGGACTCGAGCATTTCGATTTCGGACTGCGTGTCCGGGTATCCCAGGGAGATCCGGGCCATGAACCGGTCGCGTTGGGCCTCGGGCAGCGGATAGGTGCCCTCCATCTCAATCGGATTCTGCGTGGCCACCACCATGAAGGGCTCCGCCAGCCGGTAGGTACCGCCGTCGACAGTGACCTGCCGTTCCTCCATGCACTCCAGCAGGGCGGACTGGGTCTTGGCCGAGGCGCGGTTGATCTCGTCGCCGATCACGATGTTGGCGAAGACAGGACCCTGCCGGAACTCGAACCGGTGGGTGTCCTGGTTGTAGATGGACACCCCGGTCACATCCGAGGGGAGCAGATCAGGGGTGAACTGGATGCGGGTCACCGAACAGTCGATGGTGCGCGCCAGTGTCTTGGCGAGAAGGGTCTTCCCGACGCCGGGCACGTCCTCCAGCAGCACATGTCCCTGGGCGAGGAGCACGGTCAGGACCAGCGACGCTGCCTGCTGCTTGCCGTCGATCACGGTGTTGATGGCGGAAAGGATGCTGGACGCCGCCTGTGCAAAGGACTCCGCGTCGTGCGGCGCAGCGCTCTGGCGGCTCCAGGCTGCGGATTGCCCGTCCGCTGCCTCCCCGGGGGAGGCCCCGACAAAAGCGGAGGGGGGTGCAGCTGGATTTCGAGCGTCCATGGATACCTTCCAAGCCTCGGCGGGTGCAGGCCGGGCCCGCTGAAGGGACCGGATTGCGGCGCTGGGATCCCCTCGCACTTGTGTGGAAGGGCCCATGTCACTACAGGGTACAAGCTCACTTAAGGTTAAAGACATGTGTAATGACAGCGGTTATGTTCCGGGGCAAATCCCCGCAGCCTATCTGGACTTCGAGTCCGCTTCCGGCAAACCCTACCCTCCCGGACCGGAACCGCTGCCCGTTCCGGTGATCGATAACCATACACACCTGGACTTCGCCCCGGGCAAGGCCGGCACCGCCGGGGTACGCGCCGCCATGGACGCGGCCGGGGCGGCCGGGGTACGCGGCGCGGTCCAGGTCGGAACCGATCTGGCCTCCTCCCGCTTTACCGTGCAGGTCCTGGATGAGGAGCCGCGGCTGCTGGGAGCGGTAGCCATCCATCCCAACGACGCACCGGTCCTGGCAGCCGAGGGCACCCTGGACGCCGCGCTTGAAGAGATCGAGGCACTGGCCCGCCACCCACGGGTCCGGGGCATCGGCGAGACCGGACTCGACTACTTCCGCACTGGCCCCGACGGCGTGGAACGCCAGCAGTATTCCTTCCGCCGGCACATCGATATCGCCAAGCGGCTCGGCCTGGCCCTGCAGATCCACGACCGGGAAGCGCATGACGACGTCGTCCGCGTGCTGCTCGAGGAAGGGGCGCCGGAGAACGTCGTCTTCCACTGTTTCTCGGGTGATGCCGGACTCGCCAGGATCTGCAACACCAACGGGTGGCGGATGTCCTTCGCCGGGACCCTCACCTTCAAGAACGCAGGGAACCTCCGCGAGGCGCTCGCGGTCGCTGACCCGCGGCTGCTCCTGGTGGAAACCGATTCCCCGTTCCTGACCCCGCATCCCTTCCGCGGGCGGCCAAATGCCAGCTACATGGTGCCGCACACGGTCCGGTTCATGGCGTCCGAGCTGGGGGCTGACCTCGCGGAGCTGGGCCAACTGCTGGTGGACAACACCGTCGACGTTTACGGGTCCTGGAGTACGGACGACGGCGCTTCGGCGTAGGTGATCCGCATCACTTCCACCACTCGGGTAGCTGTAGGCAGCAGAAAACCCAGGTTGCCCTCAGGTCACGGTTCGGTTACGGTAGGGAGCTATTAGCCGGGGTCGGGGAAGGCACCGGACTGATATCGAACCACACACCGTCCTGTGACAGTTGTGCCCCGCACCTCGTTTGACGTGCCGGGACACCGCTGTGCCCGGTAGCGGTAGAGGTCCTGCCTGCACAACGCACCGCCCCGTGAGATCCGGGGACAACGACTGCCGCGTGCCTAATCCCCGTGCCCGGACGCTTTGAACGTTTGGGATTCCGTGGCAAGTGCACTTGTGAGGCGTGGGGTAAAACTAACCGGGCAGGCCGTAGTCATGGTCGCCCTCATTCTGGGGCTGGTCGCCTTTGTAGGCACCAACAAGTCCGTGGTCCTGACCGTCGACGGCCAGAGCAGCGACGTCCAGACCTTCGGCGGAACGGTTGCCGAAGTCCTCCAGAAAGCGGATGTCCAGCTCTCCGCAGCGGACCGCGTAAGCCCGGATCCGGACACCGAAGTCACCGACGGCGCCACCATTGAAGTTTTCAAGGCCAAGACCGTGGACCTCACGCTGGACGGCGAGGGCCGCACGGTCAGCACCACAGGCAAGACCGTCGCAGACCTCGTTTCAGAGCTGCGGGTGTCCTCCAACTCGGCCGTCTCGGCCTCGCTGGACACCGCCCTGGAAGGACTGGATGATCCGCTGTCGATCTCCACTCCCAAGACCGTCACCATCATGATGGACGGCACCTCCTACGACCGCCCCACCACGGCGGGAACCGTCAAGGACCTCCTGGACGAAACCGGCATTACCCTCGCCGCCACCGACCGCGTTTCGGCTCCAACCAGCGCCGCACTGGTGGACGGCATGGTCCTGAAAGTTACCCGGGTGCAGTCCGGTGCCGAAGAGACGGTGAAGGAACCCGTTCCCTTCGACAGCACCGAAGTGCCTGACCCGGAGCTCACCGCCGGCGAGAAAAAGACCACCACCAAGGGAACCGCCGGCGAGATGGTCCGCGTTTTCCGCACCGTTCTGGTCGACGGCCGTGAGGTCAGCCGGACCCTGGTCAGTGAAACCGTGTCCGTGCCGCCCGTGGCCGAAACCATCGCCGTAGGCACCAAGAAGAAGGAAGCCGCCCCGGCACCGGCAGCTCCGGCCGGCGGCACCGCTCCCTCCGGCGGGAACTGGGCAGCCCTGGCCCAGTGCGAGTCCGGAGGCAACTGGCACATCAACACCGGCAACGGCTACTCCGGCGGACTTCAGTTCAGTGCTTCCAGCTGGCTCGGCGCCGGCGGCGGCCAGTACGCGCCGATTGCCGCAGGAGCCACGCCCGAGCAGCAGATCGCCGTGGCCGAGAAGCTGCGCGCCAACGGCGGCTGGGGCCACTGGCCCGCCTGCGCCTCCAAGCTGGGGCTGCTTTAACCGCACCACCTGCTGCAGCCACACTGCAGCCAGTCGAACAGGCAGCGGACCGGGACCTCTCACCAGGGCCCGGTCCGCTCCGTTAAGCCCACCGGAGCCCCGGACTGCACCTGGGCTGACAGCCGGGCCGCATGCCCGGCCCGGTCCGGGGCGCCGGCGCGGGAAAAGGCCGCGGCGCTGTCCTCAAACGCCTGCACAGCCTGCCAGGTCCGGCCAAGAGCCGCCAGGCTAAGGCCCAGATGCAGGGCCACCTCGCCGGTACTTTGCGGCGGAAGCACCCCGCGCCGGCCATAAACCGTGCTCAGCACATCAACTGCGGACGGGTGGTTTCCGGACAGCTGAAGCCACCGGCCCTGGTTGTGCAGGTTGTCCAACCCGTCTTCTTCGGTCCCGCCGACCACGGACAGTGCAGTCTCGGCGTGCGCCAGGCACTCACGGGTGGCGTCGTCGTGCACCCCCTCGGCCAGCCGCATCGCAGCTGAAGCGCGGTTAAAGGCGGCCCAGACCTCCAAATCTGCCGTAGGGCTCAACAGTGACGCTGCCCGTGTGTGGTAGCGCAGGCCGTTGGCTATGTCGCCGCGGCGGAACGCCACATTTCCCACCGCCCAGAACCCCTTGCCCGCCGTCTGCCGGTCGGTGCCCGATTCGAGCAGTGGAACCAGCAGCGTCCGGCAGTGTCCCCAGGCTTCGTCCTGCAGCCCGCTCTCCGAGAGCGCGGCGATGAAGGCCTGGTAGGCCTCCACCAGATACTCCGGGCCCACCTTCAGCGAAACGCCAAGGTCCAGGGCCCGCCGGGCATGTACAACGGCATCGGCGAGCTGCCCGGCGCCCTGGCAGGCCGTGGCCAGCAGGGTCTCGGCCAGCGGCCGCAGCGGCTGTCCCTCGCCCGCCAGTGGATGCTGCGCCAGCCGTTCCGCCTCGGCTATGCACTGCCGGTAGGCATGCTGCCGGCGCAGGCATACCGCTGCCAGGTAGGAGAGCTCCCACTCGCCGGTTTCATCCCCTGCAGCCAAAGCCGCCGCAGCAGCCCGGAGCGCAAATCCGCGGGCGGCGGAGTAATCCCGCTCGTCCCACGCCTGCGCGGCGGACAGCTCGAAGTAAACCCGCGGCAGCCCGGCAACCGTGGCCAGCCGCTCCGCCAGGAGCCGGACGGCACCCGGCGGGGGCTCCCGCCGGCCCCTTTCCAGCAAGGACACCTCCCGGGCCGGCAGCTCGCTGCCACCCAGGGCAGCCTGCGTTAGGTGCCCGGTCCGTCGAAAAAAATGCAGCCGTTGTCCGAAGGTTTCGCCCATAGTCATTTCCGCCCTTCCCAGGCCGCGGGACACTGGGAAGGTGCCCGAAGCGAAAATGCTACCGGCCGGATTTCAGGGACGGCAGAGTGGCGGCCCAGACTGGAGGCAAAGACCATGAACAGGTTTATCGGAGCCCGGAAGACAGCGGTAGAGGCCGTAGCCAGGGTGGGAAACTGGCCGGACTGAGCACTCCCGGGCTGCCGGGTCCGGCCCGGGGGAGCGGCCCCGGCTCGGCTAGTATTACTGCGTGACTGAATCCGTTTCCGCCCCCCGCCCGCAGGTCAAACCGTTGCTGGGTGCCACCGACATCCGCGCCCTGGCCGAAGAGCTGGGTGTGCGCCCCACCAAGCAGCTCGGGCAGAACTTCGTCATCGACGGCAATACCATCCGGCGCATCGTTGCTGCCGCCGCCGTGGGACCAGAGGAGACCGTGCTGGAAGTCGGACCCGGGCTGGGCTCGCTCACCCTGGGGCTGTTGGATGCGGCCAAGTCCGTGGTTGCCGTCGAAATCGATCCCGTCCTGGCTGAACGCCTGCCCGCTACCGTCGCGTCCTGGCGTCCGGAAAAAGCCGACCAGCTGCATGTCGTCCTCGGCGACGCGATGCGCATCACCGAACTGCCGGTTCAGCCCACGGCACTGGTAGCCAACCTGCCGTACAACGTGGCGGTGCCAGTGGTGCTGCACCTGCTCGAACGCTTCCCGTCGCTGCAGCACGGCCTGGTGATGGTCCAGGATGAGGTGGCGGACCGGCTGGCCGCCGTGCCCGGCTCCAAGGTCTACGGCGTGCCTTCGGTCAAGGCCGCCTGGTACACCACCATGCGCAAGGCCGGCGTGATCGGCATGAACGTTTTCTGGCCCGCTCCCAAGATTGCCTCCGGGCTGGTCGGCTTCACCCGACACGAACCGCTGGAAACCACCGCCAGCCGCGAAGAGGTTTTCGCTGTGATTGATGCCGCTTTCGCCCAGCGCCGTAAGACGCTCCGGGCCGCCCTGTCCGGCTGGGCCGGCAGCCCGGCTCAGGCCGAAAACGCGCTGGTGGCGGCTGGCGTGGATCCCAAGGCCCGCGGCGAGGTCATCGACATCCACGCATTTGCCCGGATCGCCGAGGCCAAGGATGCCGGGGCCCCGGACGAGGGAGCAGCGGCCGGGCATTAACGGCACGGGCGGCCCGTCCTCTAAGTTGGAAGATATGAGTGCAGCCAATTCTCCTTCCGCACCGGCCCCGCCGCGGGCTCCGGCCTCCGTGCGGGTCAGCGCCCCGGGGAAGATCAATGTCTCCCTGCTGGTCGGCCCGCCCCGTCCGGACGGCTACCACGGCGTCGCCAGCGTCTATCTGGCCGTGTCGCTGTTTGAGGAAGTCCACGCGACGGCCACGGATACCGACGGCGTCACCGTCACGGTCCAGAGCGACGGCGCCCTGCACGTTCCCGTTGCAGGCATCCCGCTGGGACCGGACAATCTGGCTGCGCGGGCGGCGCAGGCCCTGGCGGCCCACACGGGCCACCCCGCCGCTGTCCACCTGCACATCATTAAGCGGGTTCCGGTGGCCGGCGGCATGGGCGGCGGATCGGCCGACGCCGCCGCCGCACTGGTAGCCTGCAACGCCCTCTGGAACACCGGCCTCTCCAACGAGGAACTGGCCGGCATCGCTGCCGGGCTTGGCGCCGACGTCCCCTTTTCCCTGCTCGGCGGCGCCGCCGTCGGACTGGGCGTGGGGGACCGGCTGGCTCCGGCACTCTCCGAGACCCCGCTGCACTGGGTCCTGGCCGCCTCCGATTCCGGGCTTTCCACACCTGCGGTGTACGGCGCCCTCGACGCGCTCCGTGCGGAACAGCAGATCCAGGTGCCGGAACCGGAGGCAGCGGATCCGTCGATCCTGGCCGCCGTGCGCTCCGGGAACGCCCGGGACCTCGCAGCCGTTATGTCCAACGACCTGCAGGACGCGGCCCTGGCCCTGGCGCCGGAGCTGGCCGGGCTGCTGCGCGCCGGTGAACGCCTCGGCGCGCTGGCCGGCATGGTGTCCGGTTCCGGCCCCACCATTGCCTTCCTGACAGCGGACACCGATGCCGCAGCGGAGCTCGAAACAGCCCTGCGCGCTGAAGGGCACCGCGCCCTCGCTGTCCTGGGCCCGGTGCCCGGAGCGCGGCTGCTGCCCGCCGTCGCCGGCTGACTTTTCCTATCCTGCACAACACCCATATTCCTGACATCACAAGAAAGTAGTACCGATTGGCACACCTGCTTGGTGCTGAGAACCTCAGCATTTCCTTTGGCACCCGCACGATCCTGGACGGGGTTTCCCTGGGCCTGGAAGAGGGGGACCGGATTGGCGTCGTCGGCCGCAACGGCGACGGCAAGTCCACCCTGATGCGCCTGTTGGCCGAGCGGCAGACGCCCGACGACGGCCGGGTCACCCGCCGCCGCGACGTCACCGTCGGCTATCTGGACCAGTCCGATGTGCTCGACGGCGACCTCACCGTCGGTGAAGCGATCGTGGGCGACGCCGCCGACTACGAGTGGGCCTCGAACGCCCGCATCCGCGACGTCATGAGCGGACTGATCCAGGAAGTCGACTGGAACGCCCAGGTATCCTCCCTCTCCGGTGGACAGAAGCGCCGCGTGGCGCTGGCCAAGCTGCTGACCGGGGACGACGACGTCGTCATGCTGGATGAGCCCACCAACCACCTCGACGTCGAAGGCGTGGCCTGGCTGGCGCAGCACCTGAAGAACCGCTGGCGCGCCGACGCCGGCGGCCTGCTCGTGGTCACCCACGACCGGTGGTTCCTGGATGAAATCTGCACCCGGACCTGGGAAGTCCACGACGCCGTGATCGACCCGTTCGACGGCGGCTACGCGGCCTACGTGCTGGCCCGCGCCGAGCGCGACCGGATGGCGAACGTCGTCGAGGGCAAGCGCCAGCAGCTCGTGAAGAAGGAACTGGCCTGGCTGCGCCGCGGCGCCCCGGCCCGGACCGCCAAGCCCAAGTTCCGCATCGAGGCGGCGAACAACCTGATCGCCGACGTTCCCGAGCCGCGCGACACCCTGTCACTGAACAAGATGGCCACCGCCCGCCTGGGCAAGGACGTCCTGGACCTCGAGGAAGTGTCGCTGACCCTGGGCGACACCGAATTGTTCAAGAACATCACCCTGCGCCTGGCGCCGGGGGAGCGGCTGGGCCTGGTGGGCGTCAACGGCGCCGGCAAGACCACCCTGCTGCGGCTGCTCAACGGTGAAATCGAACCCACCTCGGGCCGGCTCAAGCGCGGCAAGACGGTGCAGACCGCGGTGCTCACGCAGGAGGTCAAAGAGCTCGACGAGGTCGCCGACCTGCGCGTGATCGAGGTCATCGAAAACGAGAAGCGCGTCTTCAGCGTCGGCGGCCGGGAACTCTCGGCCGGCCAGCTGGTGGAGCAGCTGGGCTTCAACGCCCAGCGCCAGTGGACTCCGGTGCGCGAGCTTTCCGGCGGTGAGCGCCGCCGGCTGCAGCTGCTGCGCCTGCTGGTGGGCGAACCCAACGTGCTGATGCTCGATGAGCCCACCAACGACCTGGACACCGACACCCTGGCCGCCGTCGAAGATGTCCTGGACGGCTGGCCCGGCACCCTCGTGGTGGTCTCGCACGACCGGTACCTGCTCGAACGCGTCACCGACCACCAGATGGCCCTGCTCGGCGACGGCAAACTGCGCGGTCTGCCCAACGGCGTGGACCAGTACCTCGAGCTGCGCGGTGCCGCCCTGGCGAAGAACTCCTCGGCGACGACGGCGGCGCGTGGTTCCTCGCAGGCGGCCCGTGCCGCAGCGGCGGGCTCCTCGCGTCCGGGCTCCGGTGGGGTTGCGACGGCGGTGGCCACCGGTTCCGGTGCCTCCGAGGCGGAAAAGCGCATTGCCAAGAAGGACCTGGTGCGGATCGACCGGCAGATGACCAAGCTGAAGGCCCAGGTCGAGAAGGTCAACGCCGAAATGACGGCCGCCACCGTGAAGTCCGGCGGAGCCGACTTTGACCGGCTGGCAGAGCTGAACAAGAAACTGCAGACCCTGGCATCCGAGCAGGAAGACCTGGAGCTGCAGTGGCTGGAGGCCTCGGAGAAGCTCGAGTAGCAGGGGGCCTTGCCGCTGGCCCGCATCCGGGCGGAGACGCCGTTCGCGGTGTTCCGTTTCCCGGGTGCGGGCTTTCGCGTGCCCTCAGCGGGGCTAGTCACCGGTCCGGTCTGGACGGGCTTCGAGTGTCGATGTCGTGCGCTGCGACGCCGTCCATTGTCGAGATGTTGCCGCTTTCGCTCGCTCTTTTCGGCGTGATCCCGACTCTCGGCGCCCCTGACGGGCGTGATCCCGACTCTCGGCGAGCCTGACGGGCGTGATCCCGACTCTCGGTCAGTGCAGCTAGGCCCCGGCGAGCAGCTGGGGCAGGATGTGGTCGCGCAGCAGCGGGGAGAGATCGTCGCGCTCGAGCGCCTGTGCCGGGTCAAGCCACAGCAGTTCCTCGATCTCGGCGGCAGCAGCCAGTCCGCCGGCCTGCCCGGGATCGGAGATCGTGTAGGCGAACAGCCCCGCGTCGATGAAGGTGTTCTCCTCGTTGGCGGCCGGACCGTACCAGTGGCCCAGGACCTCGAGGTCCGTCTCGGCCAGGGCCAGGCCCAGCTCTTCCCGCACCTCGCGCACTGCAGCGCCGCTGAAGGACTCGCCGGGCTCCAGCTTGCCGCCGGGCTGCATGAACTTCGAGGTCCCGCGCTTGCGGACCAGGAGCACCCGGCCGGCGCCGTCGCGCACCAGGACCGCCGAGAGGGTCAGGACCACGTCGGGCTCCGTCCCCGGAGGCAGGAACGCCGGATCCATGTGGGTGAGCCGGGGATCCTTCTGCAGGCCGGTGAGCCCGTTCCAGGACAGGTTCACCAGGTGGGCCGCCACTGTGGCCTTGTCGGGGGTCCGGGCGTCCAGCCACCACTGGCCGGTCATCGCGACCATGCCCACCAACATCTGCGCGTACATCCCGCCTACCTCGGCGCTCAGCCCGCGGTTGCCGAATTCCTTGGACAGGATGTGCTCCACATGGACGGTTACACGGGAGAGCAAGGTGGCGAAGGTGCCTTCAGGCTGCGACGGCGGGGCATCGCGCACCAGAATCCGGAACCCGTCGGTATGGCCTTCGATGTAGTCCAGCATCGAGTACGCGGCCCGCTCGATCAGGATCCGCGGGCCGGCGTCGGCGCTGAGCGCTTCGGTAATCACGGCCAGCAGCCGGTCAAACTCGGCATCAACCACCTCGGTGTACAGCGCTTCCTTGGAACCGAAGTGCTCGTAGACCACCGGCTTGGAGACCCCGGCAGCAGCGGCAATGTCCTCGATGGTGGCGCCGTCCAGCCCACGCAGGGCAAACAGGCCCCGGGCGACGTCGATAAGCTGGGCGCGCCGCTGCGCGCCGGTCATGCGCAGGCGTGCCCCGCGTGCCGGAATTCTAACCACCACCACAGTCTACGGTCTTGACATCCGGGGCCGGCCGGCGCGTAATACGGGCCCTGCGGCGGTTCAACTCGCGCCGGTGTCGCCGGACATGGCAAACTAAACACTTGTGTGCGGGGTGACCTGCACATTTTCCGCCCTGGTGTAATGGCAGCACCCCGGCCTTTGGAGCCGTGGAGTATAGGTTCGAATCCTATGGGCGGAACGGCAAACGCCGGGCGCAGGCCCGGTTGCCTGCCACCACTTCAGCGGCCGGACCACAACAGGAGCGCTTCTTCGTGACCAATCAGGATGCCGAATCCACCGATAGCGCCCCCAGCGGCGGACCAGCGGCCGTGATTGTCCTGGCCGCCGGAGCGGGGACCAGGATGAAGTCCCGCACTCCGAAAATCCTCCACCCGGTCGGCGGCACCTCGATGATCGGCCACGCCCTGGCCGCGGCGCAGGCGCTGTACCCCCGGGCCCTCGCCGTCGTCGTCCGGCACGAGCGGGACCTGGTGGCAGCGCACGTGGCAGCCGCCGCCCCGCAGGCTGTGATCGTGGACCAGGACGAGATTCCCGGCACCGGCCGCGCTGTCCAGGTTGCCCTGGAGGCATTGGACGCCTTTGCACCGCTGGACGGCACCATCGTGGTGACCTACGGTGACGTTCCGCTGCTGGAGGCGGACACCCTGCGCCAGCTGGTAACCGTGCACCAGATCGACGGCAACGCCGTCACCGTGCTGACCGCGCACCTCGACGATCCCACCGGCTACGGCCGGATCCTGCGCGCCGAAGACGGCACGGTCACCGCGATCGTCGAGCACAAGGACGCCGACGACGCCCAGCGCGCCGTCACCGAAATCAACTCGGGCATCTACGCCTTCGACGCCGCCGTGCTGCGTGAAGCGCTGTCGAAGGTCACCTCCGACAACTCGCAGGGCGAGATGTACCTCACCGACGTCCTCGGCCTGGCCCGGGCCAACGGCGGCCGCGTTGCCGCCGTCGTTACCGGTGACTTCTGGCAGGTGGAAGGCGCCAATGACCGCGTCCAGCTCGCCGCGCTGAACGCCGAACACAACCGCCGGAACCTCGTCCGCTGGATGCGTGCCGGCGTCACGATCGCGGACCCCGCCACCACCTGGATCGACGCCGGGGTCACGCTGGCCGAGGACGTCACCATCCTGCCCGGCACCCAGCTGCACGGCACCACCACGGTGGCGCGCGACGCCGTCGTCGGCCCCGACACCACCCTCACCAATGTGAGCGTGGGGGAGGGCGCCAAGGTGGTCCGCACCCACGGTTCCGACGCCCGCCTGGGCGACGGGGCCGACGTCGGGCCCTTCGCCTACCTGCGCCCGGGCACCGTACTGGGCGCCAAGGGCAAGATCGGCACCTTCGTGGAGACCAAGAACGCGAACATCGGCGCCGGATCCAAGGTGCCGCACCTTTCCTATGTGGGGGACGCCACCATCGGCGAGCAGTCCAACATCGGTGCGGCGTCCGTTTTCGTGAACTACGACGGCGTAAACAAGCACCACACGACCATCGGATCGCACGTGCGCATGGGCAGCGACAACATGTATGTGGCCCCCGTTACAGTGGGCGACGGCGCGTACAGTGGAGCTGGAACGGTGGTCCGCAAGGACGTTCCGGCCGGCTCCCTGGCCATCAATGTGGCGCCTCAGCGCAACCTCGACGGCTGGGTGCTGACCAACCGGCCGGGCACTGCGGCAGCCGACGCAGCGGCCGCGGCCAACGCCTCCGCTTCAGCCACAGATTCCATAACCTCTTCCTCAGAAACTGATTCCCCCACGCGAGAAAGCGATCATTAATGAGCAGCGAGATCACCGCACAAGGTGAAAAGAAGCTTGTCCTAGCCACTGGCCGGGCCCACCCGGAGCTGGCCGAGGAGATCGCACGCTGTCTTGACACGGACCTGCTGCCGCTGGCCTCGTATGACTTCGCCAACGGCGAGATCTACGTCCGCCCCGGCGAGAGTGTCCGAGGCACCGACGCCTTCGTAATCCAGGCGCACCCCGCGCCGATGAACAACTGGCTGATGGAACAGCTGATCACCGTTGACGCCTTGAAGCGGGCCTCCGCCAAGCGCATCACTGTGGTCTCCCCGTTCTACCCGTACGCCCGCCAGGACAAGAAGGGCCGCGGCCGCGAGCCGATCTCGGCCCGCCTGATCGCGGACCTGTACAAGACGGCCGGCGCTGACCGCATCATGAGCGTTGACCTGCACACCTCGCAGATCCAGGGCTTCTTCGACGGCCCCGTGGACCACCTGATGGCCATCCCGCTGCTGGCCGACTACATCCGCACCCGCGTGGATGTCTCCAATGTCACTGTCGTGTCCCCGGACACCGGCCGCGTCCGGGTCGCCGAGCAGTGGGCCGAGCGCCTGGGCGGCTCGCCGCTGGCATTCGTGCACAAGAGCCGGGACCTGACCGTCCCGAACCAGGCTGTGTCCAAGCAGGTTGTCGGCCAGGTCGCAGGACGCACCTGCGTGCTGATCGACGACATGATCGACACCGGCGGCACCATCGCCGGCGCCGTGCGCGTGCTGAAGGAGGCAGGCGCCAAGGATGTCATCATCGCCGCCACCCATGCCGTGTTCTCCGATCCGGCCGCCCGCACCCTGGCCGAATCCGGCGCCCGGGAGGTAGTGGTTACCAACACGCTGCCGATTCCCGCGGCCAAGCGCTTCGACCAGCTGACCGTCCTCTCGATCGCCCCGCTGATTGCCCGGGCCATCAAGGAGGTCTTCGAAGACGGCTCGGTGACGAGCCTCTTCGACGGTAAGGCCTAAGGCCCGCCGGTCCGCACGGACCAACCGCTTTGCTGCTGCCCGTTCGGACTCCGGTTCGGACGGGCAGCGTGCTGCTGGTAGGATGGTCTGCGATGCCTAGGCGAGGGAGAGGTCCGGATAGATCCGGGCAATACTCCGTTATCGACGGTGGCTGGCAACTTCTGACCGCACGGACCTGATTCTCGGATCGGTGACCAAAGTGCGGCGCTGTTCCCATACCGGCGCCTTCGTCCCGGCAACCACGGAACATCCATAATCAGGAGTTTGAAATGTCTGAGCAGAAGCTCGCAGGAACCGTCCGCACCGAATTCGGCAAGGGCGCTGCCCGCAAGGCACGCGTTGCCAACCTCATCCCCGCCGTCATCTACGGCCACGGCGCCGAGGTCATGCACATCCTGCTGCCGGCCAAGGCCACCACGCTGGCTGTCCGCACCTCCAACGCCCTGCTGGAAATCGACGTCGACGGCGAATCCCACCTGGCCCTGGCCAAGGACATCCAGCGCGACCCGATCAAGCAGATCATCGAGCACATCGACCTGCTGACCGTCCGCAAGGGCGAAAAGGTCGAGGTTGAGGTCAACGTCCACGTTGACGGCGAACTGGCACCGGGCTCCTCCGTCTACAACCAGGAAGCCAACACGGTCCTGGTTGCCGCAGACGCCACGAACCTGCCGGAAACCATCGTGGTCAACATCGAAGGCCGCGTCGCCGGCGAGCACATCTACGCCAAGGACCTGGACCTGCCGGCCGGCGTCGAGCTGCTGCTGGACCCCGAAACCATGATCATCAACATCTCCGAGTCCGTTGTTCAGGACCTGGGCGCACCGTCGGATGAGCAGATCGCCGTTGCAGCTGCCGAAGTTGACGCAGAGGTCTAATTCATCTCCGGGGTCTGCTCCCCGTAACGGAGCCGTCCGGTTCTTGTCGAAGGAGCAGTACCTGTAGTGAACAGCAACACCTGGCTTGTAGTCGGGCTCGGGAATCCCGGGCCCGGCTACAGCCGTAACCGGCACAATATCGGCCAGATGGTCCTCGATGACCTGGCCTCCCGCGTGGGCGGGAACTTCAAGACCCACAAGTCCCGGGCGCAGATCCTGGAGGGCCGGCTGGGCATCGGCGGGCCGCGCGTGATTCTGGCCAAGCCCCTGACCTACATGAACCTCTCCGGCGGACCGGTCTCGGCGCTGAGCAAATTCTTCGACATTCCGGCCGGGAACGTAGTGGCCGTCCATGACGAGATCGACATTCCGTTCAACACCATCAAGCTCAAAGCCGGCGGCGGCGAGGGCGGGCACAACGGCCTGCGGGACATGAGCCGGGCCCTGGGCACCAAGGACTATCTCCGGGTGCGTGTGGGCGTCGGCCGTCCACCCGGGCGGATGGACACCGCCGACTACGTGCTGAAGGACTTCCCCTCCGTGGAGGCCAAGGAACTGCCGGTCCTTATCGGCGATGCGGCCGACGCCGTTGAACTGCTGCTGACCGAGGGGCTCACCGCCGCGCAGCAGAAGTTCCACTCGACCGGGTCCTGATACCGCCGATCAGTGCAAAGCCGTCCCGGGATGCGAGCAAAAGGTCCTGCTCCGACAGGTAATCCGTTCGTGAAAACGGGTACGGCACCCGTCATCCCCAACGTGCCTATCCCCATTGTTGGGTGCCTGCAACGGGCCTAGAATTGTTACGTGCCTTCGGGCAACGCAAAGCTGGGGCCGGCGTCGGGAGGCCTCCGAGACTGGGCCACCCCCATCTCGGCGCCGGTCCCTTTTGCAAGCAAGCAGGTCTTCGCGGCGACCCGCTCACAGCACCGTCCCCACCGCTCACAGCACTGTTTCCACCGCTGACTGCTCGATGCGTTTGTATGTTGTGGACGAAATACGGCATCCGGCGTACGCTCACAACAGTAGCCGCCCGTTATGCTTCAGCTGGGTTGCTGAAAACAGCTGTGAAAGCCGCGGGGGGCGTGGACAAACATATGTGGGGTGACACCAAAGGGCGGAACCTGCTTGTGGCCCGCACCGATTCGCTGGCGGAGCTGGGAGCGGCCCTGCAGGCAGGAGCAGGCGCGGTTGTCGTCGGGCCCGCGGGGATCGGCAAGACCGCACTCGTTCGTGCCGCCGCCGCTGCCGCCCACTTCCACGTGGTCAATATCCGGGGCAGCCAGATGTCGGGCCAAACCCCGTTCGGCGCGCTGGCCTGGCTCATCTCCGAGCTTCCGGCGGGCGTCTCCGAACGGCCGGTGCAGCTGCTGCCGCAGTTGGAGGCCCTGCTTATCAAGCAGGCAGCGGGGCTGCCGGTGCTGCTCCTGCTGGACAACGCAGAGCATCTGGACGGCTCCACCACCATGGCCGTCTCACAGCTGGTACGACGTTCCGCTGTCAAGGTTCTGGCCACAGTCGAGAATCTCGGTGCCGCCGCTCCCGATTTCCTGGCGTTGTGGCGTGACGGGCTGCTGCGCCGCATTGATCTGATCCCCTTTACCCTTGCCGAGACCGGGGCACTGATGGAATCGCTCCTGGGCGGCCGCGTGTCCTCTACGGCAGCGTTGGCCATGCAGAGCCATTCCGCGGGCAACCCCCATCTGATCAGGCTGAATACGCCTGTCCAGGCGAATTGCAAGAGCCTGGTCCAGAAGGGAGGCGTCTGGGTCCTGGCCAAGCCCCTGGTGTATTCGGCCCAGGTTGGGGAAGTCATGGCGGCCCGGCTGAAGCGCCTTGCACCACCTGAACGCTCCCTGGTTGAACTGCTGGCCCTGGCCGGGGGACTTCCGCTCCCGGCGCTCGTCCAGCTGGTTGGTTCCGAGGCCGTCGAAGCACTCGAGGAAATGCGGGTGGTCGAGGTCACGGAAACCGGCACCGCCCGGTTGGCCGACTTCACCTCAGCGCCCGCTATCGCCGGCAGCGTTCCGCCCGGACGCAGCCGTGAACTTTGGGAGGCGCTCTCCGGCATCATGGACCCCGAGCAACTCGATGCGCCGGCGCTGGCCGGTTTCGCGGGGTGGACTTTGGCCTGTTATGGCACCCTGGCACCAGCCACGGCACTGCGCGCCGCAGCCCTGGCCAACGCCGGTGACGACCCGGCGTCCGCGTTGAGCTATATCCGCTCCGTGCCGGCTGCCCGGCGGAGCCCGGGCATGGTGTTGGAAGAGGTAGGGGCGCTCATGGCATCCGGGTCCAACCTCGAAGCGTTGAAGGTGGTGGAGAGGTTTGAGGCTTCAAATGCTGCTGTCGCGGACACGCACACCAGGGGCGCGCTGATGCTCGGCAAGGCCGAACTGCTGCGGCTCGTGCCCACGCAGGGCGACCCGGACGTGGCACTGCGGGAGGCGGCCGCTGTCCTTGGCACGGGTAAGGACACGGCAGAACAGCGCACCACGGTACTGCTGACTCGCGCCGCCCTGGCAATCAACACCGGGCGCCTGCAGGAGATTCCGGCAGAACTGGAGCACATCCCGACGCGAAAGGGCCTCCCGGCGGCCCTCCGAATCCAGGCGGCCTCGCTGCGGGCGCAATTCCTTGCGCTGACCGGCCGCGCCAATGAAGCGCTTGCCCTGATGAAGCCAATGGGCTGGGACACAGGCCGGACGTTGCCGCCCGGGGCCCGCTACCGGGTCTACACAAGGACCGTGATGGGGTTGATCAGCGCGGGAGAGCTTCGCCTTGCCGGGGAGCAGGTAGAGGCACTGTCCGAATGGGGAACCCGCAAGGCCTTCCGCGGCAGTTCCGGGGAAGTGGCAGCAGGCCTGGTCCATGCGCTGGCAGGCAGGGCTGACAAGGCAATGCGGGCTCTGACATCCTCCATAAACCAGCTGCAGGTGCAGGATCCCACCGATGTCCTGCCCGTGGCGCAAACGCTGGCCGCTTATGCCTGCAGTCTGCAGGAAGACCACACCGCGGCCAAACAGTACCTCGCCGACGCGGCGGAATTTGCCTATCCACCAACTGCACAGGCAAAGCTGTTGACCGCCATGTTGCGGCTGCAGGCGGAACTGGCGCAGGATCCCGAGGCGCTGGGCGCACAGTTGCGTGCCATGGCCTCGAACTGTCTCGACTCCGGGATGGTGGCAGCCGGCCTGGACTGCCTCACGGCTGCGGCCAGGGCCGGAGACCTGGAGGCAGCCCGCGAGCTCGCGGCAGCGGCAGAGCCTTTGGATGGCACATGGACCCGGGCCCAGTTCTGTTTCGGGGCAGGTCTGGCCGGCAGCGACCCGGAACTGCTGCTGGAATCGGCGCAGCTGTCCCTGGAGCTGCAGAACCATCTGCACTGCCATGCGGCAGCCAGTGCCGCCCAGCGCCTCCTGCGCGGCCGGCGCGATCAGCTTGGCCGCGCCCAGGGCCGGAGCGCCCGCCGGCTTGAGCATCTGAGCTTCCGGGAACTGCGCGACGCCAACTCCATCAAAGCGCGGCTTGAGACCCTCAGCCCCTTCGAGGCCGATTTGGCCCGCCGCGCAGCCGGCACCGCTACCCGGGAGGAAATCAGCCGTGCCTTGAACCTGTCTCCGCGGACCATCGACTGGCACCTCGGCAAGATCTTTGACAAGCTGCGTGTCTCCGGACGCCCGGAACTTGTCGAGGTCCTAGGCTAGGCCGGGCCGGTTGGAAGACAGGGGGACTGGTGACACACGGATTTGAGCTGCAGCCGCTGGTGGGACGGGACGATGTCCTGGCCTCAGTGCTGGCCAGCGTCCAGCGTCCGGCGGGCCACGGAGCTGTAGTGGTGGCCGACGCCGGCATGGGCAAGAGTGCGCTGGCCGGCGCTGTCGCCGCGCAGTTGGAGGGCCGGATCCCGATTCACCGGATCCACACCAGCTCATCGCTTTCCGCGGTCCCCTACGGCGCTCTCGCTCCGCTGATCGCCGAGCTGGATCCGCGGGATACCGATTCCCCGATTGCCGTCATGCGGGCCCTGCTCCACCAGCTCTTTCCCGATGGTAGCCACGGAACCGGCGACGGCGGTGGACAGGATCCTGCGCATGCACCGCTGGTCATTGTGGACGACGCCGAAGCGCTGGACGGTCAGGCCGCGGACCTGCTGGCCCAACTCGTGGCTTCGGCCAGGATCCGGATCCTGGTCCTGACCCGGAGGATCTCCGATATTTCCGAAGGCCTCTCACACCAGATTTGGGAAGGGACGTTGTCCCGGCACGAGCTGCTGCCGCTCACCGAGGACCAGATCCATGAGCTCTGCGTGCAGGCGCTCGGAGGCCCGGTCCTTACGGGCACCAGCACTGACCTGGCCAGGGCCAGCGGCGGCAATCCCATGCTGGCCCTGGCGCTGCTGTCCGAAACGGTACGCACCGGCAGCCTGATTTTCCGACGCGGGATCTGGCTGCTGCACGAACAGGTCCTCACCCCGGGGGGCCGGTTGGGTGATCTGCTCCGGGCGCAGCTGGCTGACCTGACCGAGGAGGAACGCGACGCCCTGGAAATCATTGCCCTGGCCGAGCCGCTGCCCGCGGCCACGGCGTTCCGGCTGGGCCTCCATAGCGCCGTGGATTCGCTCACCCAAGCCCGCCTGGTAAGCCTCTCCGCTGATCCGGCCCGGCTGCTGCGCCCTATGCACCCGATGTACGGGGAAGTGATCCGCCGGATGGTTCCGGCTGCCCGCAGCGCCCGGCTGCGACGGCGCCTCCTGGCGGTCGGGAAGCCCGATACCGGCGGTGAGAACCTGCTGCGGTGGGTTTGCTGGTCCCTGGACTGCGGGGAAACGGTCAGTGATGCGGAATTGGTGAACGCAGCGTACCGAGCCAACAATATTTTCGACAGTGCCGCGGCCCTGCGGGCAGCGGGCGCCGTCAAGGGCCCCGATCATGCCGTGGCCGCCAGGGTCCAGGCTGCACGGGCCTGCTTCCAGGATGGCAGCATGGCCTCGGCGGCAGACCTGCTTGCCGGAGCCACGGAAACTGCCGCAGACCTCACCACGGTCAAAATGGCGGTGCTCATAAGGGTGCAGTTGAGTATTAACAACGACGGGTATTCTCCGGCATTGGCCTCCATCGCCCGGGATTGGCAGGGCGCCGTCGACCGGATCGAACGGACCAGTGAAACGCATCCCGAGGCTGACCCGGAGCTGGCTGCCGACATTGCCTCCTCACGCCGCGGCGCCTGCCTGTTGGCGCTGATGGCCGAGGTCGCAGCCGGCAGCTTCAACTCGGCGGAAGAGCAGCTGGACGATATCCTCGCTGCTGCCCGCGACGCCGGTGACGAAGAGGCGATCCTCATTGGGAAGGCGCTGCTCAGCGAGCTCATGGCCGCAACAGGCCGGGTCCGGGCGGCGGCACGACTGTCCCGCGATGCGATGGCCATCCTCACCCGCGGCGGGCAGAGTTTCCTCTCCTATTACCAGTTCGTGCTGCACCGCCGCCTGGTCGCCCTCTCCTGGACGGGGGAATGGACCCAGATGCAGGACACAGTGCAGCGCGGCATGGGAGGTATGTTCGGGTCGCTGGTGCACATCGCCGGCGTCGTCGATTTCGCCGTAGGGATCATGCACCTGCGGACCTCTAAACCGGCGGCTGCCCTGACCCACTTTGCCGCCGCCGTGGAAGGGCTGCGGACCCACGATCCAGAGGGGCTGCTGCCGCTGGCGATCGCCCTGGGGGCGTTCGTTGCCGCTTCGGAGCGTTCCTCCACCATGGCCGAAGAACTGCTGGCCGAAGGCTCGGCTTTGGAACCGCGTGGAGCGGCGCCCTATCGGCTGCTGGCAAAGGGGTACCTGGCTGCCGCGACTTCCGTGCTGGCTATGGAGGCCCAGCCGCCGGCCTCCCTGCAGGTGCTCGCCGCTGAAGCTGAGAAGGCCGGATTCATTTCGGCGGAGTTCGAGTTGCGGTTCCTTTCCCTGTCTTTGGGCGACCAGGACGGTTTGAACCGGCTACGGAAGATCTCCGGGGACTTCGAGGGCCCGCAGGCACGGGTATTGGACCGCTTCGCCAGGGCAGTCCTGGACGAGGACGCCGAGGAGCTGGCACGATTCGGGACCGAAACGGTTGAACCGGGCTGGAAGCGGCTGGCGGAGCGGTGCGCAGCCGAGGCGCTCCGGCTCGCGAAGGCCAACGGGGACGCGGCGCTCCTGCTCCGTGTCCAGCGCATACTCAGTAAAAAGGCCGGAGATGCTCCTGTGCAGCGGCTAAGCCCCGGAGCGCCCGTGCTGACCCGACGGGAACGCGACGTCGCATCACTTGTTATGCAGGGCTACCGCAACGCCGAAATCGCGGAGCGGCTCTCCCTGTCGGTGCGGACGGTGGAGGGACACATCTACCGGACCTTCGAAAAGCTGGGGATCAGCAAGCGCGAGGAGCTGAAGAGCGAGCTGCTCGCCGATCGGCCCATTACCTGACCAGCACTGCGCCTGCGGACGTAGCGGACCACGTACCGCACCATCCAGGCCGCGTAACCGATACCCGTGCAGCAGCGGGCCGCGCGAGCCTAGGGTGAACATGGCCTTCGGCGGCAATTCCGCTGAACAACCGGTCCGGGAACGGCTGTGAACCACCAGCCGCTTATCGCGGCCCTGATATTGAGGTCCAACCGATGAGCATGCTGCGGCGGCCGTGCCCGCCCACGGACAATACGGCGCTGCCAAACTCGGCGACGTCGGACGTTTCCATGACCCATGCCTTCGCGGAGAGGAGGGCGGCACCGCAGGCCCGAACCGCGCGTGATGCTGCACTCTCTGCAGTGCTGGCGGCGCTCGACGGCCAGGGAGCGGTCATCTTGGGCGGGCCCGGAATCGGCAAATCGACTCTGGCCAGGGAGGCAGTGAACGCCATGCCCGGCGGGACGGCCGTCCATTTGCGCGGCAGCACGGTCTCGGCGCAGACTCCCTACGGAGCCCTGGCCTGGCTGCTGAGCGATTTATCCGCCGCTGAACTGGAGAGCCCGGTCCTGGTTCTGCGGGCGCTGGAATCGAAGCTGCTCCGGCAGGCTGCCGGCCGGCGGATCGTCCTGGTTGTCGACAATACAGAGGATATGGATGATCAGGCTGCCCTGGTGACAACCCAGCTTTGCCGGCGGGGTACCGTGTCACTGCTGCTCATCACGGGAGACCTGATCCGCTGCCACCGGGAGTATGTACGGTTATGGATGGACGGGGTGTTGAAACGGGTGGATCTGTCCCCGCTGGATGTGCAGCAGACCGCTGAACTGCTGGCAGATACCGCCGGTGGCCCGCTGACCGGGCTGGCGCAGCGTGTGCTTTGGGAGCGCAGCAGGGGAAATCCACTTGCGGCAACCTTGCTGTGCCGGGACCAGATTGCTGCCGGATCGCTGGTGCGCCGCCGCGGATTCTGGGTCTGGACGGGTCCCCTGGCGCATGCCGGTGAACTGCCGGAGCGGGTTGAAACCATGTTGCGCCGATTCAGTGCCGAGGAACGCCGGGCCGTGGAGATCCTGGCGCTGGGCCGGGAGCTGCCGCTGAACACTTTCCTGGAACTGGTTCCTGCCCGCACCGTGGACGCCTTGGAGGAGGGTTCGGTCATTACGGTCAGCGCAGGGTCGGAGCAGCCGGTCCGGCTGGCCAGGCACCTGCAGGCGCCTGCCATAGCCGCCAGGATCCCCTACAACCGGAGCCGCGGGCTCTGGTCGGAACTGAGCCGTGTGGTGGACTTTCGGAGCCTGACCGGATCAGCCGCAGCAGGACTGGCCGAGTGGTCTCTGACCTGCGGGGTGGTGCTGGATCCTTGGGTTGCCCTGCCAGCAGCACAGTGGGCCAACCACATCGGTGATTCCGGGGCCGCGCTGCGGTTCGCGCAGGCACTTCCCGCCCACGGACGCCCGTTGGCGGTGATCCTCGAAGAAGCGGACGCGCTCCGGGCCGAGGGGCAGCACGCCCGGGCACATCGGGTTCTCGTAACGGCCGGGGACACCTTCGCTGAGGAAAAGGACGCCTCGGAGGAGCTGCGTCTTCGCTACCTCACGTCCCGGGCCGTAACCGCAGCCATTTCGCAGAGTGGCGAGGACCCCTGGACGCTGCTGGATCAAGCCGACCGGGTGCTGGAATCAGACTCCGGAGCCCGCCCCGGCCCGGCACTCCAAGTGAACCTGGCCCGGGCTGAGCTGCTGATGATGGAGGGCCGGCTTGCCGAGCTGCCGGTTTCGCTGCGGGATGACTTCGCGGACCCGGCTGCCCCGCCCGTGCTCCAGCTCTGGGCCGGGATCCGGCTCGCCCAGCAGGCGGCCGCCGTCGGGCGCTTTGCCGAAGCGCTGACCCTGGCGGCGGCGGTCCGCTCCCGGCTGCGGACGGGTGTTTCCGCCGGGGAGCGTACCCGGGAGTGCTTGTTCCTGGCTCTCTTTTTTCTCCTGGTCCGGTGCGGGGAGCTCGGTGAAGCACTGGCGCTGACTAGGTCTGCTGCCAACCCCGGCACTGCGTCAGGATTGCGTTTATCAACCGGCGCCGAACTTCCCACCGGGCTGGTCCATGCCTACGCCGGCCGCGGCCCTGCTGCCCTGGAATCGCTGCGACCGGCGCTGGCCCAGCTGGAATGCCGCGATCCGGACGGACTGCTGCCGCTGGCCCAGGCGGCCGCCGCCTACGCCGAGTCGTTGACGGCTGAGCCGGATTCCGCAGGTCCGGCCCAGATACCGGGGTTCCATCCCCTACCCGACCCTGTGATTGGCTCGGCCGCACACTACTTTCGGATCCTTGCTTCCGCGGACGAGGCACGGGCCGGGGAAACGTCCGCTGCCCTGACCTCCTACGCACAGCAAGCCCTGGCCGCAGGCAATCTGCCGGACGGGCTGCTCGGGCTGGCCGGCGCCTCCCTGCGGGGCGATCTCCAGGCGGCGGCTGACCTGGGCGCCGCAGCCGCTGCTGCGAACGGCGCACCCGCTTCCATCTATTCCGCGCTGTCCGTGGGACTGCTGCACAACAGCGCCGCGTCGCTGATCTCGGCCAGCCGGGCGGCGCTGCGGCAGCAGAACGCCAGGCTCGCCCACGCGGCAGCACAGCGGGCGCGCGTGCTGGCGGCCGACGGCGGCAGCCGCGCCGAATCTCGACGGGCCCGGCACCTGGAGTTTCAGTGTTTCCGCCTGCTCTCGCCGGAAAACAGCGTAGAACGCGCATTGACCCGACTCGGAAATTTTGAGCGGGAACTGGCGCTACGCGCGGCTGCCGGAGAGACCAGCGTGGCGCTCGGCGAGCGGTTCCATCTGTCTGCCCGCACGGTGGACTGGCATCTGGGCCGGGTTTTTGGGCTGCTCCATGTCTCGGGGCGGAACGATCTTCGCGACGTCTTGTCGGCTGCGCACTCGAACCCGCTGCCCGGGTAGGTGCTAATCAAGGTCCTGCACGGAGATCACTTGCTTGGCTGAGTACCGCCTTACCCGAACCTAGGTACAAACCGGTCCAATCAGCCGCCCAAACCTGAGTAGTGGACCGGTGCGACTGGTGACCGGTACTCGTGTCCGCCCCTCGGATCACTTCTACGCTGGCCGCAGACATCCCACCTGAACTACCTGCCGCGGATAACTCCGGGCGGCTAGGATCACCGGCAGAAACGGGTCTCACCGTGCAGAACAGTTTTCACCACACCTATGCCAGGCAGCAGCCAGCCCCGGAAACGGGCGCAGCAGAGCGCAAAGCGGATGCGCATCCCGGACGAACCGGGACTCTCCCGGCTGCCCGGCCTGAAACAACAGTTCCGACCTTTGTCGGACGGCGGGAGGTGACCCAGTCCATCCTCGACCAGTTGGCCGCTGGCGGCGGTGCCGGCTGTGTCCTGGTGGGGGAGCCCGGCAGCGGCAAGACCGCCCTGATCCACCACGTGCTGCGCCAGTGCAGCAATACCTATGTGGTGCACGTGCGTGGCTCTGCCTTCTCCGGCCGCACCGCATTTGGTGCCCTCACCTTCCTGCTCTCCGACCTGGATCCGGAGGTGGCCGCACATCCGGTGCTGATCCTGCGCGGGCTCACCCAGCTCATCCAGGAGCGGGCGAAGGGCCGGGCCGTGCTGCTGGCTGTGGACAACGGCGAGGAACTGGACGAGTTTTCCGCCATGGCGCTGAGCCAGCTGGTCTTGAACCGGACGGCCGGCCTGCTCGCCTCCTTCCGGGATTTCAGCAAGGCTCCGGCGGAGTTGATGGGCCTGTGGCGGGAAGGCATCCTGTCCCGGGTGGACCTCGAACCGCTTGAGACGGCGGAGACAGCCGAACTGCTCGAGGCAGAACTCCGCGGACCGGTCTCCGGTGCCGCCGTCGCAAACCTGCACCGGCACGCCGGTGGGAACCCGCACCTGCTCAGGCTGGCCTGCGCTGACTTCCGTGAGGCTGGGCGGCTGCGCTCCAGCGGCCCCGTTTGGGTGCTTGATCCCCGGCGGCCAACACCGGCCGGACGCATGGCAGAAGCCGTCCTCTCACGCCTGGACGGGCTTAGCGAGACGCAGGTTGGCCTGGTCCGCACAGTGGCGCTGGCCGGCTCCCTGCCGCTGGCGCACGCCCTGGATACAGTCGAGCCAGCCGAAGTGGATATCCTGCAGGAGCGCGGATTCCTGACTGTGGACCGCGAAAGCGTGCCCAGCATCCGGGTGCGGGATGCTGTGCTTGCCCGGTCTGTCTCCCTGGCCCTGGACGGTGCCACGCAATCCGCCCTGCTTCAGGGCCTCCGGGCGCAGACTGCAGCGGCGGTACCTGCAACAGGGGAGTCCGGTGCCGATCAACCGGACCCGGCAGCGGCCATCGTTGATCCGGTCCGCCTGGCACTGTGGCGGCTGGACAGCGGCGAAGCCCTGGACCCCGCATCTGCCGTTGCTGCCGCACGGGAGGCCAACGCTGCCGGACATCCGGCCCGCGCCGTCCGGTTCCTTACCGGGTTGCAAGACCACCTGGCCATCCCCGCCGCGGTCCTGGAGCTGGTTCAGGCGCGGATGAGTCAGGGCGAATATGGCGCGGCCTTGTCCGCGATGAGCAGCTACCGCAGCCTCGAGGCAGATCCGGATCCGCTGGACGAAATCCGGTTGCTGCTGGCCGAGAGCCGCGTGTTGTGCATGGCTGCCACCGGCGCAGTGTCCGAGTCCGCCCACACCGGCCTGCTTGCCGAAGGTGCTGCCCGCAAACATGACGGGCTGCTGGCGAAGGCCACCGAACGAACAGCGGAGTTAGCCGCCGCCGGTGACATCAGCCGCTCCGACGCAGCAGCCCTGGAGCGGGAAATGATCGTGGCCCGCGCCGCCTGCAACTCGGCGCACGGCCGCTTTCTCGAAAACGCCGCGTACCTGGGACCGCTGCAGGCCCAGGCTGCCGGCTACGACAACGGTTTCCGCGTCCTGATCGGATCCTGGCTCTGTGAGGCGCTGGGCCTGACGAACCGGCAGGATGAAGCGCTTGAACTCGCCCAGGAGATCGAGCGGCTGCTGGATGGCCCGGGCATCGGGCGCGCGGACCTGGCCCGGTCCTTCGCCCGGGTGCTGCATGTGCATCTGGCCATGGGAGCGCTGAAACGTGCCGGGCAGCTGCTGGACCAGCAACGTTCCCACGGGCGGACGGTTTTCCCCGGGCTTACTGCTGAGCTGGCCGACGGCTTGCTCCATGCCTACGCCGGTGATCCGGAGCCGGCGCTGCGCTGCCTTGTTCCCGCAGTGGCTCAGCTGAGGCTTGGCGGGCCCGCGTCCCTGGTCCCGCTGGCCGCATCCGCAACAGCCTATTGCCTGGCCTTGAGCGGTGACGCCAAAGGAGCCGCGCTGCACCTGCAGCTGAAGACCAAGGCGGCCGACGGCGGTCCCTGGTCCGTTCGCCGCGGAACCCGGCATTTCGCCGCACTGGCCGAAGCAGCCCTGGGCTCGCCGCACGCTGTCCGGCGCTTTCTCGACCTTGCCGCCCACGACCACCGGCGCGGTGTTTACGCGTACGAACTGTTGTCGCTGCTCAGCGCCATGCGGCTGGGGGACCGGGAAAACCTGGACCGGCTCCTGGCCGTTTCCGCCCAGCAGCAGGGGCCGTTCGCGCGGATGTGCGAAACCTATGCCAAGGGCACCGGAAGTTACGACACCCAGCTGCTGATCCAGGCCGGGGCCATGGCCGAACAGGCCGGCCACATCCGGTTTGGCAGGGAGGCCTCCGAGAGCGCGCTGGCGGTGGCCTCCGGCTCAGGGGACCGCGCCACCGTCCGGTTCATCCACCGCAGCCGGCGCGGTACCGTGGCGCCACAACCCCACGAGGGGCCGGACTCCACCGACGAGTACCTCAGGGCGCTAACCTTCCGCGAACGGGCGATCGCACGTATGGCAGCGGCAGGAACCAGCAACAAGTCCATTGCGGCGGATCTGAACATCTCGGTACGCACGGTGGAAGGCCACTTGTACCAGGTCTATTCCAAGCTGCACGTCGGGAGCCGCCGTGAGTTGGGCAAGATCATGGCCGAAAAAGCCGGAGGCGGAAAGTGAGCGCCGGTATCGCGGGCCAGCGCACACCTGCCCTGCTCCTGGGCCGGGACCGGGAAATCGCGGAGATAACGGCGAAGCTGCTGGAACCGGGGATGCGCGGCGTCGTGATCCTCGGCGCCGGCGGAATGGGTAAGACGGCGCTCGCCGACCAGGTGCTGCACCGCCTTGACGGGATAGTGACCGCTTCCTTCATTCACGGCAGCCCGGTTCTCTCCCGGATGCCGTACGGCGTGCTCTCGCCCTTTCTCGACGCGGCAAACCCGGCAGACATGGAATCGCCGCTGGCGGTGCTGCGGACCATCCGCCGCTATTTTCACCGCGTCAGTGAGCAGGGCAGCCCGCAGCCGCTTTTGGTCGTTGATGACGCGCACTGGCTGGACGAGGCCAGCTGCCATGTCCTGACGCAGCTGGCCATGTCCGGGGAGCTTCGGCTGCTGGTGCTCAGCAGGACCCGGGCCCCGCGGATCCAGGAGCTGCTGTCCCTGGCCCGCGACGGGCTGCTGGCACGCGTGGACCTTGGGGCGCTGGCCCCGGACGCGGTCCATGACGTCTGTGTCGGCCTGCTGGGCGGCCCGTTGCTGCGCGCCTCCTCGGCGTTGCTGGCCACTGCATCGGGCGGCAATCCACTCTATCTGAGGGCCCTGCTCGCCCGGACCCGCCGGCTCGGCCAGCTGGTCGAGGGCAACGGTGCATGGTTCCTTCGCCGCGAGCCCGACGGGCTGGACGCCGCCGTGGTGGATCTGGTCAAGGGACAGCTGGGAAACCGGACCCCCGAGGAACGGGAAACACTGGAGACCCTCGCCCTGTCCCAGCCGCTGCCCCGCGCCGTCCTCACCGCAGTTTGTGGGCCTGCCGCCGTCCACGCCCTGCTGGCAGATGGTTTGGCGGCGGCCGGCCCCGGTGCGGCTGAACCGCTCCGGGTGGCTCAGCCGCTGCATGCCGAAGTGATCCGGTCCCTGGTGCCCGCCGTCCGCAGCTCCGCAATCCGATCCCGGGTCACGGCCGCCCTGGACGATGACCGCAGCATGGATACGGACGATGAGACCCGGAGTGAGGCGATGTTCCGCCGCCTGGAATGGGCGCTGGACTGCGGCGACGGCGTGGAGGATGAGCAGTTGCTCGCGGCGGCACGTATGGCGAACGACGACGGCCGGCCGCTCCTCGCCGTCCGCTTCGGGGCTGCAGTGCAGGCCGCCCCGCATCTGCTGGCCGCCCGGGCCGAAATCGCTGCAGCTTATGTGGAAACCGCCGACTATGCCCAGGCCCGGGTGCTGCTGGAGGGAATGCTGGAACCGGATCTGCCGACCCTGGCCCCGGACGAGGAAACGCTGACCCGTGCCGCCCTGGCAGCGGCCCGGCTGTGCCAGCGCACCGGCGGGGGGCGCGGGCTCGATGTTCTGGCCGCGACGTGGTGCTCGGCCTCGGCGGACCTGTCCGTCCGGAACGGCGGTGCGCAGGAACCGGGCCCCGGGGTGCCGGCCGGTGCCGAGCTGCTGCGGATCATGGGGCTGATGGTGCGGGGCGATTACAGCCAGGCGCTTGGACGCTTGAAGCCCTACACCGACCGGCCATTGCCCGCGGCCCCCGGATATGACGCGCAGTGGGCGGTGCTGGCACACAGCCTCGCGGCCGAAATACTGGTGTCGGGTGGGAGGATCAGCAGCGCCCTCGAACATTCCGGAACCGCCATGGACCTGATCCACCGTTTCGGCGGGCAACTCCACGCCGGCTGCGGCTCGGTGCTGGTCCGCCACGCGCAGGCGCTGCTGCACGGTGGCTACTTCGCCGAACTCGAGCGGCTCTTGGCGGCCAAGCTGCGGGAACCGGCGCACCGCCTGCTGGCCTTTGGCGGCACTCTGGGGGTGTTCGAGGGCGCCGTCGAAATCCACCAGGGCCGGCTGCGTGAAGGCCTGGCGCGCCTGCACCCCGCGGTGGAAGCCCTGCGGGCAGCCGATCCCGAGATGCTGCTGCCCTATGCGCTGGGACTTGCCGGCTACGCCTCGACTGTCGTCGGGGACCAGATCCAGACCGCGCGTTACGCCAAGGAGCTGCGCGGCCTCGCATACATCGGACCGCTGCCGCTGTGGCTGGTGGGACGCGCCTGTGCCGCCGCTGCCCTTGCCGGCCAGGAAACGGACGGCAAGGCAGCAGCGGACCTCGCCCGGATAGCCGCCGAAGCACGTGCCGCCGGCCTGCTGTCGGCGGAGAAGGACATCCTTGAACTCTGCCTGGCCACGGGGGACCTGCACCAGGCGGACCGCCTGCAGGAAGTGGCCGCAGCCTTCGAAGGCGGCGCCGCGGAAGCACTCCTCGCGTACGCAGGTGCCGTGGCGTCAGGCAACCCGGACCGGATGGTGGCGGCAGCGGATGAAGCGGTGCGGCACCGCAAATATCTGCTCGCGGTGGAGAGCATCGGGCACGCGATCCGGTTCTACGGATCGCACGGCAACCTCCGGCGGCAGCGTGCCCTGATCCAGCAACTGCGCCGGCGCCGCGGGGAACTGGCAGGGGTCACTGTCTCCTACCTGAGCCCCTCGCTGCACCTGGTCCGGCTGACGCGCAGGGAGCATGAAATTGTTGACCTGCTGCTTTCCGGTGCGAGCACCAAAGACGTGGCCGCCCACTTCACCCTCTCGCAGCGGACGGTGGAGGGCCACGTGTACCGGATCTACGTGAAGTTGGGCATCAGCCGGCGCGCCGATCTCGAGGCGGCGTACCGGGCGCTGGAGCCGGGAGCGTCAATGGCACCCTAGCGCGGGCCTTCGGCGCCGGCGGCGGGAAACCGCCCCGAAGAGCATTCGTGCTGGTCCGGGCCGGAAAAGGCGCATAAGTAGGGAGCAGGTAAACCTACGGCAAAAGGGGAAAATAGCATTGGGCAGTCGAGTAGGCATTACTCGTGCTGGGGGGAAAGGCCGCTTCTATGCTTTTGTTTGTTGATTGATTTCTGCAGAACACCGGGTTCCACAATCCACGGTTTGTACGGTACTTCCCCCAGGGAATAACTACCCGTACAGACCGCTGCCCGTGTCGCAGCCAATCATCCGGCGCCTGCGGGCGCCGGCCCCCGAGCGGGGTCGACGGCGTAGAGGCCTCTTGAGACCAAGGCTTCCCCCCAGCCGTCGTCGGCCCCTTCGGAAGCCCCCTGAGCAAGGGGAGACCGCTGTGGCCCAAACTAAGGCCCGGCTCAGGTGCGCGCACGGCGCAGCAGTGGGATGATTAGCACAGACTTTACTTGCGTAATGGTGCAGCTCACCCCACCGCAACCCGACGGCCAGCCAAGGAGTTTCCCCCGTGCCTGTGGTTTCCACCCCCGAGACGCTCAAGCCCTTCGCCGGGCCGCTGGACAACGCCGAAGCGCTGCGCATCCGCAACGACTTCCCGATCCTGGACCAGCAGGTCAACGGGCATCCGCTGGTGTACCTGGACTCGGGTGCCACGTCGCAGAACCCGCTCAGTGTCATCGAGGCCGAGCAGGAATTCTACGAACAGCGCAACTCGGCCGTGCACCGCGGGGCGCATACCCTCGCCGTTGCTGCCACCGATGTGTATGAGGACGCCCGCGCCAAGGTGGCCGGCTTTATCAACGCCCGTCCGAGCGAGATTGTCTGGACCTCCAACGCCACCGAGGCCCTGAACCTGCTGGCGTACTCATTCTCCAACGCCACGGCCGGCCGCGGCGGGGAGGCGGCCCGCCGCTTCGCCCTCGGCGCCGGAGACGAGATTGTGGTGACCGAAATGGAACACCACGCCAACCTGATTCCCTGGCAGGAGCTGGCCGCCCGCACCGGTGCCACCCTGCGGTTCATCCCGGTGGACGACGACGGCGCGCTGCGCCTCGAGGAGGCCGAGCGCCTGATCACCGGGCGCACCCGGATCCTGGCGTTCAGCCACGCCTCGAACGTGCTCGGCACCATTAATCCCGTGGAAACCCTGGTGCGCCTCGCGCGCAACGCCGGGGCGCTCGTCGTGCTCGATGCCTGCCAGTCCGTGCCGCACCTGCCGGTGGATGTGAAGGCGCTGGACGTTGATTTCGCTGCGTTCTCCGGGCACAAGATGCTCGGCCCCACCGGTATCGGTGTCCTCTACGGGAAGGTGGAGCTGCTTGACGCCATGCCGCCGTTCCTCACCGGCGGGTCCATGATCACCACCGTGACTATGGAACGCGCCGAGTACCTTCCGGCGCCGCAGCGCTTCGAGGCCGGTACCCAGCGCATTTCCCAGGCCATGGCGCTGGGCACCGCCGTGGATTACCTGCAGGAAACCGGAATGGACCGCGTCCATGCCTGGGAGAACACGCTCGGCCAGCGCCTGGTCACAGGCCTGGAAGCCATTGAGGGCATCCGGGTGCTCGGCCCGCGCGCCGGGGTGGAGCGGATCGGGCTGGCGGCGTTCGACGTCGCCGGCGTCCACTCCCACGACGTCGGGCAGTTCCTTGATGACCAGGGCATCGCGGTGCGTGTGGGCCACCACTGCGCGCAGCCGCTGCACCGCCGGCTCGGACTGGTCTCCACCACCCGCGCCAGCACCTACCTGTACAACACCACCGACGACGTCGACGCGTTCCTGCGCGCGGTGGCCGGCGTCCGTCCGTTCTTTGGAGTGAAGTAGATGAGCGCCGAACTGCAGCAGCTGTACCAGCAGATCATCCTCGACCATGCCAAGGCACGGCACGGGGCCGGTCTGCTGGATGCGCCGGCCGAGGCGCGGTCGGGGGAGTCGCACCAGTTGAACCCCACCTGCGGCGATGAGATCACGCTGCGTGCCGTCGTCGGGGAGTCCGCCGCCGGAGATGCCGCTGTGGAGGGCATCAGTTGGGACGGGCAGGGTTGCTCGATCTCGATGGCCTCGGCCTCGGTCCTCACCGATTTGGCTGCCGGGCTGCCCCGGGACGAGGTGCTGGGCCTGGTGGAGAACTTCCGCGAGGTGATGCGCTCCCGTGGCACTGTGGAGGCCGATGAAGAGGTGCTCGGCGACGCCGCGGCCTTCTCCGGGGTCTCCCGGTATCCGGCGCGGGTCAAGTGCGCCATGCTCGCCTGGGTGGCGCTGGAGGAAGCACTCCTGGCCGCTAACTGACGGCCCCGATGGGGCGTCGTCCGCTGCTGGTTGAATAGGACGTAACGGCCAGTGGCCCCGGGAAACCGGGGCCACTGGCTATTTAACGCCGGTGTTGATGGTCGTGCTGCTTACTGCACTGCGTGGCGTCCACGGCGGCTGAGGGCAATGGCAGCGCCGCCCATGAGCAGCGTCCCCAGTCCGGCAGCACCCCAAAGCATCGTGTTCTCCGCGCCGGTGCTGGCCAGGACCATCGGCGAGTTCGGAGTCGCCGCCGTCCGGATGGCCGGAGTTACGCCGGGCGCCGTCACAGTCACAACAACCGTGGCCGGAGGAACAACCGTTGCCGGGGGATCGATGAGCAGGACCGGATCGGCCGGGTCGGTCGGGTCAACTGGATCGGCCTGGTCAACAGGGTCGGTGGGATCCGTCGGGTCGGTCGGAGGAATCTCGATCTCGACGACCGGGGGATCGGTCGGATCGGTCGGCTCTTCCGGATCCTCGCAATCGGGCTTGTCGTGGCCGTGACCCGGCTTCTCCGGCTTGTCGTGGCCGTGACCGGGCTTACCTGGCTTGTCCTTGTCGGGCTTGCCGTGGCCGTCGCCCTTGTCGGGCTTGCCGTGGCCGTCGCCCTTGTCGGGCTTGCCGTGGCCGTCGCCCTTGTCGGGCTTGCCGTGGCCGTCGCCCTTGTCAGGCTTGTTGTCGCCCTTGCCGTCGCCGGGCTTGTTGTCGCCCTTGCCGTCGCCGGGCTTGTTGTCACCCTTGTCAGGCTTGTTGTCGCCCTTGCCGTCGCCGGGCTTGCTGTCGTCTTTGTCGGGCTTGCCGTGGCCGTCACCCTGGTTGGGCTTGCCGTGGCCGGGCTTGCCGTTGTTGTCGTCCTTGTCGCCCTTGCCGTCGCCCTTGTCGCCCTTGCCGGAATGACCTCGGTCCGAGCCGGACTTTTCAGGCACGACAGTTATGGGGGCGGCAGCCGGAGCAGCTTCCTCTACCGGAGCAACTTCCTCAGCCGCAACGGGCTCAGCCGCAACGGGCTCAGCCACCGGAACCTCGGGAACAGCTACGGGAGCGGCCTGGGGAGCGTCAGCCACCGGAGCCACAACAACATCGTTAGCCGCAGGAACCGGAGCAGGCTCCGCCGGAACAGGAACAACCGGAGCAGCCGGGACGGTCGGTGCAGCTTCAGGCTCGACTGTCGGTGTGGCAGCGGCCGTATCGGTGGCGGTGGAGAACTGGTCATTGTTCTCCGCGGGCACCTCGGTCTCGCCGGCTTGGGCAGCGCCGGCGCCGGCGAGCATCAGAGCCCCGGATAGCATCAGGGCAGAGGTGGTTTTCTTCATTCGATATCCCCCAGAATCAGTAAGTGTTGTGTGGCCAGAAGATGCGGGCAGAAGCCCCGCTGGCAAGGGGGAATTTAGCAGTCAGACCAAACCAACTAAACGCGCAATCGACAGGTACGTCGCGGAATTACTTGGAGAAAAGCAGTGGCCCGCCAGTGGCGTTTGAGGCAGGTCGAGGAGGCCGGCTGCCTGCTTCCCCCGGCTCCACCGGGTGATATCTGCCCATGTCAGAGCGTGTCGGGGGAGGAGCATCCCCGCTTTGGACTACGCGGCCAGGCACGGCGCCCCACTACCTAGTGAATACTCACACGAATCACCGGGGAAGGGCCGATTGATACCAACACCGCAAGGTTTTCCCGCAAAACCACGACAAGGCGGCCGACAAAAAACCGTTCGTTGTGAGGACTAAAACACAGGGCATAAACTATGGAGCAACAAATGCCGGGTTGTTGCTTGGCGACGGACCAAAAATTCAATAAGTTGCACAATTCGTGTCGGCGGAAGACTTCCACGGGCAGCACCGTACGCTGACGGAGTGAGCAGCCAACTGGATATGTCAGCCTTCCTGGATCCCGTGACCGCTGACGACGTCGCGGCCTATCCGCTGACGGGCATTGCGGGGATCCTTGCGGCACCGAAACGGGTGCTGGCAGGACTCGCCGCTGCCGGTCTTCTCGTGTGGCTGGTGTGCTCCATGGGTATCGCCCGGGCAGCAGCGGAGTCCTTCGGCCCGCAGCTATCGGCCCTCAACATCGGCTCGGGCATCTTCCTGGGCGGGATCCTGCTGGCCGCAGTGGGTTTCCTGCTGGGCGGGCCGCGGGAGGACCCCCGGATTGCAGCCGTGCGGCGGAACCGCTTCGTGGACCGGAACGGACTGTTCTACCAGGCGGACCCCGGGCTCCCCAAGATGGACGCCACCATTTTCGGCCAAGGCCACCACCGGCGGACGTGGCACCGGTTCCGGAGCGGTCCAACGCAGACCCTTCCGTTTGAGGTCGCCCACTACTCCTACCAGACCGGTTCGCCAGGCGGTGACGGACGGGACCGCCGGCCCTCCGTCACCGCCTGGACCTATGCCGCCGTCGGCGTCGACCGCCACCTGCCCCGGATGCTGCTCGACAAAGGCAACGACCCCTGGGTCGGTTCCAGCGTGCCGGCCAGCCTGGCCAAGTCGCAGCGGATCCCGCTGGCCGACGGGCTGGACGGCAGCTTCACGCTGTACGCCCCGCAGGGGCAGGAGGATGTGGCCGGCGCCGTCTTCACTCCGGAGGTCCTGCGCCGGCTGCTCATTGACGCGCCGGAGTTCGACGTCGAAACCATTGACGACCAGATCATCTTCTTCACCCGCAAACAGCTGGACCTCAGCCGTGAAGAAGCCTGGGACCGCCTGTCCAGCCTCATCTTTGGCGTCGGAGCGGCGATGGCGGGCCTGGCCAACCGTCCGGCTTCGACGGCACGCTTCGCCAGCGGGGCACCCAAACCCGTTCCTCCGAGCGGCCGCATCCTGAAACGCCGCACCGTTACCCCTGCCCTGCTCTGGACGGCGGGCGGCCTGGCCGTCCTCGTCCTGGCCCGGGCACTCCTCACCGGACCACTGAACGGAATCATCTAATGGGACTCTTCGACGTACTTTCCAGCTCCCGGCGCGCTGCCAAGGACACCGCGGAGGCCATGGTGACGGCACTGACTGCCGCCGCGCCCCGTGAGGCACAGGTGTCGGCGGAACGCTCCGGGGTCGGGCTCCAACACCTGTCCACGACCCTTAAAGTCTCGGTGGTGGGCACCCGCCGGGGGATGTCCGCGCTGGTGGACCGGCTGGCAGAGCCGATCGGCCAGTTGGGAAAGGCGGACGAACTGGAGCTGCGCATCACCGAGTCGGCGGACGATGCGGCGATCTTCTCGTCGCTGCTGATCGGCGGCTGGAGGCGGGACCGGGAGGATCTGGACTTCCTGGTGCGGGCGCACGATGAGCTGGTGGCCCGGATTCCGGGGGAGTCGGTGCTGGTGGACGGCCATTATGCCGGGTTCACGGTCAGCGGAGTGGCGCGCGACGATGCCGTGGCCACCGCCGGTGTGCTGGGGGCCGTGTGGGAGGACATCCTCACGGATGGCCTGGGTAATTGGCCGGAAACCTGCATTGCGGTGGAGATCGGCGGGACGGCCGAGGAACCGGAGATCAGCTACGCGGTGGAACTGGGTGGGGACGGGGAGGACGACGACGTCGGGACGCTTCCGGTGCCGCTGGCGGAGCGGCAGGAGGAAGCCCGTCGGGCGATAGCCGCGTGGAGGGAGAGTCTTGCTGATCTGGATGCCCTGATGAAGGTGCGTCCACGCGCGGGGTATGGCGTGCGGTTCGGCTTCACGCCGCTGAAGTTCAAACCGCGGCTTGCGGTGGAGGATTGGGAAAGCGGCGATGAGGATGAGGGCGAGGCTGATGAGGTCGTCGCGTCAGTCAAGCACCACCACCCGGCGTCGAAGCTCACGGTGAAGTAGTTCGTGGTTTGTCCTATTTCAAGGGGACAGCAGCTGTTGACCTCAGGATCGGCAAGGACACATGGAAGGTCGTACCCGCACCGAGTTCCGAGTGGAAAGAGATTTGTCCGCCGTGTGCCTCCACGATCGACTTGGTGATGACCAGCCCAAGGCCGACGCCAGGGATGGCTGCCTTCTTGACCTGACCCGTGCGGAAGAACTTGGTGAATACCTCACGCTGGTCTGCCTCGCTCATGCCGATGCCTGCGTCTTCAACTTCCAGCACAAGGTTGGAACCTTCGGTCCGGGCACGGACGGTGACCTTGCCGCCGTCGGGGGAGTACTTGATGGCATTCGAGAGCAGGTTGTCCAGCACCTGGGACATTCGGTCAGGATCCACTAATGCATTGGCTTCCGGCTCGCAGTCGAAGCTCAAGGCCACTCCTGCCGCGCCGGCGCGCACCTCGGCGGCATTCAGACAGGCCTGCACCAGCGCCGCCATGTCGGTTTCTTCCTTGTGCAGGTGCATGGTGCCAGAGGCTGTGGTGAGCAGGTCCGCCACCAGCAGCAGCAGCCGCTCGGCGTTGCGTTGGGCCACCTGCAAAGAGGTGTTCACATGGGCCGGAACCGACTCGGGGTCCAGATCATCCAGCACCAGGTCCAGATAGCCGATGATCGAGGTCAGGGGAGTGCGCAGCTCGTGCGAGACGCTGGAGACAAAGTCCTCCCGGGCGTTGAGCGCGTTGACCATATCGGTGACGTCGCTGTAGGCCACCACCGACCCGGCAAACGCACCGTTGGTCCGCAGCGCCCGCGCACAGACCGTCAGCGCCCGCTGACGCTCACCGGCACCCACCCAGACGATGACATCCGAAAAGGATTCCTCGCGCATCGCCCGCTCGGACGGGCGCTGACCGACCGGTATCCGCGTGACCTGGTCCAGGTCGAAGATCAGTGCGTTCTCGCTGGACTCCGGCCGGCCGTCCAGCCGGGCCAGAGCGTGGTTGGTCCGCTGCCGGCTGTTCATCAGCACCGTGCGCCCGGCCGCGTCCATCGCCACAACCCCGACGTCGACCGTTTCCAGCACGGCGTCCAGCAGCTGTGAACGCAGGCTGGTCTCTTCCAGGCTGCTCTGCAGCTCCGCTTCGGTGGCGGCAAGCCGCTCGTGCTGCGCTGCGGTGTCGCCCTGCACAATCGCCACCGTGGAGAAGATGGCCAGCATGATCACCGGAATCAGCAGCGGGCCGGCCAGCTCGGCCACCGAGTTGGCGCCGGTGCTGATGGCCGGAGACCACACCACCGCCAGGGTACCCAGGAACGACAACACCGCCCCCAGCCGGTGCGCGGCTCCTGACCAGGCCAGCCAGAACACCGGAAACAGGCATAGCAGGCTCAGCCCGGTCACAGAGGACCGGCCGCCGGTGTACAGGCAGCCGATGGCAGCGAAATCCAACAGCGGAATCACCCAGTACGCCGGAACAGACCAGCGGCTCAGCCGCCCCCAGGGCACGATGACGGACGCCGCGCTGGCTACGGCCAGCAGCAGCAGCCCCAGCTGGAAGGCGTCCCGCGTGAAGGTTACAGGGCTTACCGCGGCCACAATGGGCAGGGCGAGGATCACCGACAGGACAAGCGGCAGCTGGCTGGCGGCCACGCGCAGGCGCAGAGGTAATTTGTGAAGCGCGGTGCGGATGCCAAGTAGCTCCAGAGCGCGGCGCTCGAGACTGTACATATAAACCGGAACCCCCGGGATTCTTTTAGCTATAGCAGAGATTATAGGGGGAGGCTGTAGTATCTCAGCGTAGGGGAGCGGGTTATCAGAAGGTCTCGCAGGACGGAAAACCACTAACGTATGGAAACACAGCGCGTTGCAGTCATCATTGAGGACGACAGAGATATCCGCGACCTGTTAAACGCGGTGTTGCAGCAGTCCGGATTCAAGGTCTATACCAGCCCGAACGGTGCCGAGGGTGTGAAGGCCGTTCGCGAACACAATCCAGCGGTCGTGACCCTGGACCTAGGCCTGCCGGATATTGACGGTTTTGAAGTGATTCGACAGCTGCGCCTGTTTTCGGATGCCTACATCGTCATGCTCACCGCCCGCGCCGAAGAGCTGGACACGCTCATGGGTCTGGAAGCCGGGGCCGATGACTACATCACCAAGCCCTTCCGCCCGCGGGAACTGCGCGCCCGCATCTCCGCCATGCTGCGCCGCCCGCGCTCCGGTGACGAGGCCGCTGACACTGCACCGCAGGCGGTTGCGCCCGCCGTTGCCGGCGCAGCATCACCGGCAATCTCCGGCATGTCCGGGGCCGGTGCCAGCGACCGGGCGGTGCCGTCTGAATTCCTGCCCGCACCTGCGTCGTCGCCGGCACCGTCCGCCGCACCGGTTTCCGTCGACCAGGGTGACGGGCGCTTTGTGCACAACGGCCTGAGCCTGGACTTCAACACCCGGACCACCGAAATTGACGGATCGGCCGTTGAGCTGACCCGTACCGAGTTTGAGCTGCTTCACGCCGTCATGGAGAGCGGGCGTCGGGTTCGTACCAAGACCGACCTCGTCCGGCGCCTGCGCGGCGATGAATATGATGCCGCAGGGTTCATCAGTGAGGCCGACGAGCGCACTGTCGAAGTCCACGTGGGCAACGTCCGCCGCAAGCTCGGCGATGATTCGCGTTCACCGCGCTGGCTGGAGACGGTCCGCGGCGTCGGCTATCGGTTGGCGCCGCGCCGCTAGCTGCCGGCAGCTAGCGGCAGGGCTTCTGCAAGGCTTTGAATGGGACGCATCGAAAGCGGCATATCGTCCCAAGGAGCCCCGGATGAAACTCGGCCCGCATCTGCACCGGCTAGGTAACGACGTCGTGGCTGCCTACCTGATCGATACCGACGACGGCGTTACGATCATTGACGCCGGTCTACCAGGGCATTGGCGTGACCTGCTCGCGGAGCTCACCGCCATGGGCCGCACAGTCGGCGATGTCCGTGGCGTGGTTCTGACTCACGGCGACAGCGACCACATCGGGTTTGCCGAGAAGCTTCGGCGCGACCACGGCATCCCCGTCTACGTTCACACAGCCGACGCCGGGCGGGCGCGCGGCGGTAACAAGCCCAAAGTAGCAATGGGAGCGAAACGGCTCGGCCCGCTAGCCGTGTTTTTCGCCTATGCCCTGCGCAAGAAGGGCTGGCGGACCAGCTGGCTCACGGAGGTCACCGAAGTGACGGACGGCCAGGTCCTGCCGCTGCCCGGAGCGCTGGAGGTGATCGGTATGCCGGGACATTCACCCGGCAGCATCGCCTTGTATTCGCCAGACGCCGACGCTGTTTTCGTGGGCGATGCGCTCACCACCCGGCACGTTTTGACCGGCCGCACCGGACTTCAACCGGCACCCTTCACTGATGACCCGGCACGGGGCCTGGATTCCCTCGGCCGGCTTGGCGGGCTGCCCGCCGTCTGGGTGCTGCCCGGGCACGGCCCGCCGTGGCGCGGAAACCCAGGCAGCGTCCAGGAGACAGTTCGGCGGGCGGCGGAGAGCGCCGTCGGGCACTGAGGATCATCAATGATGCCCGGGACCGGCGCTGAGCGGTTGGCCCGTGTGGTCAGATCAGCTGTTCTCGACATCCGCCAGGATTTTTGCCGGTTCCTGCAACGGAACTGCCGGCAGGCATACGGTAAAACTGGATCCCCGGCCCGGGGCGCTGACCAAGCTGATGGTCCCGCCATGGGCCTCGACAATGTTCTTGGTGATGGCAAGGCCCAGTCCGGCGCCGGGGATGCCGGCCCGGCGAACGGCCCCGGTCCGGAAGAACTTCGTGAACAGCTCCTGCTGGTCCTCTTCCGTCATCCCCATCCCGGTGTCCTGGACCTGCAGGAAGATGTCGCCGGCCTCTGCCCAGGCGCGTACGGTGACAACGCCGCCGCCGGGGGAGTACTTCATGGCATTGGACAGCAGGTTGTCCAGCACTTGGGCCATCCGCACGGGATCCGCCTGCAGTGTTAGCCCGGGCGGGCAGTCGGCAACCAGCTCAACGTCATCCGATGCCGCCCGGGGCGCCGCAGACCGCAGGCCCGAACTGATCAGGTCGGCGACGGAAACCGGGCTGGGTTCCAGCGCCACGCTGCCCGTTGCAGCAGTCAGCAGGTCCGAGACCAGGAGCAGGAGCCGTTCACTGTTGCGCTGGGCTACCTGTACCGCCTGCGGAATGGTTCCGGTGAGACCGGTGTCCTCCGCCTCCTCCTGGACCAGGTCCAGGTAGCCGATGATGGAGGTCAGGGGCGTCCGCAGTTCATGGGAGACGTTGGAGACAAAATCGTCTTTGGCGCGCAGCGCGTCGGTTAGGGCAGTGATATCGCTGAAGGCAATAACGGCGCCATTAAAACCGTGGTCGTTGTGCAGGATCCGGGCGGAGCATGACAGCGCCAGCTGCTCATGCGGCGGCCCCGCCCATATCAGGACGTCCCGAAAGGCTTCGCCGGACATAGCCCGGCCAACAGGGCGCTGGTCTGCGGGGAGGTCAGTGGTGCGGTCCGCGCCGAAGAACAGCAGGTCCTTCTCCTGGGTGTGTTCCTTCCCCGGGGGACGGACACGGTCGTCCAGCGCATTCATTCGCTCATTTTTATGTACGGCTGATCCGCCGGCGTCCACCACCAGGACGCCGACGTCGATCGCGTTCAGGACGACGTCGAGCAGCTTGGAACGCTCGGTGCTCTCGCGAAGCGCGTCCTCCAGCAACTGGTCCTTCTCCGTCAGGGCGGCCTGCTGGCTCTCCATGTCCTGACGCATCACCGTGACGGTCATTGCCGCCGCCAGCGTCACCAGCGGCACCAGGATGGGCGCTGCCAGCGCCTGCCTGGTGACGGGGCCGTCCGAAACGAAGATGGGGTACCAGACCACGACCAGCGGGCCGAAGAAGCTCAACAGGCGTGCGGCCAGGGCGGATACCCGGGACCAGGACAGCCAGAAGACGGGGAAGACCGAAAGCAGGTAGACGCCGACGGCGAGGCCCTGGCTGCCGTTGTACAGCAGCCCGATGGCGACGAAGTCCAGCGTCGGCAGGATCCAATAGGTGGGATACCAGAGCCGGTCCCAGGGGATCAGGGCAGCGGCAGCGGAGATGAGCACCAGGGCGGCCAGCCCTGCTTGGAACATTGGTTGGACCAGGATCTCCGGCAGGAGCACTGCGTAAATGATGCAGAGCAGGGAGACGGTGAGCACCAGAGGTCCTTGGCTGATCCATACCCGTTGAGGGAGGGTCAGTTCATGGAAGTCGGTGGGCAGGCCCAGGAGGGACAGGGCACGTTCGGAGAGCCTCGACATCGTTGTTGAATTCCCCCTGGGTATCCGGACTGCTGTGTTCCCAGAGTACCCGGCTGTGAGGCGGAACTTAGTCCAGGGTTGTCAGCAGGCAGGACATGGTTTCGCGGCCACAGACGGCAATGCCGGCGATCATGGTGGCAAGTTCCGCCACACCGGAGTGCGCGAGCAGATGCTGCGCACTGTGGGCCAGAGTGGCCAGGCGTTCTGCTCCTGCCATCTGGCTGGAGATTCTGATGCTGAGGACCACGTCCATGGCTGCCTCATTGTCGGCGCTGATGACTGCCCTGCAGAGTCGGTCGAAGCGGTCGTCCCAGAGGGAAATGTAATTAGTGATGTATTCCTGGCAAGAGGTCTGCCCCACCTGGTTCGTGAGGCTCCGCAATTGCTCTGCGGACACCAGCGCGGGGGCTGGGTCGGCTAGGGCCATCATGTGTGGGGCCCGGGGGCAGGGGCAGCCAGGTTCATGCCTGCCGTTGTGGGGTTGGTGCCGGGCACATTAAAAGCGGATGCCGTTGAAGCCATGGGGGGTCCTCCGCTCGATGCTGCGCGTTCAGGCGCAGGCGCTGATTTGATGGTTCTAAAAGACTGCCACCCTAAGCTCAGGAACGCCCCCGGGAAGACTCAAGATCGGGGCAAGATTATTGGCCGTCCCTGAAACGGTGCCACCACTCGTTCCGGCACCACCAAACGGGCTGTCGGTCCGAGTGCCCCTGGGTGGCGTATTGGGCACCATAAACCGCCATGCGCCCCCGGTCTGGAGGAACCCGCCGGGGAAAACAGAAGCAGAAGGCGCCGCCTCTTGGGCTGGTTGTGTCGATGTTGCGGTTGCCTTGTGGGCTTCTTGAGCCTTGGCCAAACGTTGCATGAAGCCTGCGGGAAGGACGCGTTGTTTCTTGAGGACGGGGCGGCAAAGTAATACCCAGCGGCAAGGAAAACCTTCCTAGGGCCGAACAGTCTCAAGCACAACGAACAAGGGGAACACAATGAACAAGATGGCTAAAGGCGCACTGGCAATCGGCGTAGGCGCAGCACTCCTCCTCGGCGGCGGCGGCACCCTCGCAGTGTGGAACGACTCCGAAACGACCGCCGCCGGCCAGATCGCCTCCGGCGAGCTGCAGCTCAACCCGGTTGTCGGTGGCGAGGGCAAGTGGACCAACGCGCTCGGTACCGTGGTCGACTTGGACCCGACCAACGCCGTCGCCGACTACAGGGTTGTTCCGGGTGACGTCCTGACCTACACGCAGAAGCTGGACGTCAGGCTTGCCGGTGACCTGATGACCGCCAAGCTCACGATGTCGACTCCCTCCTACACGCAGGGCGGATTCAAGTCCACGGATGTAACCATTGAGCAGCCCAGCATCGCCAATGCGAAGGGGACGGTCCTTCCGACAACTGTGCTGACTGAGGCTGATTCCGGCATCGTCACCGTTTCGGCGAAGTTCACTTTCAACGACCTCAAGGACCAGGGACAGAGCAGCATGAACGCTGCGGCCGCATTCAAGGCGGTCACGTTCAAGCTGGACCAGCAGGCTCCGCTTACCAAGTAGCGGCACCGGCCAACGCCACCTGTTCAAACCCCTGGCTGTGCACGGTGCACACGCTCCGTGCACAGCCTGTTCCCCCTGGAGACGAATTTCGTGAAGAGCCTTCGAGCACTGAAAGCGGCAGGTCTGATCCTCGCCGCCGTGGTTCTCGGGCTCATGACGGTCCAGGGCAGCTACGCACTGTGGAACGCGGCAGCGCAAACAACCCCGGCGACCGTGCAGGCGGCGGACTTCAACATCCTGGTGAACGACGTCAACATGGCCGTCACGCCATCGCTGAACGTGAACCACTTGACCCGCGGTACATCTGCATACGTACCGCTAATGGTGACCAACGCCGTCAACGTGACACCCGATTCCCCGCTGCTCCTGCAGGCGTCGCTGACGGGGGTTGTTCCAACCAACACCTTCGAGGGCCACCTGACCGTAACGTCGGCAGTCGTGCAGGGGCGTGCGGCCTGCACACCTGACCTGCCGTACGCACCGGGGATTCCCAAGCTCCCGGTGCTCGGCATCAAAGCCTCACAGACCATTTGCTTCAAGGTGACGCTGAGCAGCAATACCCCGGCAAAGTTCGTCGGCCAGGCCATCAACATCCCGGTTAACCTCAGCGTGGCGCAGGTCGCGCCGGGCACCAAGTAGTACAAGAGGATAGGAAAAACCATGAGCGGTCGCAGGACAGCAGAAGCCACATCCAGCCCCCTGGGTGTCATCGGCACTGGAGTCAGCTACATTGCGCTTTGCCTCGCCGCCTTGGCTGCCTTGGTCCTGGTTGCAGTTCCCCTGATCACCGGATCCCAGACCTACAGCGTCCTCACCAGCTCGATGGCCCCGAAATACGCGCCCGGCACCTTCCTGGTGGTCAAGCCCATACCCTTCGAAGAGCTGAAGGTCGGCGACGTGATCACCTACCAGATCGAGTCGGGCTCACCCACCGTGATCACGCACCGGATTACCTCCGTCGTCGCTGAACAGAGCGGCGAGGTCGTCTTCATCACGAAGGGCGACAACAATGACGTTGTCGATGAGCTGCCCGTCCGTGAAGTGCAGGTCAAGGGCAAGCTGTTCTACGCAGTTCCATATGTGGGGTTTGTCGCCAACTTCCTGGGCAACTCGGACCGCGGTGCCATGGCCCAATGGGGTGCCGTGGCCCTCATGGGCTATGGCGTAATCGTGATGGTCCGCGGTGCGCTGGCCAAGAAGCGCAACGACGACGATGCCGGTTCCGAGGGGGCCCCGGGGCAAGGTCACGGCCCGGACGACGCTGACAGCAGCGACTTCGCGTTCACCGATGCCGGCAACACTGAGATCCAGGCCGATACCCAGGATTATGACGATCCAATTCTTACCGACTGCGGTGGGTGTGATCACGATGAGCGGCGCGGCCATCGGGAGAACCACGACCGCCACCATGTCTCCCGGAAGCACGCAACCGTCTGATGATCCGCTCCGCAGCAGGCAGCTCCCGCAGAGGCGGGCGGCTAATCAGTGCAGCCGCCCTCGGCGGAGTTGCAGCAGCCCTGTCCCTGGCAGGCGCTCCCGGTGCCGTCGCAGCCAATGACCACCTGCAACTCAGCGTGGACGGCCAGAGCTATTCGTCTTCCGTTTCCGGACCGGTCTTCGAACAGGGACAGCGCTATGTCCCCGGAGCCTCGAACACGGCAACACTCTGGCTGCGTAACAACAGCGGCGAACCGGCGTCATTGTCCTCGGCCGCAGTAATTGTTCGGTCCGATCCCGAGCTCAACGGCTACATGGGTTTCAAAGCCGGTCTGCGTCCTGAACTTTCGCCCCGCTCGCCGCTCGGCGTGCAGGGTACCTGCACCGATGTTGGACAGACGATCGATCTCAGGCCCGGGGAAGAGCGCCAATTGACGCTGGTCGTGGACCTGGCTATAGAAGCCCCGAACGCGACCATGAATCGCACGGCGGACGTTGATTTGCTTTTCCTCTTGGAGCCGATGGTTCCCGGCAAGAAACCGCGGCCTGCATGCGACGCCTTGCCGGGCGGGGACCAGGATCCAATCACTCCGGGCACCACCCCGGGCAATACTCCGGTCCTCACCCCGGACGGAACTTCGGGCACCGACTCCGACTCAACTACCGGTTCGGTCAGCCCGGCCAGCGGAGACGCTGCGGTCCGGCCTGCGCGGTTCACCCCTCTACCCGGGGCAGGAACAGTGCCGGGAGCGGGTTCAAACCTGCTTCGGATCGCCGGAACGGGAGCCGGAGCGGAAGCTGGAACCAGCCGGGAAACCGGACCAGCCGTAAGCGCGCAGCAGCCTGCCGACATCATTCCGGCCGGTTTCCAAAGCACAGTCGAACCGATCATCCGTTCGCTGTCGGGTACGCTCCTGATAGTTATGTCGGTGGCATTTACCGCCGCCGTGGTCCTTCGTATACGGAATAGGCAAGCATGAGCAAGAAGCAGTTGGGGGCTGCTCCCATGGCGGAAAGCAAGCCGGCGGCAGGAAAACCAAATGGATGGTTTGGGCGGCTCCGCGCACAGCCAGGGTTCCGCACGGCTTCCGTTGCTTTCGTCCTGACGGTGGTACTCGGGATTGGCTCCACTGCCGCCTACGCCTATTGGAGTCAAAGCCAGACCGTTAATATCGTGGGCACGACCGGTTACAAACTTCCGGTTCCGACGGCGCCTGTTTGCGTGACGGCTTGGGGGGCGGAACCCAATCGGGTCGAGTGGAGTCCGGCAGCGGGCGCAGACCCGGAAGCCCGCCACATTCTGACATTCCAGGCGCAGAAAAAATCGGTCTCTTATGCGGTACCGCCGGGAATTTACAGTGTCGAACCTTTCAAGATGGATGAACTTTACGATGCCTTCGGCGGTACCGGTGGAGACATCGTTCCACTGAAGGTCACCCTGGAAACGGGGATTGTTTCGGTGCCGGTGTCAGGAAAAAGGCCGATCAAGCTCGAAGCCAATCAGATCCTTTTCCGATCGGCGCAGGGTGCTTCAAAGGACATGTTTTACCACACCTTCCGCACACACTTCTGGGGAAACTACCCCTGCATGAGGTAGCTGCCGACGCCAGCTAACGCCCGCCGTCGTCATCATAAACGTCCGGTATCCCGTCCGCGTCCGCATCCCGTGACTCCTGCTCCTCGACCAGCCGGTAGAACCGGTTGCGGATCCGCAGCAGGATTGAGGCCAGCAGTGCGGCGGTGACCGACGCGGCGAGGATGGCGACCTTGGCATGGTCGTTGTGCTCAGTGCCGGGATCGAAGCTCAGGTCGTTGACGAGCAGGGACACGGTGAAACCGATGCCGGACAGGACGCCGATGCCAAGCAGGTCGATCCATTTGACGCTGGCATCCAGCCGGGCGCGGGTAGCGGTCGTGAGGGCCCAGGTGGTGGCGAGGATGCCCAGCGGTTTGCCGGCCACGAGCCCCGCCAGGATGCCGATCGCTACCGGATCGGACAGTGCCGAACCCAGTCCGCTGATGCCGCCGATCGCAACCCCGGCGGAGAAGAACGCGAACACAGGGACCGCAAAGCCGGCGGACAGCGGCCGGAGCCGGTGCTCGAAGATTTCCGCCAGCCCGGGTTTGCCCGGTTCGGGCTGCACCGGCCTGCCGTCAGGTCCGCGGCGCAGCACCGGAATGCAGAACCCCAGCAGCACTCCGGCCACTGTGGCGTGGACCCCGGAGGCATGCATCAGCGCCCACACCACTATCCCCACCGGTAGCAGGATCAGCCACGCGGCCGCCGGATGGGTGGCAAAGATCCGGCGCCCGCTCTGCGCCAGGTAGAGGAACAGGCCCAGCGGGAGAAGCATGATCCCCAGATAGAGCAGGTGCAGGTCTTCGGTGTAGAAGAACGCGATGATGGTGATGGCCAGCAGATCATCCACCACGGCCAGGGTGAGCAGGAAGATCCGCAGCGCCGAGGGCAGGTGCGAGCTGATGACCGCCAGGACAGCCAGGGCAAAGGCGATGTCGGTAGCGGTGGGGATCGCCCAGCCGCGCAGGCCGTCGGACCCGCTGACCAGATTGACGGCCACATAGATGAGGGCGGGAACGACGACGCCGCCTGCTGCCGCGGCCACCGGAACGATCGCCTTGCTCAGGTCCCGGAGATCGCCGGCAACGAACTCGCGCTTGAGCTCGAGTCCGACCAGGAAGAAGAACACGGCCAGCAGCCCGTCCGCTGCCCATTCGCCCACACTGAGTTCCAGGTGCCACGGTTCGTACCCGAACTCGAAGTCACGGATCGCGAAATAGGAGCCCGACGCCGGGGAATTGGCCCAGATGAGCGCGGCCACCGTGGCGATCAGCAGCAGGATCCCGCCGACGGTTTCCTTCCGTAGGATCTCGCCGATCCGCAGCACTTCCGGATAGCTGGCCCGGCCCAGGACGGTGCTGCCGGCGGGGCTCACCTGCCCCGCCGGGCCGTCGTCGGGCTGATTCTCTTGCCGGTGCTGGTCCTGATGCTTCGAGTCGTGCTGATCGTGCGGGTCCGGTGCCATCGAAGTCCTTCCGCGAACGGGCGGTTCTTCCAAATTCTGGCACCAACCCGCTGGTTAGCCCATCAATGCCCGGAAGCCGACAATGATCGTGGCCAAACCAAACACCATGGAGGTGGTGACCTTCATCAGATTCACCGTCAGGTACCGGGTGGGGGCGCCCTTTTCGTCCCGGGCGCGGGGATCCTTGTAGGCCTGGATCAGGTAGGGCGGCCAGACGAGCAGGCTCCACAGGCCGCTGATAATGAGGATGACCGCCAGCGCGGTGGGCAGAACGATGGTGTTGTCCATGGTGGCCCTAGCGGCTTTCGATCCATTTGCCGGCCTGGGCGGCCTGGATGGTCAGCGCCTTGCCGATCATGGGTTCGGCGGACTTGGCGATCTTGTCGCCCAGGAAGGGAATGGAGGAGCTGACGGAGCCATCCACGTCCACCCGGGTGCCTTCGGCCACGGCCACCAGCCGCTGCGTGGCGCTGACCTTCAGCGGAACACCGCCAACGGAGAGGTCCACCGACGCTTCACGGGAACCGTCGGCCGCCGGGGCCGCCCAGTTTTCCGTCTGGGTCACGGTCAGCGAGGAGCCAACAAACTTCTTGGCCATCTCCGGCAGCCGGTCGGTCGGCAGGGTGCGCACCGCCGTGAGGACAAACGCCGCGGCGGTGTCACCGTCGACCGTTACCGAGACCAGCGCCCCGCCCACGTGTTCGCTGACGCTGCGCAGGAAGTCCTCGCTGGCGAACGTGTCAGTGACCGTCCGGACGTCGTAGGGCAGCGTGGTCGAGGCGTTCAAAGCCATGGATCCTCCAGAGTAGGTATGAGTCTTGCCGGCGTGCCGTGCAGTGCGCACAGTTCAACCGGCCCGCAAACATCCTAATCTCCGGCCCTCCCCAGCTCCGAAACGGCGGTCCCAACAGTGGCCGCGAGGAGGCCGCCGTGCGTCCGGATGTGCCGGTCAGCGTTCCAGGCTGATGCAGGCGACAGCACCCTCGCCGGATTGGTCCGTGCCGGGCGTGCTGGTTTCGGAGGTGATGAGCAGCGAGCGGCCGATGCCGTCGTCGGGCAGGACCCACGGCGCGGTGACGCTCACGTCGGAGCCGCCGTCGTCGTCGGTCGTGAAGTTCATGATCAGATTCCGGGACTGCGTGTTCTGGGTATCGGTGTATTCCGGACCCGCTGCCGAGGCCTCGGCGCCGCAGGTGTCCTCATGCAGCGTCGCGGTGAAGGGGGTGTTCGGCAGGAAACCGCGGACAATCAGGTCCACGTCGGTGGAGGCCTCGGTCTCGTTGATGGTGACTGTGGTGTCGGCGCCTTCGGGAACCAGCGAGGAGTCGTAAGTGGAGGCGATGGCGTTCTCGCAGTACGGGCCGAAGGTGCCCTCGATGATCCCGCTGGCGATCGGGCTGGGTGTGGTGTTCCCGCAGCGGTCGGGGTCTTCGGTGCTGCCGCGAACGCCCTGCGCCTCGCACTCTTCCTGCTCCGAGCTGCCGGGAGAGAAGGAATCGCAGGCTGCTGCCGTGTTCGAAGAATCCGATTCTCCGGGGCTGGGCGGCCCGGTCTCCTCCGGGCTGGAGGTTTCGGATCCTTCCGGACTGGAGTTCTCGGTGTTCGAGGCGTTTGAATCCTCCCCGGAATCGTTGTTGGTACAGCCGGCCAGGGCCAGGAGCGAGAGCAGGAGAGCGGACGTCAGAAGAAGAAGTTTGCGTGCCATGGGGCAATCCTTACGTGGCGGGGGGATCTGCAGTCTGGTGTGTGCCCGTGCCTTTCCAGCGTGGCAGGGCCGGGATTGAAAATCCATAACTGTCCGGCTGCTTGGCCGCGGTCTGCCGCACCCGGCGAGAGCGGCTGGACAGAGCCCGATAGCGGGCGCAGTATCCGTGCCCTGGGGCGCTGTGTGGCGCTGGGGTCCGAGTGCGCAGCTATGGCGACCTTGGCGGCCTGAAACCCGCCGTATCTGCGCTCTGGGTATCGGCTTATCCCCGTCGAGAGCGTGGACGCGGGGTAACGCCCGCCAGGGCACCTCAGCCACGGGGATTCGGCCCGCGATCTGCCCGCAGCGGACGGGCGTTTTCCGCGGCCGGACAACGGGTAGGCTGGAAGAAAAGCCCCGGGGTTCCTCAGTGAACTTCGGGTATTTGCGTTGCACCGCACCGGCGCGCGCACGCTCACACTGTTGCACTGCCTCACCTCAAGGAGAGCCCCTACCGATGAGCCTGAACGGACTGCGCGCCGCACTGGCCGAAGACCCGTCCTACGCACGGGTGCGAACCCTCGCCTCACGGACCCCGGAACGGCGCAGCGAGGACCTGCAGATCGGCGCGCCGCAAGGCATGCGGGCGGCGCTGCTGGCGGAAATGGTGGACGGGCTCGCCGCAGCGGCCGACGACGCCGGCACCGGCAGCGCTGCCACGGCACCTCCGGTGGTGCTCGCGGTGACCGCGACCGGCCGCGAGGCGGAGGACCTGGCCGCGGCGCTGCGGTCCTACCTGCCGCTGGCCGGCATCGAGGAGTTCCCCTCCTGGGAGACCCTGCCGCATGAACGGCTCTCGCCACGCTCGGACACCGTGGGCCGGCGGCTCTCGGTCCTGCGCCGGCTGGCCCACCCCGAGGGGCACCCGATCTCCGTGATCGTGGCCCCGGTCCGCGCCGTCGTCCAGCCCCTGGTGGCCGGGCTCGGCGACCTGCAGCCGGTGGCCCTGAAGGTGGGGGAGGAGCGGGCGTTCGACGCCGTCGTCAAGCAGCTCTCCGAAGCCGCCTACGCGCGGGTGGACATGGTCTCGCACCGCGGCGAGTTCGCGGTGCGCGGCGGCATCCTCGACGTTTTCCCGCCGACCGAGGACCATCCGATCCGGATCGACTTCTTCGGCGACGAGGTGGACTCCATGCGCTGGTTCGCCGTCGCCGACCAGCGCACCCTGACCGGGCCGCACATCACCCACCCGACCGAGCTGTACGCTCCGCCGTGCCGGGAAATCCTCATCACCCCCTCGGTGATGAGCCGCGCCGCGAAGCTGCAGGGCCAGATGCCGGCCGCCGCTGACATGCTGGAGAAGATCGCCGGCGGCATCGCCGTCGACGGCATGGAATCCCTGGCCCCGGTGCTGGTGGACGAAATGGTGCCGTTGATGGCGCAGCTGCCCGCCGGATCGCTCTCCGTGGTGATCGAACCGGAGAAGGTCCGCGCCCGCGCGCACGACCTTGCCGCCACGAATGAGGAATTCCTCGCCGCCGCCTGGGCCACGGCGTCCGACGGCGGTGCGGCGCCGCTGGACCTGTCCGCCGGCATCAGCGCGGACCTGGAGGCGGCCAGCTTCCGGTCGCTGGCTGACACCCGCTCCGCGGCGCTCGCCAACTCGGTGGGCTGGTGGTCGATCACCTCGTTCAACCCGGACGACGAAACCGTGCTGGACATCGACACCCTGACCATCAACGCGCGCGAACCCCGCGGCTACCAGGGCGACGTGGCGGAGATGATGGAGTTCATCGGCGCCCGGGTGCGCGACGCCTGGCGCGTCGTCGTCGTCACCGAAGGTCCCGGTCCGGCATCGCGGCTGGCGGAGCTGTTCAAGGACAACGACATTCCGGCCTCGCTCACCGAATCGGTGGACACCGAGCCGGCGCCGGGGATCATCTCGATCACCACCGCCAGCGCCGGCCGCGGCTACGTTTTTGACGGGCTGAAGACCGGCCTGCTCACCGAGGCGGACCTGCTCGGCCGGGCCAGCGCCTACTCCACCCGCGACATGCGCAAGATGCCCTCCAAACGGCGCAACGCCGTCGACCCCCTCCAGCTGCACGAAGGCGACTTTGTTGTCCACGAGCAGCACGGTGTCGGCAAGTTCGTGGAGCTGATCCAGCGGGCCACCGGCGCCGGGCAGAACAAGACCGTACGCGAGTACATGGTGCTGGAATATGCGCCGGCCAAGCGCGGCGCCCCCGGTGACCGGCTCTTCGTGCCCACCGACCAGCTGGACCAGATCACCCGCTACGTGGGCGGGGAGACCCCGGTGCTCTCCAAAATGGGCGGCTCGGACTGGGCGAAGACCAAGTCCCGGGCGCGCAAGGCGGTCAAGGAGATCGCCGGCGAGCTGATCCGCCTCTACTCGGCCCGGATGGCCTCCAAGGGGCACGCCTTTGCGAAGGACACGCCCTGGCAGCGCGAGCTGGAGGAGGCGTTCCCGTATGTGGAGACCCCCGACCAGCTGACCACCATCAACGAGGTCAAGGCCGATATGGAGAAGGAAGTCCCGATGGACCGCCTGGTCTCCGGCGACGTCGGCTACGGCAAGACCGAGATCGCGGTGCGCGCCGCGTTCAAGGCGGTGCAGGACGGCAAGCAGGTGGCGGTGCTGGTACCCACCACACTGCTGGCCCAGCAGCACATGGAGACCTTCGGCGAACGCTTCTCCGGCTTCCCGGTCCGGGTGGAATCGCTGTCCCGGTTCCAGACCTCCAAACAGGCCAAGGAAACCATCGAGGGCGTGAAGAACGGGTCCGTGGACGTGGTGATCGGCACGCACCGGCTGCTCTCGCAGGAGGTCCAGTTCAAGGACCTGGGCCTGGTGATCGTGGATGAGGAGCAGCGCTTCGGTGTGGAGCACAAGGAAGCGCTGAAGAAGATGCGCACCAACGTGGACGTCCTGGCGATGAGTGCGACGCCGATTCCGCGCACCCTGGAGATGTCGCTGACCGGGATCCGGGAAACCTCCACCCTGGCCACCCCGCCGGAGGAACGGCATCCGGTGCTGACCTACGTGGGTCCGTACACCGACCGGCAGGCCTCCGCCGCGATCCGCCGCGAGCTGATGCGCGAAGGCCAGGTGTTCTTTGTGCACAACCGGGTCTCCTCGATCGACCGCACCGCCGCGCACCTGGCGGAGCTGGTGCCGGAGGCACGGATCGCCGTGGCGCACGGGCAGATGAGTGAATCCAAGCTCGAGCAGATCATCGTGGACTTCTGGGAGAAGCGCTTCGACGTGCTGGTCTGCACCACCATCATCGAAACCGGCCTGGACATCTCCAACGCCAACACGCTGATCGTGGACCGGGCCGACCACTTTGGCCTGTCCCAGCTGCACCAGCTGCGCGGGCGTGTGGGCCGCGGCCGGGAACGGGCCTACGCATACTTCCTCTATCCCTCCGAAAAGCCGCTGGGCGAGGTGGCGCTGGAACGGCTCAAGGCCGTGGCCACGCACAACGAGCTCGGGGCGGGCATGCAGCTGGCGATGAAGGACCTGGAGATCCGCGGGGCCGGCAACCTGCTCGGCGGGGAACAGTCCGGGCACATCGCCGGGGTGGGCTTTGACCTGTACATCCGGCTGGTGGGCGAGGCGGTCGCGGATTACCGCGGCGAGGCCGAGGAGAAGGCCGCGGAGATGAAGATCGAGCTGCCGGTGAACGCGCACCTGCCGCACGACTACGTGCCGGGGGAGCGGCTGCGCCTCGAGGCCTACCGCAAGCTCGCCTCCGCCGTGACGTACGAGGCGATCGACGAGGTGCTGGCCGAACTTGTGGACCGCTACGGCGAGCCGCCGCTGGCCGTGCAGAACCTGATCTCGGTGGCCCGGTTCCGGGTCGGGGCGCGCGAGGCAGGGCTGACCGACGTCGCACTGCAGGGGAACTTCATCAAGTTTGCTCCGGCGGACCTGCCCGAATCGCGCACCATGCGGCTGCAGCGGATGTATCCGGGAGCGCAGATCAAGCCGGCTCTGAACGCTGTGCTGGTGCCCAAGCCGAAGACCGCCCGGATTGGCGGCCGGGACCTGGTCGACGCCGAGATCCTGGCTTGGGCGCAGCAGGTTGTGGACGCGGTGTTCAAGGAGTAGCGGGGTGCCCTGCGCGGGAGCGGTCCTGCACAGGGTGGCGGGGTCGCCGCTGACTGGGGACTCTAAGTGATCGCGATGATGAAGACCACCACGCAGGTCAGGGCGGTTGCGATGACAATGCCATAGCCGAATCTGCTGATGCGCTGTTGGCGGGCCCGGTCCCGGCGCCATTCCCGGCGCGTCATTGTGGTGGTCATCGCTCGAATATAGGCGGGTGCGGCAGGGAAGCCTGAGAGTAGCGGATACCTGCCTCGCGGCGAAAACTACTCGTTAAACCACTTGTGCACGCAACCTTGGTGGTTGCGTGCACAAGGAAAAGCGTCGTTACTCGCCGGAAACCCGGCCCTCGGCCAGAACTGCGGCACTGTCCGAGCGTCCCATCATGAACGGGACCAGGTACGCGAAGGTTGCCAGCGCAAGGCAGATCACCATCGGCCAGATGTTGTCCAGGGTCAGCCAGGTCAGGGAGTAGAGCCCGACCATAAAGATGGCCAAAAAGATGACAAAAGTGACGAGGTTGCTGACCAGGTGCCCTTCACCCGAGTGCGTGGGCTGCTTGGACCGTGTTCCTGCCATGGTTTTCTCCGTTTCAAAAAAGTTTCAGTAGCCGGCGGATTAGTAATCCGACTCGGCGTTCCCACCCTTAACAATAGCGATACCGGAGCTCGCCCCGATACGCGTGGCGCCGGCGTCGATCATTGCCTGGGCGTCTTCCCGGGATCGGACCCCGCCTGAGGCCTTCACACCGAGGTCGGGTCCGACCGTGCGGCGCATGAGCGCGATGTCCTCGACCGTGGCTCCGCCGCCGTTGAATCCGGTGGAGGTTTTCACGAAATCGGCGCCGGCTTCCACTGCGGCCTGGCAGGCCAGGACCTTCTGCTCGTCGTTCAGCATGGACGTTTCGATGATGACTTTGAGGATGCCTCCACCGGTGTGGACCTCGTCGGCGACGGCGGCGATGTCACGGACCAGGGCGTCGCGGTCTTCACGCCGGGCTGCTGCAATGTCGATGACCATGTCGATCTCATCCGCGCCGTCCTGGAGTGCGCCGCGGGCTTCGAAGACCTTTACCTCGGTGGTGGTGGCTCCGAGCGGGAAACCGATGACCGAGCAGGTCAGCACGCCGCTGCCTTTGAGCGCATTGCGCACGGTGCCGACCCAGAGGGGGTTCACGCAGACTGATTTGAAGCCGTACTCGGCTGCTTCGGCGCAGACTTTCAGGATGTCTTCGCGGCTGGCCTCGGGCTTGAGGAGTGTGTGGTCGATGTAGGACGCAATGGCGGTAGGCATGCCCACTATCTTGCCATAGCCGGGGTGCCCGGTTTGGAATCCTAATGGCAGGGAAGGTAAGTAGCCTCTATAGTTTTTTCTTGGACACAAATATGGCCGGGTAGGAATGCTGGTGTTTCCTATCCCGGCCATAGGCACAACTCATTAACGAATGTTGGGCCAGATGCTCTGTATAACCGACGAGCCTGAGGGCCCAAAGGAAGCTGCTGCGGGGGCAGCGGCGCCTACGAGGCTCAGTGCTGCTGCGAGTAGAAGAGTAGTTCCTAGCTTCTTCACGGTGGTTCTCCCTGATTAGCGATCGAATGAAACGACGAGCAGTCTGAGCATAGTGATAAACACCGCTGCACTCCAGCGGTGTCGTGATATTTTTCAAACTGGTCGGAAATAGGGTCATATAAAGTCTGTGACTCACGGAACGTAGTTCACCTGCCCCATTCGGGTAGTGTGTGAGCTAAATCTGCATTGCTGCTGAGCCAGAGAGGGGTGACGCCTTGGGAGACCCCTTGGATTACATGATCAGCGAGTATAGGGCGCGTAGATCTTGGGAGCGCCGCGAATATCAGCAAGCGCTCGAGGAAGCGAGTCGGGCAGCTGGGCAAGCCAACGCTGCAGGCGAGAGGAATGCCTACTGGCGCATGTCCTTACTGGTTGCTGAATGCCAGCAGGAGCTGGGTATGACGTGTGAGTTTGCCGAAAGTGCAAAGCAGCTGGCCGAAGATTCGTCGATCAACAATGATCCGGTCATGCAGGCCAGAGCGCTTACGGTTCATGCCCGTGCCCTCCACAATCTCGGGAAAAGTGCCGAGGCGCTGACAGTGGCTCAACAGGCAGCCGCCATGGATGTGCCGGATGATGACTCCCATATGGGCAGGTTCGACATCCAGCACGCACTAATTGCCTCGCTGGCCGAGAGCGGTCAACTCGAGGACGCATGGTCCGAGGCTGAGGATATGCTGGCTCAAATCAAGCCCGGCATCGACCCTCAGACTGCTGGCCAGGCGTACTGGGCCGTCGGAAATGTTGCCTTCCTTATGGGGAAGCCTGAGGAGGGTCGGCAATATCACGAACTCGCAGCGGATCGGTTATCCCCAAGCAACGACGTCAACCTATGGGCTCTCTTCAACAAGGCATCAGCGATAGTCCGCCTGGAATCAAACATTCTGGATGCATCCACCTTGGAGTGCATTGAGCGAGCCGAGCTAGCTATCTCTGTGACCGGCGGCAGTCCAGCTGATGAACTCGAGATCTGTCTGGTTCGCGCTCACTGGCTCCTCCTTACGGGAGAAGCGGTGGAATCAGCACGCAGACTTGAAAAGATTCTTTCTGAGCGGGATCTCCTGCCCAGACACTTGTTGGCCGAGGTCGAACACATATATTCCCTGGCGCTTTCTGAGCTAGGCCGGTATTCCGAAGCCTTGCGTGCGGCTCGGTCCAGCGAAGAGACATTCATGATGCTTGGTGCTTCGAGGAAAGCGGACAGAGCCCGGGAAAACATGGACATTATTGAAGCCGAGATCGGATAATTCGATGATCTGGCACGAATGGAAGTCTCAGAGTTTGTCCGTGGTCGGTAGCACCCGCAAGGGAAAACTGCACGGGTCTGGGATAAGGGTTCACACGCTGGTTACGCCGCTCGCATTCGGTTTGTATCATTCGCGAGCGCAGAGCTTCTGGGGGAAGCATGGCACAACAAAGTTCGATTGAGATCCCGATCCAAAGGGACCGGGATGCGGGGCATCCATCTGACCGGACCGGCAAGCCTGATGTAACGTGCCGAGCCGTTGCGCAGCCGCAGGTCGGTCTCGCCCCGGAGGGCCATATTTTCCTAATCCTTCCTCCCGAAGAAGTTGTCACCGGCACCATGGCAGCTGCTGCTGCCATGGAGGTCGAACGACTGGCCGGAAGCCGGAAACTGCCGATGCTCCTGGTCCTGAGCGGAGTGGAAACGCTGACACGGGGAGCCAGGACCGTTTTCAGCAATGCCCATTCGCTGCAGGCCGTGGCCGTGCTCGGGGTCTCCCCGGTGGATCGGGTCATCGCCAATTTCCTCCTCGGGGGAGCGGAGCAACCCTGCCCCACGCGCTACTTCTCCACCGAGTCGGAGGCGCTGGCCTGGCTGAAGCGCAAGGCCACCGTTGCCTGACGCAGCTGCCCCCGCCGACACCGGCCAGGACCGGAGCCCCAACACCGTGACCGGCGGGACAACCCCCGAGGATGCCTTTCCCGAGGATGACCGGCTCAGCCAGGTCGTGGAGGGCATTATCCGTATTGCCTCGGGGAAGCTGGACACCCATATTCCTGTCTCCAAGGCCCGCGACCAGGTGGACGCGGTAATCACAGGCATCAACCTGCTCGCCGGTGAACTGAACGAGGTCTACGCCGACTTTGAGGAGCGGGTGGAGACCCGCACCCGTGAGCTGAGCGAGGCGCACGAGCAGATGCAGCAGATGGCGATGACGGACCCGCTGACCGGCGTCTGCAACAGGCCCGCGTTGCTGCAGGCGCTGGACGGCGCCGTCAGCTCCCGGCTGGACGGTGAGCCGGGTCCGGCCGTGTTGATGATGGACCTGGACGGCTTTAAGGACATTAACGACAGCTACGGGCACCGGGTCGGTGACCTGGTGCTGATTGAGATTGCCGCCCGGCTGGCCGGGGCGGCGGGGGATGGCAGCGTCGTCGCGCGCCTTGGTGGTGACGAGTTCGCCGTGCTCCTGCCAATCTCCACCTCGCGCCAGTCCCAAACCGCTGCCATGCACCTCATGGAAACGCTGAAGCAGCGTATCCGGCTGGATGATTTGGAGGTCTGGCCCAGGGCCAGCATCGGGATCCATCTGGCCGCCCCGAAGGAAAGCGCCAGCGATATTCTGCTGCGTGCCGACACCGCAATGTATGTTGCCAAGGATGATGCGCAGCACAGGATCAAGACATTTGAGCCGGTGATGCTCTACAAACGGCAGCTGCGGCGGGAGATGGCCGCCGAACTGCGCCAGGCCGTGGCCCAGAACCAGTTGCTGCTGGAATACCAGCCGGTGGTTGAGCTGGCCACCGGGCACCTGCAGGGCGTGGAGGCACTGGTCCGGTGGAACCATCCCACGCGTGGCCTGCTGAAACCCGATGCCTTCATTCCGTTGGCGGAGGAAACCGGCCTGATTGAGGAGATCAGCCGCTGGGTGCTGCGGGCTGCCCTGGACCAGCTGGCCTGCTGGCGGCTCCTGCCGGCCCAGCCGGAGCAGTTGAAGCTGCAGATCAACCTCGCTGCGGCCGAGCTCCAGAGCATGGATCTGGTGGATTACGTACGCCGGACCCTGCGCGACAGCGGGATCCCCGCGGCCTCGCTGGTCCTGGAGATCACGGAAACGGCATTTGTCACCGGGGGAGAGGTGGAAACCTACTCACTCAAATCCCTTCAGGCGCTCGGCGTCGGGCTGGAAATCGATGACTTCGGCACGGGCTATTCCTCCATTAGCTACCTGCGCCGCCTGCCCGTGGACACGGTGAAAGTGGACAGGTCACTCATCGCTGACATTGACGACGACGACGGCCAGCTGCGGTTCGTGGAAGCGGTGCACCGCCTGATCCACGCCGCCGGCATGGAAGCGGTGTTCGAAGGCATCGAGACCGCGGAACAGGCCTGGCAGCTGCGGAAAATGGGCTGCTGCAGCGGCCAGGGCTACTATTTCAGCCGGCCGATTACGGCCGCCCAGGTCACCGCCCTGCTCGAAGAGGGCCGTCCGCTGCCCGCCTAGTAGTCGGGGCCGGTCCGGCGCGACCGCTAGACGCGCCGGGGCGCCAGACGCCGGGCCGTTGCCGACCCGGCGCCGTCAGGCTACAAGCCCAGCGCCGCCCGGACGTCGTCGAGCACGCTGTCCAGCCGTGCACGTCCCTGCCGGCGGGCGGCCGGAAGGTCCTCGGCCGAGGACACCGGAACAATGACCTCGAGGTAGCACTTGAGCTTCGGCTCCGTCCCCGAGGGGCGGATGATGACCCGGGTATTGTCCCGCGTCAGGTACTTCAGCCCGTCGGTGGGCGGCAGGTCCTCGCTGCCCAGGGACAGGTCAACCGCGGTGTCCACGGCCGATCCGCCGAAGGCCTCCGGCGGAGTTGCCCGCAACCGCGCCATCATCTCGCCCAGCAGGTCGAGGTTGTCCACCCGGACCGAGAGCTGGTCCGTCAGGTGCAGGCCGTGCTGCACCGCCAGGTCGTCGAGTTCATCGAAGAGCGTGCGGCCCTTGGCCTTCAGTGCTGCAGCCATCTCGGCCAGCAGCAGGCCGGCGGAAATCCCGTCCTTGTCGCGGACCATGCCCGGAGCCACGCAGTAGCCCAGGGCTTCCTCGTAGCCGAAGGTCAGGTGCGGCACCCGGGAAATCCACTTGAAGCCGGTCAGGGTTTCCATGTGGGCGAAGCCGGCGGCGTCCGCGACCCGGGCCAGGAGACGTGAGGAAACGATCGAGTTGGCGTACACGACGCCGGCCTTGGTCTTCTCGCCGCGGACCTTCCAGTGACCGGAGGCGATCCGGCGGGACAAGTGCCGGCCCAGCAGGGCACCGACTTCATCTCCGCGCAGCATCCGCCACTCGCCGTTGGCCGGGTCCTTCGCGGCAACGGCAACACGGTCGGCGTCGGGATCGTTGGCAATGACCAGGTCGGCATTGTGCTCGACGGCGGTTTCCAGCGCCAGGTCCAGCGCGCCGGGCTCCTCCGGATTGGGGAAGGCGACGGTGGGGAAGTCCGGATCCGGCTTCGCCTGGGCCGCCACCGGAACCACCTTGCGGAAACCGGCATCCCTGAGGACCGAGAGCATGGTTTCCCCGCCCACCCCGTGCAGCGAGGTCAGGACAATCTTCAGGTCCCGCTCCGGATACCGGTCGCGGGCCACGAGCCGGTCGACGGCGCTGATGTAGTCAGCGACGATCGACTCGGACACATCGGTCCAGCCCTCCGGCGCGGTATGAATGTTCTCCAGCGGCACCGTGTAGTCGATGCGTGCGGCGATCTCGGCGTCGTACGGGGCGACGATCTGGGCGCCCTTGCCCGGACCCTTTACGGTCCGCCCGCCGAGGTAGACCTTGTAGCCGTTGTCGGCGGCCGGGTTGTGGCTGGCGGTGACCATGACGCCGGCGTCGGTGTCCAGGGCCCGCACTGCGTAGGCGAGCACCGGCGTCGGGAGTGTGCAGGGGAGCAGGAAGGTTTCGATGCCCGCGGCACTGAAGACTGCGGCGGTTTCCAGCGCGAAGGCACGGGAATTGTGCCGGGCGTCGTAACCGATCACGGCGCTGGGTGTGTACTTGTCCCCGGCCGAGTCCTGCAGGAAGGAGGCGATTCCGGCCGCGGTGCGGCGCACCACCACCCGGTTCATCCTCCGGGGTCCGGCGCCCAATGCGGCCCGCAGGCCGGCCGTGCCGAATTCCAGTTCACCGGCAAAGCGGTCTGCCAGCTCGGCGGCTGCTGCGGTCGCAGCCGCTCCGGGCGTGGACAGCTGGGCGAGCAGCGCCCGCAGCTCGGCCGCGGTCGCGGCATCGGGATCCTCGTCGGCCCAGGTCTGGGCGGCGGTCACCAGCTCGGTGAGCTCAGTGGGGTTCAGCGTCATGGGATTACCTACGGATCTGGGATGGGTGGGGAGCGGCAGCGGTTAGAGCTTGCCGATGATGTCGGCCAGCAGCCGGGAAATCCGGGGGCCTGCAGCGGCGCCGGATTCCAGCACCTCGGCGTGGCTCAGCGGCTCGGCGCTGATGCCGGCGGCCAGATTGGTCACCAGCGAGATGCCGAAGACCTCCATGCCGGCGTGGCGGGCCGCAATGGCTTCCAGTGCGGTGGACATGCCGACCAGGTCGGCGCCGATGGTCTTGGCGTAGCGGACCTCGGCCGGGGTTTCGTAATGCGGGCCGGTGAACTGCGCGTACACGCCTTCATCCAGGGTGGGGTCCACGGTGCGGGCCAGCTCGCGCAGCCGGGTGGAGTAGAGGTCGGTGAGGTCCACGAACGTGGCGCCCTCCAGCGGCGACGCGGCCGTGAGGTTCAGGTGGTCGCTGATCAGCACCGGCGTGCCGGGCTTCCAGTCCGGGTTCAGGCCGCCGCAGCCGTTGGTGAGGACCATGACCTTGGCTCCGGCAGCCGCTGCGGTGCGCACCCCGTGGACGACGGCGCGGACGCCCTTGCCCTCGTAGTAGTGCGTGCGGGCGCCCAGTACCAGGGCGCGCTTGCCCGAGGGCGTCAGGACGGAGCGGATGGTGCCCACATGGCCCTGAACGGCCGGGGCGGAGAAACCGGGGATGTCGCTGGCATTTAGTGTGGCGGTGGTCTCGCCGATCAGGTCGGCGGCCTCACCCCAGCCGCTGCCGAGAACGAGGGCAATGTCATGGGCGGGCACACCGGTTTTCTCGGCAATGTACTTGGCGGCCTGCTGGGCGAGGTCAAAAGGATCGTTATTCACTGGTCCAACCTACCGCGAGATCCCTCACACTGCAGGTTCAGCCGGGCTGCGGGGCTGCGGCCGCCGTTTGAGGAGCGGGCAGGGATGGGACAGAATGGACAACTGTGACGACCCAACTAGATTTCACTGCCCGCAAGATCGCAATCCTCGGCGGCGGCCCCGGCGGTTATGAAGCTGCCATGGTGGCTGCATCCCTCGGAGCCGACGTAACCATCGTTGAGCGGGACGGGTTGGGCGGATCGGCCGTACTGACCGACGTCGTGCCCTCCAAAACCCTGATCGCCACCGCCGACGTGATGACCCGCTTTGCCTCCGCCTCCTCCCTCGGCGTGGATTTCCGCGACAACGGGCAGCCTGCCGTGGCCGACCTGAAGATGGTCAACAACCGCCTCCTGGCCCTGGCCAAGGAACAGTCCAACGACATTCGCCGGACCCTGGAACGCGTGGGCGTGAAGGTGAAGATCGGCCAGGGCCGGCTGTTGGACAACAAGACCATTGAGGTCGTCACCGACAACGGCACCGAAACCATCGAAGCCGAGGCCCTCCTGATCTCCGTCGGTGCCAGCCCGCGCGAGCTGGAATCCTCGATGCCCGACGGCGAACGCATCTTCACCTGGAAGCAGATCTACAACCTGACCGAGGTCCCCGAACACCTCATCGTCATCGGCTCCGGTGTCACCGGCGCCGAATTCGCCTCCGCCTACAACGGCCTGGGCACCAAGGTCACGCTGATCTCCAGCCGCGACCGGGTGCTGCCCGGCGAAGACGCCGACGCCGCCGTCGTGCTCGAAGACGTCTTCCAGGCCCGCGGCATGACCGTGCTGAACCGCTCGCGCGCCGAAACCGTGAAGAACACCGGCGACGGCGTTGTGGTGACGCTTGAGGACGGCCGGGTTGTCGAGGGAAGCCACTGCCTCGTGGCCGTGGGAGCCATTCCGAACACCGCCAACATCGGTTTGGAAGAAGCCGGCGTGACGCTTGATGAGCGCGGACAGATCAAGGTCGACGGCGTCTCCCGCACCACCGCCTCGAATGTCTACGCCGCGGGCGACTGCACCGGCGTGTTCAACCTGGCCTCGGTGGCCGCCATGCAGGGCCGGATCGCGATCGCGCACCTGATGGGCGACGGCGTGAAGCCGCTCAAGCTCAAGAACGTCGCCTCGAACATCTTCACCTCGCCGGAAATCGCCTCCGTTGGCGTCTCCGAGCAGGACATCGCCGAGGGCCGCTACCAGGGCGACGTCATCAAGCTCTCGCTGCATACCAACGCCCGGGCCAAGATGATGGAGGTCAAGGAGGGCTTCGTGAAGATCATTTCGCGCAAGGGCTCCGGCACCGTGATCGGCGGCGTCGTGGTGGGGCCGCGCGCCTCCGAGTTGATCTTCCCGATCGCCATTGCCGTGACGCAGAAGCTGCACGTTGATGACCTGGCCAACACCTTCACGGTGTACCCGTCGCTGACCGGCTCGATTTCCGAGGCGGCCCGCCGGCTGCACGTGCACATGTAGGTTTCTTCGCTTTGCTGGCCCGCATCCGGGCCGGACCGCCGCTATTGGCGCTGTCCGCTCCGGGTGCGGGCTTTTTTGCGCCCCGTTCCCCTTTCGAATGTTGGGCCCGTGCCCGAACGGTCCGCCCGTCCAACGCTCGGCGCCCGGACGGGCCTGCAGAGCTGCACTCTCGATGCCGGTGGCCGACGAATACCCGCCAGAGCTGCACTCTCGATGCCGGTGGCCCGCCAGTGTGCAGTTATGGCGGGTTCCAGCCGAAGAGCTGATTCGAGAGCGCAGGTATGGCGGGCAATCTCGTGATTATCCCTGCAGAACTGCACTCTCGGCGTGTGGCACCGTCGGATACCCGCCAGAGCTGCACTCTCGGCGTGTGGCACCGCCGGATACCCGCTAGAGCTGCATTCTCGGCGTGTGGCACCGTCGGATACCCGCCAGAGCTGCACTCTCGGCGTGTGGCCCGTCGGGAACCCGCTAGAGCTGCACTCTCGGCGCGTTGCACCGCCGGATACCCGCCAGGGCTGCACTCTCGATGCCGGTGGCCCCGCCAGTGTGCAGTTATGGCGGGTTCCAGCCTAAGAGCTGATTCGAGAGCGCAGGTATGGCGGGCAATTTCGTGATTATCCCTGCAAAGCTGCACTCTCGGCGTGTGGCACCGCCGGGAACCCCGCCAGAGCTGCACTCTCAACCCGCTCCGAGGCCGACTGGCGCCGCAGCGACGGAACAAGTCCAGGTGCTGCCGGGACCCGGACGGCGCGAAGGCATCCTGGGCGGACGCCGCCGTCGTCGGGCTCATGTCCGGCGCCTGACCCAAGGTGTCCATATAGTGGACACGTTGTCCGTATCGCGGACGAGTGGATTTAGGCTTACTCCTACTTCCACTCACACCTGAGAAAGACCTCCAAATGTCTACAGCGAATCCCTCCACGGCGCCGGCGCCGGCCAAGGCCAATTCCAAAGGCCGGGTGATTGTCGCCAGCCTCGTCGGAACGTCCATTGAGTTCTACGACTTCTACGTCTATGCAACGGCTGCGGTCCTCGTCTTCCCGCGCCTGTTCTTTCCGAATGCGGAGGGCCTCACTGCCCTGCTGAGTTCGTTCGCCGTGTTTGGGGTGGCCTTCATTGCCCGCCCGCTGGGCTCGATCGTCTTCGGGCACTTCGGCGACAAGGTGGGCCGCAAGGGAACCCTGGTGGCATCGCTGCTGACCATGGGTATCGCGACGTTCCTGATCGGCTGCCTGCCCACCGCACTGACCCCGGGCTGGACCATCCTCGGCCCGGCTCTGCTGGTGGTCCTGCGCTTCGCCCAGGGCCTGGCCCTTGGCGGGGAATGGTCCGGTGCTGCACTGCTGGCCACGGAGAATGCGCCGGCGAACAAGCGCGCCGTGTGGGGAACCTTCCCGCAGCTGGGTGCTCCGATCGGCTTCATCCTGGCCAACGGCCTGTTCCTGCTGCTGAGCTTCCAGCTCGATGCGGACCAGTTCGACTCCTGGGGCTGGCGCGTGCCGTTCCTGGCCAGCGCCGTCATGGTCATCATTGGCCTGTATGTGCGCCTGAAGCTGGTTGAGACTCCGGCCTTCCAGAAGGTCGTCGATTCCGGCGAAGTCAGCAAGCTCCCGCTGAGCCGGGCCTTCAAGTACAGCTGGCGCCAGATGATCGCCGGCACGTTCATCATGCTGGCCACCTACGTGCTGTTCTACCTGATGACCACGTTTACGCTCTCCTACGGCACCGCCGCGAAGAGCGAGGAAGCCGCGAGGGCCGCAGCCGAAAAGGCCGGCAAGGCGTTCGATCCGGAGACCTTCACCGCAGGCCTGGGCTATGCACGCAACGACTTCCTGATCATGCTGATCGTCGGCGTGGTGTTCTTCGGGATCTTCACGCTCGTCGCCGGTCCGCTGGCGGAGAAGTACGGCCGCCGCAAGACGCTGCTGGTGGTGACCGCGGGGATCTTCCTCTTCGGCTTCACGTTCAACCCGCTGCTGGGCGGTGGAACCGTTGGCGTGATGGCGCTGCTGATCATCGGCTTCACCCTGATGGGCCTGACCTTCGGTCCGATGGGCGCCATGCTGCCGGAGCTGTTCCCAACGAACGTGCGCTACACCGGCTCGGCGATCGCCTACAACGTCTCCTCGATCCTGGGTGCGGCCGTGGCTCCGTTCATCGCCGTCGCCCTGTGGCAGGCCGCAGACGGCAGCCCGTGGCTGGTGGGCATCTACCTGTCCTCGATGGCGGTGCTGACCCTGATCGCGCTGTTCGTCACCAAGGACACCAAGGACGTCGACTACACCAACCACTCGAGCTAGGTTCACGGGGCACGCGCCCCGGCCCTTAACGCCAAGCGGCCCGGTCCCCATCCAAGGGGGCCGGGCCGCTTCGGCATTTCCAGGTGGTGCCTAGTCCAGGATCGAGGCGATCACGGCGCCGGCCGAGACCGTAGCGCCCGGAAGCGCACTGAGCCCGGTGACGGTACCGGCCTTGTGGGCGGTCAGCGGCTGCTCCATCTTCATGGCTTCGAGTACGACGACGAGATCGCCTTCAGCGACCAGCGCGCCCTCTTCCACGGCCACCTTCACAATGGTGCCCTGCATCGGGGAGGTCAGGTCATCACCGGTGGCGGCCGGATTGGCGCCGCCGCGGCTGCGGGAGGACTTGCGGGACTTGCCGTTGGCACCGGTGCCGCGGGAGCCTGATCCGTTGGACCCGGAGCCGGAGCCGCCCAGCCCGGCCGGCAGCACGACCTCAAGCCGTTTGCCGCCCACCTCGACCGTGACGCGCTGACGCGTGCCGCCGTCGTCGTGCCGGGCATTGGGCTCACCGGACCAGGCCGCGATCTCGTTGACGTAATCGGTTTCGATCCAGCGGGTGTGGACCTTGAACGGGCCGGAGGCCGGGGCGAAGTCCGGGTGGGCGACAACCTCGGCGTGGAAGGGCAGCACGGTGGGCATGCCGGTGATTTCCATTTCGGCCAGGGCGCGGCGGGCGCGCTGGAGCGCCTGCTCGCGGGTGGCGCCGGTGACGATCAGCTTGGCGAGCATGGAATCGAAGTTTCCGCCCACGGTTTCGCCGGCTTCGATGCCCGAGTCCACGCGCACACCGGGGCCGGTGGGCAGCTTGAAGGTCTCCACGGTGCCCGGGGCGGGCATGAAGCTGCGGCCCGGGTCTTCGCCGTTGATGCGGAATTCGATGGAGTGGCCGCGGATCTCCGGATCGCCGTAGCCGAGCTCCTCGCCGCGGGCCAGCCGGAACTGCTCGCGGACCAGGTCCAGGCCGGAGACTTCCTCGGACACCGGGTGCTCGACCTGCAGCCGGGTGTTGACCTCCAGGAAGGAGATGGTGCCGTCGGTGCCGACCAGGAACTCGCAGGTCCCGGCGCCCTGGTAGCCGGCCTCGCGGAGGATGGCCTTGGACGCGGCGTACAGGCGCTGGTTCTGGTCTTCGCTCAGGAAGGGGGCCGGAGCCTCCTCCACAAGCTTCTGGTTGCGGCGCTGCAGCGAGCAGTCACGGGTGGAGACGACGACGACGTTGCCGTGCGCGTCAGCCAGGCACTGGGTCTCGACATGCCGCGGGGCGTCCAGGAAGCGCTCGATGAAGCACTCGCCGCGGCCAAACGCTGCGGTCGCCTCGCGGACGGCGGAATCGAACATTTCGGGGATCTCGGCACGGGTGCGGGCGACCTTGATGCCGCGGCCGCCGCCGCCGAAGGCTGCCTTGATGGCCAGCGGCAGCCCGTGGGCGTCGGCGAAGTCCAGGACCTCCTGGGCGTTCTTCACTGGATCGGCCGTGCCGGGAACCAGCGGGGCGCCGACCTTCGCAGCGATGTGGCGGGCCTGCACCTTGTCGCCGAGCTGGGAAATGGCGTGCGGGGAGGGGCCGATCCAGGTCAGGCCGGCATCGATGACGCGCTGGGCGAATTCGGCGTTCTCGGAGAGGAAGCCGTACCCGGGGTGGATGGCGTCGGCGCCGGACCTGCGGGCGGCGTCGAGGATCTTGCCCATGTCGAGGTAGGACTCGGCGGCGGTGCTGCCACCGAGGGAGAAGGCTTCGTCGGCGAGGCGGACGTGGAGGGCGTCGCGGTCCGGATCGGCGTATACGGCAACCGAGGCCAGGCCTTCGTCGCGGGCTGCACGGATGACACGGACGGCGATTTCACCGCGGTTGGCGATCAGGACTTTGGTGATGCTACGGGGGTCCTGCTGCTCGCCGGCGGGCGCGGGGTTGAACTGGCTCATTGAATGCACTGGCTCCTTTTGATCTGTTCGGAGCCTAGCGCGGTTTTGTGGTCTCCGGCCATAATGCGTGCTGTTTCTGCGTGGGACGGAGCGTTTCGTTGTGGGGACCCTACAACGCGGGTGGCTCGTTGTGACGCGGGCGCGTCCTCGCGGGGCGCCGTCGTGACGGTAGTGCAAGGAGGAGAGGGTCTTCTGTGGAGAAAGCCCCAGCTGTGGATAACGAGGCCATGCAACGGAAGGCATGGAGGCTAATGGAGTCATGCGCCTTCCTTCCCCGCTTCCCGACGAGCTCACGGATCGGTCCTTCACCGTTGCCCGTGCCCGGGACCTGGGTCTGTCCCGGTCCAGGCTGCGGGCGCAGGATCTGCTGACTCCCAGCCGGGAGATTCGGGTTAGGCGCGGAGCGGTGCCCGACTTGGTGGATCGGTGTCGGCCCTATACGGAGTTGCTTCCAGGGGTGTTCTTCTCACACTTCACCGCGGCTGGGCTGCACGGAATCCCGCTGCCGTTTGGGCCTGGACAGGACACCGCAATTCACCTTGGTCGGAATCGGGGGCTTGCTGTTCCCCGACGGAGACAGGTGATCGGGCATCGAATGGATCTGGATCCGGAGGAACTGACCACGGTATCGATGCTGCCCGTGACGTCACTGCCCAGGACCCTGCTTGATCTCGCCGCGCAGCTGGCAACGGATGATCTGGTCGTCATCGGAGATTGGATGATCAGCGAACACCATCGGAGCTTCGGAAAGCGGCGGGTCGCGCGGCTGCCCCTCAAAGATCTGCGCAACTATTCAGAGGGAAAGGTGGGGGCCCGGGGGTTGCGCAAGCTGCGGGCTGCCATCGAGCTAATGCGGGTGGGCGTGGACTCACCGCAGGAGACAAGGGTACGTCTGGAGCTTCACCGAGCGGGCTTGCCGGAGTTCACGCCCAACACGCCGATTATGGACGCCACTGGAAGTCCGGCCCTTTGGGTGGACCTGGGCTGTAAGACGTACCGCACCTGCATTGAGTACGACGGAGCCCATCATCTGGACCCCGGGCAACAGAGCCGGGACTATGGGCGGGACGCGCGCACCCGTGAACTGGGCTGGCACCAGGTCAGGCTGAATAGCTACGACATGGCACAGGGGCAGTCCTGGGTCGTAGGAAAGGTGCGTCATGCGCTCGTCCAAGGTGGTTACGAACCGTGAGTGTGCAGCTATGGCGTATTCGGGGCGGATGCCGGGTTCGAGAGTGCAGCTATGGTGGGCAATCTGAAGGTTTACCCTGCAGAGCTGCACTCTCGGCGCGGTGGTCGGGAGCTAACCCGCCAGAGCTGCACTATCGGTGCGGTCCGGGCACTGAGAGTGCACTTGTGGTGGGTTCCGGGTGATTCCCGTGCTCGAAAGCGCAGCTATGGTGGGCAATCACGTGGTTTACCCTGCAGAGCTGCACTCTCGATGCGAGATCCCGGCGCTAACCCGCCAGAGCTGCACTCTCGGTGCGGGGGACGGGGGCTAACCCGCCAGAGCTGCACTCTCGGTGCGGGGGTCGGGGGCTAACCCGCCAGAGCTGCACTCTCGGTGCGGGGGTCGGGCGCTAACCCGCCAGAGCTGCACTCTCGGTGCGGTCCGGGCACTGAGAGTGCACTTATGGTGGGTTCCGGGTGATTCCCGGGCTCGAGAGCGCAGCTATGGTGGGCAATCACGTGGTTTACCCTGCAGAGCTGCACTCTCGGCGCGGGGGTCGGGCGCTAACCCGGCAGAGCTGCACTCTCGATGCGAGATCCCGGCGCTAACCCGCCAGAGCTGCACTCTCGGCGCGAGATCCCGGCGCTAACCCGCCAGAGCTGCACTCTCGGCGCGGCGCAGTGGCCTTGCCACGCGGCCGGGGCCTGAAAGCGCGGAAAAGGACCTACCGGTCCCAGAGATCAGTGATCTTCACGCCGGCGCTGGCGAGCAGCTCGCGCAACATCGACACGGAGAGCCCGACGACGGCATGCGGATCCCCGTCAACCTTCTCGATGAACGCCCCGCCAAGGGAATCGATCGTGAAGGAGCCGGCGACCTGAAGCGGCTCGCCGGTGGCAACGTAGGCGTCAATCTCCTCGTCGGTGAGCTTGGCAAAATGGACCGAGGCGGAACTGACGGCCCCGAGCGTCGCGCCCGAACCGCCGTCGTCGTCGGTATCGCGGCAGTCCACGAGCCAGTGCCCGGTGTGGAGCACTCCCACGTTGCCGCTCATCCGGCGGATGCGTTCACGGGCCACCTCGGCTTCCCACGGCTTGCCGTGCGCTTCGCCCTGGAATTCGAAAACCGAGTCGCAGCCGATCACCAGGGATCCTTCGGCCTCGGGCAGCGCGGCAACGGCCTCGGCCTTGGCCCGGGCCAGCAGCAGGGCTGTGTCATGCGGATCCGGGGTGCCGTAACGGGCGGTGACGGCGTCTTCATCGACGTCGGACACGAGCACGGTGTGCGTGATGCCGGCGTTGGTCAGCAGCTTGGTGCGGGCGGGGGAGGCAGAGGCGAGGATCAGGTTCAGGTCAGTCACCCCTCCAGCCTAGTCGGCCCGGGCAGCCGAAAGGCCGCCCCGGAACCCGGAGCGGCCTTTGGCGGAACTGCTGAAGCGAAGGATCAGCGCTTGGCGGCAGCTGACGCGTCGGCACCTGACGACGACGGCGCCGCACCAGCGGAAGCGCCCGCGCCGCCGGCCGGAACGAGCACCGGCGCCTGGACCTCGGCCGAGTCATCGGCGAACGGATCGCCGTTGCGCTTGGCGTTGTAGATGGCGGCATCGAGCAGCCCATTGCGCTTGGCGACGATGGTCGGAACCACTGTCTGTCCGGCCACGTTGACCGCGGTGCGGCCCATGTCCAGGATCGGATCGACGGCGAGCATCAGGCCGACGCCGGCCAGCGGCAGGCCCAGCGTGGACAGGGTCAGGGTCAGCATGACGACGGCGCCGGTGGTGCCGGCGGTGGCGGCCGAACCCAGCACGGAGACCAGGGCGATCAGCAGGTAGTCGGTGAAGCCCAGATCGATGCCGAAGAACTGCGCCACGAAGATGGCGGCCACGGCCGGGTAGATCGAGGCGCAGCCGTCCATCTTGGTGGTCGCACCCAGCGGCACGGCGAAGGAGGCGTAGGCGCGCGGGACGCCCATGTTCCGTTCGGTCACACGCTGGGTCAGCGGCAGGGTGCCCACCGAGGAGCGGGAGACGAAGCCGAGCTGGATCGCGGGCCAGGCACCGGAGAACCACTGCTTCACGGACAGTCCGTGCGCCTTGATCAGGACCGGGTAGACAACGAAGACCACCAGGGCCAGGCCGACGTACACGGCAACCACGAACATGCCCAGCGAACCGATGGTGTCCCAGCCGTAAGTGGCGACGGCGCGGCCGATGAGGCCCACGGTGCCCAGCGGGGCCAGGCGGATGATCCACCAGAGGACCTTCTGGATGACGGCCAGGGCTGAAGCGTTCAGCGACAGGAACGGAGCGGCGGGGGCGCCGACCTTCAGGGCGGCAATGCCGACGGCGATCGCGATGACCAGCACCTGCAGCACATTGAAGTTCAGGGCCGTGGTGACGGTTCCCGGGTCGACGGCGGTGGAGGAAGCCGTCAGGCCCATGAAGTTGGCCGGAATCAGGCCGGTGAGGAAGCCCATCCAGCTGCCGGTGCTGCCTGCATAGTCAGCGGGCGGCTCGGCGTCGGCGTTGGCGCCGGGCTGGAACAGCACGCCCATCAGGATGCCGATCACTACCGCAATCAGCGCCGTGATCGCGAACCAGAGCAGCGTCTGCCAGGCCAGGCGTGCGGCGTTGGAGACCTCGCGCAGGTTGGCGATGGAGCTGACGACGGCGGTGAAGATCAGGGGGACAACGGCTGCCTTCAGCAGTGAGACGTAGCTCGAACCGATGACGGTCAGCGTGGTCGTCAGCCAGTTGGGTTCATCGTCGCCGACGGTACCCATTTCCTTGGCCAGCAGGCCCAGCAGCAGGCCAACGACCAGGGCGGCAATGATCTGCGGTCCGAAGGACGTGACCCAGCGGGGCAGCCTGCGGCGGGCAGAAGTTTCAGGGGAAGAGGTCTGGGAAGTCACCTGAGAATAGTAGTGGGCAGCTCTTATCAGAGGAGATTGCACATAACGAAATATTACGGAGGCACGACGGCGGCTCCCGCGGCCTGACAGGCGAAAACCCCGGGATGTGGCGGCGTACCGCGCGCACCCCGGGGTTATTCCGGCTGTTGCTGTGAGGAGTGTCTCGTACGGAAGCCGCAGCCGCCGTCGTCCGCTTGTGCCCTGAGCTGAGCAGCCGCTCCTTAGCCGAGCAGCGCCCGGCGCAGCGTGTCCAGGCCGACCGATCCGAGCAGCAGGGCCCGGGTGTGGAAGGCCTTCTGGTCGAAGTCCTCGCCCTCGCGGCTGCGGACCTCGTCGCGGATCTGCTCCCAGAGCCGCTGGCCCAGCTTGTAGGAGGGGGCCTGGCCCGGCCAGCCGAGGTAGCGGGTGAACTCGAAGTTCAGCTGCCCCTCCGAGATGGCAATGTTCTGCTTGAGGAACTCGTAACCCTTCTCCGCGGTCCAAGTGCCCGAGCCCCAGCGTTCGGGGATCTCCAGTTCCAGGTGGACGCCGATGTCGAAGACCACGCGGGCGGCGCGCATGCGCTGGGCGTCGAGCATGCCCATCTTGTCGCCGGGATCGCTGAGGTAGCCCAGCTCATCCATCAGCCGCTCGGCGTACAGCGCCCAGCCTTCGCCGTGGCCGGAGACCCAGCAGATGTTCCGGCGCCACTTGTTCAGCAGCCCGCGGGCGGCCGTGGCCGTGGCGATCTGCAGGTGGTGTCCGGGCACGCCCTCGTGGAAGACCGTGGTGGTCTCGTTCCAGGTGGTGAAGGTGTCCTCGCCGGCCGGCACGGACCACCACATGCGGCCCGGGCGGGAGAAATCGTCGCTGGGGCCGGTGTAGTAGATGCCGCCCTCCTGCGTGGGGGCGATCATGCATTCGATCTCGCGCATCGGCCCGTCGATGTCGAAGTGCGTGCCGGCCAGGTCCGCGACGGCGCGGTCGGCCAGGCCCTGCATCCAGGTCCGGAGTTCTTCCGTGCCGTGCAACTGCCGGGCCGGGTCGGAGTTCAGCAGGTCCATGGCCTCGGCAACGGTGGCGCCGGGCTGGATCTGCTCGGCCACGGCCTCCTGCTCGGCGATGATGCGGTCAAGTTCGGCCACGCCCCACGCGTAGGTTTCCTCCAGGTCCACGGCTGAGCCGAGGAAGCGGCGGGACATCAGTGCGTAGCGCTCCTTCCCGACGGCGTCCTTTTCCGGAGCGTGCGGCAGCAGCTCGTTCTCGAGGAAGGAGGCCAGGGTGCGGTAGGCGGCGCGGGCCGACTCGGCGCCGTGGCGCACGTCAGCGGCGAGGCCCTCGGGCAGCGCGGCGCCGTCGGACAGGGACGCGGTGGCGGCGTAATCGTCAAAGAACCCACCGTCTTCGGCGTACTTGGTGGTCTGTTCCATGACGATCAGGACCTGGCGGCGGGCGGGCAGCAGCCCTCGCTGGGCACCGGCGCGCAGGGAGGTGATGTAGCCAGCGACGGCGTCGGCCACATTGTGCAGGCGCCCGGCGATGTGCTGCCAGTCGGAAGTCGTGTCGGTGGGCATCAGGTCGAAGATCGAACGGATTTCCTGTGCCGGGGAGGCGATGTTGTTCAGGTTCGCGAGGTTCCAGCCGGATTCGTGGATCTCCAGTTCCAGGCCCAGGCGCTCGTGCATGGCGTCGAGGGTGACGCTGTCGACGTCGTCGGCCGGCTGCAGCCCGTCGAGGCGTTCCAGCGTTTCGCGGATGGCTTCGGCGATGGATTCCAGGCCGGCGGGGGAGTAGTCCGCGTACTCGGCCTCGTGGCCGGGGATTCCCAGCGAAGTGGCAAGGGACGGATCCAGCTGCAGCAGCGTCTCGGTGAAGGCGTCAGCTACGGCGTCGATGGCGGTCGGCTGGCGGGTGTGCGAGCCAGCGAAGGACAGGGGATCTGATGAAGGAGTCTGTTGGGTCACACGTGAAGCCTAACGCCAACGCCGCCCTGGCCACGTTCCGGCGATGCCGCCCGCGTAACGTGCGGGGCCGGTCCCGCTAGCGGAAACTGCGCCGCCAGGACCCCGGCCCCGGCTTGGGAGCCAGGCTGAGCATGCGGCGCCGGTTCCAGATCCGGCGGGTCGACTCAGGCGTGGCGGCGGTCCCCGCGGCTCCCGCCTCCAGGCCCATGACGACGGCGGTCAGCGCCGCCAGTTCCTCCGCGGAGGGGTTTCCGGAGAGCACGGAGAACAGCGGTGTGGCCGGTGCGGCGGCCTCGGCCGGACGGCCCCACGGATCCGGCAGGTCCCACCCGGTCACAGCGGCATGTTCCCGTGCTTCTTGGCGGGCAGGGAGGCGCGCTTGTCGCGCAGTGCCCGCAGGCCGCGGATCAGCTGCAGCCGGGTTTCGGACGGCGCGACGACGGCGTCCACGTAGCCGAGCTCAGCGGCCTGGTAGGGGTTGAGCAGTTCCTCTTCATACTGGGCGATGTAATCGGCGCGGGCGTCCTCGACGCTTTCCCCGGCGTCGGCCGCTGCCTTGAGCTGGCCGCGGTAGAGGATGTTGACCGCACCCTGGGCGCCCATGACGCCGATCTGCGCGGTGGGCCAGGCCAGGTTCAGGTCGGCGCCGAGCTTTTTGGAACCCATCACGATGTACGCGCCGCCGTAGGCCTTGCGGGTGATGACGGTGAGTTTGGGGACGGTGGCTTCGGCGTAGGCGTAGAGCAGCTTGGCGCCGCGGCGGATGATGCCCTGGAATTCCTGGTCCTTGCCCGGCAGGAAGCCCGGGACGTCCACGAAGGTCAGGATCGGGATGTTGAAGGCGTCGCAGTTGCGGACAAAGCGGGCGGCCTTCTCGGAGGCGGCGATGTCCAGGGTGCCGGCGAACTGCAGCGGCTGGTTGGCGACGATGCCCACGGTGTGGCCCTCGACGCGGCCGTAGCCCATCATGACGTTCGGGGCGTAGAGGGCCTGCATCTCGAGGAAGTGGCCGTCGTCGAGCACCTGCTCAATGACGGTGCGCATGTCATAGGGCTGGTTCGCGGAGTCCGGGATGAGGCTGTCCAGGGCGAGATCGCCGTCGGTCAGTTCCATGTCCTGGGCGAAGGCGGCCAGCGGCGCCTCGGCGAGGTTGTTCGAGGGCAGGAAATCCAGCAGTTCGCGGACGAACTCAATGGCGTCCTCTTCGTCCGAGGCCAGGTAGGTGGAAGTTCCGGTGTTGGCGTTGTGCTGCCGGGCACCGCCGAGGGTTTCCATGTCCACATCCTCGCCGGTGACGGTCTTGATGACGTCGGGGCCGGTAATGAACATGTGGCTGGTCTTGTCCACCATCACCACATAGTCGGTCAGCGCGGGGGAGTAGGCGGCACCGCCGGCGGACGGGCCCATGATGAGCGAGATCTGCGGGACAACGCCGGAGGCATGGACGTTGTTGCGGAAGATGTCGGCGAACATGGCCAGCGAGGCGACACCTTCCTGGATGCGCGCGCCACCGCCGTCGAGGATCCCGACGACGGGACATCCGTTGCGCAGCGCGTGTTCCTGGACCTTGACGATCTTCTCGCCGTTGACCTGGCTCAGCGAGCCGCCGTAAACGGTGAAGTCCTGGCTGTAGACGGCAATCGGCCGGCCATCCACGGTGGCATAGCCCGAAACCAGGCCGTCGCCCAGCGGCTTCTTCTTTTCCATGCCGAAGGCGGTGGAGCGGTGCACGGCCAGGGCGTCGAACTCGACGAAGGATCCGGCGTCCACCAGCATCTCGATGCGCTCGCGGGCGGTGTGCTTGCCGCGGGCGTGCTGCTTCTCGATGGCGGCCGGCCCGGAGGGCATTTCGGCCTGCGCCTGGCGGCGGCGGTACTCAGCGATCTTGCCCGCTGTCGTCTGCAGATCAAGGTCCTGGTCGATGCTCATCTGGTCTCCGGAATGCTGAGTGGCTGGGGCGTCGCACGGCGTTAAGTAGGAAATGCACAAAGCGGCGGGCGATCTGTCCAGTCTAATGACGCTCGCCGTCGAGTCCCGGTGTAGGGATCCTACAATTTCGTGCCGCTGGGCTTGGCCGGTGCCGGTGCGGTGGCCGGTCCAGTGGTGCTGCGGAGGCCGCGCGGCGGCGGTGCCGGGTGGACGGATCCGGCGTAACAATCCGCGGGCCGTGAAAGGATTTTCCCGAGCTGGCAACGGACGTGGGTCATGCCGGGGGAGGAGCCCTATGAGTATGGGCGGGATCGACCTGTGGGTGTTGCTGCAGGCATCTGCCTTGGTGACTGCAGGATTCGGCGTCTGGATTCTGGCGCGGGCCTGCTGGGACTATGCCGGCCTGCCCGTCCTGCAGGACACCTATCTCCACGCGGTCGACGATCGGCTCCAGGAGCTGGGCGAGGCCGCACCCACCCCTGCCCGGGAAGCGGTGCTTGCAGCCGTAGGCAGGGTCCGCCGGCGCGGAATATCCGCTGCGCAGCCCCGGCCGTCGTCGTCTGCCGGAGCCCGCGGCCGCGATGCGGAGTACCTCCGCCGGATCGGGCGGTCCCTGGCGGCCCGGCCGTCGCGGAACGAACGCGCCGCCTCGCAGGATGCGCTGCTGCGGCTGCTTGGCCGTCCTGCACTCGCCGCACGCCCGCAGCCCGCCATGGACGCGGCACTTGCGGAGGTGGCCGGAGCAGCCGCGGCGGCCGGAACTGTCGGGGACCTGGTCCGCATGCGGCAACTGCAGCGGAACCTTGTGTGGCGGCTGCGGCGTGAGGTTTCCGGCCGTTTCCTGGCGGCGTTCCTGCCGGGCATGGCCCGCTATCTGGACTTTGTCGGCCGCGGCAGCAGCCTCGGGCTGGCTCTCGGAGTCCTACTGGCAGGCGGGCTGGCCGGCAATGTGGATTTGGTGGGGGCATTGACAACCATGTGCGGCGTGGGCGGAGCGGTCATATTCACCCTGACCGTGATCCGCTGCGAATCCCGGTCCTGGCCGGCCGGCCGGCCAGGCCTGTGGCTGCGGGTGGCGCGGCGCTATCCGCAGGCGTTTTTCCTGCTGCGGCTGGCACTGACCACGACGGCGGTCCTGTTGGGGGTGCATCTGCTGCGGACCTAGCCCGGGCGTCGGCCCGGGGCGCCTAAGTTACTGGTGGGTAACATTGGGCCGGGCAATGTACTAGCCTTGGCGCATGACTTCTATCACACCTGATTCCGCGTCCCGATCCCTCGCCGGCCGCACCATCCTGATGTCCGGTGGCAGCCGCGGCATCGGCCTGGCCATTGCCCTGCGCGCCGCTGCCGACGGTGCGAACATCGCGATCATGGCCAAGACGGCCGAGCCCCACCCGAAACTCGAGGGCACCGTCTACACGGCGGCCGAGCAGCTGGAGGCAGCCGGCGGCAAAGCGTTGCCCATCATCGGTGACGTACGGAACGACGACGACGTCGCCCGCGCCGTCGCCGACACGGTGGAGCGGTTCGGCGGGATCGACATCGTCATCAACAACGCCTCCGCGATCGACCTGCGCAACACGGATCAGGTCACCATGAAGAGCTACGACCTGATGGCCGACATCAATGTCCGCGGCACCTTCATGCTCTCCAAGTTCTCACTCGACGCGCTGCGCCGATCGGAGAACCCGCACATCCTTACCCTGTCCCCGCCCCTGAACCTGGATCCGAAGTGGGCCGGCTCCTACCTGGCGTACACCATGGCCAAGTACGGGATGTCCCTGACCACCCTGGGGCTGGCAGAGGAGCTGAAGGCCGACGGCGTGGCCGTGAACTCGCTCTGGCCCGTCACCGCCATCGACACTGCCGCCATCCGCAACCTCGGCGGCGAGAAGATGGCGGCGGCCTCGCGCAGCACCGACATCATGGCGGACGCCGCGCACACCATCCTGACCCGGCCCAGCCGCGGAACCACGGGCAACTTCTACACCGACGAAGAGGTGCTGCGCGAAGAGGGCATCACCGACTTCCGCCCCTATTCCCTGGGCGCCCCCGAAGACCAGCTCGTTCCGGACTTCTTCCTCTAAAGGCCCTGGGCCCGCGGGCCCGCAGCGGAGGAATGCCAGCGCTGCCGCGTAAGATCGGAAGCATGCATCTGCGTTACTCCAGCATGGAAAGACCCGGGCTCGACGAGGACAGCCTTCGTGCTGCCCTCCTGGCGCCCCGGGGGCCTCTGTCCAGGCTGGAGGTTGTGGCCGAAACGGGTTCCACGAACACGGATCTGGCAGAGCTGGCACGGCTGCGGCCCGCCGAGGCCCCGGACCTGTCCGTCCTGACTGCCGAAATGCAGACGGCCGGCAAGGGCCGGCTGGGCCGGGCCTGGAGTGCTCCGCCGCGCTCCTCGCTGTTCGTCAGCGTGCTGCTCCGGCCGGTCAACGCCGCCGGCCGGCCGCTGCCCACGCAGTCCTACGGCTGGCTGTCACTGCTGGCCGCGCTGGCGCTGACGGAGGCGGTGGCCCGCCGCACCGGTGTCGAAGCACGGTTGAAGTGGCCCAACGATGTGATGGTGGACGGGCGGAAGCTGGCCGGTGTCCTGGCTCAGCTGGTGGTCGATTCAAGCGGCGCCCCGCCCGCCGTCGTCGTGGGCGTGGGCATGAATGTCTCGCTCACCGACGAGGACCTGCCGGTTCCCGCCGCCACGTCCCTGCTGATGGAGTACGCCTCCACAACGGACCGCAACATCTTGCTCGAGGATTATCTGTTGAAGCTGGCCTCCGCCTACCGGGAGTTTTGTGCTGTTGACGGCGATGCGGACCGGCCATGGGCCGATGGCACTTCGCTGCTGCACAAGATCAGTACCCGGATGGTCACTCTGGGCCAGGAGGTCCGGGCCGAGAAGCCCGGCGGCAGCTCCCTGACCGGACGCGCCGTGGCATTGGACCGGAACGGATCCCTGATCCTGGTGGACGCCCAGGGCGAGCGGCATGCGGTGGTGGCGGCCGACGTCGTGCACCTGCGTGCCGCGCAGGCGTGAGCATCCGGCTGAAACTGGCCCCGGGCGAGCGGATCATCGTGGCCAGCAGGCCCCATGCCCGCCAGCTGGCCTGGCCCGTGGCCCTGGCCGTCCTGGTTTGCGCCTCCGCCGGATTTGGCTACGGCTATTTGGACCGGGATTCCCTGCCGGGGCAGGTGGGGGATTTCAGCGGCTACCTGCAGGCGTCAATCGTGGCCGTTGCCGCCGTCCTGCTGCTGCGCTTTTCTGTGCCGCCGGTGCTGCGCTGGGCGTTTTCCCGCTACATCGTGACCAACCGCCGAATCATCCACCGGCAGGGAGTGCTGCGCCGCAGGGAACGCGAGCTGGCGCTGGCCTCGATCTTCCAGCTGGAGGCCTGGCAGACCGTGCCGGACCGCATGCAGCGCTCCGGCACGCTCGCCGTGGACGTCGGTTACGGCCAGTCGGTGCACTACGAGCATGTTCCGGAAGTGCATAAATTCAAGGCGATTGTGTTGGCCGCCATAAACCAGCTGCCGCTGACCGCCATGTTCGATGGTGTAGATATGGAAGGACATGGGGACTACGACAATGAAGGGAGGGACGATGAGTGAGGAACCCCGCGACGATGCCGCAGCAGAGCAGGACGCCGAAGCGGCACCGGACCCCGCGCCGATGACCCTGTCCATGCCGGTGGTAGACCCCTGGGCCCGGCCCGCGGAAGAAACCGGACGTGCGTCCGCTGATGCTGAGCCCAACGGCGACTCCACGGCCATCGACCGCGACGACGTGCGCCGGCTGGAAGCGCAGCTGATCGGCGGGCCGCGTACCCTCAAACGCCGCGAAGCCGCCGCCGAAGCCGGAGTCTCGCTGCTCTCGGCACGCAAGCTCTGGCGTGCCATGGGCTTTCCCAACCTCGACGACGACGCCGTGTTCTTCACCGAGCAGGACCGCGAGGCGCTGACCACCGTCATTGAGCTGGTCCGCGACGAACAGCTCACCGAGGAAGCCGCCATTTCGATCATGCGCTCCATCGGGCAGATGACCGACCGGATGGTGGTCTGGCAGATCGAAGCACTGGTCGAGGAAATGGTGGTCCAGCGCGGCATTCCCGATGCCCAGGCACGCAAAGCCCTGGTGGCAGCGCTGCCGGATCTGATTGAACCGCTGGAAAAAACCCTGGTCTACGCGTGGAAGCGGCAGATGAACTCCGCCGTGCAGCGCTTGGCCCTGCGCGCCGAAGCCGGGTTGGCCAGCCACGACGGGTCGATGTCCGATGACAATCCCTTGCCGCTGGCACGCGCCGTCGGCTTCGCCGACCTGGTCTCCTACACCTCCCTGTCCCGGCAGATGAACGAAAAGACCCTGGCCCAGATGGTGCAGCGGTTTGAGCACAAGTGCGCCGAGATCATCTCGGTGGGCGGCGGCCGGCTGGTGAAGACCATCGGCGACGAGGTCCTGTTCAACGCCGAAACCCCCGAGGCCGGTGCCGAGATCTCGCTTGCCCTGGCCAAGGCCTTCACCGAAGACGACCTGCTGCCGGCCGCCCGCGTGTCACTGGTCTGGGGCCGGGTGCTCTCGCGGTTGGGCGACATTTACGGTCCCACTGTGAACCTGGCCTCCCGCCTGACCTCGCTGGCGGAGCCGGGAACGGTGCTCACTGATGCTTCCACCGCCGCCGCCCTGCGGAACAACGAGAAGTTCGTGCTGATTCCGCACCAGCCGCGGAACGTGCGCGGCTTCGGTGAGATCCATCCCGTGACCCTGGCCCGCGGCACCGGTACCGGACTGATCCTGGACTGACGCTGGACTGACGCTGGACTGATCCGCTTCGGTGGTCCGGGCCGCGGCGGTCCCTTGCCTCCGCGCCCGGCTGCCCTGGCCCGGAACACAGGGTGCGTTCAGCTAAGGTAAGGGTGAGAAAGCGTAATATGTGTCACTACTGTGGTCCGCACAGTGGGCAGCTTCCGGATAGGGCGTGCATGAACTCCGACGAAACGACATCCCCGGGCTTGGAACTCCGTGCAGTCTTTGGCTATGCCTCGGACCGCGGATTGCGCAGGGAACAGAACGAGGACTCGCTGATCGCTGCGGACCCTATCTTTGCCGTCGCCGACGGCATGGGCGGGCACGAAGCAGGTGAAGTTGCGTCCAGCATCTGCGTGCGCACCCTGGGTGATGCCTCCTTTGTAGGTGAGTCCCTTCCCAAGATCGGTGCCGCCGACCTGCGGATCCTGCTCCAGGAAGCAGACACCCACATCCGGGAAGCCACCGAAGGCCGGGCGGGAACCACCCTCACCGGCGCCGTGCTGGTGCAGGACGCAGGCACTCCCTCCTGGCTGGTGTTCAACGTCGGAGACTCACGCACCTACCGCCTGGTTGATGGCCTGCTGGAGCAGATCTCCGTGGACCACAGCGAGGTCCAGGAACTGGTGGACATGGGCCAGATAACGCCCGAAGAAGCTCTCATCCACCCCCGCCGCCATGTGGTGACCCGGGCGCTGGGAACCGGCAACGACACCGAGGCCGACTACTGGCTTATTCCGGCCGAACCCGGTGACCGCCTCCTGGTGTGCTCAGACGGGCTCACGGGCGAAGTCAGCGACGGGCAGCTGCAGGAGATCCTCCTGTCCGAGGCCAACCCGCAGGACGCATGTGCCGCCATGGTGCAGGCAGCGCTCCGCTCCGGCGGCCGCGACAACATCACTGTCCTGGTCGTTGACCTGGAAGGCGCCCGCTCCGATTCCGCTGCAGCGGTGACGCCCGCCGTCGTCGAACCCGAACCAGCAACGGAATTCAGCGAGCACTAGCCCGCCGCACCGGCGTCGGCTGATGCGCCGGCGCCGTCTTCCTCGTTGAGGAACAGCTGCAGCACCTGCACTGGCCGGCCCGGCTGGACCAGGTGGGCCCGGCCTGGAGGCAGGGACTGTGCCCGGACTCCGCCGAGCAGCGTGCCCTCGGCCCGGTCCCCGGAAAGCACCAGCGCAGCGCTGCCGGAATCCCGCAGTGAGGTGAAGAAGGGTTCGTAGCTGCCCCGGCCCACGCCGCGCACCCGCCGGGAGAGAACCGCATGCAGCCCGAGCTCCGGCGCCAGCGACAGGTAAGGGATGAGGCGGCCCAGCGGCGAGGAACCTCCCGCGGCGAGGATGTCGTAGTCGTCAATCACCAGGACCATCCGCGGCAGGCCGGCGATCCCGGCGGCCGGGGCGGCACTGCGCTGCGCCAGCTCCCCGGCGATGGTGGCAGCCAGCTCTCCGGCCTGTACCGCGTTGGTGGCATAGCCGGCCCGGCAGCCGGCTGGAACCTCCCCGGTAAGGGAGCGGCGCGGATCGAAGACCGCGAAGATCACGCCGTCCGGCCCATGTTGGGCAGTCAACCGGCGGATAACCGAGCGCAGGACATTGGTCTTGCCGGCGCCGTCGTCACCCAGGACCAGCAGATGACGCTCGCGGCCGTGCAGGTCCAGGGATTCAACGCCCAGATCGGTTTCCCGCAGGCCCAGCGGCACGACGGCGGGACCGGCCGGCGTGGGCGCAGTCCCGGCGGCGACAACAGCAGGGAGCACCCGCACCGGCACCGCCCGTTCCCGGGTCGACGCCGCCACTGCGGCCACGAGGCCGGGCAGGTCCACGCCATCAGGCGTGCCTGCCGTGCCGCCCGTGCCTGCCGTGCCTGCCGTTGCCGCCAGGCGCGGCAGGGCGAACTGCCCCTGGAGTTTGGCGTCTGTCAGGGCCCGGCCCGGGCTGTCCGCGCTCACCGCCTCGGCCAGCTTGCGGCCATGGATTGATTCGCCGGGGTCGGCAAGCCTCAGTTCAATCCGGTTGCCGAAAAACCCCTGCTGTGCGATCCGGATGTCGTGCAGCCGCGAGCACGTCGCCAGCACGTGGATGCCGTAGCCTGCGCCGCGGCTGATCAGCGCGTGCACGGGCTTCTCAATCTCCTCGAACTCGTCACCGAGCTGGCCGTAGCCATCCAGCACCAGCACGATGTCGGCGCTGGCCAGCTCGGGGATCCGTCCCTCGGCGCTGAGCCGGCGGAGCGCTGCCAGAGAATCGATCCGGCGCCGTTCGAAGATCTGCTCCCGGTGGGCGAGCATGGCCAGCAGCTCCTCCACCGTCCGCCGGACCACCTCCCGCCGGGTCCGGACGGCCACCCCGCCGACATGCGGAAGCCCCTCAAGTGCGGACAGACCGCTGCCCAGCAGATCCAGCGCGTAGATGCCTACCTCGGCCGGGCTGCGGGTCAGCGCGAGGGACGCCACTATGGTGCGGAGCGCGGTGCTTTTGCCGCTCTGGGGGCCTCCAACGATGACCGTGTTGCCTCCGTTGGCGGCCAGGTCCAGTTCCCAGGCGCCCTGCCACTGCCGGGCCGGATCATCGAGCAGCCCAACGGGAACCCGCAGCGGGCCGCTGCTGGCCAGCCGGAGGTTCCCGCCGTCGAGCAGTCCGCCCGCCGCGGCATCCAGGGCGACCTGCCTGGGCAGCGGCGGCAGCCAGATCGGGTCTACGGCCCGGGGAAAGGTCGCCATGGTGTCCATCAGGGCGGACAGGACAGTCGGTCCGGTGACGCGCCGGGAGGACGACGGCGCCGCAGGTTCGCCCGACGGGTCCGGGCCGGGGGAAGCCGGGGCCGGAGAACCCTGGGCCGCCGCGTAACGGGGCACCGGCTGCACCGTGGGAGCGGTGTTGTCCTCGGTGGGTCCGGTATCCGTCCGTTCCGCCAGCGGGCCGGACACGTAGCCGGCTTTGAACTTCGTGAAGGTGCTGGTGTCCACCAACAGGTAGCCAAAGCCTGGCACCGGAGGCAGGTGGAAGGCATCCGGGGTGCCCAGCACGGTCCTGGACTCATCCTCGGTGAGCGTCCGCAGCCCGATCCGGTAGGACAAGTAGGTGTCCAGGCCGCGGAGTTTGCCTGCCTCGATGCGCTGGCTGGAGAGCAGCAGATGCACCCCGATGGAGCGGCCGATGCGCCCGATCGAGAGGAACAGGTCAATGAAGTCTGGGCGGGCCGCGAGCAGTTCTCCGAATTCGTCAATGATGACCACCAGATGTGGCAGCGGAGCCAGCGCCTGGCCCCGGCTCTGCTGTTCCTGCCGGTACAGCCGGTATTCGCTGATATTGGCGAGGTTCCCCGCAGCCTTCAGGACCTCCTGCCGGCGTTTGATTTCCCCGGACAGGCTGGCATGCACCCGGTCGATGAGGCTGGCGTCGTCGAACAGGTTGGTGATCACCCCGGCTACGTGCGGTGCAGCGGCGAACGGGGCAAAAGTGGCTCCGCCCTTGTAGTCCACGAGCACCATGGCCAGGACCTCCGGCGAATGGGCGGTCAGCAGGCCGACGACCAGGCTGCGCAGCAGTTCGGATTTGCCTGACCCGGTGGCACCGACACAGAGTCCATGCGGGCCCTGGCCGAACTGCGCCGACTCCTTCAGATCCAGCAGGACCGGCCGCCCGCTTTCGTCCGCGCCCACCGGGACCCGGAGGAAATCGGCGTCGCCGCGGGGTGTCCAAAGCCGGCGGATGGCCGGGTGATCGAGGCTGCGCGGGAGCCTCAGCATCTCCACGAAGCCCTGGGTATCTTCGGCGGCAGGGTGCTCCAGTGAGTCCGGGGACAGGCGCAGCGGTGCCAGCTCCCGTGCCAGTGCCTCGGCCAATGGTTTTGGAAGGGGGTCCAGGACACCCCGTTCAACAACGGGCACCGCGGAATCTGCGCGGTAGTCCTCCAGGATGAAGGCGTCCGGCGAGGTGTCGTCCTCGCTGATGCGCAGCGCCACGTCACCCGGTTCCTGCCCGCGCTCCGAGACCAGGAACACCGCTGTCAGGCCCACGGCGCCCGGCGAGGCGTTTGGGTCCGGCAGCGTGAGCCCGGCCGGGAGCTCTCCGTAGGAATCACTGACCACCAGCAGCCGGGCCGGAAATCCCCGTGCTCCGGCGGGCATAAAGTTCTTCCGGGCCTGCGCGGCAAGGGCGGTCCGGCGGAGCAGGTCATCACCCAGCACCTCGGCCAGTGCAGCAGCGGAGTGGGCCACCCGTCGGAGCGGGCCGGCGCCGTCATGCTGCTGCTGGTCCGCCAGATGCGGCAGCCAGGTGGCCCATTCCCAGCCCTCCCGCCGGTCCTCGGGCACAGTCAGCGCCAGCTGCAGATCCTCGGGAGAATGCAGTGCGGCGCCCTGCACCAACAGCAGCCGTGCGACCTGCAGCACGAATTCCCGCGATCCAATGACCGATACATTCCCACCACAGTCCAGCGGCACGGTCAGCGGCAGCCCCGGACCGGATTCATAGCGGCGTTTGAGGATTTCCACCTCGCTGGTCATGAAGGTATCGGCCCGGGCCAGCGCCGGACCCGTGTCTGCCACTGTGATGCTGCGGCAACGGCGTGTCCCCGTGCCGATCCGGATCTGGAGGAAGTCCTCACTGCTGCGCCGGCGTTCCCAGACCCGGCGGCTGTTGCGGACGACGTCGAACAGAGCGCCCGGGGGAGGGTTGGCCACCCGGGCGACCCTGCGGGCAGCCTGTTCCTCCGCACTCAGGACGGCTCGTGCCCGCTCCAGGTATTCCAGATAGTTTTCGCGCTCTTCCCGACGCTGCCGTCCCTGCCTGCCGCGCTGGCTGAGCATCATGCCCAGGGACGCGAGCACAGTCAGGATCATCATCAGCGCTCCGACAGCAGCCAGCGCCGAGCCACGGAAGAGCATCATGACCGTCATCGACGCCGCGGCACCCAGCAGCGGTACCAGGGACAGCAGGTTCAGGCCATCCTTGCCGTCAGGGATCATGGGCGGAGCGTCGAGGGCGAACGGCTGGACACCGCGGGCCGGCACGGTCGTGCGTGCGGGCCGGTGGAGGACCTTGACCGTCATCGCCAGCCGGTCCGTCGCTGTCGGAAACCGGCTGCACCGGTCATGGAAAACTCTCCAGCAGCTGGCTGAAAATACCGAGCAGTCCGGCGGTCAGGGGCACCGCGGCCGCCACTGCCACAGTCTCCAGATGTTTGGCCAGCTGCCTGGACCGTGCCTGGTGGTGTTCGGGTAGCGCCAGGGCCAGGCACGCAGCGATGACGCCGGCGGCGGCCACCATGGCCAGGCCCACCACCCATTGCTGACCGGGAAAGTAGACGAGCGCTGCACCGGCCAGGGCACAGAGGCCGACGGCGGCTGCCAGGTACAGTGCGTACCGTTGGGCGGCCAGCGGAAAGGCACGGGCGCGCAGGAACACTGCCAGGGTCAGCACCAGCAGCAACGGCATTGTCCACTGCAGCCGGCCGGTGTCCGTACCCAGCAGCCAGAGGCCCACGGATAGGGACACTGCCGTGACTGCGGTTGCCAATGTCAGGCCGTGATGGGCTGAGGCGACGGCCTCGACGGTATTCGCCCGGATCAAGGAATGGCCCCGCGCCCGGTGGTCATCCAGGCCCGACAGTCCAGAGGAGTTCAGGGCCAGCTGCGGCAGCAGCCCCAGCTGCAGGATGCCGCCCAGCGTCCCCAAGCCCGCCGCCGGGACAGATCCACCGGCGATCGCGGCAGCCGCCACCCATAACCCCGTGGCCATCGCCAGTGTTCCGGCTCCGCAGAAAAGCGCCCGCGGCGTGGCAGAGGCAAGTCCGACGGCGGCCAGTCCCAGCACGGTCAAGGCCGATAGGGCCAGTGCGGCCAGCCCAAGGCTGCCGCCGAGCTTTCCGTCGTCGTGCAGGTGCCACACGGCGCCCGCTGCGGCAAGCCATCCGACCATGAGCAGTGCGGGAGTGAGCGCAGACCGGTGCGGCGGAGGGCCGGCCGCGGCGCCGGCACCGAGTCCGGCCAAGGAGAGCACCAGCAGGATCCACCAAGCCGCAACGGGTGCCAGCACCGCCAGCAGGAGCTCCGTGCCAGCCCACACCGCGGCCGCGGCGAACGCGCTGCCGGCGAGAAGCCGGTGCCGGCCGTTCCAGAGGCCGGCCACCTCGCGCCTCCCGCCGGCCACCAGATCCGTGACGTCGTAGACCTCTGCCGCCGGCGGTGCATCCGGCGCGCTGCACAGCAGCAGCGAGGACCCATCGAGCACAGCGGCCTGGCGGAGGGATGTTCCGGCTTCCAAGGCCGTGCCGTCTGTCGTGACCAGCACCTTGGCGCTGGCCTCGTCGGCCGGCGGCTCCTCCAGGAGGGCCAGGACCTGCGGCAGCAGGGTGCCCACGGGCTGGTCGGAGGGCAGGAGCAGGTTCGCGCGCTTCCGTGTGCCGGCCACGGTGATTCTCGTAAAGGAATGTGCCATGGCGGGTTAGGCGTCCGCCTGCGCCAGCATGCTGCTGATGAAGGAATAGCCCACGCAGGCAGCGGCAATCCCGGCAGCGAGCGCGACGCCGAAGATCAGCAGCCGCAGCGTGTTCAGCCAGCGCTGCTGGAACGGGTTGGTGCCGAAGATAAATGCCGACACCAGCCGGCTCCGCCGTACGGTGACGGACTCGATGAGTTGGGTGTCGTAGTCGCTGGCCATCTGGTCCCCTCGCCGGACGCGTTTTCGCTCATCCTGACAGCACGGGTGCCGCCTGGGTGCCGGCCGGCTTCAGCTGGGGATAACTTTGGCTGCCCACGCTCCTGCGCAGGACGCCGCTGAGGGGCCCTACGTTGTGCAATGCCCCTCCCGGTGCTTTCCTTGAGCACAACGATCAGAAGGAGCAGCCATGACTACCAATCCCGATGCCCAGGAGCGCGCGCTTAGCGACTGGAGCCGTTTGCTGACGCAGGCCCTGCAGATCCTGGACCTGGAGGTGGACCAAAAAATGCTCGTGGAACTGGGACGCCGGTCAGAGCAAACGGTGGGTGGCGATGCTGGCCTGGTCAGCGCTTTCGTGGTCGGGTATGCGGCCGGGCTGTCCAAGACGAGCGGACGGAAATCCGCGGCGGAGGCGGTGCAGAGCGCCGCGGACACCGCCTTCCAGCTGGCCGAAACCGGGCTCGACGGTCCCGGGAGCCGGCAGCAGTCGGAAGAGCCCGGTTGGAAGGACTCCGCGCAGTAAGGCCGCGCAGTAAGGCAGCCCTAGGCCGGAGCCCGCGTCGTGAAGTCCTCCGCCTGCTCCCGGGCGGTGTCGAGGTTGGGCTCCACCCGGACGAGGACGGTCTTGGATACCGGGGTGTTGCTGCCCTCGGCAACACGGTCCAGGGGAACCAGGACGTTGGCCTCCGGATAGTAGGCCGCCACGCAGCCCTTGGGAGTGGGGTAGGAGACCACCCGGTATCTCGGCAGTACCCGCCGGACGCTGTCGTGGTGGACGCCGTGGATATCCACGTACTGCCCGTCCACCAGGCCCAGTTCAGCGATGTCGCCGGCGTTCATGAACAGGACGTGCCGCCCGCCGCGGATTCCCCGGTAGCGGTCGTTATGCCCGTAGATGGTGGTGTTCCACTGGTCATGGGAGCGCAGCGTCTGCAGGATCAGCGTGCCTTCGGGGCGTTCCACGGCTTCCAGATCGTTGACCGTCAGAACCGCTTTCCCGGTGGGGGTGTTGAAGGTGCGGGAATCACGCGGCCCGTTGGGCAGGACAAACCCGCCTTCATGCCGGATTCTCTCGTTGTAGTTGTCGCAGCCTTCCACCACCGCCGCGATGTGGTCGCGGATCAGGTCGTAGTTTTTTTCGTATCCGGCCCAATCGGCGTCGATCCGGTCGCCGACCACGAGGGCTCCGAGCCGGGAGACAATGGCAGGCTCCGAGAGCAGGTTCGGGGCGACCGGCGTCAGGTTTCCCCGGGAGGCGTGGACCACGCACACCGTGTCTTCCACCGACACGAACTGCGGTCCGCTTTCCTGGACGTCCAACTCGGTGCGGCCCTTGGTAGGCAGGATCAGTGCCTCCTGCCCGGTAATCAGGTGGGAGCGGTTCAGCTTGATGGAAATCTGTACCGTCATGTCGGTCTTCTGCATCGCCTCCTCGGCGAAGCGGGTGTCGGAGATCGCCGAGATGAGGTTTCCGCCCAGCGCCACGAAGACCTTGACGCGCCCGTCGTGCATTCCGTAGAAGGTCTCCACGGCGTCAAGGCCGTGGTCCCGCGGCGGATCGAAGTTGAACTCCTTGCCCAGGGCGTCGAGGAAAGCGGGCGGCATCTGCTCCCAGATGCCCATGGTGCGGTCGCCCTGGACATTGCTGTGTCCGCGGATGGGTGCCGCTCCGGCGCCGGGCTTGCCGATGTTGCCGCGCAGCAGCAGCAGATTGATCATTTCCTTGATCGTGGGCACGGCCTTCTTCTGCTGGGTGATGCCCATGGCCCAGGTGATGATGACCTTCTCGGCCCTCAGATAGCGTTCTGCCAGTTCGTCGACCTCAGCGATCGGCAGCCCGGTGGCCGCCTCCACGGTCTGGTCGTCCAGGTGCATCAGGTGATCTTTGAGGTCTGCCAGACCCTCGCAGTGCCGTTCCAGGAAGTCGTGGTCCAGCACGGTCCCCGGGTTCCGGTCCTCCGCTTCAAGGACCCGCTTGGAGATGGCCTGGAGCAGGGCCATGTCCCCGCCGAGGCGGATCTGCAGGAATTGGTCCGCCAGTTCCGTGCCCTTGCCGGCGACCCCGCGCACTTTCTGGGGGTTCTTATAGCGCTTCAGGCCGGCTTCCGGAAGCGGATTAACCGCCACGATGCTGCCGCCGCTGCGCTTGCACCCTTCCAGCGCCGTGAGCATCCGGGGATGGTTGGTGCCCGGATTCTGGCCCATCAGGATGATCAGGTCCGCCTTGCCGAAATCGTCATAGGTCACGGTGGCCTTGCCGATACCGATGGTCTGGCCCATAGCCCAGCCGGAGGATTCGTGGCACATATTGGAGCAGTCGGGAAGGTTGTTCGTGCCGAAGCCGCGCACCAGGAGCTGGTACAGGAAGGCTGCCTCGTTCGAGGTGCGGCCACTGGTGTAGAAGGCCGCTTCATGGGGCGACTCAAGGCTGTTGAGCTTGTCCGCCACGATCCGGAATGCCTCATCCCAGCTGACCGGGTGGTAATGGTCCGCGCCGGCGGGCTTATAGACCGGTTCCGTCAGCCTGCCCTGCATGCCGAGCCAGTATTCGGTGCGGTTCTGGAGCTCACTGATGCTGTGCTCTGCCCAGAACTCCGAGGGGATCACTACCGGAGACGCCTCCCACGTGACGGCCTTGACGCCTTCCTCGCAGTATTCGAATTTGCTCCGGTGGTTCGGATCCGGCCAGGCGCAGCTGGGACAGTCGAACCCGTCCTTCTGGTTCATCTTGAAGGTGGCGTCCAGCGCCCTCTTGGCGCCCATGTGTTCAATGGCAGGCTTCATCGAGTGCACGACGGCGGGTACCCCGGCTGCCCAGTCCTTGGGCGGCTTTACCTCGATGTCTTTTTCGTCCACTTCGTTCACGCGGGGTTCTTTCCGGACCACGGCATACTTCCCTTCGTCAACGGCCGCCGGGCAGCGGAGGTCCCACCTGCTGACCCGCGCCGCCATTCCTAGGTTCAGGCCTAGCAGGTGAGGCACCCCTAGGCAAGCATTTGTCGTGCAGCTGTGCGGCACGGGGACCCGGTCCGGCGGCAGCCCGACTGCAGGCCGTGCAGATCCGCAGCCACCATGCCGGGACTGCCGCAGTGGGGGAGGAATGGGGCAAGATTGGTTAGGTGAGCATAGCGAAGACAACCCCGGATACATCCGCCCCGGCCGCCGCCGTCGATTCCCTGAGCACGGAGACGCCGCCCAGCGGAGACCTGCGCGAGGAATACCAGAGCCTGGCGGACCAGGTACGGAAGTACCGCTTCGCGTACTACAACGAAGACGCCCCGCTGGTCTCGGATGCCGAATTCGACGAGCTCTACCGCCGGCTGGAAGAGCTCGAGGCGCTGCACCCCGAGCTGGTCACCAACGACTCACCCACCCAGGAAGTCGGCGGCGAAATCTCCGCAGCCTTTACCCCGGTGGAACACCTGCAGCGGATGTACAGCCTGGAGGACGTCTTCTCCCTGGATGAACTCGACGCCTGGGTCCGCCGGGCCGAAGCCTCGGTGGCCAACATTGCGCCGGGGGAGAAGATCAAGTGGCTCACCGAGCTGAAGATTGACGGCCTGGCCGTGAACCTGCTCTACCGCAACGGCGAGCTGGTCCGGGCTGCCACCCGCGGCGACGGCACCACCGGTGAGGACATCACCCACAACGTCCTGACCATCAAGTCCATCCCGCGGTCCCTCAAGGGAACCGACATTCCCGCGGAAATGGAGATCCGCGGTGAAGTCTTTATCCCCTCCAAGGAGTTCGCCCACCTGAACGAGACCATGGTCGAAGCGGGTAAGGCGCCCTTCGCCAACCCGCGCAACGCCGCAGCCGGCTCACTGCGGCAGAAGGATCCCGAGGTCACCGCCCAGCGGCCGCTCAGCATGTACGTGCACGGCATCGGCGCCCGCGAGGGCCTGAGCGCAACCAGCCAGTCCGAGACCTATGAACTGCTCAAGGCCTGGGGCCTGCCGACGTCGCCCTACTACAAGGTCCTGGACAGCTACGAGCAGGTCCTGGACTTCATCGCCGTCAACGGCGAACACCGCCATGACCTCTCGCACGAGATCGACGGCATTGTCGTCAAGGTCGACGACTTCGGACTGCAGCGCGCCCTGGGCCACACCTCCCGGGTGCCGCGCTGGTCGGTCGCCTACAAGTATCCGCCGGAGGAAGTAAACACCAAGCTCCTGGATATCCGGGTCAACGTGGGCCGCACCGGCCGCGTCACCCCGTACGGAATCATGACCCCGGTGTCCGTCTCGGGTTCCACCGTGGAGATGGCCACCCTGCACAACCAGGACGTGGTCAAGGCCAAGGGCGTGAAGATCGGCGACATTGTGGTGCTGCGCAAGGCCGGTGACGTGATTCCGGAAATCGTGGGCCCCGTCGTCGCGCTCCGCGACGCGCAGGTCCCTCCGGTCCGCGACTTCGTGATGCCCACCCACTGCCCCTCCTGCGGCACCGAACTGAAGCCGGCCAAGGAGGGCGACGTCGACATCCGTTGCCCCAATGCCAAGTCCTGCCCCTCGCAGCTGCGTGAGCGCGTGTTCCACCTGGCCGGCCGCGGCGCCTTCGATATCGAAGCCCTCGGCTGGGAGGCAGCGATTGCCCTGACCCAGCCCGCGGAACCCGCCGTTCCGCCGCTGACCAGCGAGGCCGGGCTGTTCGACCTGAGCGTCGAAGATCTGGCTGATGTCCGGATCGAGCGCCCCAAGCGGGTCAAAGGCGTCGTGGACGGCACCGAACTGGTGCCGTACTTCTACTCCAAGGGCACCATCAAGAAGCCCTCCGAACCCACCGCGACCACACGCAAGCTCTTCACTGAGCTGGAAAAAGCCAAGACCCAGCCGCTGTGGCGCGTGCTGGTGGCCTTGTCCATCCGGCATGTCGGCCCCACGGCGGCCCGCGCGCTCGCCACCGCGTTCGGCTCAATGGACGCCATCCGCGCCGCCACCGAAGAGCAGATGGCGCATGTCGACGGCGTCGGCCCCACCATCGCCGCGGCCCTGACCGAGTGGTTCGCGGAGGACTGGCACCGCGAGATCGTGGACCGCTGGGCTGCGGCCGGCGTCCGGATGGCCGATGAACGCGACGAAACCGTGCCGCGCACCCTCGAGGGCCTGACGATCGTGGTCACCGGCACCCTGCCGACCTTCAGCCGCGACGAGGCCAAGGAAGCCATCATCACCCGCGGCGGCAAAGCGTCGGGCTCAGTGTCCAAAAAGACCGACTACCTGGTCGCGGGGGAGAACGCCGGCACGAAGCTGGACAAGGCCGAATCCCTGGGCGTGCCCGTGTTGGATGAGGACGGTTTCCGCCTGCTGCTCGACGGCCGGTTGCAGGAGAACCGGCCGGAGGCGGGCACAGCATGACGCCGCTGCCCGAGCCTGCAGCCGTCCCGGTGGGTGATCCGCTGGAGCTGCTCGATGTCGCCCGGGAGGCGGCCGCGGCCGGGGCAGCGGTGCTGGTGCGGCGTACGTCCGAGGGGCTTAACGCGGTCAACAAGAGTGCCGACGGCGATTGGGTGACGGCCTTCGATACCGCCGCCGAGCAGGCGGTCCGGGAAGTGCTGGCACGCCGCCGGCCGCAGGACACGGTCACGGGCGAGGAACTCGAAGACAGTGTTCCGGTCCACGCCTCGGGCATCCGCTGGTCCATCGACCCGCTGGACGGCACCACGAATTTCATCCGCAACATTGTCTATTACGCGACGTCGGTGGCGGCAGTGAACGACGACGGCGTCTGGCTGGCCGGCGTCGTCCACGCCCCGGCGCTGGTGCGCGTGTATTCGGCCGCCCGCGGCCACGGCGCCTGGCTGGCCGAGCACGGCAGCGTCCGGCAGCTTCACGGACCGGACCCGGAGCGGGTAGGCAAGTTGCTGGGCACCGGATTCTCCTACGACGCAGCGGTCCGCGAGGAGCAGTATGCGGCGCTGGGGGAGCTGGCCGCAGGCTTCGCCGATGTCCGCCGGCTGGGATCGGCGGCCCTGGATCTGTGTCTGGTGGCAGACGGCACCCTGGACGCCTATTCGGAGTGGGGCCTGAACGAGTACGACTACGCCGCCGGTGCCCTGATCGCCGAGGAGGCCGGCGTGCCGGTGCGGCGGCCGGGGACACCGGGCAGCGAGGCGGAACGGCTGCGGGCGGTTACGGCAGCAGGATCCACCGTCATCTGAGGCCGGGCACTATGATTGCCGGCCCGTTGGCTCCGATCAGGCCACCGGGGTACGGGCGGCGACGATGATCTCGCGGCTCTCAGCTGGATCCAGCGGCCCGCCGTTCCAATCGCCGTACCAGTCGACGTCGCTGAAGCCGGCCCGTGCCATCAGTTCCGCCAGCACATGCGCCGGCGTGAACTTCAGTGTGCTTCGGCTCGCGAAGCGCTTGCCGTCGGCCAGGAACCGGGTGCGGTCCTCCCACGTGACCAGGACGCCGTCGGGCTGTTCCATCGTCGAGATCAGCTCCCATTCCTCCTCCAGCGGCCCGGCAGATGATTCCCGCAGCTCCGGGCCGGTGCTGGAGGAATCCCACTCCAGCCACGCCCTGGCCGCCGGGTTCCGGCTCTCGAAACAGAACGTCCCGCCCGGTGTCAGCCGGGACCGGATGGCCGTGAGGGTTTCAAGGATTTCCGCTTCGGTGAGCAGGCACTGGAAGGCATGGCCGGTCATGACTGCTGCGTCGAACGGTCCCGCCGGCAGGTCCACGGCGGTGCCGGACAGCCAGGTCACCAGCTGGCCGCCGGCGCGTTTCCGGGCAACGGCCAGCATTCCGTCCGCCGGATCAATGCCGGTGACCGTGTGTCCTGCCTGAGCCAGCCGGACGGCGAAGCTGCCGGTGCCGCAACCGACGTCGGCCACGCGCTTCGGTTCCGGGCCGATCAGGGCCGCGTGGAAATCGGTGTCCCAACTGCCGGCATTGTCCTCGTCGTACAGGGCCACCAGCCGCGGCTCGTTGTAATGCGTGTCAACCACGAAGTTCCCCTAATTCATCCAGCCGCTAACGGGTGGCGGCTCTTTTCCGCAATGCTAGCCCAGCTGCACGGGCACGGTTTTCCGGGATTAAGCCCTGAGGAAAGCGGCCTCCTGGCGCCGGGTGTTTGAGCAGGTGGCGGCGGATAATTGAGGAACTTAACCAACGCTGCAACGCACCGGGAGGCACACATGACCCGTCGAGCAACCGCCGCACCGCGGAGCACATCCTCAACCGCGGGCACCCCGCTTCCGCCGGCACAGCAGGCCACTCCAAACGACCTCGACACGGCATTCTTTGCCGGGCTGCTGGATGAGCGGATCGGACAGGCCCGCGAGAAAATCGCCGTCCTGCTCGCAGATATCCGTGAAGTCACGCTCGCAGCCAAGGACACTCCCGCGGACGATGAACACGACCCGGAAGGTTCCACCGTCTCGGTGGAGCGGAACAACGAAATGGCGCTGCTCGCGGCCGCCGAGGAGTCGCTGGTCGAACTGCTCGATGCCCAGGTCCGGTTGGAGGACGGCCGCTACGGGGTGTGTGGGAACTGCGGCAATCCCATTCCCGCCGAGCGGCTCGAGATCCGGCCCGAAGCGCGGTTCTGCGTCGCCTGCGCCGCAGCCGCACGCCGCCGGTAAGCCGGGAGTGCGCGCTTTCTCGTGGCCTGTTCTGGTGCTTCCGTGCCCCGGGTCACCCCTGGCGTCCAGGGTCGGATCGCCGGGATAGAATCTACGTTGGAAATCAACACCCACGTAAGGATTCGTAACACGCATGAGCATCACCGTTCGGCAGGCCACCGAGGCAGACTTTGACGATATTCGCCGGATTACCCGTGATGCGTACCTGAGCGCCGGATTCATCGACGCCGACAATCCTTACGTCAAGGAACTTGAGAACGTTGAAGACCGGGCCAAGAACGCTGTGGTCTGGGTGGCCGAACTGGACGGAAAGGTAGCTGGCTCCACGGCCATCACCTTCGCCGGCCAGCCGTACACCGACATCGCGATCGAGGGTGAGCTGGAATTCCGTATGCTCGCCGTCGACCCCCAGCTGCAGCGCGGCGGCGTCGGCCGTGCCATGGTGGCCGCCATCATCGAGCACGCCCGGAGCCTGGACGGCATCCACACCGTCAGCCTCACGAGCATGACGCCGATGACCAACGCCCACGCCCTGTACAAGTCCATGGGCTTCAAGCGTGTTCCCGAGCGCGACTGGTACGTGCCCAACGAGGACATCATCCTCTGGGTCTTCTGCCTGGAGCTCTAGCCCTCTGTCAGCGGGCGTCATGGCCTGGGACTGGCGGCGCGTTGTCCGGCTGAGCCCGTGCCATGGCATCCTCGAGTGTGCAGATGTGGCGTCTTCATGGGCCGCGCCGCCTCTCGAGAGCGCAGCTATGGTGGCTTTCGCTCGCTCTGTCCCGCCATAGCTGCACCCTCGCGGGGTCTATCCCGCCGGAGCTGTACTCTCGGCAGTCGGTGCGCCCCGGCGGTGTGCCCAGGTGGCCTGGCCGGCGTCCATAGTGCAGATAACGGGCTTCAGCGTGATCCTTAGTTCAGATCAGGGGATCAAATCCTCAAAACGGCCCTTTTGGCCCGGTGATCTGCACGATAGATACCGGGAAAGCCCCGTGATCTGCACAATAGATGTACGGAAGCCCCTGATCTGCACTATGGATGCCGCGAACGGGCCCGTCGTCGGAGGCACCCAGGCACGGGTTCCCACTGTAGGAACACTTCCGGGGCCGGTGGGGTCCCGGAAGGCAGCATCCGCCACAAAGAGTGGGAACCAGTGCAGGGTCGCCACGGAAAACGGCCCCACCAAACGCCGTAGACTGGAACGGATACCTTTTTATCCGTAAAAGACGCATGGGAGACTCATGTCTGAGATCAATCGTGAGGCTGTGGCGCACCTGGCGCATCTGGCCCACATTGAGATGACCGAGGATGAACTGGCCAAAATGGCCGGTGAACTGGATGTCATTGTTGATTCGATCAAATCCGTAAGCGAAGTTGCCGGTGAGGACATCCCGGCTACCTCCCACCCGATCCCGCTGGTCAATGTGTTCCGCGAGGATGTTGTGGGGCAGACGCTGACCAATGAAGAAGCGCTCTCCGGTGCACCCGATAATGCTGCCGGCCGCTTCAAGGTCCCTGCCATCCTGGATGAGGAGTAAAGACTTCCATGAATGAACTGATTACTTCGAGCGCTGCCGTCCTGGCAGAGAAGCTCGCGGCCGGCGAGGTATCCGCCGTCGAAGTCACCCAGGCACACCTGGACCGGATCTCCGAGGTCGACGGCGCCGTCAACGCCTTCCTCCACGTGAACACCGACGAAGCGCTGCAGGTTGCGGCCGACGTCGACAAGGCCCGCGCCGCCGGCGAAACGCTGCACACCCTCGCCGGTGTGCCGATCGCCATCAAGGACCTCATCGTCACCAAGGGCCAGCCCACCACGGCCGGCTCCAAGATGCTTGAGGGCTGGATGAGCCCGTACGACGCCACCGTCATTACCCGCATCCGCGCCGCGCGCATGCCGATGCTCGGCAAGACCAACCTGGACGAATTCGCCATGGGCTCCTCCACAGAGCACTCCGCGTTCGGCCCCACCCGCAACCCGTGGGACCTGGACCGCATTCCCGGCGGCTCCGGCGGCGGTTCGGCTGCTGCAGTGGCTGCCTTCGAGGCTCCGCTGGCACTTGGCACGGACACCGGCGGTTCCATCCGCCAGCCCGCTGCCGTCACCGGTTCGGTCGGCGTGAAGCCCACCTACGGCGGCGTCTCCCGCTACGGCGCCATTGCCATGGCCTCCTCCCTGGACCAGATCGGCCCGGTATCCCGGACCGTGCTGGACGCCGCCCTGCTGCAGGAAGTCATCGGCGGCCACGACCCCCGCGACTCCACCTCGCTGCCCGATCCCGTGGGCAACCTCGTGGAGGCTGCCCGCAACGGCAGCGTCGCCGGCATGCGGATCGGCGTTATCAAGGAACTGCAGGGCGAAGGCTATGAAGCCGGCGTCCTGGCCCGTTTCCAGGAGAGCCTTGAGCTCCTCAAGGACGCCGGTGCGGAAATCGTTGAGGTCTCGTGCCCCAACTTCCAGTACGCCCTGGGTGCCTACTACCTGATCATGCCCTCCGAGGCCTCCTCGAACCTGGCAAAGTACGACGGCGTGCGGTACGGCCTGCGTGCCCTGCCAGCCGACGGTCCCATGACGATTGAACGCGTCATGGGTGCCACCCGCGCCGCCGGGTTCGGCGATGAGGTCAAGCGCCGCATCATCCTGGGCACCTACGCCCTGTCCGCCGGCTACTACGACGCCTACTACGGCTCGGCCCAGAAGGTCCGCACCCTGATCCAGCGCGACTTCAACGCCGCGTTTGCCCAGGCCGACGTCCTGATCTCCCCGACCTCGCCGAACACCGCGTTCAAGCTTGGCGAGAAGCTGGACGATCCGCTGGCCATGTACCTGAACGACGTCGCCACCATCCCGGCGAACCTGGCCGGCGTGCCCGGCATTTCCATCCCCGGCGGCCTCGCCGACGGACTGCCCGTCGGCATCCAGTTCCTGGCCCCGGTCCGCGAAGACGCCCGGCTGTACCGCGCCGGCGCCGCCCTGGAAGGCCTGCTGGAACAGAAGTGGGGCGGCCCGCTGCTGGCCTCCGCACCCGTACTCGGAGGAGTGAAGTAAATGTCTGTGTACATCCAGGACGACACCCTGTCCTTCGACGAGGCCATCGAAAAGTACGACCCGGTGCTCGGCTTTGAGGTCCATGTGGAGCTCAACACCAACACCAAGATGTTCTCCGACGCCCCCAACGTGTTCGGCGACGAGCCCAACACCAACGTCACCCCGGTCTGCCTGGGCATGCCCGGCGTGCTGCCGGTAGTGAACAAGACCGCGGTGGAATACTCGATCCTGATCGGCCTGGCGCTGAACTGCAAGATCGCCCCGACCTGCACCTTCGCCCGGAAGCAGTACTTCTACCCGGACACGCCCAAGAACTTCCAGACCTCGCAGTACGAAGATCCGATTGCGTACGACGGCTACCTGGACATCGAGCTCGAAGACGGCACCGTGTTCCGCGTCGAGATCGAGCGCGCCCACATGGAAGAAGACGCCGGCAAGCTGACCCACATGGGCGGCTCCACCGGACGCATCCAGGGCGCCGATTTCTCGCTGGTGGACTACAACCGTTCCGGCGTCCCGCTGGTCGAGATTGTCACCAAGCCGATCGAGGGCGCCGGTGCCCGTGCACCCGAACTGGCCAAGGCCTACGTGGCCGCGGTCCGCGAGATCGTCAAGAACCTCGGCGTGTCCGACGCCAAGATGGAACGCGGCAATGTGCGCTGCGACGCCAACGTTTCGCTGCGCCCGTACGGCCAGGAAAAGTTCGGCACGCGTTCGGAAACCAAGAACGTGAACTCGCTGCGCGCCGTCGAACGCGCCGTGCGCTTCGAGATCCAGCGCCACGCGGCCGTCCTGGAATCCGGTGCCTCGATCGTCCAGGAAACACGCCACTGGCACGAGGACACGCGCTCGACGACGTCGGGCCGGCCCAAGTCCGACGCCGACGACTACCGCTACTTCCCGGAGCCTGACCTGGTCCCCATGGTCACCACCAAGGAATGGATCGAAGAGCTGCGTTCCCGCCTGCCTGAGCCGCCCGCCGAGCGCCGCAAGCGCCTGCAGGCCGACTGGGGCTACTCGGATGCCGAGTTCCGCGACGTCGTCAACGCCGGCGTCATGGACTCCATTGAGGAGACCATCGCCGCCGGAGCCTCCGCACAGGTGGCCCGCAAGTGGTGGATGGGCGAGGTCTCCCGCCGCGCCAAGGAAGCCGAAGTCGATCCGACCGAGGTCGGCGTGACGCCCGAGCTCATCGTCGAACTGGACCGTCTGATCCAGGCAGGCAAGATCAACGACAAGCTGGCCCGCCAGGTCCTCGACGGCGTCCTCGCCGGCGAAGGCACCCCGGAGGAAGTCATCGAAGCCCGCGGCCTGGCCGTGGTCTCCGACGACGGCCCCCTGCTCGAAGCCATCGACGCCGCCCTGGCCGCCTCACCGGACATCGCGGACAAAATCCGCGGCGGCAAGGTGCAGGCCGTCGGCGCAATTGTCGGCGGGGTCATGAAGGCCACCCGCGGACAGGCCGACGCCGGCCGCGTGCGCGAGCTGATCCTCGAACGCCTCGGCGTGCAGGGCTGACGTGCCTTAGAACCAAGCAGTACACAACGACGGCCCCGGGATCTCCCGGGGCCGTCGTTTTACCCGCCCGCGGCGGACGGTAGGGTTCAGTCATGGCCAACCACCCTCCCGCAGAGATTTTCGTGGATACCGATCTGGTGCGCCGCCTGCTGCAGGAGCAGCACCCTGAGCTGGCGGACCTGCCGCTGCAGCCGGTGGCCAACGGCTGGGACAACTACATTTTTCGGCTCGGCACCCACTATGCCGTCCGGTTGCCGCGCAGGCGGGCGGCAGCCGCGCTGACCGCCAATGAACAGACCTGGCTGCCGGGGCTGACTGCGGACCTGCCGGTCGCGACGTCGGGCCCGCTTTTCGCCGGCGCACCCTCCGATGCCTTCCCCTGGCCATGGAACGTGACAGCCTGGTTCCCCGGGGTTGAAGTGTCGCTGCAGCCGCGGGACCGCAACGTCATCCTGGCCGGGCCGCTGGCCGGATTCCTGAATGCCTTCCACCGTCCGGCCCCTGAAGGCTTTCCGGTGAACCCGGTGCGTGGCGTCCCGCTCGCCCAGCGCAATGAGGCGGTTATGGAACGCCTCGACAGCGGCATGGTCCCGCACGCTGCCCGCATCCGCGAGCTCTGGCAGGCGAGCCTCCAGCTGGAGCTATGGCCCGGGCCGCCGCTGTGGCTGCACGGCGACCTGCATCCGGCCAATCTGGTCGGCACTGCCGAAGGCGAACTGCAGGCCGTGATCGACTTTGGCGACCTGACCGCCGGTGACCCGGCTACCGACCTCGCCGCCGCGTGGCTGGTGTTCGACCAGCACGGACGCACGGAGTTCCGGGAGGCGCTGGGGAACCAGTACGACGCCGATCCGGATGTGTGGGGGAGAGCGCAGGGCTGGGCGGTTTACATGGCCTCGGCCCTGCTGGCCAACTCCGACGATCATCCGGGCATGTATCTGCTGGGATCCGAAACCCTGATGGAAATCCTGACCGAGGGCCCCGGCTGGCCCTAACGGCTGCGCACGCCGACCCTGGGCACGCACCGACCACAGACCCTGCCCGAGGAGGCACACAGATGGAATGCGACATCCTGATCATCGGCGGCGGCATCGCCGGGCTCTCCCTGGGCTCGGCCCTTGCCGGCCGGGCCGCGGTGGTTGTGGTGGAGGCCGAGGCATCCCTGGGCTTCCACACTTCCTCCCGCTCCGCCCGCCAGCTCATCCCGAGTTACGGCCCGGCGGTGGTGCAGGATCTGACCGTCCGCACGCTGGCGATGATCCGGGCCCTGGAAGTTGACCTGCCCGAACCCATCCTCACCCCGCGCAGCTTCCTGCTCGTGGGCAGCGAGGAATCCGTGCGGGACCGCGCCAGCGGCCACATGCATCCCGTTACGGCCGGCGAGGTGCAGGGCCTGGCTCCGGAGCTTAAGCCCGGAGCCTTTGCCGCCGCCGGCCTGGACACCACGTCCGTGGCCTGCAATACCGATGCCCTGATGAAGTACCACCGGCGGCGGGTCCTGGACCATGGCGGGCAGATCCTCACCGGTCATCCGGTCCGGAGCGCGGCGTTTGAAGCCGGGGACGACGGCGGCAGCTCCGGCCTTTGGATCACGGCGGCAGGGGAGAGGAGCATCCGCTCGCGCCTGGTCGTGGATGCCGCCGGCGCCTGGGCCGATCAGCTCGCCGCCGTGTACGGAGCCCGGCCGCGCGGGCTGCAGCCCTACCGGAGGACGGCCGCCGTCGTCGACGTCCAACACCCGCTGGAAGAGGGCGCGCCCATGGTGGCGGACGCGGACGAGTCCTTCTACTACCGCCCCGAAGGCAACCAGGTGCTGATCTCCCCGTCAGAGAGCGTGCCCAGCGATCCGATGGACGCCCAGCCGCACGCCGGGGACATTGACGCGCTGGTCCGGCTGATCAATTCCGTCACCACGCTGGGCATCACGGCGGTGTCCCGGTCCTGGACGGGGCTGCGCACTGAAGCCGGTGACGGACTTCCGGTGGTGGGGTACGACGACGTCGTTCCCGGCTTCTTTTGGCTCGCCGGCCAGGGCGGTTACGGGTTCCAAACCTCGTCCGGAATTGCGGAACTTGCGGCATCCCAGCTCATGGGTGAAAACGTGAATACGGCGGCCGCAAAGGCGCTCAATCCGGCCCGGAAGACACTGTGACCAAAGTCTCATACCTCCTGCATAACGAATCGGTCCAACTCAGCGCTTATGGTCTTTTTTCCCGGCCGCGATGCCTAAAGTTGAAGGACAAAGCCACGTAGGCTTTCTCTTCTTTTAGATCCACCTTTTTTGCCTGAAAGGTCTGTCCCAGTGCCAGATATTTTGCCGCCACAGCTGGTTGGCGTGCAGCAGCGTCCCCTCTATGTAAAAGTCCGAACGACCGCCACCGTGGTGGCCAGTATTTGGATGGTCCTGGCAATCACGGGGTTCGGTTTCTTTTCCGGCGGGACAACTTCTCTGGCTCTTTCACTCGTGCTGCTCTACGGAACGGGTGTCGCGCTGATCGTGGTCATTTGCGCCGTGTACCGGCTCGTAAACCGGTCCGCAGTGAAGCGTGCCGAGGTGGCTCCGGAGGACACCAAGGCGATTGTCTTCGTGGACACCGCACGTTCGGCCACGGAAGAGCTGCTGGCGGCGCTTCGCCCGGCGGCTGCCACCGGACGGCCGCAGTACGCACCTGCCAGCCCGCGCACCGTACGGCCTGCCGTCTCATCGGAAACGGCAGCCGCAGTTGCGGCCTCCGCGCCGGCGGCAAAGCAACCCGCGGCCGGCCAGGCCAAGACCACTGCGAAAGCATCCCCGAAGTCTGCGCTCAGCAAGGCGGTGCCGAACAAGTCGGGCAAGTCGGCAGCAGCCAAGGCAGCAAAGGCAGCCAAGGCAGCCAAGGCGGCCAAGGCGGCGCCGGGCAAGTCCGCGCCCGCCAAGTCCGTCAAGGGAGCACCTGCCAAAGCGGTAGCTGCCAAGTCCGCGCCCGCCAAGGGGGCCAAGAGCCCGGCGAAGATCCCTCCGGCCAAGACCAGCCAGGCCAAGGGCCGCCCCGGAAACAACAACGGCGCCAAGTCCGCGCCCGCCAAGCGCACCGGCAGCTCCGCCGAACGGAGCCCGGGCAAGAAGCAGCCCAGCGCTGCGAAGGACTCCGGTCCCGGATCCGGCGGGCCGGCGGTCAGCGCACAGCACACCGTGCGCAGCCTCTCCGCCAAGAACGCCCGCCCCGTATTGGTGCTGGCATCGAGCAACTCCGTCCCGCAGCCTTCCCGGCAGCACATCCCGGAGAGCAGCAAGCGCGCTTCCTAGTCCGGGAGCCGAACGTTCAGGCAGTTGCCAGCTTACCTACAGTTCCCGCCCAGCCAGGGGGATTATCGTAGTTAATACCTCATAAGGGTGCGAGTGATGAATGGATAGCGTAGTGACCTATCCAGACGCCGGCAGACTAGGGTTGTTCCCCCAACCAGCCCATAGTCTGCCGGCGTTTCTCTTTGTCCAAAACGCCTCCGGCGCCCCTCATCTTCAGGGCACCCTCATCCGTACCGTACCGGCGCTGTTACTTCATGGACAGGCCCCGCAGGGGACACACCGTTCTTTCGTGGGACGGATGTGCCGCCGCCACCCATGCGGATTTTGCAGTCTAATCCCGAGATACTCGTTGACGGCCCAGCTAGACTGACCCGAAATTCACCGTCCCGGTTCCTCATTCGCTGGCAGCAACCGCGGGCAGGGGAGAGGGTCCGGAATGCTGAGCATCCATATAGAGGGGGCAGTTCGTGGCATGAGGGAATGGATCTGGCGCCACAGGGCCGTAGTGTTTCCGCTGGCCGCCCTGCTGGCAACTGCAGCAGTACTGCTGATTCTCCGCGCCAACGGAACCCCCTGGCAGATGGCCGTCTTCTTCACGCTGTTCAATTCTCTGTGGTGGTTCGGGCTGCTCTACCTGTACCTAAGGCGGGACCAAACACGCAAGAGCGCGCTGGAAAAGCAGGGCACCCTCGTCTACCTCCGTTACCCCGGTTCACAGCCGGGATCACTGCAGGACCGGTGGGCCGGAGGGATCGCCGCCAGCCGCCCCGGAAAGATCTTGTTCCAAGAGGTCATGTCCGGCACCGATGTCACGTTGGGATCGCCCACAGAGATAGACGTCCTCGACCGTGCCGGACCTCCCCGGCCCGTCACCGGTGACGTGGCGCATCAGCTGCCACCGGGGCTGAAAGTGCTGACATTTGCGATGGTGCACGGAACCGTGGAGATCGCCGCAGAACCTTTGGCCCTGGCCACGCTGGAACAACATGTGCTCCAAAGCGGCCCGATGGCGTCCTAGCGGGCAGGTATTTACCCGTGCATGGCCTGCTAGTCCGTCCGGAAATCCGGAAACTCACCGGTGGCCGCGGACAGCGACTCCTCCACGCCGGTGACGGTTCCCGGTGCGGCCGGAGACCGGAGCCACTGCAACAGTCCGGCAATCTCCGCGGGTCCGCCTTCAGCCACCACGTGCACGGACCCGTCGCTGCTGTTCGAAACGACGCCGGTGAGTCCGAGCCGGTTGGCCTGTTGCAGGGTTCGGTAACGGAAGCCGACGGCCTGCACCTCGCCGGTGATGCGGGCGGTCAGGCGCCGGCCCGGCAGGGGAGGGTGAGCGGCTGGACCAGCTGAATCCGAAGGCGTCATGGGCCTAGACTAGCGGCCGGTCCAGCGCCGAGTCAGCCGCAGCCAGCAGGGAACCGTCAGCAACCAGCAGACGCGCGGATTCAATCTCGGGGGCCAGATAGCGGTCCGGACCCGGGCCGTCGACGGCGGCGCGCATCGCCGTCCGCACCGCTGTGACAGCCGGGGCGCTGCGGGAGGTGACGACGCCGCCGTCGCGCATGTCCAGCGCACGGGCCGAGGTCAGCAGCTCGATCGCCAGCACGCGCGTCAGCCCGTCGATCGCGCGGCGCAGCTTCAGGCCTGCCGCCCAACCCATCGAGACGTGGTCCTCCTGCATGGCCGAGGACGGAATGGAATCGACCGACGCCGGCACGGCCAGCCGCTTGAGCTCGGAGACGATGCCGGCCTGGGTGTACTGGGCAATCATGTGCCCGGAGTCCACGCCCGGATCAAACGCCAGGAAGGCGTTGAGGCCGTGGCTGCGGTTGCGGTCCAGGAAGCGGTCCGTGCGCCGTTCGCTCATGGAGGCGACGTCGGCGACGGCGATGGCCAGGAAATCCAGCACGTAGCCGACCGGAGCGCCGTGGAAGTTGCCGTTGGACTCCAGCCGGCCGTCCAGGGTCACCACGGGATTGTCGATCGCCGAGGCCCGCTCACACTCCGCGACCATCTCGGCATGGGCGAGCGTGGACCGGGCAGCGCCGTGCACCTGCGGGGCGCAACGCAGCGAATATGCATCCTGTACCCGGGTGAAACCGCCGGTTTTCTGTTCTTCAATCAGGGAAGAACCGGCCAGGACCGCGCGGATGTTCGCCGCCGACTCACCCTGTCCGGGCTGCGGCCGAAGGGCCTGCAGATCGGCAGCGAAGACCGCGTCGGAACCCAGCAGCCCTTCCACGCTCATGGCGGCCGCAACGTCGGCGGTGGAGAGCAAAAGGTGCAGGTCGGCGATGGCCAGGGTCAGCATGCCCAGCATCCCGTCCGTGCCATTGATCAGGGCCAGGCCTTCCTTCTCCTGCAGCTCCACCGGCTCCAGCCCCGCAGCAGACAGGGCCTCGCCCGCCGGCACCTTGGCGCCGTCGGCCGTACGCACCTCGCCCTCGCCCATCAAAGCCAGCGCGCAGTGCGAAAGGGGTGCCAGATCGCCGGAGCAGCCCAGCGAACCGTACTCGCCAACCACGGGGGTGATGCCGGCGTTCAGCAGCCCGGCATAGGCCTGGGCGACGACGGGACGGACGCCGGTACGGCCGGTGGCGAGCGTGGAAAGCCGGTTCAGCATCAGGGCGCGGATCACTTCACGGTCCACCTCGGCGCCCGATGACGCCGCGTGGCTGCGGATCAGCGAGCGCTGCAGCTGCCGGCGCTGCTGGGGAACGATCTGTTTGGTGGCCAGCGCGCCGAAGCCGGTGGAGACACCGTAGTGGGGCTTCTCGTCCGCGGCGAGTTCCTCGATGACGGCGCGGGAGGACAGCATGGCGGTGATCGAGGCGGGGGACAGCAGGACGGCCGCCCCGTGCCGTGCGACGGCGACAATGTCCCCTGCGGCCAGCGGGCCGGTCCCCAGTTCCACGGATGTGCCGGTGTTCAGTAGCGTTTTCATCTCTCCCCATCGTTGCGGAGATCTGTCTCCGAAGTATCTGGCGTTGCACTCTCTATCAGAGCACCTGTTGCCTGCCGGGCCTACGAGGCCGGATGATTCCGTTTCTGGGATCCCAGACACTGCCCTAGACTCTGGGCATGCCAGCCTCCTATTCGCGGGTGCAGGTCCCCGCCGCCGCGCAGGTCCTGTCCATCCTGCGCTATCTCGGCACGCAGGCCGGACCGGTAGGTGCCACCGCCGTCGCCCGGGACCTGATGCTCCCGAGGTCCACCACCTATCACCTGCTGGCTGCCCTGGTCGCCGACGGCTTTGCCGTGCATCTGCCGGAGGAACGCAAATACGCGCTGGGGGCAACGGCCCACGAGCTGGGCACCGGGTACGCCCGGCAGGCGCCGCTGCAGCGGATCGGCCGGTTTCCCCTGCGCAAGCTCGTGGCCCGGACCCGGCTGACCGGGCATCTGGCCGTGCTGCAGGGAACCGACGTCATCTATGTAATCGAGGAACGCGCCCCTAATCAGCTGCCCCTGGTGACCGACGCCGGGATCCGGCTTCCGGCGCACCGCACCGCCAGCGGGCGGGCCATGCTGGCGCAAATGACCGACGCTCAGTTGCGCGCGCTCTACCCGGAGCCCGAGACCGTGCGCTCCGTCCGCGCAGGCGGCCAGGCGTTGACCGCGCTGCTCCACCAGATCCGGGACCGCGGCTATGCCTGGGAGGAAAACGAGGTCACCGAGGGTTTCTCCTCCATTGCCGTACCGGTGCTGGACCGCACGGGACACGCCGTCGCCAGCGTCACGCTGACCGCGCCGAACGCTTCACCTGTTGATTCGGGGGGACTGCGGGGGATCGACGATCTGGCGGCGCAGTGGCTGCCAGACGTGTCCAAGTGTGCGGCGGAAATCTCCCGCCGGCTCGGGGGCCAGTCCGGGACGTGGCAGGGAGCGCAGCAGGGCTAGGACGGACGGTCCCCGTTCCACTCAAAGGGCTGTGCAATTATCGATCCATGTCCGAAACCGCAGATCAGCCAGTTGCAGTCCGCGCGAGGGCCCATATTGGAACCTCCAAGTGGCTGCACCGCCCGGTGCGCCTGGTTTGCTACGACGCACGCTGGGCGGATGGGCACGTGAAATTCGACGTGGACATCTACAAAGAGGGTCTCCGGGGACGGCACACAACGGATAAGGATGACATCTTCCAGAGCATGCACGCCACCTGCCCTGAGGTCGGAACCGGCCAGTGGGTGCACATATCGTATGGCGTGATCGATGAATCCTCCGGGCCTGAACCGGTCCCGCCGAAAAACCATGGGGGCAGGCCGCTGAAGTATCGGCCACCACAGAATCCGTCAGGGATGTAGCGGATCTTCCACCGGCGCATCGCCTGGGCAACACCGCGGCTCTGGGCGCATCCGTCTGAAATACCAGACAACACACCTGGCCCTGGATCCAGATGGGCAGGGCGCAGTTACGGTCGAAAGATGGCTACTATCTCCGATCCCACCCGAAGCATCCGGGCCCCGCGCGGCACCGCGCTGACCGCCAAGAGCTGGCAGACCGAGGCGCCGCTGCGCATGCTGATGAACAACCTGGACCCCGAGGTCGCCGAACGCCCCGAGGACCTGGTGGTCTACGGCGGCACCGGCCGGGCCGCCCGCAGCTGGGAAGCCTACGACGCGATCATCCGGACCCTGTCCACCCTGGCGGACGACGAGACGCTGCTCGTCCAGTCCGGAAAACCGGTGGGCGTGTTCCGTACCAATGAATGGGCGCCGCGGGTCCTGCTCGCGAACTCGAACCTGGTGGGGGACTGGGCCACCTGGCCGGAGTTCCGGCGGCTCGAGGCCGAGGGCCTGATGATGTACGGGCAGATGACGGCCGGCTCCTGGATCTACATCGGCACCCAGGGGATCCTGCAGGGCACCTACGAAACCTTCGGCGCCGTCGCCCGCAAGCGCTTCAAGGATGAGAACGCAACGCTGGCCGGCACGCTGACCCTGACCGGCGGCTGCGGCGGCATGGGCGGCGCGCAGCCGCTGGCCGTGACGCTGAACGGGGGAGCGGTGCTGATTGTCGACGTCGACGAGACCCGCCTGCGCCGCCGGGCCGGCAAGCGCTACCTGCACGAGGTGGAAACCGACCTGGACACTGCCGTCGCCAAGGTCGTGGCCGCCAAGGCCGAAAAGCGGGCGCTCTCGGTGGGGCTGGTGGGCAACGCCGCCGAGGTGTTTGAGGAACTGCTGCGCCGGCACAACGCCGGCGAGATCACCGTGGACGTCGTCACGGACCAGACCTCCGCCCACGATCCGCTGAGCTACCTGCCGGTGGGCATCGCGGTGGAGCAGTGGAAGGCCGAATCCGCGGCGGATCCCGAAGGCTTTACCAAGCAGGCCGGCGAATCCATGGCCCGGCAGGTCGCCGCGATGGTGGGTTTCCAGGACGCCGGCGCCGAGGTCTTCGACTACGGCAACTCGATCCGCGACGAGGCCCGGCAGGGCGGCTACGACCGCGCGTTCGAGTTCCCCGGCTTCGTCCCCGCCTACATCCGCCCGCTCTTCTGCGAGGGCATGGGCCCGTTCCGCTGGGTGGCGCTCTCCGGAGACCCGCAGGACATAGCCGTCACGGACGCCGCGATGAAGGAATTGTTTCCGGAGAACGAGCGGCTGCACCGCTGGCTCGATGCCGCCGCGGAACACGTGGAGTTCGAGGGGCTGCCGGCCCGGATCTGCTGGCTGGGCTACGGCGACCGGGCCAAGGCCGGGCTGCTGTTCAATCGGCTCGTGGCCGAGGGCAAGGTCAGCGCGCCCATCGTGATTGGCCGCGACCACCTGGACTCCGGCTCGGTGGCCTCGCCGTACCGGGAAACCGAAGCCATGGCCGACGGCTCCGACGCCGTTGCCGACTGGCCGTTGCTGAACGCCATGTTGAACACCGCTTCCGGGGCCACCTGGGTCTCCATCCACCACGGCGGCGGTGTCGGCATCGGCCGCTCCATCCACGCCGGACAGGTCTCAGTGGCTGACGGGACCGAACTGGCGGCCCGGAAACTGGACCGGCTGCTGACCAATGATCCGGGCACCGGCGTCGTCCGCCATGCCGACGCCGGCTACCAGCGGGCGGCCGAGGTTGCCGTCGAGCGCGGCATCCGCCTGCCGATGAGCGAAGGCTAGGAACGGGGATGCCGGCGGCGTTCTTAGCTGGTGGGAGCATAGACAGGGTGAACACAACGAGCGTCGTCAGTCTCCTGTCCGCCATCGAAGATACCGGCCGCGATACCCGCCGCGGCGGCTATTCCCGCCCGGTGTACTCCAGTGCTGAACTGCAGCTGCGCGAATGGTTCACCGCCGAGGCGGCCCGCCGCGGGCTGGCTGTGGAAACCGACCGGAACGGCATTCTCTGGGCCTGGTGGGATCTGTCCGACAGCAGCGCGTCCGCCGGCCCGGCCGGCGTTCCGGACCGCCGCGGCGCCCTGGTCACCGGTTCCCATCTCGACTCGGTCCCTGGTGGCGGTGCCTTCGACGGTCCGCTCGGCGTGGCCAGCGCCCTCGCTGCCGTGGACCTGCTGCGGGCCCGCGAGCGGGACGGCAGCCTGGTCCGGAACCGGGCGCTCGCCGTCGCGGTGTTCCCGGAGGAGGAAGGGTCGCGGTTCGGCGTCGCCTGCCTCGGCTCGCGCCTGCTGGCCGGAACAATCGACCCGCGCAAGGCCCTCGCGCTGCGCGACGCCGACGGCAACACCTTCGCCGATGTCTCCCGTACCCACGGGCTGGATCCAGAGGCGATGGGCCGCGACGACGCTGTACTGCGCACCATCGGCGACTTTGTGGAACTGCACGTGGAGCAGGGACAGGGCCTGAACACCGAGGAATTCACCGACGCGGCCGGGCGCGGACCAGCGCTGGCCGTGGGCGGGTCGATCCTGGGCCACGGCCGGTGGCGGTTCAGTTTTACCGGTCAGGGCAACCACGCCGGCACCACCCTCATGACCGACCGGGCCGACCCCATGGTGGCAGCCGCCCAGCTGATCGTGGCCGTACGCCAGACCGCGTCCGCCCAGCCCGGGGCGCGGGGCACCGTAGGGCGGCTGGAACCGGTTCCCGGCGGCACCAACGTCATTGCCTCCCGAGTGGAGCTCTGGCTGGACGTCCGGCACCCGGACGACGCCGTAACCGCTTCCCTGGTGGAAAAAATCCACGGCCAGGCACAGAAAATCGCAGCGTTTGAAGGCTGCACCGTGCACATGACTGAGGAATCCTCCTCCGGCACGGTGCACTTCGACCCCGCACTGCAGCGCTCCCTGGAGCAGTCCGTTGCGCGTACCGTTCCCGGAGCTCCGGTGCTGGCCACCGGGGCGGGGCACGACGCCGGGGTGCTGGCCGCGCGGGTGCCCACCGGCATGCTGTTTGTCCGCAACCCGTCCGGCATCAGCCACTCCCCGGAGGAATACGTGGAGAACGATGACGCCGACGCCGGTGTGACAGCGCTCGCGGACGTGCTGGAAGACCTGCTGTGACGGCACCTAAACCGGGGCAGGCCATCTGGTGTGAGCAGGGCTGGCTCAACGGCGCGGTGGAGGACGGGATCCGGCTGGAGGTCGACGACGCCGGCACTGTCACCTTGGCCACGCCCGCAACCGCCCCGCAGCCCGGGGACCTCCAGCTGACCGGCGTCACCTTCCCCGCGGCGTCGAACGCGCACTCCCACGCCTTTCACCGGATCCTGCGCGGACGCACCCACGCCGGCGGCCGGGGCAGCTTCTGGACCTGGCGGGAGCAGATGTACGAGGCAGCCGGCACCCTGACGCCGGAGCTGTACGAGCAGCTGGCCACCGCGGTGTTTGCCGAGATGGTGGTTGCCGGCTTTACCTCCGTGGCCGAGTTCCACTATGTCCACCATCAGCCGGACGGCACCCCGTACGGCGGAGAACACTCAGAAGAGCACGCCATGGAGCGGGCGCTGGCCCGGGCCGCCGTCGCCGCCGGCATCCGGCTGACCCTGCTGGACACCTGCTATCTGGCCGGCGGCTTTGATGCCCCGCTCAACACTGGACAGCAGCGGTTCGGCGATACCGACGCCGCGGCCTGGCTGGAACGGCTGGCCTCGCTGCGCAACGCCTTGGCCAACGAGTTCGATCCGGCCCAGGTCAGCGTCGGTGCGGCCCTGCACTCAGTGCGCGGCGTTCCGGAGGCCGATCTGGCAATGATCGCCGCGCACCTGCCGGCCGATCTTCCGCTGCACATCCACCTCTCCGAACAGCCGGCCGAAAATGAGGCCTGCCTTCAGGCCACCGGCCTGACCCCGACCATGCTGCTGCACCGGCGCGGCTTGATCAGCCGCCGGCTCTCCGCCGTGCACGCCACCCACCTGACCGGAGAAGACATCGCGGTCCTGGGCGCCGCCGGTGCCACCGTGGTCATGTGTCCCACCACCGAGGCCGACCTGGCCGACGGCATCGGCCCCGCCGCCGCCCTCCGCGCTGCCGGGGCCCGGATCGCGCTGGGCACCGACCAGCACGCCGTCGTCGATCCCTTCCTGGAGATGCGCGCGCTGGAATACGGCGAACGGTTGGCCTCGGGGGAACGCGGCCGGTTTACTCCCGGCGACCTGCATCAGGCCGCCTCCGGTGCCGGAACACACGCCCAGGGGCGGCCGGATCCGGGGCTGGCGCCGGGAAACGTCTGTGATCTGATGAGCGTTGCCCCCCACAGCCTGCGCACGGCCGGGTCCCGTCCCGGTCAGCTGGCACTGACCGCCACCGCTGCCGATGTCCACACCGTCGTCGTCGGCGGGCGGGTCCTGGCCCGCAACGGCCGGCACAGCAGCCTGGGCGACCCGGGCGTGCTGCTCGGGGCAGCTATCGCCGCCGTCGACACCGCCGGCGCCACCACTTTCGAAGGAATCCCGCACCCATGACCCCGGCCTCGACCCTCATCACCAACATCGGCGAACTCTCCACGCAGGACTATGCCCAGGGGCCGGAGGCCTCCGTGCTGCGGGATGCCGCAGTGGTGTTCGAGGGCGAGCGGATCAGCTGGATTGGTGCCGCCGCCGACGCGCCCGCTGCAGACGAGACGATGGACGCCGGAGGACGTGCGGGGCTGCCCGGCTGGGTGGACTCGCATACGCACCTGGTCTTCGCCGGGGACCGGAGTGCTGAGTTCGAGGCCCGGATGGCGGGGGAGTCCTACGCGGCAGGCGGTATTGCCGTTACCACCGCCGCGACCCGCGCGGCGTCGGACTACGACCTGACCCGGCTGTTGCTCGCCCGCGTTGCCGAGGCGGCCGCCGGCGGCACCACCTACCTGGAGACCAAGACCGGCTACGGGCTGAACGTTCAGGAGGAGCAGCGCAGCGCCCGGATCGCGTCCACGGTGGCGGACCAGGTCACCTTCCTGGGTGCGCATCTGGTGCCCGACGGCATGGATGCCGAGGAGTACACCGACCTGGTCTGCACCGCTATGCTCACCGCGGTGCGCCCGTACGTGCAGTGGGCGGATGTGTTCTGCGAACAGGGAGCCTTCACCGCGGAGCAGTCGAGGCGGGTGCTGGCCGCCTGCCGCAAGGCCGGCCTGGGGCTGCGGGTACATGGAAACCAGCTCGGATACGGTGCCGGGGTGGCCCTGGCCGTGGAGTTCGGGGCGGCCAGCGTGGACCATGTGAACTACCTGTCCGACGACGACGTCGCGGCGCTCGCGGGCACCTGGACCGGGTGGGGGCCGGGGCGCTCCGGAACGCCGGGCACCGTGGCGACCTGCCTGCCGGCCTGTGACCTCTCCACCCGGGCTCCGCTGGCCGATGCGCGCCGGCTGCTGGACGCCGGGGTGCCGGTGGCCCTGGCCTCGAACTGTAATCCGGGCACCTCCTATACGAGCTCGATGACCTTCTGCGTTGCCACAGCCGTGCTGCAGATGGGCCTGACCGTCCAGGAGGCCGTCCGGGCGGCCACGTTCGGCGGTGCCCTGGCCCTGCGGGTGCACACCGGGGAGGACCGGGACGGGCAGCGGGCGGTGGGTTCGCTCGCCGTCGGGCACCGTGCCGATCTGCAGCTGCTCAACGCGCCCTCAGCCGCGCACCTGGCCTACCGGCCGGGTATGCCGCTGACCGGCAGTGTCTGGCGGGCCGGTGTGCGGGTGCGCTGATCCGGAGGACGGGTTCATCCCGGCACCCTTGCCCTCCGCTCGCGCTCCGGGTTGAGATGTGCCATGGGAAAACTCCTTTACCTGATCTCCTGCACCCTGGACGGCTACATCGCCGATGAAACGGGCGACCTGTCCTGGGCAGTCCCGGATGAGGCCATGGTGGAATCGGTCACCGCGGACCTGGCCAACGTGGGCACGCACCTGTATGGACGGCGGATGTACGAATCCATGGCCGTCTGGGAAACCGATCCTTCCCTCGCCGAAGGTTCACCGGCGGCAGCAGCCTTCGCCGAGAACTGGAACCGGGCCCACAAAGTGGTCTTCTCCCGCACCCTTGGGGACATCTGGACGGAACGGACCCGGCTGGAACGGGAATTCACGGTGGAAGCCTTCGACCGGGTGGAGGCCGAGACGCCGGGCGACCTGCTGATTGAAGGTCCCACCGTGACCGCAGCCGCCTTTGAGCTGGGGCTGGTGGACGTGGTGTCCCTGATGGTCTACCCCGTGACGGTGGGCGCCGGCACCAAGGTGTTTCCCGAGGGACTCAAACTCAACCTGCGGCTGCTGAGCGAACAGCGCTTCGACAGGACCGGAATGGTCAAACTCACGTACGAAACGGTCCGCTCCTAAACCGGACCCCAAACCCCGCCCGCTTCCCACCGCGGCAGCGGGAGCCGGCCCGGAGCGGAGCAGCCGGGACGCCGGCGGCATCCGGCACGGCGGCATCCGGCACAATGGGACCATGCGCGCCGCCTTTCCCTCCGCCCCCGCCGAAGCCCTGGATCCGCGGGCGCGGAAGATGCTCGTCTTCGAAATCCTGATTGTGCTGGGACTCTCGCTGGGCAGATCCGGCGTGTACGCCGTCGTCGAACTCCTGGAAAAAGCCTCCAAGGGCCCCCTCGCCGGGCAGACCACCACGCTGAATCCGGTGCTGGACGAGAGCCCGTGGTTCGACCTGACCTATCAGCTGCTGGGGATCTTCTTCTCCCTGCTGCCGGTGGCGCTGGTGCTCTACCTGCTGACCGGGCCGGGCAAGAGCGCGTTCCGGCGGATCGGCTTCACCTTCGCCAAGCCGCTGCGCGACTTCGGGCTGGGGGTCGCCCTGGCAGCCGTGATCGGCGTCGGCACGCTCGGCGTCTACGCGGCAGGCCGGGCACTGGGCATCACCACGGCGCTGGTCCCGGCGGCGCTGGACACCTATTGGTGGACCCTGCCGGTGCTGATCCTCTCCGCCCTGCGGCACGCCGTGCTGGAGGAGGTCATCGTGGTGGGATACCTGTTTGTGCGGCTGCGGCAGCTGGGCTGGAGCACACCGGCGATCATCCTCACCAGCGCCCTGATCCGCGCCAGTTACCACCTTTACCAGGGGATCGGACCGGGCATCGGCAACTTCCTGATGGGGCTGCTCTTCGGCTACGCCTACACCAAAACGAAGCGGGTGATGCCGCTGGTGATCGCGCACGCGCTCGTGGATATTGCCGGCTTTGTCGGATTCGCACTGTTCGGTCCGGCGATCGGGATCGGCGGCTGAGCCCTCGTTTCGGAGCCGGGGCGCCGGGTCCCACGCTAGGCTTTTCGAATGAGCGACGCCGATAAGCACATGGAGAGCACCCCCTCGTGACACTGACGACCCCGTGGGGAGCAGACCTGGACCCCGACGCCGTGCTGCAGGAATATCCCCGGCCGCAGCTGGTCCGCGACAGCTACCTGAACCTCAACGGCTACTGGCAGTACACGATCACCTCGGCCCGCCGCGAACTGGCCCCCGCGGAGGATGAGTGGGACGGCCGCATCCTGGTGCCCTTCTCTCCTGAGGCCCCGCTCTCCGGCGTCAACCGGCAGCTCCAGCCCCAGCAGGTGCTCTGGTACCGGCGGACCCTGCGGCTGCCGGCCGGGTTCGCGGGCGAGCGCGTGCTGCTGCACTTCGGGGCCGTGGACCAAAGCTGCACCGTCACGGTCAACGGCATCGACGTGGGCGGGCACGACGGCGGCTACCTTCCGTTTTCGCTGGACGTCACCGCTGCGCTGCGCTCCGGAGCTGGAGATGCCGCCGCGGTGGAGGGCTCCGCGGAGGAACCCGAGCAGGAAATCGTGGTCCGGGTCCGGGACATCAGCAACACCGGCTACGCAAGCCGCGGCAAGCAGACCCTGGACCGTGGCGGCATCTGGTACACCGCCCAGTCGGGCATCTGGCAGACCGTCTGGCTGGAATCAGTGCCGTGCATCAGCATTTCGCAGCTGGTCCTGGTGCCCTCGCTGGACTCCGTGGCGGTGACCGTCCTGCTCGATGGCGAACCGGCCGGGGCCGGTGGCCCCTCCTCAGGCGGCCCTGTCACAGCGGAGCTGCAGGCGGTGATTACCGTGTCCGCCGGCGGGCGCACTGTGGCGGACGCCGTCGTCGTACCCGGAACCCCGGCACAGATTCCGGTGCCCGACCCGCAGCTGTGGACGCCGGAAGATCCGTTCCTGTACGACGTGACGGTGCAGCTGCAGGCGGCGGGCGAAACCGTCGACAGCGTCCGCAGCTACACCGGCCTGCGCACCTTCGGCACGGGACCGGACGCCGCCGGGCATACCCGGCTGCTGCTCAACGGCCGGCCGTACTTCCACGCCGGGCTGCTGGACCAGGGGTACTGGCCGGACGGGCTGTACACCGCGCCGTCGGACGAGGCGCTGGCCTACGATATCCAGGCCGCAAAGGACCTGGGCTTCACCTTGCTGCGCAAGCACATCAAGATTGAACCGCTGCGCTGGTACTACCACTGCGACCGCCTGGGCATGCTGGTGTGGCAGGACCTGGTCAACGGCGGCCGGCCCTACCGGCCTGCGATTGCCGACGCCCCGGCCGTGGGCGCGCGTCATCACGACGACGGCGACTACAAGGCGTTCGGGCGCGCGGACACGCAGGGCCGGGAGGACTTCCGCACCGAGCTGCGCGGCACGGTGGACCTGCTGCGCAACGCCGCCTCGATTGCCGTCTGGGTGCCGTTCAACGAAGGCTGGGGGCAGTTCGATGCCAACGCCGCCGCTGACCTGCTGCGCGGCCTGGACCCCACCCGCAGCATCGACCATGCCAGCGGCTGGCATGACCAGGGCGGGGGAGACCTCAAGAGCGTCCACGTGTACTTCGTGCCGTTCAAGCTGCACCGGGGCTGGCTGAAGGACGGCCGCGCCGTGGTGCTCTCCGAATACGGTGGCTACAGCCTGCGGGTGCCGGGCCACACATTCAACGACAAGGAGTTCGGCTACCGGCGGTTCAAGACACCCGACGCCTTGCTCAAGGCCTACGTGAAGCTGCACCGCAAGCAGATCGAACCGGCGGTGGCCCGGGGCCTGGCCGCGACCGTCTATACGCAGCTGACCGACGTCGAGGACGAGGTGAACGGGCTGCTCACCTACGACCGCCGCGTGGTGAAGATCGATGCCGGCACCGTCCGCGGGCTCAATGCCCGGCTGGTCGCGGCGGCAGCTTCGGCAGCTCCTCCGATCCGGTAAGGGCAGAGCCGGGGCGGTTCGGTAATCCCTCCGCTTTGTGGCAATCCCTCCGCGGCGCAGCGGAGGGATTGCCACAAAGCGGAGGGGAATCAGCGGTGGCGGGATTGGGACAGCCCCGCCCGGACCAGACGCTGCACCAAAGCCTCCGGGTGTTGCGGTGGCCTGGTGATGTCATTCCAGGACCAGCGGACAAATCCAACTCCGGTGGCCCGAATGGCGTCTTCCCGGCGTTTCTCCCGCAGGAGGGTGTCCCACGACGGTGCAATGCCGGCTTTGCCGCGTCCGTATTTCACCGAACCGTCGAACTCCCCGGCGAGCTTGTGCCCGGGCCAGTAAAAGTCAGTACGGAACCGGCCTGCCGTGGTCGCGAATTCGTGCTGGAGCTCCGGGTCTGGAAAACCATGCCGGTACAGCACGGCCCGGGAGTAGGACTCCCCGGCTGACTCGGAGAGCACCTGCGCGAAGTCGATAACCCGCAGGGCCCGGAGTCGTTTGGCGCTGTCAGGCAGGTGCTCGGCTAACTCCCGGAGCTGCTCTTTCCGCAGAGCGGGAAGACCGCGATCGGGGTCCGGACGAAGGACGTGATCCATGGCCGGGACCGCGCGCTCAAAGTTCAGATAGGCAGCCATGTCCAGGACGGTATGCGCACGGGAAGTCACAGGGACTCCGTCCCGCATGGTGACCGGTTCCAGCAGCCGGCGCTCAGTCCAGCGGAGATTCCCGCGGCGCCTGCCATGGGTCGGGTGGATGGCCAGCAGCAGTACTTCGGGCGAATCCCCTATCACTGGGAGTCCCCAGATGACAGCGGCGGATTGTTGGATCAGGACGCGCTGCCCCGGCACCTGTTCCACAGCGGCCCGGATTCGTGCCCGCTGCCGTTCCCAGGGCGGCAGCTTCTGCCAGTCGTCCGCCTGCATGTAGACACCAGGGCGGAGGCGGACGAGTTTGCCCGATCGGCAGCTCAGCGCCAGGGAACGCCGGTCCGTACCGCTGGCTTCGGCATCTGCCGAGAAAATGAGTGCGGGGTCCATGCCTCAAGGCTGGACGTGCGGCCGCGGGCCTGCGAGGGCAGCAGTCCCAGGTGTGGAAAACCCTCCGGTTTGGGAAATTCCTGCCACTGCGCAGCGGAGGGATCCGGGCAAAGCGGAGGGATCCGGACAAACCGGAGCGGACCCCGGACGCACCGGAGGGATCCGGACAAACGGGAGGGGACCCCGGCGGCAGAGCTAGATTTCGACGGACCCGTTGGCCGTATCGAAGGTGACGGACATGATGCCCGGGGTTCCCTTGGGGGAAATCCAGGTGACGCCCACGTTTTCCAGCGGCTCCTCGATGGGGGTGCCAAGCCACTGCGCGACGCGGTCCGCTGAACCTGCAATGGTCAGCGAGGCCAGCTTCACCGCACCGGGCATGCCGGGCAGGGCAGCGGACGGGTGGAGCGCTTCAGTGCCGTCGTCCCAGCGCAGCATGTAGGGCACCTGGGGATCGGCGATTAGGCCGTTGATCCCGATCTGCTGCCAGGTGAGCTCCTGGCCGTCGGGGAATTTCCGGTTGCCGGGAACGGCCGCCCGGCCCAGCCGCTCTTCAAACGGTGCGAGGTTGTCCACCGCTACGCACCAGCCCATCCAGCCGCCTCCGCATTCGGAGCGCTGGCGCACGGCCTGGCCGAAGGGCGCCTTGTCCGACGCCGGGTGGTTCAGCGCCTCGACGACCTCAATGTACTGGTGGTTGGCCAGGGGGAGAATCATGTTGCGGGTTCCGAAACGCGGGTGCACACCGCCCTTGACGAAGTCAGCTCCCAGAGCAGAGGCGATCCTCTCGGTCGTGGCCAAAAGACCGTCGGATTCGCAGGCATAAGATACATGGTCCAAACGCATGCGGCCCATAATGGCACGTTGTGACGCACCTCTCGACCAAGGCTTGCCTAAGTAGGAAAAAGGATCCCTGAACACCGCGAACTTTGATGTTTGCCCGGCCGCCGAGCCGCCGCGCACTACCCGGAAACGAACCGTCACAGAGGTTGCGGGCGCAGGGGTTATCCGTTTTCATAGGGGGAATAGGTCATGAGTGCCAGCAGATAGCCCCGGCTTGCTGGCCGGCAACCCTCCAACCGCGGTGGGGTGCCCCGGGTGAAGACCTGGCTGCACGTCAATCCGGCGTGCGGCAAGCGCGGGTCACACGTGGCTGCCGGCTCTTTTCCGGCGAGAAGTCTCGGTGCGGCCCCTGGTTAAAGGGAGCACAACATGTCAGGAAACTGGTCATTCGAAACCCGGCAGATCCACGTAGGACAGGAGCCAGACGCCGTCACCGGCGCCCGGGCGCTGCCGATCTACCAGAGCACCTCCTTCGTCTTTCCCAGCGCCGAAGCAGCAGCCAACCGGTTTGCGCTGGCCGAGCTGGAGCCGATTTACACCCGGATCGGCAACCCCACCCAGGAAGCGGTGGAAAAGCGGATCGCCTCGCTGGAGGGCGGGATCGGCGCATTGCTGCTGGCCTCCGGGCAGGCCGCGGAAACCCTGTCGATCCTGAACCTGGCCCAGTCCGGTGACCACATTGTGGCCAGCCCCAGCCTTTACGGGGGCACCTACAACCTGTTCAAGCACACCTTGAAGCGGTTCGGCATTGACGTCACTTTCGTCGCAGACCCGGACAACCTGGACCAGTGGCGCGAGGCAGTGCAGCCCAACACCAAGGCGTTCTTCGGCGAGGTGGTTTCCAACCCGCGCCAGGACGTCCTGGACATCGAGGGCATCAGCTCCATCGCCCACGACGCCGGCGTGCCGCTGATCGTGGACAACACGCTCTCCACGCCGTACCTGATCCGGCCGATCGAATGGGGCGCGGACATCGTGGTGCATTCGGCCACGAAGTACCTGGGCGGACACGGCACCTCCATTGCCGGCGTGATCGTGGACTCGGGCAACTTTGACTTCGGCGCCGATCCGGAGAAGTTCCCCGGCTTCAACACCCCGGATGAGAGCTACAACGGGCTGGTCTATGCCCGCGACCTCGGCGCCAACGGGCTGCTGGGCGCCAACCTGGCCTTTGTCCTCAAGGCGCGGGTCCAGTTGCTGCGCGACCTTGGGCCGGCGGTGTCGCCGTTCAACGCGTTCCTTATCGCACAGGGGCTGGAAACGCTGAGCCTGCGGATGGAGCGGCACGTGGCCAACGCCGCCGTCGTCGCGAACTGGCTGGAAAACCACGACGACGTCCTGTCGGTCGCCTATGCGGGCCTGGAATCGAGTCCGTGGTTCGAGCGCGGCCGCAAGTACGGGCCGCGCGGTACCGGAGCCATTGTCTCCTTCGACATCGCCGGCGGTATCGAGGCCGGCAAGCGCTTCGTGGACGCCTTGGAACTGCACTCCCACGTGGCCAACGTTGGTGACGTGCGCTCCCTGGTGATCCATCCGGCGTCGACCACGCACAGCCAGCTCGGCGCGGAGGCACAGGCGTCGGCCGGAGTGAGTCCGGGCCTGGTGCGTCTCTCGGTGGGCCTGGAACATGTCGATGACATCATTGCGGACCTCGACGCCGGTTTCCGGGCAGCCAAGGGAGCGTAGCGGTTCGCGTGACACTGCCTTCGAACACCACTGTGACACCGGCGCCGCCGCGGCACCCCGCACCTCTTCGGGACGGGGTGCTGCGGTACGCCGGGATCGGCAGCTTCGACCTGGAAACCGGCGGGCACCTGCCGCAGGTGACCCTCGCCTATGAGACCTGGGGGAGCCTGAATGCGGACCACTCCAACGCCGTCCTGGTGGCCCACGCCCTGACCGGAAGCACCCATGTGGCGCGGGGCAGCAGCGGGGAAGACGGCTGGTGGGACGCCCTGGTGGGTCCGGGAAAAGCCGTGGACACCGACCGCTTTTTCGTGGTTGCCATCAATATGCTCGGCGGTTGCTACGGCTCCACCGGCCCGTCCTCCACCGATCCGCAGGGCCTGCCCTGGGGCTCCCGCTTTCCGTTTGTTACCGTCCGGGACTCGGTCCGTGCCGAGGCCCGGCTGGCGGACCTGCTGGGTATCGCCTCCTGGCACACGGTGCTGGGCGGTTCGCTGGGCGGGGCCCGGGCGCTGGAATGGGCGGTTACCGAGCCGGACCGGGTGCGGCACTGCGCGGTCATCGCCTGTACGGCTGCCAGCACTGCCGAACAAATTGCGTTTGGCCAGGCGCAGCTGGCGGCCATCCGGCTGGACCCGGATTTCAACGGCGGCGACTACTACAACGGCGCGACGCCGGCGGCCGGGCTGGGTCTGGCCCGCCGGATCGCGCACATCACCTACCGGTCCGAAGCGGAACTGGAATACCGGTTCGGCCGCAGCCCGCAGGAGCCCGAGAATCCGCTGGGATCGGCTGTTCCGGCGGCGCGCGGGCGCTACGCCGTGGAGAGCTACCTGGATCACCAGGCCCGCAAACTCACGGCCCGGTTCGATGCGAACAGCTACCTGGTGCTGACCGAGGCGCTGATGAGCCACGACGTAACCCGTGGTCGGGGCACCCTGCAGCAGGCCCTGGCCGGAACCACCGCGGAGTTCCTCATCGCAGCGGTGGATTCGGACCGGCTGTATTTCCCGCAGCAGTCCCATGACCTGGCCGCTGCCCTGCCCCGGGAGACGGCGGTGCACATGATCAGCGCTCCGATCGGGCACGACGGGTTCCTCACCGACGCCGAGAAGATCGGTGCGCCGCTGCGGGAGCGGTTCTTCGCCTGAGCCGCGCCCGCATCCATCCGCCGCCGCTGCTCTTGCCATCCCGGACCGGGCATGGCAGAACAAGAGCATGCCTGATCAAATTCGCGTCACGGCGCAGGCCAGATGCTCGCCGGCCCAGCTCTGGCACACACTGGTGGACAACCGGGCGGCGTGGTGGCCGGAGCTGGATTTCACGGCCAGCCCGGGTGCCCCGCTGACGGAACGGGCGGCCGACGGCGGTGCGCAGCAGGCCACGGGAACGGTCCTGGCGGTGGCGCGGGGACGGCTGCTGTCCTTCCGCTGGACCAAGCCGGGCTGGAGCGGCCACACGGTGGTGAGCTTCCAGCTGGACGCCGCGCCCGGGCCCGATGATGACGATGCCCTGGACCGCGCGGAGGCTCCGGGCAGCAGCGCCGGCTGGCAGGGGAGCACCGGGATGGATTATACCGACGTCGTCGTTACCGAAAGCGGCTTGGGTACCATCGCCGCGGGCGGGGACGTGGTGGCCGCCCACACGGGGGACTGGGCGGACCATCTGGCGGACCTCATCAAACTCGCTGAGGATGCCTCCGGGACGTGACCGGATCCGGGCACCCCGGCGCTTGCGGCCCCCACCGGACCTGTCAGTCGCCCGACCCCGGCGGCATGCCCTGGCCGCCAAAGAGCGGCCCGGCCACGGGGCGCTTCGCGGCAATTCCGTCCCCGGAGGAACGGTGGCGCACGCGGCGCACCACCCACGGGACAAAGTAGTCGCGGGCCCAGGTAAGGTCCTCGGTCCGCGCCGTCCGCCAGTTCTTGGCCGGCAGGGGCTTGGGCTCCAGCGGTTCCAGGGTGTGCTCGACGCCGAGGGTCTCCAGCACCATCGCTGCAATGGTGTGATGGCCCAGAGGCGAGAAGTGCAGCCTGTCCGGCGCCCACATCTCCCTGTTGCTGAGCTCACGCAGGGCCCACATGTCCGCCATGACGATGTCGTGGCGGGCCGCAATGGTCCGCAGGTTCTCGTTGTAAATGGCCACCCGGCCACGGACGCTGCCCAGCACCGGTGTGGTGCCAAGGTCCGGGCCGGTGAAGAGCACCACCGTGGCGCCGCTTTCAGCGAGGCGGGCGACGGCGCCATCCATCTTTTCGGCCAGCCTGTCAGGGTCTCCGCCGGGGCGGATGACATCGTTGCCGCCAGCGCAGATCGTCACCAGGTCGGGCCTAAGCTCGATGGCCGGCTCCAGTTGCTCCTCGAGGATCTGGTTCAGCAGGCGGCCGCGGATGGCAAGGTTGGCGTACGCGAAGTCGTCCCGGTCCCGGGCCAGTTCCTCCGCCACCCGGTCAGCCCAGCCGCGGTGCCCGCCGGGGCTTTCCGGACTCGGGTCGCCGATCCCTTCCGTAAAGGAATCACCAAGGGCAACGTACCGGTGCCAGGGGTGTTCCGGAGGGGCCTCCGGAACGGCCTCCGGAGAGGCGTCCGGGAAAAGTGAAGAGTCTGTCGGGGGATTGGAAGGAGAAGTCACCGACCCATCCTGTCAACCGGGAGGCCCCCTACGCGACCGTAGGTTGGGGATCCGGCCGTGCCAGAATAATAGTCATGCCCCAAACAGCTCCCTGGAACCCCACTGTCCTTTGGTCCAAGCCTGAAGCCGAACGTGCCGGAACGCCGCTGCTGGTCCTTTTCCACGGCTATCTCGCGAACGAGGAAGACCTGATGGGTCTGGCGGATTACCTGCCCTCGGAGTTCACCATCGCCTCCATCCGGGCGCCGCAGGCCCTGGGCCCCGGCTATACCTGGTTCCCGCTGATGAACGAGCCGGAGTTCTCCGTCCAGCGCGTCGTGGACGCCGTGGCCGACGTCGCCGAATGGCTGGACGGGGTTAAGGGCGTCCACAGCAGCGTGTCGCTGCTGGGCTTCTCGATGGGCATGGCCGTGGCCAGCACCCTGCTGCGGCACCGACCCGCTGACTTTGCCGCCGTCGTCGGGCTTTCAGGTTTTGTGGTTCCCGCCGAGGGCAACCCGTTCTTCCACGACGAGGAGCTGACGGCCGGCCGCGTGCCGTTCTTCTGGGGACGGGACCAGGCCGATCCGGTGATCGACGCGCCGCGGATCGAATTCACCCACGCGTGGCTCAATGAGCACACCGCGCTGACCAAGATCCTCTACTCGAACATGGGCCACGGAATCAATATGCAGGAGCTGGGCCATGTGAAGGAATTCCTGACCCAGCTGGTGCTCAAGGCCCAGGGCTAACCGAGGGGTCGGCCCGGGACGATTGCCCGGGCCGGCGAGGGTTAGTCCTCTGTGACGATCCGGATGGTTTCGCCGTTGACGGAGACGGTGTCGCCGGGGTGCAGCTGGCGGCCGCGGCGTTCCTCGATCTCGCCGTTGACTTTCACCAGGCCGTCTTCGATCAGCTGCTTGGCCTGGATGCCGTCTTCGGCCAGGCTGGCAAGCTTGAGCAGCTGGCCCAGGCGGATCATTTCGTCGCGGATGGGAAGGTCTTGGGAATCAGTAGAACTCATGTGTCCATTCTGCCCTGTCTTTGCAGGCCAGCGGATTCCAGAGCAGCGCCGCGCCTGTCGTAGGGTTGGTCCGTGCCACATGCTGTGCGGATCAATCCGCTGATAGGTCTTCCCCTCGCCGTCCTCGCCGGAACCGCCATTCCCGCCCAGGCCCGGGTCAACGGTGCCCTCGGGCAACGGCTCGACGACGGACTGGCCGCGGCGCTGGTCAGCTTCACAGTCGGCCTGGTGGTCATGATCCTGATTTCCGCCCTGCTGCCGCGGGGCCGGGCCGGTGCCGCCCAGCTGCTGCCCGCGCTGCGCGAACGCCGTTTCCCCCGCTATTACGTGCTGGCCGGCGCCATCGGCGGATACTTCGTGCTCTCCCAGACCCTGACCATCGGCCTCCTGGGCGTTGCCGTGTTCACGGTGGCCGCCGTCGCCGGCCAGACACTGACCGGGCTGGTGGTGGACCGGCTGGGGATCGGCCCCGCCGGTAAGAAAGCCCTGACGGTGATGCGCGTGGTGGGAGCCGTGCTGACCATCGCGGCGGTCGCCTGGGCGGTCAGCCCCAAGCTCAGCGGGACCTCGGATGTTTCCGAACTGCTGCTGCCCGTGCTGCTGCCGCTGACCGCCGGAATGCTGATGAGTTTCCAACAGGCCATGAACGGCACCACCGGCATGCACTACGGCACGCCGATCACCTCCACCCTGGTCAACTTCATCGCCGGCACCGTGGTGCTGGCACTGGTGTGGGGGGTGAAGCTGGCCGTCTCCGGTTTCGGGCAGCCGCTGCCGGGGGAGTGGTACCTCTACCTGGGTGGGCCGCTGGGCTGCATCTTCATTGGGGTGGGCGCGCTGCTGGTGCGCAGCCTGGGCGTGCTGCTCACCAGCCTGGGCATGATCGCCGGCCAGCTCATCGGGTCCCTGGTGCTGGACATCGTCCTTCCGGCGCCCGGGTCCGTGGTGGTCGCCGCGACCGTTCTCGGCACCGGGCTGACCCTGGTCGCCATTGTGGTGGCCACCCTGCCGTGGAACATGCCGGGGCTCTTGCGCCGCCGATAACCGCCTTTCGCTGCCGGGACCTTAAGCTGGTAGTTGTAGCTTTTGCCCTCCACAGCCCCTGACCGTGCAACCTGCCGGTGCATACTGCGGACGGGACCATGAGCGGACCGCACCCAGCGGCCCTGTAAACACGAAAGAACGGCGGTACCATTCCATGGCTTCGACCAAATCCAAACTGGATCCGATCATCTCCCTCGCCAAGCGCCGGGGGTTCGTCTTCCAGTCGGGTGAGATTTACGGCGGGTCCCGCTCCGCATGGGACTACGGACCCCTCGGCGTCGAGCTCAAGGAAAACATCAAGAAGCAGTGGTGGCAGCACATGGTCCGGGGGCGCGACGACGTCGTCGGCCTGGATTCCGCCGTCATCCTGCCGCGCCAGGTGTGGGAGGCTTCGGGCCACGTTGAGGTCTTCTCCGACCCGCTGGTCGAGTGCCTGAGCTGCCACAAGCGCTACCGTGCAGACCACCTCGAAGAGGCCTACGAGGAAAAGAAGGGCCACGCGCCCGAGAACGGCCTGGCGGACATTGCCTGCGCCAACTGCGGGACCAAGGGCCAGTGGACCGAGCCGCAGGAATTCTCCGGCCTGCTCAGGACCTTCCTCGGCCCGGTCGCCAATGAAGAGGGCATGCACTACCTGCGTCCGGAAACCGCGCAGGGCATCTTCGTGAACTTCAACAACGTGCTGACCACCTCGCGCAAGAAGCCGCCGTTCGGCATCGGCCAGATCGGCAAGAGCTTCCGCAACGAAATCACGCCGGGCAACTTCATTTTCCGCACCCGTGAATTCGAGCAGATGGAAATGGAGTTCTTCGTCGAACCGGGCACGGACGAGGAATGGCACAAGTACTGGATCGAAAACCGCTTCAACTGGTACACCCAGCTGGGCATCAATCCGGATAACCTGCGCCTGTTCGAACACCCGCTGGAAAAGCTCAGCCACTACTCCAAGGGCACCACCGACGTCGAATACCGCTTCGGCTTCGCCGGCTCCGAGTGGGGCGAGCTCGAAGGCATCGCCAACCGCACCGACTTTGACCTGGGCACGCACTCCAAGCACTCCGGCACCGACCTGAGCTACTTCAACCAGGCCACCAACGAGCGCTTCACGCCGTACGTGATTGAGCCCGCCGCCGGCCTGACCCGTTCCTTCATGGCGTTCCTGGTGGACTCCTACACCGAGGACGAGGCACCCAACGCCAAGGGCGGCGTCGACAAGCGCACCGTCCTCAAGCTGGATCCCCGCCTGGCCCCGGTCAAGGCCGCCGTGCTGCCCCTGAGCCGCAACGAGGACCTGTCCCCGAAGGCCAAGGACCTTGCCGCCCAGCTGCGCCGCAGCTGGAACATCGACTTCGACGACGCCGGTGCCATTGGCCGCCGCTACCGCCGACAGGACGAAATCGGCACCCCGTTCTGCATCACCGTGGACTTCGACACCCTTGAAGACCAGGCCGTGACCGTGCGCGAGCGCGACTCCATGGCGCAGGAGCGGGTGAGCCTGGACAAGGTCGAGGGCTACCTCGCCGAACGGCTGATCGGCGCGTAATGGCATTGACGTTCCGCCCCTGGCGTGAAGATGACGACCTGGCCCTGAACCAGCTCTGGGGCGACCCGGAAACGGTGCAGGCCGGGCAGTTCCGTGCCGTGCTCCGCCCGTCCTCGGACGAGCCGTGGAGCCGGTGCATCGTGGCCGAAGACGACGGCATTCCGGTAGCCGCCGGCGTCGTCTACGAAACCTCGCTGCACCCGGACCGGCTCTGGGTCTATGTGGAGGTGGCCCGGGAGAACCGGCGTGCCGGCCTCGGCTCCACCCTCCTGGCGATGCTGCGCCGCGAAGCCGAGCAGGCGCCGTCGGGCGTTACCGCCATGCGCGCCAAGGTGGAGCCCGGCACCGCCGGTGCCGCCTTCGCCGAGGCGGCGGGATTCTCGCGGATCCAGCGGTCCCGCGTGGTCGTGGTCGAGCCCGGACGGATCACCCTGCCGGTCTTCCAGGACGACGCCGGACCCCAGCTGGACGAGGCAGCCACCGGCTCCGTGGAACTGACCCAGGCCGTGGTGGCGTTCTACAACGCCGTGCACGGCTGGGACCGGTCGGAGATGACGCTGGGCCGCGCCCAGCAGATGCTGCTGAACGACGCCACCGGTGCTGCCGGCGCCGTCGTGCTGCGGGATGCACCCAAGGCGCAGGGCGGCAAGATCGCCGCCTTCGCCGTGAGCTACACGCACAACCGCACGGATGAGCCCGCGGATGTTTTCCTCGGTTACGACACCACGCTGGAACAGTCGGAGCAGGAGGCAGCGCTGGAATCGCTGCTGGCCATGCTGACCTACCAGTACCCGGTGCAGCTGGAGGTTGACGAGTCGATGGCTCCCGTGGCGCGGATCGTGCAGGCGCTGCTGGACAAGGGTGCCGCCCGCGAAATCGGTGCGGCCACCGAGGTTGTCAGCACGTAGGCGGGTTTTGCTGCGGCAGCGCGTTAGCGTGCCGGCGCAGTAACACGACGACGGCGGCGGGTGCCGGTTCCTTCGGGATCCGGCACCCGCCGTCGTTGTACCTGCTTTCGTGACCCGCCGCCGTTGTACCGCAGTTCCCGGCCGTTCATTTCCTGCGGCCCGCATCGCGATTCGCCGTCTGCCCGTGCACTTGGGACAATGATGCCGACCGTGTTTCCTGCGTCCGTTTCACCGGGCTGCAGCTCGCTGCCAACCCCGAAGGACCGACCCTCATGGGACACAGCCATTCCCCGCACTCCGATGCGCCGCCGTCGCCGGCTGCCCTGGCCGCCCGGCGCCGGGCCAACCGGCTGCTGACCGCGATCCTGGTTCCGCTGGGCCTGCTGGCCTTGGCTGCCATGGTCCTGATGTGGCCAACGGGGGACCGCGGCGGGATCACCGTCGCCGATCCCTATGCCACCGCCGACGGCGTCACCTTCGACACCGGGGAGGTGCAGCGCGTGAGTCGGGAGGACTGCCCGTCGTCGCAGGCACTCGTCGACGCCGGCGGCACCGCTCAGCAGTGCCTGGTCGCCTACACCGTCCCGTCCGCCGGCGGGAAGACCATCCAGATCGAGGTGCCGCCCGAGGTCGCCGCGAGCGAGGCCATCGAGGCCGGCGACACCGTGAAGTACCTGAACCTGGAAGCCGTGATGGGCAGCAGCGGGGGAGCTCCGCCGTATGTCTTCGTGGACTTTGTCCGCTCCATTCCGATGGCGGCGCTGACCCTGCTGTACGCGGGAGTGGTGATCGCCGTCGCGCGCTGGCGTGGGCTGCGCGCGCTGCTGGGGCTTGGCGGCGCCTACGCGGTGCTGGCCGGCTTCATCCTGCCCGGGCTGGTGGAGGGCCAGCCGCCCCTGCTGCTGGGACTGGTCGGATCGAGCGTGATTATGTTCGGGGTGCTCTACTTTGCGCACGGCTTCACGGCCCGGACCTCCACCGCTCTGCTGGGGACGCTGTTCGGGCTGCTGATAACCGCCGGACTGGCGGCCTGGGCCACCGATGCCGCGCATCTGGTGGGCGTGGACGACGAGAACGCGTACACGCTGATCAACGCCTCGGACAGCCTCTCCGTCTCCGGCATTATCCTATGTGGGCTGATTATTTCCGGGCTGGGCGTGCTCAATGACGTGACCATCACCCAGTCCTCGGCCGTGTGGGAGATGTACGAGCTGGCTCCCGGGGCCAGCGCCAAGCGGCTCTTCAGTGGCGCGATGCGTGTGGGCCGGGATCATATCGCCTCCACCGTGTACACCATCGCCTTTGCCTACGCCGGTGCCGCGCTGCCCGTGCTTATCCTCGTTTCGCTCTACGACCGGTCCTTCCTGGACAGCATCACCAGCGGGGAACTGGCCGAGGAGGTCATCCGCACCCTCGTAGGGTCCATCGGGCTGGTGCTGGCGATTCCGGTGACTACGGCGCTGGCCGTGCTGGTGGTCAAGGCGGTGGGGATCAAGGGTGTGCCGCATGGTGCCGGCGCCGGGGCCGGGGGTGCCGGTGGTGCCGGTGCCGGTGTCGGGCAGCGGAGCGTCGACGAGGGGAACGACGGCGACGGGCACGAGGACGACAGCGACCGCGTGGCCGGCGTGCCGGCTCCGGCCGCCCATGGTGACGCCCAGTCCCACGCTGCCGTTCCGGGTGCAATGCCAACGCGTCGGTCGTTGCGAAATCAGCCCTAGCTGGACCTGTCTCGCTGGATCTCCATCGCAGACTCTGGGTTCGGCTGCCCTTCGCCCCGCTCTGAATCGAGAGTGCACTTCTGGTGGCTTTGCCCGGGAACCAGCCCGTCGAGAGTGCACTTCTGGTGCCTTTGCCCGGGAACCAGCCCGTCGAGAGTGCACTTCTGGTGGCTTTGCCCGGCAACCGGCCGCTGAGAGTGCACCTATGGTGGCTTTGCCCGGCAACTGGCCGCTGAGAGTGCACTTCTGGTGGCTTTGCCCGGCTTGAGGCCGCCGTATCTGCACTATGGATTCGGGATACTCGCCATATCTGCACTATCGCCGTTCAATGCCCGGTCTAGGGGTCACCAGGCTAAGCCGCGGGGGTCCATAGTGCAGATAACGGGGCCTGTGGAATCCATAGTGCAGATCAGGGGCTTTCAGAGCCTGAAAAACGCCCTTAGATCCCCTTATCTGCACTATGGGCGCTGGGATAGCCCGGCAACTGCACTATGGACGCAGGGATAGCCCGGCTACTGCATGGATGCGTTGCAATCCCCGAAGCGACCGGTTCCGGACCCAGAACGCAGCTCCGACGAATTCTCCCCGAAGTGACCCGCTCCGGGCCGCCGAGAACGCCCCTCCGGCAACTGCTGCGCGCAGACCGGGAACCCCACCCGCAAACTCCAATCCACACCACCCGAGCAGGATTTGCACCGACTTGCGAGAATGGGGGTGTGACTGTTTCATCCCCAGAACTCAAGCTCGAGCTGCCCCCGCTGCAGCTGGGTCCCATCACCGTTGACACCCCGGTGATCCTGGCCCCCATGGCCGGCATCACCAATAAGGCCTTCCGCCGCCTCTGCCGCGAATACGGCGGCGGCCTCTACGTATCGGAAATGGTCACCTCGCGCGCCCTCGTTGAGCGCTCGCCGGAGTCGATGCGCATCATCGAGCACGACGACGACGAAAAGGTCCGCTCCGTCCAGCTCTACGGCGTGGACCCCGTGACCGTCGGTGCCGCCATCCGCATCCTCGTGGAGGAGGACCGCGCCGACCACATCGACCTGAACTTCGGCTGCCCCGTCCCTAAGGTCACCCGCAAGGGCGGCGGCTCGGCCCTGCCCTGGAAGCTGGACCTGTTCAAGGCCATCGTCCAGACCGCGGTGAAGGAAGCCTCCAAGGGCAACATCCCGCTGACGATCAAGATGCGCAAGGGCATTGACGAGGACCACCTGACCTTCCTCGACGCCGGCCGGATCGCCCGCGACTCCGGTGTTGCCGCCGTCGCGCTCCACGGCCGCACCGCCTCGCAGTTCTACTCCGGCAAAGCCGACTGGTCCGCCATCGCCGAACTCCGCGAAGCCCTGCCGGACATCCCGGTGCTGGGCAACGGCGACATCTGGTCCGCCGAGGACGCCATCGCCATGGTGCGCGAAACCGGCGTCGACGGCGTCGTCATCGGCCGCGGCTGCCAGGGCCGGCCGTGGCTCTTCGGGGATCTGCAGGCTGCCTTCGAAGGCAGCGACGTGCGGCACCGTCCGGGGCTGAAGGAAGTCTCCGAGAGCGTCTACCGGCACGCCGAACTGCTGGTGGAAACCTTCGGCGGGGAAATGATGGCCCTGCGCGACATCCGCAAGCATATGGCCTGGTACTTCAAGGGCTACGTGGTGGGCGGGGACCTGCGCGCCCAGCTGGCCACCGTGCCCACGCTGGAAGTTCTCCGCGAACTGCTGGACCAGCTGGATCCCGAGGCGCCGTACCCGGGTGCCGACGCCGAAGGCCCCCGTGGGCGCGCCGGTTCACCCAAGAAGACAGCACTGCCGGAAAACTGGTTGGAATCGCGGGAGCTCAACGCCGCGCAGAAGTCCATCATTTCGGCAGCCGAACTCAACATTTCAGGTGGCTAAACACCCATGACCTTTCCGCAGGCTTTCCAAACCGCAGGCTATACCGACGTTGACCTTGCACGCTGGGTCACCGAGCCTGCCAAAAACACCAACCGCACCCAGTTCGGCCGCGACCGCGCCCGGGTGCTGCACTCCTCGGCGCTGCGCCGGCTGGGTGCCAAGACCCAGGTCGTGGCACCGGACACCGACGACTTTGTCCGCACCCGGCTGACCCACTCCCTGGAGGTCGCCCAGGTGGGCCGCGAACTGGGCAACGCGCTGGGCTGCGATCCCGACGTCGTCGACGCAGCCTGCCTCTCGCACGACCTAGGGCACCCGCCGTTCGGCCACAACGGCGAGACCGCGCTGAACGACATTGCCCACGCCATCGGCGGCTTCGAAGGCAACGCCCAGACCCTGCGGCTGCTGACCCGGCTGGAGCCCAAGATCATTGCGCCCGACGGCGGTCCGGCCGGCTTGAACCTGACCCGTGCCTCCCTCGACGCCGCCACGAAGTACCCCTGGTCCATCGCCGACGCCCCGCTGGTCAACGGCCACCGCACCACGAAATTCGGCGTCTACGAGGACGACCTGCCGGTCTTTAACTGGCTGCGCGACGGCGCCCCCGCCGGCCGTTCCTGCCTCGAGGCCCAGGTCATGGACCTGGCCGACGACATTTCCTACTCCGTGCACGACGTCGAAGACGCCATCGTCGCCGGGCACGTGCAGCTCAAGTGGCTGGACAACCCCGACCAGCGGGCCCGCGTGGTCGGCTACACCCAGCAGTGGTACCTGCCCGGCACCGACGGCGCCGCCATTGAGGACGCGCTGAAGCGTCTCGAGGCGGATCCGGTCTGGGTCCGGGAATCCGACGGCAGCCGCAAATCCATGGCCGCCCTGAAGGACATGACCAGCCAATTGATCGGCCGCTTCTGCAACAGCGCCCTGGAAGCCACTCGCGGCATCTACGGCACCGAACCGCTGACCCGCTACCACGCCGAAATGGTCATCCCCGAGGAGACCCAGCTCGAGATCGCCGTCATGAAGGGCCTGGCCACCACCTTCGTGATGACCACCGACCAACGCCAGCCGCTCTACGAACGCCAGCGCGAAATCCTCACCGCCCTCGTGGCTCAGCTCGCGGCCACCGGCGACCGGCACCTGGAGCCGATGTTTGCCGCCGACTGGCGGGAAGCGGCCGACGACGGCGCCCGGCTGCGCGTCGTCGTCGACCAGGTGGCGTCGCTCACGGACGGTTCGGCACTGGCACTGCACGAACGGCTGGTGGGCCCGGTACCGGCGCTCTGGTAGCCCCGGGCCTCCGGTTTGGGCACGGCACCCGCAAAAAGGCCGAGCCCCCTAGCTGACCTGCAGGGACCCTAAATAGGGTGAAGGATCTGAGGTGCAACATCCACCCCTTCGGTTACCACTGGCCGCAGGGGTACCTCTACCAGGACCAGTCTTGAGGACCCTTCATGCGCCCCCTGTCTCCTGTCTTTCGCCGCCGTCAACTCGTCAGATACTCCCGCAGACCGGCCCGGATCCGGAACCTCGCGGGGATGGTGCTGGCTCTGCTGCTGATCGCGTCGCCCCTGGCGGCGCCGGCCCAGGCCGCCATCGAACCCGAGCCTGTTCGGGGCAGTGTTTCTGAGAGAAACGCCAACACCGACATCGTGATCACCTCCCTCGGCAGCGGACGCGCGGTGTCCGGCGCGCTGCCGCCCCTTGGCAGCACCTGGCCGGTTGCCACCTATCCAACAACCATCCCCGGGGACTATGAGCGTGAAAATGTCTCGTTTGCCGGCATCATCAACACCGAGGATGCCTACGGCACCACGGCAGAGATGTACTGCATTGACCTCCGCACCAGCACGCGGGTCAATGTCGGTTACGGCGGCGGAACCTGGGATGAGTCCAACGTGCCGAACATCGGCTACGTCAACCGGATCCTGAACACGTATTACCCGAGCTCGGATCTCCCCGCCGGCTTGGACAACAACACCCGGGCGGCCGCAGTGCAGGCAGCCATCTGGTTCTTTACCGACGGGTACATCGTTGATCCCGACAGCTCGCTTTACCCGATAGTGGCCGGCATCGTGAACGACACCATTGAGGCAGGAATACTGGAAGAGCCGGATCCGCCGGCTATTGCGATCACGCCCCCCGCCACGGGAGCCCCGGTGACCGGTGTTGCCGGGCCGCACACGGTGACGTCGGAAGCGGACGAAATCGAGGTCACAACGGACGAAGGGTTCAGCCTTTACGCCGACGCCGCGGGGACGATACCGCTGAACAGTCCCGTGCCCAGCGGAACGCAGGTCTGGGTGCGAAGCGATACCGGAGCTACGGGGCCAGCGAATATCTCTGCCCGGGCCGCGGTCAGCGTACCGACGGGCAACGTGTATCTGTACGACGGCGGGACCACGGGGCTGGACAACGCACAGAAGCTGATCCTCGCGGTCACACGCGAGCTGAGTTCCAATGCGACGGCGTCCGTTACCTTCACTGAAGTGGGATCGCTGGCCGTCACCAAGTCCATCGAGGGCCCCGCAGCCGGCAGCCAGGATGCCTTGGTGATCAGTATCGACTGTGGACCCGGATACCAGTTCACCTTCAACATCGATGCCAAAACCACCGGGACGCTGTCGGAGACCTTCAACGACATTCCGGCAGGCACGGCCTGCAGCATTACCGAGCCCACCAACGGAGGCAACGACAGCGTCCAGGTCAGCACCATCCTGCCCGGCGACGTCACCATCGTGTCCGGAACCACGGTGACGGCGACGGTCACTGACACCTACACGTTCGCCCCCGGGACGCTGGTGGTGCGCAAAGACATCACAGGCGATGGGGCCGGCCGTCAGGGCGTGGTGACCCTGCAGGTAACCTGCAGCTCGGGCTTGAACCAAACCATCACCATCGCGGCCGGGACCGTGGAACCCACCACCGAGGAATTCACGGGCCTTCCCGCCGGGACCACCTGCACGGTGACGGAGACCGCCGACGGTGCCACAACCCAGGTCAGCGTAGAAGCCGTGGTCGATCCTGCCGGCGGAACGGTGACGATTCCGGCGGGCAACGGCGTGGAAGTGGTGGTAACTGATACGTACACGGTGAACCCCGGTGCCTTGATCGTCGACAAGGTGATCACCGGACCGGCGGCCCGTGAGCAGGGTCCCATCACGGTCACAGTCATCTGCACCATGGGCAGAGAAGAAGTAATCCGGCAGGACCTCACCATTGAAGCCGGAGCCGGAGGCACCGTTCCCGGCACCGTCAGCGGAATTCCGGAGGGCGCCGTCTGCTCGGTCACCGAGCCGGTCACCGGGGAGAACGACGTCGTCACCGTGGTCACGGATTTGCCCGGCGACATCGAAATCATCGCCGGTGAAACCATCAACACCACGGTGACGAACACCTACAGCTTCGCCCAGGGTGAACTCGCCGTGACCAAGGTGATTGCCGGTGAAGCTGCCGGGCGGCAAAGCGAGGTGGTGCTCCAGGTTTCCTGCGGCCCGGATGGTTCGGTGCTGGACGAAACTGTGACTATTCCCGCCGGAACCACGGAAGCGGTCACCACCACTTTCGCGGACCTTCCCGCCGGGACCGAATGCGCCGTTACCGAAACAACGGGCGGGGAAACCAGTACCGTAAATGTGATGGCTGACCTGCCGGACCCGGTAATTATTCCTGCCCGCGGCGGGGTGGAAATCTTCGTCACCAACACCTATAGCCCGGTAATCGCTCCGACACCGAAACCGCAGCCAACCCCGGCTCCGGAGAAGCAGTTCCGCACGCAGCTTGCCTCCACGGGAGCGGCGGGAATCACCGGCTTGCTGGCAGCCGGAGCGAGTCTTCTGCTGGTGGGCGGACTCGCGCTGAAGGCCAACCGCCGCAGGGCCAACATTGCGGAGGACAGTGGTTCAGACCAGCAGTAGGCCGCAGTAAACCCGAATCCGGGCAGGCCTGGAGGGGATCCCGCGTAGCTGCCGGCTACGCGGGATCCTCCCGGTTCCGGCGCTCTGGTAGCCCCGGCCCCCGGGTCGAAGGAAGGGATTTTCCGGCTGCTCTCTAGCCGTGGGAGCCACCGGCCGTTACCGTTTGGCGTTCAGAGTCTCCCGAGCCACTGTCGGGAGATGCCGGACGAACTAGCGCACCCGAGGATCCTGATGAGCCGTCTGCAATCCCGTGTATTCCGTCCCCGCATTCGTTTCGGATTCCCGGCAGGGAATCGCAAGACCCGTTTGCGACGTTTCCTGGTGTTCCTGACAGGCCTGTTGCTGATGGCGGTTCCCCTGGCGGTGCCGGTCCAGGCTGCGGTCGATCCGGGGCCGCCTCCCAACGAGGCTCCCGCCTCGGACGCCGGCACTGACATTGTGATCACGTCCCTGGGCGAAGGACGACGGAACGTCCCCGGGGCGCTGCCGCCGCTCGGGACCACCTGGCCCATCGACGCGTATCCCACCACCATTCCGGCCGGTTACGAGCGAGAGACCGTGGGTTTCGCAGGGGTCATCAATACTCAGGAAGTGGACGGGACCACTACGGCCCAGATGTACTGCATCGATCTGCGCACCTCCACACGGGTGGGCATCGGGTATGAAAACGGCACCTGGGATGAATCCAACGTTCCCAATATCGGATATGTGAACCGGATCCTGAACACCTACTTTCCGAGTACGAATCTCCCTGCCGGTCCCGACAACAATAGGAAGGCCGCGGCCGTGCAGGCCGCCATCTGGTTCTTCACGGACGGCTACGTGGTCAATCCCACCAACGACCTCTATGCCCCGGTTGCACAGATCGTGAACGACACCATCGAGGCCGGGCCGCTGGAGGAACCGGACGCTCCCGATATCTCGATAACGCCTGCCAGTGCGGAAGCGCCGGTGACCGGGGTGGCCGGACCGTACACCGTGACGTCCGAGGCGGATGAAATCACCTTGACGGCCAGCGCCGGCTTCGGCCTCTTCGCCGACGCCGCAGGCACCGTGCCAATCACCAACCCCGTGGCCAGCGGCACCCAGGTCTGGGTGCGGAGCGAGGGTGGAGGCACCGGGCCCGCCACCTTCAGTGCCCGGGCAACGGTGACAGTTCCCACCGGCAATGTGTACCTCTACGACGGGGCGACACCCGGGCTGGACGCTGCCCAGAAACTGATCCTCGCGGACACCCGGGAACTGAGCTCCGCAGCCAGTGCCACGGCGACCTTCTACGAGGTCGGGTCCCTGACGGTTACCAAGTCAATAGAGGGTCCGGCCGCCGGCAGCCAGGGCGCAGTGGTCATCAGTATCGATTGCGGACCGGGATACCAGTTCACCTTCAACATCGACGCTGAATCCACCGGGGCGTCGTCGGAGACCTTCACCGACATTCCGGCGGGAACCGCCTGCACCATCACCGAGCCTACCAACGGCACCACTGCCAGTGTGCAGGTCAGCACTACCATTGTGCCCACCGTTGTCACCATCCCCTCGGGTTCAACGGCAACGGCAACCGTTACGGACACGTACACCTTCACGCCGGGAACGCTGGTGGTCACCAAGACCAACATCGGCGAGGCCGCCGGCGCCCAGGGCGACGTGACAATTTCCGTGGTCTGCACTCTGGGCGGTGCCACCGTACTGGACACCACTGTCACCATTCCGGCGGGAACCCTCATTCCGGAGGCAGCCGAATTCCCCGGCCTCGACGCCGGCACCAGCTGCACCGTGACGGAAACCGCCACGGGGGAGACCACGGCTGTGTCAGTCGAGGTGACAGGGGGAGGGACCGTGACGGTTCCGGCCGCAGGAAGTGTCACGGCGGCGCTGATCAATACCTACACCTTCAACGCCGGGACACTGGCGGTCCGCAAGGACATCGCCGGCACCGGTGCGGGGCGGCAGGGCGTCGTCACTTTGCAGGTGACCTGCTCCTCCGGCCTGAACCAAACCATTACCATCCCGGCCGGAACCGTTGACCCCACCACTGAAGAATTTACGGGCCTTCCCGCCGGGACCACCTGCACGGTCACAGAGACAGCGGACGGTGCGACCACCGCGGTGTCCGTCGTTACCGTGACTGACCCGGCGGGCGGGGCGGTAACCATTCCCGCCGGTGACGGCGTCGAGGTCACGGTCACGGACACGTACACGGTCAACCCCGGAGCACTGGTCGTGAACAAGTCCATTGCGGGGGCGGCTGCGGGCCGGCAGGGCGATGTCACCCTGCAGGTCACCTGCACTCTGGAGAGCGCAGTTGTCGCAGAGGGTGAATTCACCGTCACTGCCGGTGCAACCGGAACCGTTCCGGCGGGCACCCTGACCGGCATTCCGGAAGGCGCGAGCTGCGCCGTCACCGAACCCGTCACGGGCGAGAGCACCGAAATAGGCGTGGTGGTGGATCTGCCTGATTCCGTAACCATCGCCGCAGGCATCACTGCCACGGCCACCGTGACGGACACGTACACGGAAAACCCTGGCTCCCTCATCGTCACCAAGGTGATTACCGGTGAGGCCGCCGGAAACCAGGATGCGGTGGAAGTGGACGTCCTCTGCACCCTGGCCGGGCAAACGGTATTCTTCGAGACGTCGCAGATCCCAGCGGGACAGACCGGAGAGGTGGGTGCGGAGTTCCTGAACATTCCCTCGGGCGCCTCCTGTGCCATTACTGAACCGGTCACCGGGGCTACCGAGTTTGTCCAGGTTGTCCCCGAGCTCCCGGCGGCGGTCACCATCACCCCCGGTAGCAGGGACACCGCCACGGTGACCAACACATACACCTTTACCCCCGGCACGCTGGCGGTTACCAAGGAATTTGCCGGTGACGCGGCAGGAGCACAGGGCGAGGTAGTGCTGCAGGTGACCTGCGGACCGGACGGATCGGTCCTGAATGAAACCGTGACCATCCCCGCCGGGACCGCCGAAACGGTGACCACCAACTTCGAGGACCTGCCCGCCGGCACGGAATGCACGGTCACTGAAACCGAAAGCGGAGCCACCGCCACGGTCTCGGTGGACACCGTGATCAGCGATCCGGTCACTATCCCGGCTGCGGGCGGCGCGGAACTGACGGTCACCAACACGTACGGGTTCAACCCCGGCGCGCTGGTGGTCAGCAAGGTCATCACGGGGGCGGCAGCGGGTAACCAGGGAGAAGTTGTCCTGGAAGTCCGGTGCGGCACGGACGGGTCCGCTTTGGATGAAACGGTCACCATCCCGGCGGGCACCACGGGGGAGGTGACCACCGAATACGAAGGCCTGACGGCGGGCACTGAATGCACGGTGACGGAGTCCAGTACCGGCGCCACCTCCACCGTGCTGGTGGAATCGGAGGTCCCGGAGCCGGTCATCGTGCCGGCCAGCGACACCGTTACGGCTGTTGTGACCAACACCTACAGCCCGGTGGTCGCTCCGACGCCGAAACCCACCCCGGCACCGGTCAAGCCGACCCGTGCGTATCTGCCCTCCACCGGTGCCAACGGAACCGTCGGCTTCCTCGCCGCCGGAGCCGGACTGCTCCTGGCCGGTGGCCTCGCAATGGCGGCCAGCCGCCGCAGGGCCAACATTGCGGAGGATGACAGCAGCCATCAGCAGTAATCCGCAGTAGCAGTCAGAGAGGATCCCGCGCGGCCGGTGGCTGTGCGGGATCCTCTTTGTGCGGGACCTTTCTGCACCGGACCCCCTGGGCGAGCCGCGCGTCACCCGCCGCGGCGTTAGGACAGGAAGAATAGACTGGGATGCATGGCCGGTCTGATTAAACGCGAAGATATTGACGAAGTACGCTCCCGCACCGACATCAAGGCCGTTATTGACGGCTACGTGACGCTGAAGTCCGCCGGCATCGGCTCCTACAAGGGTCTGTGCCCGTTCCACGACGAGCGCTCCCCGTCCTTCCACGTCCGTCCGCAGGTGGGGTCCTACCATTGCTTCGGCTGTGGGGAGAGCGGCGACGTCATCTCCTTCGTGCAGAAGATGGACCACGGCACCTTCTCCGAAACGGTGGAGAAGCTCGCCGCCCGGCTCGGCTACGAGCTGCACTATGAAGACGGCGGCACCGGCCCGCGGCGCGAAGACGTGGGCAAGCGCCAGCGCCTGCTGGACGCCCACAAGATCGCCGCCGAGTTCTTCGCCACCCAGCTGCGCACTCCCGGAGCCCAGGCCGGCCGCGACTTCCTGCAGGAGCGCGGCTTCGACCCGGCAGCGGCAGCGCACTTCGGCGTCGGCTACGCCCCGCAGGGCTGGGACTCGCTGCTCAAGCACCTCACCGACAAGGGCTTCACCCGTGATGAGCTCGCCGGCACCGGCATGTTCTCCACCGGCTCCGACGCCTCGCGGTTCTATGACCGCTTCCGCGGCCGCCTGATCTGGCCCATCCGCGACCTCACCGGCGCCGTCATCGGCTTCGGTGCCCGCAAGCTCTACGAAGACGACCAGGGCCCCAAATACCTGAACACCCCCGAGACCCAGCTCTACAAGAAGTCCCAGGTGCTCTACGGCATCGACCTGGCCAAACGGTCCATCGCCAAGGAGCGGCAGATCGTCGTCGTCGAGGGCTACACCGACGTCATGGCCTGCCACCTCGCCGGGATCACCACCGCCGTCGCGACCTGCGGCACCGCCTTCGGCGAGGACCACGTCAAGATCGCCCGCCGGCTGCTTTCCGACGACGGCAGCGGGGGAGAGGTCATCTTCACCTTCGACGGCGACGCCGCCGGGCAGAAGGCAGCACTGCGCGCCTTCGAGGATGACCAGCGCTTCACCGCGCAGACCTACGTCGCCGTGGACCCCGAGGGCATGGACCCCTGCGACATCCGGCAGAAGCACGGCGACGCCGCCGTCGCCGAACTGGTCCGCTCCCGCCGTCCGCTGTTCGAGTTCGCCATCCGCTCCACGCTGCGCAAGTTCGACCTGAACACCGTTGAAGGCCGGGTGCAGGCACTGCGCGCGGCCGCTCCGGTGGTCGCCGAGATCCGCGATCCGGCGATGCGCCCGGCTTACGCCCGCGAGCTCGCCGGCTGGCTGGGCATCGACGTCGACGAGGCGGCCCGCGCCGTCGCCTCGGCCGGCAAGCGGCTGCGCGAGGGTGCCGGGCACGGCAAGCCGCAGGGCAAGGCTTCGCACGGCATGGTCTCTTCCCACGGCGTTGCAGGGCACGACGGCGCCCGCGGCTCCCAGCGCGAGTCCCGTGACGGGCGGGGGCAGCAGAACCACCAGCCGCAGGGACAGCAGCATGGCCAATCCGGTGGCTTCGCGCAGCAGGGTGGCTTTGCACAGCAGGTCCCGGAGCCGGTCCTGGAGCAGCCCGCGTTCCTGCGGCCCGACCCGCGGGACCCGGCCGCGCGGATGGAACGCCAGGCACTGGAGGTTGCCCTGCAGCAGCCGGGAATGCTGGACGAGGGGCAGTGGGAGCGGTTCAAGGCGGCCCGCTTCTCCGTACCGGCCTATCTGGCGGTGCACAACGCCATCATTGCCGCCGGCCACGCAGGAACGGCTCCGGCCCAGTGGGTGGAACAGGTCCGCGAGGAACTGCCCGACACACTGCGCGACTTCGTCAGCGAACTGGCGGTCACCCCGCTGCACGCCCGCGACAATGACGGCCTGGCGCGCTACTGCCGCGACATCCTCAACCGGCTCTTCGAACTGCAGGTCACGCATCTGAAGGCCGAGAAGCTGGGCCAGCTGCAGCGGCTGGATCCGTCCGCGGACCCGGCCCTGTTCCAGCAGCTGAACCGTGAACTTATGGAGCTGGAAATGCAGCGCCGCGCACTGCGCGAAGACCAGTAGGACGGACGGCGGGGAGGCGCCAAAATCCGCGCAACCGCACCGATTTCGCTTCCCCGCAAAACCTCTGTAGAGTAGGACACGCGCTTTCCTCCGTAGCTCAATTGGCAGAGCATTCGACTGTTAATCGAAGGGTTACTGGTTCAAGTCCAGTCGGAGGAGCAAAAAGGAAGGACCCGCGTCCGGCAGCTTGCCGGACGCGGGTCCTTCCCTTTTAACCGTGAGTGGGGACCGGTTGAGATCCAGAACACGTTCCCCCGTGCACTGGCATCCCAAAAAGCCTGTATAGTAGAACTCGCGCTTTCCTCCGTAGCTCAATTGGCAGAGCATTCGACTGTTAATCGAAGGGTTACTGGTTCAAGTCCAGTCGGAGGAGCAAACAGGCTCCCCGGCCAGCTGAAATGCTGGCCGGGGAGTCTTTTTTTGACCCGTTTTCTGGCGGATTCCGCGCCGGCACCAGGGCAAAATTCCGCCGCTTCCTCTCGCCGTTTCCTCCCGGCGCAGCACCGGAAACCGCAGCTGACGTGGGCGGGGGGCCGCACCGACATGTAATGCCTGCTGGAAAACGTGATTCCGGTTACACTGGCACCGTAGTCCGCCGCTGACGGCAGCTCTGGATATTCCCCGGAGCCCGCCCCCGGCCTGCTGCAGGCAAACCATCCTGTTGCCTCGAATCCGTGGCCCCGCCCTCGGATTCCGCCGCGCCTTTCCCGACACCGGTCCGACCCGGCCCTCGGAGCGCGGCCCTTCCCGGCACCGTTGAACAGGAGCTTGAGCCATGACCGCACGCGTGAACACCCAACAGCCCATCAGTACCGAAGACATCTTCGCCTCGCACGAGGGAGGAAAGCTCTCGGTCGAGCCGCGGCTGCCACTGGATTCCAGCCGCGCCCTCTCCATCGCCTACACGCCCGGCGTCGCCCAGGTCAGCCGCGCCATCGCCGCTGATCCGGGCCTCGCCGCCAGCCACACCTGGGCCTCCCGGCTGGTGGTGGTGGTCAGCGACGGCACCGCCGTCCTAGGCCTGGGAGACATCGGGCCGGCCGCATCGCTTCCGGTCATGGAAGGGAAATCGGCGCTCTTCAAGGCCTTCGGCGGATTGAATTCCATTCCGCTGGTCCTGGACACCACGGATGTGGACGAGATCATCGAGACCCTGGTCCGGCTGCGCCCCAGCTTCGGCGCAGTGAACCTCGAGGACATCTCCGCTCCACGCTGCTTCGAACTGGAACAGCGGCTGATCGAAGCCCTGGACTGCCCGGTGATGCATGACGACCAGCACGGCACGGCGATCATGGTGCTGGCGGCCCTGCGGAACGCCGCGCGGGTCACCGGGCGCACACCGGAAAACATGCGGGTGGTGATCTCCGGAGCAGGAGCAGCCGGCGTCGCCTGCGCCAACATCCTCCTGGAAGCCGGCATTGCGGATGTGGTGGTGCTGGATTCCCGCGGCATCCTCTCCGCCGCCCGCGATGACCTGACGCCCGTCAAGACGGATCTGGCGGCACGGACGAATCCCCGTGCCGTGCACGGCACAGCCGCCGAGGCGCTGGCCGGCGCCGATGTGTTCATCGGCGTCTCCTCCGGCACCGTGGATGAAGCCATCCTCTCGACCATGGCCCCGGAAGGCATCATCTTTGCCCTGTCCAACCCCGACCCTGAGGTGCACCCTGTCGTGGCGGCCCGGTATGCCGCAGTCGTTGCCACAGGACGCAGCGATTTCCCGAACCAGATCAACAACGTGCTGGCCTTTCCCGGGGTTTTCCGCGGCGCCCTGGACAGTGGCGCACGCCGGATCACCGCTGCCATGAAGGTGGCCGCAGCCACGGCAATTGCCGACCTCGTCGGCGACGACCTCGCCCCCGACTGCATCATCCCCAGTCCGCTGGACCCGCGCGTCGCACCGGCCGTCGCCGCAGCGGTGGCCGCCGCCGTCGTCCGCTAGCCCGGCCCGCGCCGTCGCGCCCTGAGCGCCACACACATTCCGCCGGCAGGCCCCGCAGTTCAAAAGCGGGCCTGCCGGTTCTTGTGCGGGCGGGGGAGTCCGGGCTGTCGCCCTACTGACGTGGCGGAATGCCGCCCTACGGGTTCCCACTGCCGCCCGCCGTGCCTAGGGTTATGCGTAGGATTAGTGGGTTTGGGTGGAATATTTCGATTACGACGACGAGAGACAGAGGGACCTTCCATGGGCGCGAGCCAGCCAAGGCCTAATCCGGGCGAATCAGAGAAGGTGGCCCATCCGTTCAAGGTGATTGCCGTCACTGTTGCGGCGGCCGTGGGCGGCCTGTTGTTCGGCTTCGATACTGCGGTCATCAACGGTGCGGTCGACGCCATTGGCGAGGAATTCACGCTCAGTCCCGGCGTGCTGGGCTTCACCGTTGCCATTACGCTCCTGGGCTGCGCCGTCGGCGCCTGGTTTGCCGGGCAGCTCGCCGACCGCCTGGGCCGCAAGAAAGTCATGGTGGCTGCGGCCATCCTGTTTGCGCTCAACTCGGTCGGTTCCGCCTACGCGTTCAGCGAATGGGACCTGATGTGGTGGCGCCTGATCGGCGGCCTCGCCATCGGCACCGCTTCCGTGATCGCACCGGGCTACATCGCCGAAGTTGCACCAAGCAAGTGGCGCGGCGCGCTGGGATCCGTCCAGCAGCTGGCCATTACGCTGGGTATTTTCGCCGCGCTGCTCTCCGACGCCTTCCTGGCGAATTCCGCCGGCAGCGCCCTGGGAGAGCTGTGGTGGGGCCTGCCCGCCTGGCGCTGGATGCTGCTGGTGGGCGTGATTCCGGCGATCGTGTACGGCGCCCTGGCGCTCACCATTCCCGAATCCCCGCAGTACCTGGTCCGGCAGAACCGCGACAAAGACGCAGCCAAGGTGCTCCGCGACGTCTCGGGCGTAGTGGATACCGACCTGAAGATCAGCCAGATCAGGGACAGCTTCAAGAGCAAAAAGCCCACCTTCAGGGACCTCCGCGGTCCGAAGTTCGGCCTGCAGCCCATCCTGTGGGTGGGCATGGCGATCGCCGCGTTCCAGCAGCTGGTCGGTATCAACGCCATTTTCTACTACTCCACCACGCTGTGGCAGTCTGTGGGCTTCAGTGAAAGCGATTCCTTTACGACGTCGGTCATCACCTCGGTCATCAACGTGCTGATGACCATCGTGGCAATTGCGTTTGTCGACAGGATCGGCCGGCGGCTGCTGCTGATGATCGGCTCAGCGGGCATGTTCGTGGGCCTGCTGATGGCCACCCTTTCCTTCTCCCAGGCCGAGGGCATGGGCGACGATGTGTCGCTTCCCGGCATCTGGGGGCCCGTTGCCCTGGTGGGCGCCAACCTGTTCGTCATCTTCTTCGCCGCGACCTGGGGTCCGGTCATGTGGGTCACCCTCGGCGAGGTCTTCCCGAACAACATCCGCTCCCTCGCACTGGGCCTGGGCGCGATGGTCAACTGGATCTTCAACTTCATCGTCACCCTCGCGTTCCCGTGGGTGAGCGACAACTTCGGGGTCTGGATCATGTACGCCCTGTTCACGATCTTCTCCGTCCTGTCCTTCTGGTTCGTCAAAACGAAGCTGCCCGAATTCTCCGGCCGGGAGCTTGAGGACCGCGAGGGGCTGGAAGCCTCCTAGAGGGCAGGTATACCTGTTCACGATGTGAAACCTGAGGAGAATGGTAATTTTGGGTAATGGCAACGGCGAAGATTAATCAGGGGACGGAGGCAGGGCGCATGAATCGCTCCGCTAGCACACGCAGGACCGCAGGGAATTCCTCATTGGTCGGCCTGGCGAAGGTGATGGCCCGGCTGACCCCCCGCCAGCTCAATGACGAATTCGGTCTGGCAACAGCCGAAATGAAGCAGAAGGGCATCAAGGCCGGTGTCGCAGCCGCATTCATGGTTGTGGCACTGCTCTTCATCGCCGGCCTGGCCATCGCGCTGATTGTTGCCGCGATCCTGGGCCTGGCCACCATCATGCCCGGCTGGCTCGCCGCCCTGCTGGTTGCCCTGCTCTTCCTGGTCATCGCCGCCGTGGGCGGACTGATTGGCTACAACCGGTTCAAGAAGACCCTCCCGCTGCTGCCCGAGGAGGCCCTTTACGGGCTGCGCTACGACCTCGGCGTCCTCAAGGAAGGCCGCAGCTTCGATCCGGCCAGCCTGGAAAAGAAGCCGAAGGAACCCAAGGACAAGGCCAAGGAAAAAGAGCAGAAGAAGGCCCAGCAGGAGGAAGCCCCCCAGCAGGCCACTCCCGAAGAGCTGCGTACGCGGACCCGTCAGCGCCGCGAGCACATGGCCGCTGTCCGCGACGGGCTTGGCGAGAAGGTTGACGTCAAGGCCCAGATCCGCGAGCTGAAGTCGCGGCGCTCCGCCGGAGGGTCAGCAGCCGCGGATTCCCCGGGCACCGGCCCCTCCACCTCTGATGACATCATGGCCCTTGTCCGGGAACGCTGGCAGCCGCTGTCCGTCCTGGCGGCATCGCTGCTGGCCATGGCCATCATGGTGCGCAGGCTTACGCGCAAGTAGGCTCCGACCATCAGCGACAAGGGGACCGGACCGTGATCAGGTTGATCGGTGCAGGATCTCGCCCGGGCCGCGGCGAAACGGTACGGGAGACTTTCTGGACCATTCCCAACCTGGTCACGGTTCTCCGTTTCCTGGGCGTTCCGCTCTTTGTCCTCTTCATCGTCCGCGAAGAGTACGGACCGGCTTTTATTACCCTCGTGGCCGTGGGGTCCACCGACTGGGTGGACGGCTACCTGGCCCGCCGCCTGGACCAGGTCTCCCGAGTAGGCCAGTGGCTGGATCCAGTGGCGGACCGGCTGGCCCTGATCGTCGTCGCCGTGACGTTCGTGGTGCAGGGCATCGCCCCGTCATGGCTGGTCCTGGCCATCGTCATTCCCGACGCCATCCAGATCCTCAATGCCCTGGTCCTGTTCCGCGGAAGTCCAAACCTGCCGGTGAGCAACCTCGGCAAGATCCGCATGGCGCTTCTCCTGCTCGGCGCCCCCGTGCTGCTACTGCACCGGGTCCCGGGCTTTGACTACGACTGGCTGTACAACACCGGGTACATCCTGCTCCTGCTGGGATGCATAGGCCACGTTGTTGCCGCGCTCGGGTACCTGCGCGCTTCCTGGCGCAAGCATGCACGGGAACGCAGTGCGGCCGGGACCAGCTAATGATCGCCATAGCCATTATCTGCGCGCTGGCCAGTGCGGTTTTCCTGGCCTTCGGCGCCCAGCGGCAGGGCAGCGCCGTCAGTGCCGACACCGGCGGACTGGAACTGAACTCCTCGCAGCTGGTGCGGCTGCTGCGCAACCCGCGCTGGCTGCTGGGGCTGTGCCTGCTCGGGATCGGCATGGCGCTGAACGTCACCGCCCTCTCGCTGGCTCCGCTGACCGTGGTCCAGCCAATCGGCTCCATCGCCTTGGTGATCACCACTGTGGTGAACTCCCGCGAGCAGGGGCTGCGGATGAACCGCATCACCGTGGTCTCGATCGTGGCATGCGTGCTGGGCAGCGTTCTTTTCGTGTCGCTGGCCATTGGTGCGACCCGCGCCGAGCAGGAAATACTCCCCGCCCAGGAGGTGGCCATTGTCCTCATCCTCGCGGTGGTCGTGGTGGTATTCGGCACATTGAACACCCTTTTCGGCCGCAGGATCGGGGCCATTGGCTTCATTATCGGGGCCGGGGTGCTCTACGGTTTCGTGGCCGTGCTGACCAAGGTCATCACCGCTGACCTGTTCAATCCCAACGGCCGGTTCCTGCTCAATGTCCCCTGGTACACACTCATCGGCATTATTGTGGCGGCCGGGCTGGGAGCCTGGTTTGTCCAAAGCGCCTACTCCAGCGGCCCGCCGGACCTGGTGATCGCCGGGCTGACCGTGATCGACCCGATGGTCGGCATCGCGATCGGGATCGGCGTGCTCCACGAACTCCGCCCCGACGTGCCCGCCGTGACGCTCGTTGCCATGGGAGTGGCTGCTTTGATTGCTATCGTGGGGGTCGTTGCGCTCTCCCGCTACCATCCGGATGTGATCCAGCGGAGGGCCGAGGAACGGCGCCGGCAAAAGCAGGCCGCCACCAAATCTCCGAAAGACCAGAAGAGGAACTCTCTGTGACGCACGCCCCGGCCGACGAGCCGCTGACAATCCTGATTGCCTGCGATACCTATCCGCCGCACCTGAACGGCGCCGCCCAGTTCGGTTACCGGCTGGCCCGCGGGCTGCACGGCAAAGGGCACGATGTGCATGTGCTGGCACCCAACGATGTTGACGGCGGCAGCCGCTCCGACCTGGACGGGGAGTGGCCGGTCCACCGCCTCCGTTCGCATGGCGTTCCCACCCACGACTACTGGCGGATCTGCCTGCCCTGGGAGATCAAGAAGGAAATCAGCCTGCTTTTTGACCGGGTGCAGCCCGACGTCGTGCACATTCAGTGCCACTACATGGTGGGGGAGTACACCCTCTACGAGGCGGAGAAGCGCGGGATCCGCGTGATTGCCACCAACCACTTCATGCCGGCGAACCTGGATCCCTTCCTTCCGTTCCCGCGCTGGTTCAAGAACATCGTGGCCAGGAATTCGTGGAAGGACATGGGCAAGGTCATGGGCCGCGCGGCGATGGTCACCACGCCCACCCCGCTGGCTGCCAAGGCGATGCACGAGCATGCCTTCCTGCCCGATGTGCTGCCCCTCTCCAACGGCATTGACGCCTCGGTATACGAGCTCCAGCCGGGTGAGCAGGTTACGCCGCACGAGCATCCCACGGTCCTTTTTGTCGGTCGCCTTGCCGAGGAAAAGCATGTGGATGTGTTGATTGATGCACTGGCCAAGACACCGGAGCACCTGAGGGTCCATGCCGAGATCATCGGCGGCGGCGAGGTCAAAGCCGGCCTGCAGGAACAGGTCAAGCGGCTTGGCCTGCAGGACCGGGTGGTCTTCCGCGGCCTGGTGTCCGACGACGAGCTGCGGCTGGCCTACCTGCGCGCCGACGTGTTTGTGATGCCAGGAACCGCCGAACTGCAGTCACTGGTGACCCTCGAGGCCATGTCCGCCTCCACCCCGGTGGTGCTGGCAGATGCGATGGCCTTGCCGCACCTGGTTGAACCGGGCCGCAACGGCTATCTGTTTACGCCCGGCAACAGCGACCAGCTCAGCGAGCAGCTCACTTCCATCCTGGAACTCACTTCCGAGGAACGGGCCAAGATGGGTGCAGAGAGCCGGGCCTTGGTGGACCGCCACAGCCTGGAAGCCACCCTGTCAACGTTCGAGGACCTCTACTACGGGCGGCCCGTCCAGCAGCAGGCGTTCTAGCCAGACCCGGCCTGGCCGCCAAGGTTGCCGTGCGGAATTGGTGGGACGGGTCAGGCAGCCACTAGGATGTCCATAATGCCCTCATCGGCAGCAGCGTCCTTCACTGGCGCTCCGGGGGCTGTAGCTCAGCTGGTCAGAGCAGCGGACTCATAATCCGTGGGTCGTGGGTTCAAGCCCCACCAGCCCTACCTTGTGTGATGAGTCGAGACATCGTTCACGGATGAGTCGCGACATAGGTAACACCCCGGTCTTCGGACCGGGGTGTTTTCTTGTTGTGGCGGCCTTCCAGCTGGTGTTGTGCATGATGTTACTCGTGGGTAACATAGGTGAGACCGGCTTCACAGCCCCGGATCACCGATGATCAGCAGCGAAGGACATTTTCCATGGCAACTATCGACGTCGACAATCTCCCGTACGCGGACGGCGACTTCTACGCATTCGAGGATCTGCTCTCCGACAAGGAGCGGGACCGCCTCCACGAAGTCCGTGCCTGGTTGAAGGCGGAGGTGACGCCGCACGCGACCGGTTGGTGGAACGCCGGGGAATTCCCGCACCACATGATCCCCAAGATCGCCGAACTGGACGCCATGAGCCCGGTCTACCGCCAGGGCCACTCGAACCTCTTCGCAGGGCTGTGCCACGCCGAGTTCACCCGCGCCGACACCTCGTTTGCCACCTTCCTGGGCGTGCATGACGGCCTGTTCACCGGCTCTATCGAAGCCTTGGCCTCCGAGGAGCAGAAGGCAGCCTGGCTGCCGGACATCTACTCGATGAAGAAGATCGGCGCCTTCGGCCTGACCGAACCGCTCGGCGGCTCCGATGTGGCCGGCGGCACCCGCACCACTGCCCGCCGCGAGGGTGACAACTGGATCCTCAATGGCGAAAAGCGCTGGATCGGCAACGCCACCTTCTCCGACTGGGTGGTCATTTACGCCCGCGACGTGGCCGACAACCAGGTCAAGGGCTTCATGGTCGACACCAAGACCAAGGGATACAGCGCCACCAAGATCGAAAACAAGATCGCCCTGCGCACCGTTCAGAATGCGGACATCGTCCTGGACAACGTGGTGGTCAGCGATGACTTCCACCTCAAGGGCGCCAACAGCTTCAAGGACACCAATAAGGTCCTGAAGGTCACCCGCCTGTCTGTGGCGTGGCAGGCAGTCGGCCAGCAGATGGCGGCCTTCGACGTGGCCCGGAAATACGCGGTGGAGCGCCATCAGTTCGGCAAGCCGCTGGCCTCCTTCCAGCTGGTGCAGGATCAGCTCGTCCAGATCCTGGGCAATACCGTTGCCTCCATGGGCATGATGGTGCGCCTGGCGCAGCTCGAAGACCTCGGCCAGGCCAAGGATGAGCAGTCCGCACTGGCCAAGGCCTTCACTACGGCCCGCATGCGCGAATCCGTGGCTCTGGGCCGCAGCATCCTCGGCGGCAACGGCATCGTTACCGACTACGGGATGGCCAAGATCTTCTCCGACGCCGAGGCGATTTACTCCTACGAGGGAACCTACGAAATCAACACCCTGGTCACGGGCCGCGCCATCACCGGCGTTGCCGCGTTCGTCTAGGACGTTGTTGCGGGTGAAGCCCGCTTGTGTAACTGTTTGGCCGGCCCCGGCATCTGCCGGGCCGGCCAAACGTGTTTCCGCCGCCTGTTTCATCGTTGTCCCTACGGCCGGCCTCCTGCTGCAGCCGCAGGGCTATTCGAGCGGCAGCAGAATGGACGGACGCCGGTCGGTGACGTAGTTGAGCGGGTTGACGTAGTTGCCGTGGACCCTGACTCCCCAATGAAGGCACGACGCCGGGCAATGCCCGGGTTCCGCGGGGGCGCCGACATGGCCAATCACCTCACCTTCTGACACCTTCGTCCCGTCCGCTTTCACTGCCTGCACCGGTTCGAAGCTCGCCAGCACACCCGAGCCCAGATCCACCGTCAGTACCGGCCGGTTCACCACCCAGCCCGCAAACACCACGGTTCCGGCCTCCGGGCTGAGCACGGCGGTGCCCGGCTCTGCCGGCAGATCCACGCCCCGGTGCCCCGGCAGCCAGCGTTGCGCGGGCGGCTGGAAGAACCGCTGTACGGTCGGTGCGGGGGAGAGGGGCCAGCTCCACTCAGGCTCGAACCGGCTGCTGCCCGGCCCCGAAGCCGCTTTTGCCTCCGGTCCCGGCCCTGCGAGCGAGGGTGACACTGCCACGGCCGCGAGCAGCGCAACCGCAGCCCATCGCCCGGTCCGGTAACCCACCCTGACCGGAAGCCGCAGAGCCGCCCCGAACCCCGCCAGCCGCCGTCGTCGTATCCTGTTCATCGCCCCAGCATCCTGCTTCCGCAGGCCGGCAGATGCGGTTGCGGCGGAGCTGGGGGAAACCTCGGGGCCTGGCGGGCCGAAGCCCGGCCGGGGAGGACAAAAGCCCCACTGTGCTGGTGTATAGTTGACGAAGCAGTTTGCTGTGCCATGTTCCCTGCCCGCAGGGAGGATGCCGCCCATGGTTTCACCGAAAAACGAGCGGCTTCCGGCACGGAATCCTGACTACGCGTGCCCCAATTATCCGCGGCCCTCCTTCGGGGGAGCAGCGGGTGCCTCTCCATCGGTCCGGTAAGCCGGCAGGGGAGACATGCTGGTTTCAGCTGATGGGCACCAGGAGCTTCGCCCGCCCGGGCGTACAGCTATAACCGTCAATTGGCAGCAGGTCGACCGCGCTTAGGTGCGCCCACTGCTGCCGGAAGGAGTGACGACATGCCCGTCGTTACAATGCGCCAGCTGCTCGACAGCGGCGTCCACTTTGGACACCAGACCCGTCGCTGGAACCCGAAGATGAAGCGTTTCATCTTCACCGAGCGCAACGGCATCTACATCATCGACCTGCAGCAGTCGCTGTCCTACATCGACCGTGCATACGAGTTCGTCAAGGCCACCGTTGCCCACGGCGGAACCGTACTGTTCGTCGGTACCAAGAAGCAGGCTCAGGAAGCCATCGCCGAGCAGGCCACCCGTGTTGGCCAGCCGTACGTGAACCAGCGTTGGCTCGGCGGTATGCTCACCAACTTCCAGACCGTTGCCAAGCGCATCCAGCGTCTGAAGGAACTCGAAGAGATCGACTTCGACGATGTTGCCGGTTCCGGCCACACCAAGAAGGAACTGCTGCTGCTGAAGCGCGAGCTCACCAAGCTGCAGACCAACCTCGGCGGCATCCGCAACCTGACCAAGGCTCCGTCCGTGGTCTGGATCGTTGATACCCAGAAGGAACACCTCGCCATTGACGAGGCCAAGAAGCTGAACATCCCCGTTGTGGCCATCCTGGACAGCAACTGCGATCCCGATGACGTCGACTTCCCGATCCCGGGCAACGACGACGCCATCCGCTCCGTCAACCTGCTGACCCGCGTTATCGCCGACGCCGTTGCTGAGGGCCTGATCGTCCGCCACAACAAGTCCGGCAACACGGAAGCACCGGCCGAGCCGCTTGCTGAGTGGGAGCGCGAACTCCTCGAAGGCGCAGCTGCCCCCGCCGCTGAAGAGGCTCCGGCCGCTGAAGCTGCTCCGGCTGCCGAGGCTCCGGCCGAAGCCGCTGCCGAGGCACCCGCCGCGGACGCAACAGAGAAGTAAATAGAAGTTCCCGAATCACCGCGGCCTGAGGCTGCGGTGATTTCGGGGTAACTGCCAGTGCGGCTGGCCGGAATTTTCCGGCCAGCCGCACTGGCGGAAGCTCACCAAAACTTACAACGGGAGGACTGGAGTCCAAATGGCGAACTACACCGCTGCTGATATCAAGGCTCTGCGCGAGCGCACCGGCGCCGGCATGATGGATGTGAAGAAGGCTCTCGACGAGGCCAACGGCGACGCCGACAAGGCCATGGAGCTTATTCGCATCAAGGGCCTGAAGGGCGCCACCAAGCGCGAAGGCCGTTCCACCGCCGAGGGCCTGGTTGCTGCCAAGGTCATCGACGGCACTGCCGGCGTCATGATCGAGCTCAACTGCGAAACCGACTTCGTTGCCAAGTCGCCCAAGTTCATTGAACTGGCCGCCAAGGTTCTGGATGCTGCTGTGGAGTCCGCTGCTGCTGACGCCGAGACGCTCCTGGCCTACAACGTAGACGGCAAGCCGCTCTCCGAGGTCATCGTCGAAGAAGGCGCCATCCTGGGCGAGAAGATTGTTGTCCGCCGGGTTGCACGCCTCGAAGGCAAGACCGTCGACGCGTACCTGCACAAGACCTCCAAGGACCTTCCGGCCCAGGTCGGCGTGCTGTTCGCTGTGGATGGTGACAGCGACGAGGCAAAGACCGCTGCGCACGACATCGCCGTGCACACCGCTGCCTACGCTCCTACCTACCTGACGCGCGAAGAAGTTCCCGCCGAGACCGTGGAGAACGAACGCCGCATCGCTGACGAGACGGCACGCGCCGAGGGCAAGCCCGAAGCCGCGCTGACCAAGATCGTCGAAGGCCGCATGACCGGTTTCTACAAGGAAATCGTTCTGGTGGACCAGCCGTTCGCGAAGGACGCCAAGAAGACTGTTGCGAAGGTACTCGAAGAAGCCGGCACAACGCCCTCCGGCTTCGCCCGTTTCCGCGTAGGCGCCTAGCCCTTAAGGCACTGGACCTGACGGACACGTCATCATGAACAGAGGGGGTGGTCACCGAGGTGGCCACCCCTTTTGTCTGCCCAAAACAGCTCACTAGTCTATAAAGCAAGCACCCTATGCCCCGGGAGGCACCATGGCCCACGTCCTGAATGAAACCGAACATACGCGACGCCGCGTCCTGCTGAAGCTATCCGGCGAGGTATTCGGCGGCGGAAAGCTCGGCGTTGACCCCGATACTGTGCGTGCCGTGGCCAAGCAGATTGCTGCCACCGTCGGTGAAGTGGAAGTGGCCATCGTCGTCGGCGGCGGTAACTTCTTCCGCGGCGCCGAGCTCTCCCAGAGCGGCATGGACCGGTCCCGGGCGGATTACATGGGCATGCTTGGCACCGTTATGAACTGCCTGGCGCTGCAGGACTTCCTGGAGCAGGCGGGCGTGGAAACCCGCGTCCAGAGCGCCATCACCATGGGACAGGTCGCTGAGGCCTATATTCCGCGGCGCGCGATCCGCCACCTTGAAAAGGGACGCGTCGTCATTTTCGGTGCCGGTGCCGGACTGCCCTACTTCTCCACCGACACGGTTGCAGCCCAGCGGGCCCTGGAGGTGCACGCCGACGAGGTGCTGATGGCCAAGAGCGGCGTGGACGGCGTTTACACCGCGGATCCGCATAAGGACCCGACCGCCAAGCGTCTCGAGACGCTGACGTACGACGACGCCCTGCGCCAGGACATCCGCGTGATGGACCAGACGGCCATGACCATGTGCAAGGACAATGACCTGAACATGGTGGTCTTCGGCATGGAAGGCGAAGGCAACGTCACCCGCGCCATCCGCGGCGAGAAGATCGGCACCATCGTCTCGAACTAGTGCATGCTGCACGGTCCTGAGGTAGGTGCGCTGGGGTCTGGTGCCTGCGGGACCTGGAACTCCGGCAACCCTGTGCCACTATGGGCACTGATGCGTCCCACGGTGGAAGGTGCAGTTTCCATGGCGATTACTTTAGGTTCAGACCGGGTGCAGGCATGGTTGGGAGCAGCGGGATTCGCCGCGCTCTTTGTCATCCTTCGGGCCAGCGGAGTGTTCACACCCGAAAAGGTCTTCCCCGGTCCGGGTGCGGATATAGCCGTCGCACTTCTGTATTCGGCGGTCCTCGCGGGCTTCGGGGCCTGCCTGCTGGTTCTCAGCCACCGGATCGGGCAGCGCTGGGCAGCGACGCGCGGTCTGGCCGGCTACTGGGCGGCCATGGGGCTCGGTATCCATGTGATCGCCTGGTGCGGTGCCGGCGTCGTCGTCGGGTCTGCATCCGCCTCAGGCAACCTTCACCAGGCTGCCTGGACGACGACGTTGCTCGTGCTGCTGGCTTCAGCTTCCGTATTTTTCACCGCTGCCTGTGCACTCCTCCGACTGCGGCAGTCCTGAGGAAGGCGGCTTTATTATTCGGGAGGCCGTCCGCGGCCGAGGGAATATCGTTGCCGCTGATCCAGGTCCCGAAGACCCCTGCACCTCGCAAGCTCGGTGCAGGGAACCGGCGACCCTTTTGCGCCAAGAGGGTTTCCCCTCCACCTCGCAAGCTCGGTGCAGGGAACCCTGACCCTTTTGGCTTAGGATGAATAAGAGAGTCCAACCACCACCGCGTGGACGTTTTTTGCACGTTAGGAGACACCATGATCGACGAAACCCTGGCCGAGGCCACCGACAAAATGAACAAGGCGGTGGAGGTAGCCAAGGAAGACTTCTCGACCATCCGCACCGGCCGCGCCACGCCCGCCCTGTTCTCCAAGGTTCTGGTGGACTACTACGGTTCACCCACGCAGCTCCAGCAGCTGGCTTCCTTCGGCACGCCGGATGCACGCACCCTGCTGATCACGCCCTACGATGTTTCGGCCCTTCGCGCCATTGAGCGCGCGCTGAGCGACTCCGAGGTGGGCGCCAACCCGTCCAACGACGGCAAGGTCATCCGGGTTGTCATGCCTGAGCTGACGCAGGACCGCCGCAAGGAATACGTCAAGATTGTCAAGACCAAGGGTGAGGACGCCAAGGTCTCGGTCCGCAACATCCGCCGCAAGGCGAAGGATGCCCTGGACCGCCTGGTCAAGGACGGCGAGGTCGGCGAGGACGACGGCGCCCGTGCCGAAAAGGACCTTGACGCGCTGACCAAGGCGCACACGGACGCCATTGACGATCTGCTCAAGCGCAAGGAAGCCGAGCTCCTCGAGGTCTGATGACGAACGACCAGCCTCCCAGCAAGGCTGGCGGTGCGTCCCTTGAGACTGACCCGGCAGCAAAGGCCACGGATATGAGTGCTACTGACGGAGCCGGAGTTTCCGGGACGGACGGTGCCCGGCGGGCAAGAAAGACGCCGAAACCCCTCAGGACGCCGAAACCCCTCAAGGCGCCGAAGGCACCCGCCAAAGTCTCCAAGGCTGGCCGGAACCTCCCGGCCGCCATCGTCGTGGGTGTCATCCTCGTGGCCGCGCTTCTTGCTGCCCTGTTGTTCTTCCCCTTCGGAATCGTTGCCATCGCCACGGTCTTCGCCGCCGTCGGGGTCTGGGAAGTCAGCCGCGCCCTAGAGGTCCGCGGCATCAAGGTGCCCATGGTGCCGGTACTTGTCGGTACCGTCGCCCTGCCCTTTGCCGCCTACTTCGGCGGCAGCGAATCGTTGGCCTTTGCACTGGTGGCCACTGTGGTGGCGATCCTGCTCTGGCGGACCATCGACACCGCCGAAGACGCCGTCCGCAGTGTCTTGGCCGGCATCTTCGTGGTGCTGTGGGTGCCGTTCCTGCTCAGTTTCGCCATGCTCCTGCTGGGTGAACCCGGCGGCCAGGTCAGGGTGGCGATCCTGCTGCTGCTGGTGGTCTCCAATGACACGTTCGGCTACCTCGTCGGTGCGCTCTTTGGAAAGCACCCCATGGCACCGAAAATCAGTCCCAAGAAATCCTGGGAAGGTTTCGCCGGATCAGCTGCCGGCGCCACCGTCGTCGGCATCGTGGCGGCCCTGTTCTTCCTTGATCAGCCCTGGTGGTTTGGCCTGGTCCTTGCTGTGGCCACGGTTGCCGCGGCAACTGCCGGAGACTTCTCGGAGTCCATGATCAAGCGCGAGCTCGGTGTGAAGGACATGTCCAACCTGCTGCCCGGACACGGCGGGATCATGGACCGGCTTGATTCGATTGTCTTCGCCTCGCCGGTGGTTTTCCTGATCTCAGCTCTGCTGATTCCCGGCGCCTGACACGGTTTCAGGGCCCAGTTAGCTCCTGACCCGGAGCTGACTGGGCGCAACGTAAGATATTCAGAGGTTAACCAACAGTCTCGGTACAAGCGGCACGACCACAGAGGAACAGTTTAGATATGGACGAAGCGCGGCAGAACAGCGCCCCTTTTGAGCGTGTGGGGCGTCGGGAATACGGGTACAACACGCGCCAAGTCGATGAATTCCTGCTCAAGGCCCGGAGCTACTACACCTCCGAAACCCCTGGGGCGAAACCCATTACCAGCGCCAGCGTCCGGTCGATGGCCTTTGACCCCGCCAAGGCAGGCTACGAGCCGCAGGCCGTTGACGCGGCGCTGGACCGCCTGGAAGACGTATTTGCACAGCGTGAAAGAGATCAGTTGATTCAGGACAAGGGCGAGGAAGCCTGGCTGCTGCAGATCGGCCGCACGTCGGCCGTCCTGCGCGCGCGCCTGCACCGCAAGCCCGGGGAGCGGTTCCGCCGCCCCAGCAAGCGCAAGGTGCCCAGTTACAACATCAAGGACGTCGACGCCCTCTGCAACGAGCTCCTCGGCTACTTCGAAAACGATAAGCCGCTCAGCGTCGACGTCGTCCGGCGGGCGGTTTTCCGCGAGGCCAAGGGCGCCGAGGGCTATGAAGAGACCCAAGTGGATGCCTTCCTGGACCGCGTCGTTGAGCTGATGGCTTCGATCGATTAACAGCCCCGGCTAGCGCCGCGGCTCCGGCGTATGCAGGCGGGCCAGAATCTTGGCGGCGCCCGACGGTGCCAGATCCGGGCGCAGCCGGGACACCGCCACGGTCACGGCAAACGCCGCCGGCACGGTCCACGCGGCCGGCTGTTCCAGCCATACGGGGGAGACCCTGTCCATGGTGGAGAGCAGGCCGCCGGACACCATGGCGCCCCCGCACAGTGCAGCCCCGGTCACCATCCCGGCCACCGCGCCGGGGGCCGTGAGCCCACGCCACCAGATGCCCAGCACCAGGAGCGGGCACAGCGTCGAGGCCGTGAAGGCAAAGACCATGCCCACGCTGCCGGCCAGCGCCTGCGAGCTGGTCAGGGCGGCCAGGCCCAGCGGCACAGCCGCGGCCAACACGGCAGAGAGCCGGAATCCGCTGACACTGCCGCGGAAGAACTCCTGGCTCACCACCCCTGCCAAGGACACCACCAGTCCGCTGGTGGTGGAGAGGAACGCCGCAAAGGCCCCGGCTGTCACCAGTGCGGAGAGCAGGTCTCCCAGGGCGCCGTCGAACACCCGGCCCGGCAGCAGCAGAACGGTCGAATCGGCGCCGCCTGCCGCCAGCTCCGGGGTGTAGATGCGGCCCAGCACCCCGTAGATGATCGGGAAAACATAAAACAGGGACAGCAGCCCGAGCACAATCAGTGTGGTCCGTCGCGCCGAGACCCCGTCAGGGTTGGTGTAAAAACGCACCAACACGTGTGGCAGGCCGAGCGTGCCGCAGAGCAGGGCGATGCTCAGTGAAATGTTCCGGTACAGCGAAGCATGGGTTTCCGGGTTCAGCGCGGCTTCGAAGGCAGCGCCGCCGTTGGTCCAGGGGAGGCCTTCGCTGGAGAGCCGGAACAGCACAAACAGGACCGGCACGGCAATGGCGGCAAGCTTGAGCCAGTACTGGAACGCCTGCACGAAGGTAATGGAGCGCATGCCGCCGGTGACCACGCTCAGGCAGACAATGACGGCGACTGCCACGGAGCCCACCCATCCCGGCAGCCCTGTGGTGATGCGGATAGTCAGCGCCGCACCGTGCAGTTGCGGGACGATGTACAGCCAGCCGACGGCGATTACCAGCAGGCTCGTGATCCGGCGGACCGCTATCGATTCCAGCCTGGCCTGGGCAAAATCGGGAACGGTATAGGCGCCGGAGCGGCGCAGCGGGGCAGCCACGAACAGCAGCAGCATCAGGTAGCCGGCGGTGTAGCCGATCGGGAACCACAGGGCATCGACCCCGGACACCAGGATCAGCCCGGCCACGCCAAGGAAGCTGGCTGCAGACAGATACTCCCCACCGATGGCCGAGGCATTCCACCACGGCCGCACCGTCCGGGAGGCAACGTAAAAGTCGCCGGTGGTGCGGGAAATCCGCAGCCCGTACACCCCGATCAGCAACGTGACGGCGGTGACCGCTGCCAGCGCGGCGTAGCCTGTCGCGGGGTTCACGCCGGGCCTCCGGCGGGCCTAGGCATCATCGACCAGGTCCAGGAAGCGGCGTTCATTGCGGGTGGCGCTGCGGACGTACAGCGCGCCGCAGACAATGACGAGCGGATACACCCCGGCCCCCAGCAGGATCCAGGGAGCCGGCACGGTGAACAGGGTCAGGTCGGCGATCACCGGCAGGAAGGCCAGCAGCACCGGCACGCCCAAGAGGATCAGCAGGAAGCCCGCCGCCACCACCAGGGCAAGCCGCAGCTGGGACCGGATGAGCGATCCAATGAACAGCTCGCCCACCTCAGTCTGCTCATCCAGTTCGCGCGACACGGTGTACGGGACCGCCGCAGCCGGTGCGCTGCGCGGCGCCGTGACCCGGATGCGCTGCGGACGGCCTGCCGGGCCGCGCGTCGTGGCTGGCGCCTGGCCGGCCAGCTGCCCGGGATCCGAGGCTGCCTTCGCAGCGGCCGACGGCGTCGGCGGCGGCGATGCTGCCGGCTCCCGGCTCACGAACTCGGCCGGATCCGGCCGGCGGCAAGCGTGGTGCGGACACCGGGCAAATGGCGCCGGCTGACTGGCAGTTCCGTGGATCCCACAGTGATGCTCGCCCGGCCGCCGGCCACCCGCACCGCACGGATAAAGGAGCGGGCCACCAGATACGAGCGGTGCGTCCGCACGAAGCTGCCGGCCCATTGCTCCTCGAGATCCGCCAGCGGCACCCGGATCAGGTAGGAGGCGCCGTCGGTGTGGAGCCGGGCGTAGTCACCCTGCGCCTGGACATACCGGATGTCCTCACGGCGGATCACCCGGGTGGTGCCGCCCTGCACCACGGTGACGACGTCGGTATCCGTCACTGCCGGTTCCGTGCCCGACTCGCAGATCCGCCGGACGGATTCCGCCAGCCGTTCGGGCCGCACCGGCTTGAGCAGGTAGTCGACGGCGGCCAGGTCAAAGGCCGTGAGGGCCTGCTCCTCGTCAGCGGTGACGAACACGATGGCGGGTGGGCGCTCCTGCGCTGCCAGCACCCGGGCAATGTCGAGGCCGGAGAGGGCAGGCATGTGGATATCCAGGAAGACGGCATCCACCGCATGGGCTTCAATGGCCCGCAGCGCTTGGGCGCCGCTGGAGGCGCGATGGATCTCGCCGACCCGGGAATCCCGGCCCAGCAGGAAGGCCAGCTCATTCACGGCGGGCAGCTCATCATCGGCGACAACCACAGTGATAGGCCGGGCGGCGGTCTTTCCGGGTGCGGGCATGTGGAACAGGCTACAAGACTCAGGTGCGGTGGCCGGGTTGCGACTTGGGGATACGCATGGTTATCAGGGTTCCGGCGCCGGGAGCGGTATCGATGACCAAGCCGTGGTCCTCGCCGTACACCTGGCGCAGCCGCACGTCCACATTCCGCAGGCCCACGTGGTCGCCGTCGGCATGGCCGGCGAGGATGGAGCGCAGGTACTCCGGGTCCATGCCCACCCCGTTGTCTTCGACGGTGATCACGGCCAGGGACCCGGCGTCGGACGCGGTGATGGTGATGTGCCCGTTGCCGTCGCTGGCCTCCAATCCGTGGCGTACGGAGTTCTCGACCAGCGGCTGGAGCGACAGGAACGGGATGGCTGTGCCCAGGACCTCGGGGCCGATCTGCAGGCTGATTTTCAGGCGGTCACCAAAGCGGGCGCGTTCGAGCAGAAGGTACCGGTCGATCGCCTGCAGCTCCTCGGCCACGGTGGTGAAGTTGCCGCTGCGCCGGAAGGTGTAGCGGGTGAAGTCGGCAAATTCGACGACAAGTTCCCGGGCCCGCGCCGGATCGGTGGTGATGTACGAAGCGATGGCGTTGAGGGAGTTGTAGATGAAGTGCGGGCTGATCTGCGCCCGCAGGGCCCGCACCTCGGCCTCCATCAGCAGGGTGCGCGAGGTGTCCAGTTCGGCCAGCTCCACCTGCGCGGCCACCCAACCGGCGACGTCGTTCGCAGCGCGGACCAGTCCGGCGCTCACCGTCGGGGCAAACACCGCGAGCGTGCCCACCGTCTGCCGGTTGACCTGCAACGGACAGATCAGCAGCTGCCGGGCGCCACCGTCCTGCCCGGCGCTGCTGTCCCGGCCCGGGCTGAGGTCCAGCCCCAGGGACCGCAGCCCCGCGCCGCGGAAAACCTTGGTCCGGCCGCTCTCCAGCACCGTGCGGGAGGCTTCCAGCAGCCGGACCCGGGACCGGGGGGTGTCCGGCAGTGACCCTTCCCAGGCCAGGACGGCGGCGGCATCGGTGATGACCAGCGTGTCGCAGCCCAGCAGGGCGCGCAGGTGCCGTCCGGCCTTGGACGCACCGCCGGGGGTGAGCCCGGCTCGCAGATGCTGCGAGGCCAGGGTTGCCGTGTGGAGGGTTGAATAGACCGCCCGTTCGGTATCCGAGCCCAGGTCCCCCTGGGACCGGATCAGCCTGTGGCCCAGGGCCGCCACCGCCACCACGGTGAGCACGGCGACGGCGCAGACCAGGGCGATGTCGACGGCGGGGCTGAGCATGTCCCCACCCTAGCCGCAGCCGAACGCGAACCTTCGCCGGGTGCAGGGGCAGGTGTCCGCAGACCGTTCACCGCAGGGGAATGACCGCTTGGCGAGGCATGGACGGTGAAACTTGGTGCATCACGACAGGGCATAGGACAGTGATGGGGATCACAGTTTGTGCGTGCGCAGTGCCCGGGGACCGGCGTGGCCGGTGGGAGCGCGCCCGTGCGGACGAGCCCCAACTCAAGGAGGAGCGATGGCAACACAAGAGCCGCAAGGAACCGGTGCGCATGCTGCGCCGCCGGTCGACTTCACCGAAGTCCAAAAATCACCCGAGCTGCAGGAGCTGCGCAAGCGGCAGCGCAGCTTCATTTTCCCGATGGCCGTGGTGTTCCTGCTGTGGTACTTCGCCTATGTTCTCCTGGCCGACTACGCCCACGACTTCATGTCCACCCAGGTCTGGGGCAACATCAACATCGGGCTGATCCTGGGACTGCTGCAGTTCGTCAGCACCTTCGGAATCACCATGTGGTACGTCAGCTACGCCAACCGTCGAATGGATCCCATCGCTGCGGGCCTGCGCGAGAAACTTGAGGCCAAGGGCGTCCGGCGTCCGGAGGAGAGCAAATGAGCACGATGAACATTGTCGCCGCGGAGGAGGTGACCGCTGAACTCGTCAAGGAAACCGGATGGCTGAACATGCTCATCTTCGGGCTCTTCGTGGCGGTCACCCTGGTGGTGGTGCTGCGGGCCAGCCGCAACAACAAGACCGCTGCCGACTACTATGCCGCCGGCCGGTCCTTCACCGGGCCGCAGAACGGCACTGCCATTGCCGGTGACTACCTCTCGGCGGCGTCCTTCCTGGGCATCGTCGGAGCCATCGCCATCAACGGCTACGACGGCTTCCTCTACTCCATCGGCTTCCTGGTCGCCTGGCTGGTGGCCCTGCTGCTCGTGGCGGAAATGCTGCGCAACACCGGCAAGTTCACCATGGCCGATGTGCTCTCCTTCCGGCTGAAGCAGCGCCCGGTCCGCATTGCCGCGGCAATCACCACCCTTGCTGTCTGCTTCTTCTACCTGCTGGCCCAGATGGCCGGCGCCGGCGGACTGGTCTCCCTGCTGATGGGTATCGACGGCAAGATCGGCCAGTCCCTGGTCATCACCGTCGTCGGCGCCCTCATGATCATCTATGTACTGATCGGCGGCATGAAGGGCACCACCTGGGTGCAGATCATCAAGGCCTGCCTGCTCATCGCCGGCGCAGCCATCATGACGATCTGGGTCCTGGCCCTGCACGGCTTCAACCTTTCCGAACTTCTGGGCAGCGCCGTCGAAATGTCGGGCAACCCGGAACTGCTGAACCCGGGACTGCAGTACGGCAAGACCGAAACGTCCCGCCTGGACTTCGTGTCCCTGGGCATGGCACTGGTGCTCGGTACCGCGGCCCTGCCGCACGTGCTGATGCGCTTCTACACCGTGCCGACCGCCAAGGAAGCCCGCCGCTCGGTGGTCTGGGCCATCTGGCTGATCGGCCTGTTCTACCTGTTCACCCTGGTCCTGGGCTACGGCGCTGCTGCGCTGATCCCCCAGGAGACGATTACTTCGGCTCCGGGCGGCGTGAACTCGGCGGCTCCGCTGCTGGCCTTCGCCCTGGGCGGCCCGGTCCTGCTGGGGCTGATCTCCGCGGTGGCGTTTGCGACCATCCTGGCGGTTGTCGCCGGCCTGACCATCACCGCTGCAGCCTCCTTTGCGCACGATATTTACGCCAATGTCATCCGCAAGGGCAAGGTCGACGCCGACGGCGAGGTCAAGGTGGCCCGCCGCACGGTGATCGTGATCGGCGTGGTCTCCATCCTCGGCGGTATCGGAGCGCAGGGGCAGAACGTTGCCTTCCTGGTGGCTCTGGCCTTCGCCGTGGCGGCCAGTGCCAACCTGCCGACCATCCTGTACTCGCTGTACTGGCGCCGCTTCAACACCCAGGGCGCCATCTGGAGCATGTACGGCGGCCTCGGCTCAGCCATCCTGCTGATCCTCCTCTCGCCGGTCTTCTCCGGGTCCGAGACGTCGATGGTTTCGGGCATCGACATCTCGATCTTCCCGCTGAGCAACCCGGGCCTGGTCTCCATTCCGCTGGCCTTCTTCCTGGGCTGGCTCGGAACCGTGGTGGGCAAGGACAACGAATCGCCGCAGAAGCAGGCGGAGATGGAAGTCCGTTCGCTCACCGGCGTCGGTGCCGAGAAGGCCGTTGACCACTAAGGGCTACACCGTCCGGCGCTGATTCCAGGCCGGAAACAAGGGGTCCCGCACTTTTTGTGCGGGGCCCCTTGTGTGTTCCGGCGGCACCTGCGTCCGGGCAGGTCAGCCGTTGGCGCCGGCCCGCTCGAGCAGCGGGGTGACCCGGAACGGGATGAGTTCGCCCATGGCCAGATTGGTGTCGCACCGTTCGACGCCGGGAATCTCCAGGATGGCCTTGGTGACCCGGAACAGATCCTCGGCGTCGGCGGCGACCACCCGCAGCAGGATGTCGGCATCGCCGGTGAGTCCGTGGGCCTCCACCACTTCGGGGACCAGTGCGAGCTGTTCGGTGATCGCGGCCAATTGCCGCTGCCGGACATGGACATGGACAAACGCCATCAACGGGTAGCCGAGGGCGGTGGTGCTGATCCTGCGCTCGAAGGGCAGGAACACCGCCTTCTTCTCCAGCTGGGCCAGCCTGGCCTGAATGGTGTTGCGCGAGATGCCCAGGATGGCGGCCAGGGCCACGACGGTGCGCCGCGGATCCTTCGCCAGGGCAAGCAGCAGGCGGGTGTCGGTACCGTCCAAGAGGGGCATAGTGCGAAACGTTAGCACGGGCATTGGGCGGTGAACGGGGCACAATGCTCAATGAATGAGCCCATGGTTGTGCCACCTGATGAGTGTGAGTAGGGTCACAGGTATCCGGGCAATGGCGCCCGGGCATCGGTTCGGTCCCGCCACCCCTGGGGCCCAACACGGAAGGATGCGTACCGACGTGTCTCTGCATACTCCTGTCCGCACGCCCCATGATGCCGGCGCCACCGCTGCCGGCCCCTACGTCCAGCTGGTCCGTCCGGATGGTTCGCGCGTCCCGTCCTCGTACGAGCACTGGGTCGACGACGTAGACGCCGCGCAGCTGCGCAGTCTCTACCAGGACATGGTGGTGATCCGCCGGATCGACACCGAAGCCACCGCCCTGCAGCGCCAGGGAGAACTGGGCCTGTGGCCGCCCCTGCTGGGCCAGGAAGCAGCCCAGATCGGTTCCGCCCGAACGCTGCGGCCCACTGATTTTGTCTTCGGCAGCTACCGCGAGAACGGTGTGGCCTGGTGCCGGGGCGTGGACCCGGAATCCCTGATGCGGGTCTGGCGGGGCAATGCCGCCGCCGGCTGGGATCCGTTCACCGTCAATATGGCCCCCACTCAGGTGATCATCGGCGCGCAGGCGCTGCACGCCGCTGGCTACGGGATGGGCGTGGTTGCAGACGGAACCGACGACGCCGTCATCACCTACTTCGGCGACGGCGCCACCAGTCAGGGCGACGTCAATGAGGCGATGGTCTTCGCTGCCAGCTTCCACACGCCAGTCGTCTTCTTCTGCTCCAACAACCACTGGGCCATCTCGGAACCTGTCGGGCTGCAGGCCCAGGTGCCCATCGCCAACCGTGCCCCCGGTTTCGGGATCCCCTCCGTCCGGGTGGACGGCAACGACGTCCTGGCCGTGATGGCCGTGACCCGCGAGGCCCTGGAACGGGCGCGCAGCGGCGGAGGACCAAGCTTCATCGAGGCGGTCACCTACCGGATGGGCCCGCACACCACCGCCGATGACCCCACCCGGTACCGCGACGCAGCGGAGCTGGAGGAATGGCGGGCCAAGGATCCGATCACCCGGATCGAAGCGCTGCTGCGTGCCGGCGGCCTGTTCACCGAGGACTTTGCCGCCTCCGTCGCCGCCCGGGTCGACTCCGTGGCCGCGGAGCTTCGGGCCGCCTGCATCGGCATGCCCGCGCCGGCAGCCATGGACGTTTTTGCCCATGTCTACGCCGAGCCCAACTCCTGGCTGGATACCCAGCAGGAAGAATATGCCCGTTACCTTTCGGCGTATGGTCCAGACGACGACGGCGGTCCGGCAGGCTCCGATCATGCCGGTGCCGGGAAGAAGGGTGGCCGGGCATGAGCACCATGACATTTGGCCGCGCCATCAACGCCGGCCTGCGCGCTGCCATGGAGGCCGATCCCAAGGTCGTCCTGATGGGTGAGGACATCGGTACGCTCGGCGGGGTCTTCCGCATTACCGACGGACTGAAGAAGGATTTTGGCGCCTCCCGGGTAATTGACACTCCGCTGGCCGAATCCGGGATCATGGGCACCGCCGTCGGGCTGGCCTTCCGCGGCTACCGGCCGGTGGTGGAGATCCAGTTCGACGGGTTCATCTATCCGGCCTTTGACCAGATCGTTTCCCAGGTCGCGAAGATGCACTACCGCACCCGGGGGACGGTCAACATGCCGCTGACCATCCGCGTTCCCTTCGGGGGCGGCATCGGCTCGCCGGAACACCACTCGGAGTCACCGGAAGCCTATTTCACCCACACCTCGGGACTGCGCGTGGTCAGCGTGTCCAACCCGCAGGACGCCTACACGATGATCCAGCAGGCCATCGCCAGCAACGACCCGGTGCTCTACTTCGAGCCCAAGCGCCGCTACCACGTCAAGGGTGAGGTGGCCGAAACGCTGGACGGGGCACTGCCGCTGGGCCGCGCCCGGGTGGTCAGCGAAGGCGCCGACGTCACGCTGGTGACCTACGGTCCGCTGGTGATGACCGCCGTCGATGCGGCCATTGCAGCCTCCGATGAGGGAGTGTCCGTGGAGGTCATTGACCTGCGCTCGCTGGCGCCGGTGGATTACGCCACGGTGGAGGCATCGGTGCGCAAGACCGGGCGGCTGGTGATCACCCATGAGGCCGGAAAATCCGGGGGAGTGGGGGCCGAGATTTCCGCCAGCATCACGGAGCGCTGCTTTGATTATCTGGAGCATGCGCCGGTCCGGGTCACCGGGTTCGATGTTCCGTACCCGCCATCAAAGCTCGAACACCATCACCTGCCGGATCTGGACCGGATCCTCGACGGCGTGGACCGCGCCTTGCGGCGCCCCAACTCGCTAAGCGCACCCGCACCATCCGGCACGGTCCGCCCTGCGCTGGAAGGAGCAGGCCTGTGATCCGCGAATTCCGGCTGCCGGACCTGGGCGAAGGCCTGACCGAGTCCGAGATCGTGAACTGGCACATCGCCGTGGGGGACACCGTCACGCTGAACCAGGTCATCGCCGACGTGGAAACCGCCAAGGCGGTCGTGGAGCTTCCCTCGCCCTATGAAGGCATCGTCTCGCAGCTTCACGAGGCCGCCGGCTCGGTGGTGGCGGTCGGCGCGCCGATCGTGTCGTTCGATGTGGCCGGAACGGCCGGGAGTTCTGCGGAGAGCGCCGCTCCCGACAGCCTGGGTGAGGACGAGCCGCAGAAGCGCACTCCCAATCTGGTGGGCTACGGGGCTGTTCCCGAGAAGGCCGGACGGCCGGCCCGCCGTCGCCCGGCGTCCGGGAACCACCCGCCCGCGGTGCCGGACCCGGTTGGGCAGCAGGGGGTTCCGCCGCAGGAGCCCCGGCCTTCGAAGGAGCGTCCGCGCTCCACCCCGCCGGTCCGCAAGCTGGCCCGCGACCTGGGCATAAACCTGGAGCAGGTGGAGGGAACCGGACCCGACGGACTGATCGTCCGGCATGACGTAACCCGCGCGGCAGAAGGCGTGTCATCCCCGGCGCACCTGCCGCCGCCGCCGGCTGTGGCACCGGCGGAGGCCGGCCCCGCCCTTGATGCCAGCCGGGCTGGCAGCCGGGAGACGCGGATTCCAATCGCCGGGATGCGCAAGCACACCGCAGCGGCCATGGTGGCCAGCGCGTTCACGGCTCCGCATGTAACGGTCTTCCTCACCGTGGACGTCACCGCCTCGGTGGAACTGCTGAAGCGGCTGCGCACCCAGCCGGCCTTCGAGGGATTGAAACTGACCCCGCTGACCCTGGCGGCCAAGGCGGTGTGCCTGGCGCTCGCCCGGCATCCGTCGCTGAATTCCCGCTGGGACGAGTCAGCCCGGGAGATCGTCCACTACGGATACGTGAACCTGGGCATTGCCGCGGCCACTCCGCGCGGACTGATGGTTCCCAACGTCAAGGACGCCCAGGCCCTGGGGCTCCGGGACCTCGCAGCGGCCCTCGGATCGCTGGCGCAGACCGCGCGGGCCGGAAAGACCACCCCGGCAGACCTTGCGGGAGGGACGTTCTCCATCTCGAACGTGGGCGTGTTCGGCATCGATTCCGGGACACCCGTCCTGAATCCGGGTGAGGCCGGGATCCTGGCACTGGGGGCGGTCCGGGAGCAGCCATGGGCGCACGAGGGTGCGCTTGCCCTGCGCCAGGTCATGACCCTGAGCCTGTCCTTCGATCACCGGCTGGTCGACGGAGAGCAGGGCGCCCGGTTCCTCAGCGATGTGGGACTGGTCCTCTCCGAGCCGGCCATGGCGCTCGCCCTGGCGTAGGGGCGGTTCCCGGTTCAGGGCGGGGAACCCGCCGGGAAAGGCAAAGACCCGCCGTCGGACATTGTCCGGCGGCGGGTCCGTGTGCAGTTTCGAGGTGCGGCTAGCTCAGCTCAAGCTCGAGTTCGCGCACGACGGCGCCGCGTGCGTTGGCGAAGCCCTGCGCCTCCCCGATCACGGTGAAGCCGTGCTTCTCCAGGATGGCGATGGAGCTGGCATTGTCCGCCACGGCCCGGGCGCGGATGGGGCGCTCGGCGAATTCCTGCAGGAACTGGCCCACGGCCGCCGTGGTGATGCCCTGGCCCCAGCGGGCGGTATCGATCCAGTAGCTGATTTCCGGAACGCCGGACTCGCGGTAAGCAAGGATGCTGCCGACGACGTCGCCATCGGCAACGATCGTGCGCACGGTGATGTTGGGGTCATTCAGGATGTTCTGCCAGTGGTGGTCAAACACACCCCGGTCTGACGGGTTCTTGGCAGCAAATGCGGCCATCTGGTTGGCGCTTGGATCCAACTGATGGGAAAAGAATTCATCCAAATCGGCGGGAACTACGGCACGAAGCTCAATCACAGCAGGTCTTTCTGCTCGAGGGGTTTAGTTCAGCCTACTAGGCCTTGAGGGCGGCCCAGGCCATTGTTTCCAGTAGTGACCTCAGGCGCGACATCTCCCGGGGGCCCATTCTCCGGTTCAGGGTATGGGAGGTGGAATTGATCAGGCCAAAAACAGCCTGTGCCCGCTGCCGGAGCAGGGGAAGCCCGGTTCCGGGGTGCAGCGCGGACAGCGCATCGACCCAGACCTCCACATATTGGCGCTGCAGCGAGCGCACTGCCCGTTCGTCAGTTTCGGGCAAGCTGTTCAGATCCCGGTCCTGAACCCGGATCACGTCCGCCTGGCGCAAGGCAAAGTCGACCTGGAATTCAATGAGGCCGCGCAGGGCCGTCTCCGCGGTGGCGGACTCGGCAACCACGGCTTTGCCGCCGTCGAGCAGATCCTCGCTGACCCCTACCAGCAGGGCGGACAGCACCGCGGGCTTGCCGCTGAAATGCCGGTAGACGGCGGGGCCGCTGACGCCGGCAGCCGCACCCAGCTCTTCAATGGAGACACCGTTGTAGCCACGCTCGGCGAAGAGGGCAGCGGCTGCATCGAGCATCGCAGCCCGTCGGGAAGCCTTGGCCAGGCTGCGGCCGGTGGTGCGGACAGCCGCCAGCGGCGCCCCCGATTTCCTCGGGACCGCTGGTGATGCTTCTTCTTTGGCTGCGTCCATGCCACCCTTTCCGGCAGATTCGTTTCCAAGCTCGCTTTCCATTGTGGTGGACAGGTCGGTTAATAACCAATAACCTTAATTTGAGTTAGCGGTGATTAACCGACATATGGCCTTCGGGCCGCCCCGGGAGGCTGCCGCCCCAGCGAGCAGAGAGACGTCAATGGAGACCCTTGCAACCCTGCTGGATCCGGCTTCACCGCAGTATGCCCGCAATGCCGCGGCCCAGGCGGATCTGGCGAAGGACCTGCGGGAGCGGCTGGCCGAGACGGCGCTGGGCGGGCCCGCGCGCTCCAGGGAACGGCACACCGCCCGCGGCAAGCTGCTGCCGCGCGAGCGGGTCGACCGGCTGCTCGACGAGGGCAGCCCCTTCCTGGAGATCGCCCCGCTGGCCGCCAACGGCATGTACGACGACGAGTGCCCGGGCGCCGGACTCGTGGCCGGCATCGGCCTGGTTCACGGCCGGCAGGTCATGGTGCTGTCCAATGACGCCACGGTCAAGGGCGGCACGTACTATCCGATGACCGTCAAGAAGCACCTCCGTGCGCAGGAAATCGCCTTCGAGAACCGCCTGCCCTGCATCTATCTGGTGGACTCCGGGGGCGCGTACCTGCCGCTGCAGGACGATGTCTTTCCCGACCGGGAGCACTTCGGCCGGATCTTCTTCAACCAGGCGCAGATGTCGGCCCGGAAGATTCCGCAGATCGCCGCCGTCCTGGGCTCGTGCACCGCCGGCGGCGCCTATGTGCCAGCGATGAGCGACGAAACGGTGATCGTGCGCAACCAGGGGACCATCTTCCTGGGCGGCCCCCCGCTGGTGAAAGCGGCCATCGGGGAAATCGTGACCGCCGAGGAGCTCGGCGGCGGAGACCTGCACTCCCGGGTCAGCGGCGTCACCGACCACCTGGCCGAGAACGACGCGCACGCCCTGGAAATCGTCCGCAGCATCGTGGAAACCTTCCCCGAACAGTCCCCGGCCTGGGAGATCCAGCCCGGCCGGGCGCCGTCGTACCCTGCGGAGGAAATCTACGGCACCGTGCCCACTGACCTGCAGACCCCGTACGACGTGCGCGAACTGATCGCCCGGCTGGTGGACGGCAGCGAATTCTCCGAATTCAAGAAGGACTACGGCGCCACCCTGGTCACCGGCTTCGCCCGGCTGCACGGCCACCGGGTGGGGATCGTCGCCAACAACGGCGTCCTCTTCTCGGAGTCAGCGCTCAAGGGCGCCCACTTCATTGAACTGTGCGACCAGCGCGGCATTCCGCTGATCTTCCTGCAGAACATCTCCGGCTTTATGGTCGGCCGGGACTACGAGGCAGGCGGCATCGCGAAGAACGGCGCCAAGATGGTCACCGCCGTCGCCACGGCCCGCGTACCCAAGCTGACCGTTGTGGTCGGCGGATCCTTCGGCGCAGGCAACTACTCGATGTGCGGGCGCGCCTACAGCCCGCGCTTCCTCTGGATGTGGCCGGCGGCGCGGATCTCGGTCATGGGCGGCGCCCAGGCCTCCTCAGTCCTGGCCACCGTCAAGCGCGACCAGCTCGAGGCCCGCGGCGAGGAGTGGGGCGCCGGCGCCGAGGAGGCCTTCAAGGCGCCCATCCGCGACACTTACGAGGCCCAGGGCAGCCCGTACTATTCCACGGCCCGGCTGTGGGATGACGGCGTCATCGACCCCGCTGACACCCGCACCGTCCTGGGCCTGGCCCTGGACGCCTGCGCCAACGCCCCGCTGCCGGAGACCTCCTTCGGCCTCTTCCGGATGTGAGCAGATTATGACCGACGCACTCTTCGACACCGTCCTGGTCGCCAACCGCGGCGAAATCGCCTGCCGCATCATCGCGACCCTGCGCCGGCTGGGGATCCGCTCCGTTGCGGTCTACAGCGACGACGACGCCGGCGCGCGGCACGTGCGCGAGGCCGACCTTGCCGTCCGGCTCGGCCCGGCGGCGCCCCGGGACAGCTACCTCAACATCGAGGCCGTGCTCGCTGCCTGCCGGCGCTCCGGAGCGCAGGCGGTGCACCCCGGCTACGGGTTCCTCAGCGAAAGCGCCGAGTTCGCCCGGGCCCTTGAAGCTGCCGGGATTGTGTTCATCGGCCCCGGCGTGCGCGCACTGGACCTGATGGGGGACAAGATCCGGTCAAAGAACCACGTCTCCTCGCACGGGGTTCCGGTGGTGCCGGGTATCGCCGAACCCGGCCTGACCGACGACCAGCTGATCACCGCCGCCGCCTCCGTGGGCTTCCCGCTGCTGATCAAGCCCTCGGCCGGAGGCGGCGGCAAGGGCATGCACGCGGTGGAAAACGCCGCAGACCTGCCGGCCGCGTTGCCCACCGCCCGCCGGGTCGCGGCATCGGCGTTCGGCGACGACACCCTCTTCCTGGAACGGCTGATCGCTGTGCCCCGGCACATCGAGGTGCAGGTGCTGGCGGACAGCCATGGCAACGTGATCCATCTGGGGGAGCGTGAGTGCTCGCTGCAGCGACGCCACCAGAAGGTCATTGAGGAGGCGCCATCGGTCCTGCTGGACGAGGCAACCCGCGCCCGGATCGGGGAGGCTGCCTGCGAGGCGGCCCGGTCGGTGGACTACACCGGGGCCGGAACGGTGGAGTTCCTGGTTTCCGACGCGGCCCCCGGAGAGTTCTTCTTCATGGAGATGAACACCCGGCTGCAGGTGGAGCACCCGGTGACCGAGATGGTCACCGGACTGGACCTGGTCGAATGGCAGGTCCGCATTGCCGCCGGCGAGAAGCTGGAGCTGGTCCAGGACGATGTGCGCCTCACCGGCCACGCCGTGGAAGCCCGGGTCTATGCGGAGAACCCGGCGCGGGACTTCCTGCCCACCTCCGGGCGGGTACACCGCCTGCAGGAGGCCGCAGGGGAGGGGATCCGGGTGGACTCCTCGCTGCTGCCGGGACTCACCGTCTCCTCCAGCTACGACCCGATGCTGGCCAAGGTGATCGCGTGGGGCCCGGACCGGCAGAGCGCGCTGGACCGGCTGGATGCAGCACTGGCGCAGACCGTCATCCTGGGAATCGGCACCAACCTGGAATACCTGCGCCTGCTGGTCAACGATCCCGACGTCCGGGCCGGCCGCCTGGATACCACCATGATCGAACGGAAGCTGCCGGGGCTGACCTTCCGCAGCCCTTCTGAACCGGAGTTGGCCGCCGCCGCGCTGGTCCGGGTGGAGGAGCTGGCCGGGGCCGCCGCACCGGGCTTGTCCTCAGCACCGGCTGCGGGCCGGACGGCGGACCCCTCGCCCTGGCGGCGGGCCGACGGCTGGCGGATCGGGGTGCACCGGCCGTTGACGCTCACCTTCGCGGCCGCCGCACCTCCTGCGCCCGCCGCGCCTCCTGCGCCCGGCGCGGGCGCCCCGGTACCTCGCGACGTCGTCGTCACCGTCCGCGGCAGCGCAACGGACGCCATGGTCACCATCAACGGGGGACCGGAGCATAGGGCGTCGCTGCACCGGGACGGGGACCGTGTCCTGCTCACGCTGGACGGCACCGTGCACCCGCTGACCTTGGCCCCGGTACCCGGCCCCGACCGCGGCCCCGGCACGGTGTGGGTTGCCGACGGCGGATATGCCGCCGAACTGCGGATCCGCAGCCGACGCGAACTGCTGGCTGCGGCGCTGGCCGCGGCGGGCCGTGCCGACGGTGCCGCCGATCCGGTACTGCGCTCGCCGATGCCCGGGACGGTGACGGCCGTGGCAGTCGCCGACGGCGACTCCGTCACCGCCGGGCAGCCGCTGCTCAGCGTCGAGGCCATGAAGATGGAGCACCAGCTCACCGCGCCGCTCACTGGCACCGTGTCGCTGAACCTGCGGCCCGGCGACCTGGTCAAGGCCGACCAGGTGCTGGCGACCATCATGCCGGCGGACCCCGTCCCGGACCCCGCCACCCCAAACCCCGCAACCGAAGGAGCAGGACATGCCGGACTTTGACCTGAACGAGGACTACCAGGACCTGGTGGATACCGTCCGCGACTTCGCCGACACCGTCGTCGCGCCCGTATCCGCCCAGCACGACGCCGAGCACACCTTCCCCTACAAGGTAGTGGCGCAGATGGGGGAGATGGGCCTGTTCGGCCTGCCGTTCCCGGAGCAGTACGGCGGACAGGGCGGCGACTATTTTGCCCTCGCCCTGGCCCTGGAGCAGCTGGCCCGGGTGGACCAGTCCGTGGCCATCACCCTGGAGGCCGGCGTGTCCCTGGGAGCCATGCCCATCTACCGGTTCGGCACCGAGGAGCAGAAGCAGCAGTGGCTGCCCTCCCTCGCCTCCGGCACGGCGCTCGCCGGTTTCGGGCTGACCGAGAGCGAAGCCGGTTCAGACGCCGGCGGCACCCGGACCAACGCGCACCGCGAGAATGGGCAGTGGGTGATCAACGGGACCAAGGAGTTCATCACCAACTCCGGCACCGACATCACCACCCTGGTCACCGTCACAGCCGTCACCGGAAGCACTGAGGTTCCGGACGGCCACGGCGGCAGCACGGTCAAGAAGCAGATCTCCACCCTCCTGGTTCCCACCGACACCCCCGGCTTCACTGCGGAAAAGGCCTACAACAAGGTGGGCTGGAATGCCTCGGACACCCATCCGCTCACCCTGAACAACGTCCGGGTTCCGGAAGCCAACCTGCTTGGCGCCGAGGGCCGCGGCTTCGCGAACTTCCTGCAGATCCTGGACGAGGGACGCATCGCGATTGCCGCCCTCGCCACCGGAGCAGCCCAGGGATGCGTCGAGGAAGCCCTGCGCTACGCCAAGGAACGCGAGGCCTTTGGGGCTGCGATCGGCACCAACCAGGCCATTTCCTTCAAGATCGCCCGGATGCAGACCCGCGCCCACACCGCCCGGCTGGCCTACTACGACGCCGCCGCGCGGATGCTCGCCGGCAAGCCGTTCAAGACCCAGGCGGCCATGGCTAAGCTGGTCGCAGGCGAGGCGGCCATGGACAATGCCCGCGACGCCACCCAGATTTTCGGGGGTTATGGTTTCATCAACGAGTTCCGGGTGGCCCGCCACTACCGCGATTCCAAGATCCTGGAAGTGGGCGAGGGCACCACGGAGGTCCAGCTGATGCTGATCGCCCGGGAACTGGGGCTCTAGGATGTCCGGTTGGTCAACGGCGATTAACGAACGGTGGATCCATGATTAACAAGGTGATAGCCACGGCTGCCGACGCCGTCGCCGACATCCCCGACGGCGCCTCCCTGGCCGTGGGCGGCTTTGGACTGTGCGGCATTCCCGTGGCACTGATCGATGCCCTGCACGACGCCGGGGCTTCCGACTTGGAGACGGTCAGCAACAACTGCGGCGTCGATGACTGGGGCCTGGGCCGGCTGCTGGCCGACCACCGGATCCGCCGCACGGTCAGCTCCTACGTGGGGGAGAACAAAGAATTTGCCCGGCAGTTCCTCGCCGGCGAGCTGGAAGTCATCCTCACGCCGCAGGGCACGCTCGCCGAGAAGCTGCGCGCCGGCGGGGCAGGCATCCCCGCGTTCTATACGAGCGCCGGGGTGGGAACCCAGGTCAGCGAGGGCGGGCTGCCGCAGAAGTACGACGGCGACGGCGGTGTGCTGCAGGCCTCGGACGCCAAGGAAGTGCGCACCTTCGGCGACGCGGAGTACGTGCTGGAGGAGTCCCTGACCCCGGACTTCGCGCTGGTCCACGCGTGGAAGGGGGACCGGCACGGCAACCTGGTCTTCCATGCCACCGCCATGAACTTCAACCCGCTCTGTGCCATGGCCGGAAAAATCACCATTGCCGAGGTGGAAGAGCTGGTGGAACCCGGCGAGCTGGACCCGGCCTCGGTCCATGTCCCGGGCATCTTCGTCCAACGGGTCGTCCCGGTGGCACCGGGGGAGAAGCGCATCGAAAAGCGGACCGTGACCGCCACTACCGGAACCCCGGCAGCGGCGGCATCCACAAAAGGATTCCTGACATGGCACTGACCCGGAACGAGCTGGCCGCCCGCGTGGCCCGCGAGCTGGAAAACGGACAATACGTCAACCTCGGGATCGGCATGCCCACACTGATCCCCAACTTCATTCCCGAGGGAGTGGAAGTGGTGCTGCACTCGGAAAACGGGGTGCTCGGCGTCGGCCCCTATCCCACCGAAGCGGAACTGGACCCGGACCTGATCAACGCCGGCAAGGAAACCGTCACGGTCAATGCCGGTGCGTCGTTCTTCGATTCCGCGGCGTCCTTCGGCATGGTCCGCGGCGGGCATGTGGATGTGGCGGTGCTCGGTGCCATGGAAGTGGCAGCCAACGGGGACCTGGCCAACTGGATGGTTCCCGGCAAGATGGTCAAGGGCATGGGCGGGGCGATGGACCTGGTGTTCGGGGCCAAGAAGCTGATCGTGATGATGGACCACACCGACCGCGGCGGCAACCCCAAGATCGTGTCCGAATGTTCGCTGCCGCTGACCGGAAAGGGCTGCGTGGACCTGATCGTCACCGACCTGGCCGTGATCGAGGTGGGCCCCGGGGGGCTGGTCCTGCGCGAAACCGCTCCCGGGGTGAGCGTGGACGAGGTGCTGGCCGCCACCGGCGCGCGGCTGGAGGTTGGGCTGTGACGTATGAGGAGCCCGACGCCGGGACCGAGGAGCTGGCCATGGCACCGCGGGTCATTGAGCAGCGCGGGCTCTGGTACGAGGAGTTCGAGCCAGGGGTGATCTACCGGCACCGCCCGGGCCGCACTGTCACGGAGGCGGACAACGTCCTGTTCACCACCCTGACCATGAACACCCAGGGCCTGCACCTGGATGCCGCCTACAGTGCGGGCGAACCCTTTGGCCAGCGGCTGGTGAACTCGATGTTCACGCTCGCCACGATGGTGGGCCAGTCCGTGGGGCAGCTGACCCAGGGCACCCTGGTGGCGCAGCTGGGGCTGGGGGAGATTAGCTTTCCGCAGCCGCTCTTCCACGGCGACACGCTGTACACGGAGACCGAGGTGGTGGACAAGCGTCCGTCCGGGTCCCGCCCGGGACAGGGAATTGTCACCCTGGCCCATACCGGCCGCAACCAGCACGGGAATGTGGTGGCGCGCTGCACCCGGACCGCATTGATGTGGATGGAATCCGCCCGGGACGAAGGATAGGTTGGACGCACCACCCGCACTGAAGGAGATTTCCACGTGACCACTTTCCCCATGGGTCCGGCCCTGCTCTTTTGCCCGGCTGACCGGCCCGAGCGCTTCGCCAAGGCAGCTGACCGCGCCGACGCCGTGATCCTGGACCTCGAGGACGCAGTGGCCCCCGGCGATAAGGACGCCGCCCGCCGGAACCTGGTCGACTCCGACCTGGATCCGGAGACCACGATCGTCCGGGTCAACCCGGTGGGGTCCGCTGACTTCGAGAAGGACCTGGCCGCCATCCGGCAAACGCCCTACCGGACCCTGATGGTCGCCAAGGCAGAGGACCCCGCGGCCCTCGGTGCGGCGCTCGCGGACTTCGACGTCGTCGCCCTGCTGGAAACCGCCCTGGGCGTGGTCCGCGCGGCCGAGATTGCGCAGGTGGCATGCGTGACCGCGCTGATGTGGGGCGCCGAAGACCTGATGGCCTCCCTCGGCGGGGAATCCAGCCGCCACGCCGACGGCAGTTACCGGGGCGTGGCCCAGCACGCCCGGGCCACGGTGCTGCTGGCCGCCGGTGCCTACGGCAAGGGCGCCATCGACTCGATCTACGGCAGCATCGAAGATACCGGGGGCCTCGAGCTGGAAGCACGCGACGGTGTTGCCTCCGGTTTCGCTGCCAAGGCCTGCATCCATCCCGGGCAGGTGCCGGCGGTGCGCGCGGCCTATGCGCCGTCGGAGGATGAGGTTCTGTACGCGGCCGAGCTCATCACCGAATCCGAGAACCAGGGCGGAGTGTTCAGCTTCCGCGGCCAGATGATCGACGGTCCGCTGCTGAAGCAGGCCCGGCAGACACTGCGCCGCGCCGGCCGGTAGCTGCTGCGCCGGCTGCCAGTGCGCGGCTGTTGATCTCGGGGCTCCGGCAGCCGAATTCCCGAGGCACCCGGGCGCTGGGAACAGGGGCTGCGTTACCTTCTTAAGATGCGCATAGTCATAGCAGGTGCCCATGGACAGATTGCCCGCGAACTCGGCCGGCTGCTCACCGCCAACGGCCACGATGTGGCCGGCCTGATCCGCAACCCGGACCAGGCCGCTGACGTGGAGGCCGACGGCGTTGCCCCGGTGGTTATCGACCTGGAGAACAGCACGGTCGACGACGTCATCCAGGTCCTCACCGGTGCCGACGCAGCCGTTTTCGCCGCGGGTGCCGGCCCGGGCAGCGGTGCCGCCCGGAAGGACAGCGTGGACCGCGGTGCCGCAGTGCTGCTGGCCGAAGGAGCGGAACAGGCCGGGGTGTCCCGCTTTGTGCAGATCTCCGCCGACGGTCTCGATGCGGTGGCCGGGGGTGCCCGGCCGGAGGGCCTCGACGACGTCATGTACGCCTACCTCGTTGCCAAGCTGGCTGCCGAGGAGGACCTCAAGACCCGCGACCTGGACTGGACCATCGTGCGGCCGGGGCACCTGACCAATGACCAGGCCGTGGGCCTGGTGGAACTTGCCCCCGAGGTCGAGCCGGGCAGCATTCCCCGGCACGACGTCGCGGCGGTCCTCGCGGAGCTGATCCACAGCGGCCGCGGCGCCCGGCTCACCCTGGACGTTGTCTCGGGCAACGACCCGATCCCGGACGCCGTCGCGGCCCTGCCCATCACGTTGTAGCCGGCCTTCCCAGCCGGCCCCAATCTGGTGCCCTCCCGGGGCCGGCGGCAGGCTTCGCCGACTCCGCTGGCACGGGTGGTTCCCCCTCTCGTCCACTCCCGCAGCTGATGGGGCGCCCGCCGCCTGTCACCCCTGTCCCCATAGGGTGGGAGCTGGTGCGCCGCCCGTCGAGTGTGCAGTTGTGGCGGTTATCCGGATGTCCCCGGCATCGAGAGTGCACCTACGGCGGGGTCGGGCCTCTGGAAGTCGCCAAACGTGTACTCTCGCGGTCCGGGCACGGACCTTTTCCCGCGTTAGGTGCGCTCTCGCCGCCGAGTGCGCACATATGGCGAGTACCCGGGCGCCCCCGGCGCCGAGAGTGCAGCTCTGGCGAAGTAGCACGCTGTCGCCCGCCGCCGAGAGTGCAGCTCTGCCGGTTATCCCGGCGTCCCCGGTATCGAGATCGCAGTTATGGCGGGCTCCACCCGTGGCCAGAGCACCGGGAGCGCAGCCCGCGACAGCCGCGGTGCGTAATACTTGAACCATGCAGCTTCAAGGTTTTTCCGGCACCCCGTCCGCAGCCACCGACCGCCCCTTCGGCAGTACCGAGGGCGTGCCCCGGCGCGTGGTGCTCCTGGGCTCCACCGGATCGATCGGCACTCAGGCCATCGACGTGGCCGACGGCGCCCCGGACCGGTTCACCATTGTTGCCCTGGCCGCCGGCGGGTCCAACCTGGACCTGCTCGCCCGGCAGGCCGTCCATACCCGGGCCGCCGCCGTCGGCGCAGCCGTCGTTGACACCGCCACCCTGCGCAACGCCATCGAGGCTGCATCCCGCGACGCCGGTGTCAACGACTATGACCCGGAACTCTTCACCGGCCCCTCCGCAGCCACCGCCATCGCCGCCTGGCCCGAGGCCGAGGTGGTCCTGAACGGCATTACCGGTTCCATCGGCCTGGAACCCACCCTTGCCGCACTGGCCGCCGGCCACCTGCTGGCCCTGGCGAACAAGGAATCCCTGATCGTCGGAGGCGAGCTGGTCAAGCGGGCAGCAGCTCCGGGACAGCTGGTGCCGGTGGATTCCGAGCACTCCGCCCTGGCCCAGGCCCTGCGCTCGGGCACCGACGCGGAGGTGGACCGTCTGGTCGTCACCGCTTCCGGCGGTCCGTTCCGCGGCATGACCCGCAGCCAGCTCGAACACGTCACCCCCGACCAGGCACTGGCCCACCCGACCTGGAAAATGGGCCGGATGGTCACCACCAACTCGGCCTCCATGGTCAACAAGGCCCTGGAAGTCATCGAAGCCCACCTGCTCTTCGACGTGCCGCTGGACCGGATCGACGTCGTCGTCCACCCGCAGTCCGTGGTGCATTCCATGGTTCAGTTCGTGGACGGCTCCACCATCGCGCAGGCCTCCCCGCCGGACATGCGCCTGCCGATCGCCCTGGGCATGGGCTGGCCGGACCGGGTTCCGGGCGCCGCGAAGCCCTGCGACTGGTCCAAGGCCGCCACCTGGACGTTCGAGCCGCTGGACGAGGAGGCATTTCCCGCCGTCGCTCTGGCCAAGGCCACCGCCGCGGCCGGCGGCACCGGCATGGCCGTGTACAACGCAGCCAACGAAGAGGCCGTGGATGCCTTCCACGACGGACTCATCGGATTCACAGACATCGTTGATACGATCGCGGCCGTATTGGCCGAACACACCGACACCGCGGAACTCACCCTGGAGTCGGTGCTCGCTGCGGAAAAGTGGGCCCGCACAGCGGCACGCGCCCGCTGCGGCCGGTAGTTTTCCGCACAACTCCATAACCCCGAAGGAAAAACCCTTGACCGTTCTGCTCTTCATCCTGGGCGTGCTGTTCGTGGCCGTCGGCATCGCCGTGTCCATTGCCCTGCACGAAGTGGGCCATTTGGTACCGGCCAAAGCGTTCAAGGTCCGGGTGACCCAGTACATGATCGGCTTCGGTCCGACCATATTCTCCCGCCGCCGCGGCGAAACCGAGTACGGCGTCAAGGCCCTGCCGCTGGGCGGTTATGTATCCATGGTCGGCATGTACCCGCCGAACGCCGCCGACGAAACCGATGGGACCGTCCGCAGCTCCAGCACCGGAATGTTCCAGCAGCTGGCCACGGATGCACGCTCCGCGGCAGCGGAACAGCTGCAGCCCGGTGACGAGAACCGGGTCTTTTACAACCTGCCGATCTGGAAGCGCATCATCGTGATGCTCGGCGGACCGTTCATGAACCTGGTGATCGGCGTCGTGCTCTTTGCCGTGCTGCTCATGGGCTTCGGAACGGCACAGAGCACCACCACCCTTTCAGAGGTGAACCAGTGCGTCATCACCTCTGACCAGGCAGCCCAGGGACAGACCGAGTGCACCGACGCCGACCCGGCAGCGCCCGCCTATCAGGCCGGTCTCCTGCCCGGCGACACGATCACCGAGTTCAACGGCAGCCCTGTCACGTCCTGGGAAGACCTGTCCTCCCGCATCCGGGACGCGGCCGGCCAATCAGTGCCGATCACTTACATGCGCGACGGCGTGGAACACGACACGGTCATCACCCCGTTGCTCACCGAACGCCCGGTGGCCGGCGACGACGGCGCGCCGGCGGTGGACGACGCAGGCAACCCGGTGACGCAGGAGGTTGGGTTCATTGGCGTGGCTGCCTCCACCGAGCTGGTCCGCCAGCCGGGATCCGAAGTGCTGCCCGCCGTGGGGGAGAACCTGTCCAGCATCGCCGGCGTGATCCTCAACCTGCCCCAGCGTGTGGTGGACGTCGCCCAGGCGGCGTTCTCCTCGGAGGAACGCGATCCGAACGGCCCCATGAGTGTTGTGGGCGTGGGGCGCATCGCCGGTGAAATCTCCTCCATGGAGGAAGTGCCCGTGGAAAGCCGGGTCGCTACCCTGGTGGGGCTGGTCGCCAGCGTGAACCTGGCACTCTTTGTCTTCAACCTGATCCCGCTGCTGCCGCTGGACGGTGGACACGTGGCCGGCGCCCTCTGGGAAGGGCTGCGCCGCCGGGTGGCCAAGCTCTTCAAGCGGCCGGATCCGGGCCACTTCGACCTGGCCAAGATGCTGCCCCTGACTTATGCGGTGGCGATCCTGCTCATGGGCATGAGCGCCCTGTTGATTTACGCGGACATCGTGAAGCCGGTGAGCCTCTTCAACTAGGCCCAGCCTCTTCCGGCAGGGCGGCCCGGGGTTCGCGGATTTGAAGCCGTAAACGGTTGATATTCGGATTTCAACCGGCTACGGTTTCAACATGTTCGTGCTGACGATCGACCAAAAGGGCAGCCGCGGCGGCCGGGACCGGGTGCCCGAACTCCTGGAGCTGCTGCGCGGCGTGCCCATGGACCGTGCCTTCGAACGCTCCGTGGGTGATGAAGTCCAGGGCATCACGGCCGACGCCGGCACCGCGGTGGATGCCGCCCTGCTCGCCCTGCGCAACGGCCACTGGTCAGTGGGGATTGGAGTCGGAGCCGTGGACACCCCGCTGCCCGTGAGCACCCGTGAAGCCTCGGGCCCGGCGTTTTTCGCCGCCCGGGAGGCGGTGGACCGGGCCAAGAAAACCGGTGACCGCCCGCCCCTGGCAGTGGCTGGCGCCCCAGGTGCTGCAGAAGCAGAGGCCGTGCTGGTGCTCATCGGCAGGCTCATCCGGGACCGTTCCGCGGAGCAATGGCGCATCCTGGACCAGGTGGAGCCCGGTATCTGGGGTGCCCAGAGCGCGGCAGCGCGCAGGCTCGGGATCAGCCCGCAGTCGGTCGGTAAAACCACTGCCCGTGCCGGATGGCAGGAGGAATGGGCGGCCCGCCCCGCCGCCGCCGTCCTGCTCTCCAGAGCCGACGACCTGGCTTCAGGTGGGCCGAAACCTGACGGGCAGAATCCCGTCACGTCGGATGCCTCGGGGGCGCCCGGGACAGCCGCGGCCGTCCCGGGGGAGCGTGCCTGATGGAGTTCCTCTGGATCGTCCTGACCCTGCTGGCTGCTGCCGTCCTCGGCTGGCCGGTGACAGCCGGTGTCCTGCGGCTGGCCCGCGCCGTGGAAAATTCCGGACCGCCCTTCTCCGATTCCGATCCGGCCGCGGACCAGGACCGGGACGCGGAACTGCCGGCCGCCGCCGCAGTTCCGGCCCCGGCTGGATCAGCTGCCATATCTCCGGCCCCGCGCCCGGCCCCAACTCCTGCCACGGCAGGCCGCAGCAGCGGGCCGGCGCCCGGATCCGTGCTCCGCGGCGGGCTGGTGATCGGCGTCCTGGAACGGCTGGCGGTAGCCGCGTCGGTGCTGGCCGCAGAGCCGGTGGCGATCGCCTACGTCGTCGCCATCAAGGGCCTGGGCCGCTACGCTGAGCTCAAAGACACACCGGCGGCCGCTGAGCGGTTCATTATCGGGACTTTGACCTCAATGCTGTGGGCAGTGGCGGTAGCCGCCGCGGCCCGCGCCTTCCTGCTCTGAGGCGGCCATCCCGTAGGCTGGGGCAATGAGTATTTTTGCAGTTGAGTACGTTTACGACGCCGATTCCGCCCAGATTCGGGACGAGCACCGCCCGGCTCACCGCGAGTGGCTGGCCGGCCTGCTCGAGGAAGGCCGTGTGCTGGCATCGGGTCCGTTCAAGGACGGGGCCGGTGCACTGCTGATTTTCACCGCCGAAGACGAGGTTGACCTCTCTTCACTGCTGATGAAGGACCCGTTCGCCGCCGTAGGCGCCATCTCCGGGATGAAGACCACGGAGTGGCAGCCCGTTATCGGACCATTTGCCCACCTGGTCTAAGCCTGCAACGAAATTCGTTCATTCCGCCCAGGTGCGGGGTGGATAATAGACAAGCGCAGGTTCGCACCGCGCTTTCAATCGAATAACTGCCCTTGTGGGCACATGGAGGACGTTTTGACCTCGGTCAACCTTGGAATGCCAGCAGCCCCGCCGCCCACCCTCGCGCCGCGGCGCAAGACCCGCCAGATCAAGGTGGGGTCGGTCGGTGTCGGATCCGATTCGCCGATCAGTGTCCAGTCCATGACGACGACGCCGACCACGGATATCAACGCCACCCTGCAGCAGATTGCCGAGTTGACGGCATCGGGCTGCGACATCGTCCGTGTGGCCTGCCCCAGTGCCGACGACGCCGCGGCGCTGCCGATCATCGCGAAGAAGTCGCAGATCCCCGTGATCGCTGACATCCACTTCCAGCCGAAGTACGTGTTCGCCGCGATCGAAGCAGGCTGCGCCGCTGTCCGGGTAAACCCGGGCAACATCCGCAAGTTCGACGACCAGATCAAGGAAATCGCCCAGGTCGCCAAGGACCACGGCACCTCCATCCGCATTGGCGTCAACGCCGGGTCGCTGGATCCGCGGCTGCTGGCCAAGTACGGCAAGGCAACCCCGGAAGCACTGGTTGAATCCGCCGTCTGGGAAGCTTCCCTTTTCGAGGAACACGACTTCCACGACTTCAAGATCTCGGTCAAGCACAATGACCCGGTGGTCATGGTGCGCGCCTACGAGCTGCTGGCCGATCGCGGCGACTGGCCGCTGCACTTGGGCGTGACCGAAGCAGGTCCTGCCTTCCAGGGAACCATCAAGTCCGCCACCGCCTTTGGCGCCCTGCTCTCCCAGGGCATCGGCGACACCATCCGTGTTTCCCTCTCCGCCCCGCCGGTAGAGGAAATCAAGGTTGGCAACCAGATCCTGCAGTCGCTGAACCTGCGCCCGCGCAAACTCGAAATCGTGTCCTGCCCGTCCTGCGGCCGTGCCCAGGTGGACGTGTACACTCTCGCTGAGCAGGTGACGGCCGGTCTGGAAGGCATGGAGGTTCCCCTCCGCGTCGCAGTCATGGGTTGTGTCGTGAACGGACCGGGCGAGGCCCGTGAAGCTGACCTCGGCGTTGCTTCCGGCAACGGCAAGGGCCAGATCTTTGTGAAGGGGGAAGTCATCAAGACTGTCCCCGAAGACCAGATCGTTGAGACCCTCATTGAAGAGGCTATGAAGATCGCAGAGAGCATGGGGGAATCCGATGGCGAAAATGCTGGCACGGGTGGCCCCATGGTTACTGTCGGCTAAGACAGGTACCGCAGGCCGCGAAACAGACGGGATCCGCGGCAGCAGCTCCGGCGCGCTCCGCATCCTGGACCACGCCGATACTGCTGCCCTCTGGGCTTTGGCCGAAGCCGATCCGGTCGCCAATATCTTCGTGTTGTCACATCTTGAAACGACCCGGACCGCCGCGCCCACCGCTGCCGGCGGCCGGGTCGTCGGCGTTTTTGACGGCGACGAGCTGATCGCGGCCTGCTGGGCCGGCGTCAATCTGGTGCCCGTCGGTGTGGACGCGGATACCGGGCCTGAGATCGGCGCGTTCCTTGCCCGCTCCGGCCGCCGCTACTCCTCTATTTTTGGACCCTCCGAAGCGGTGCTGTCCATCTGGTCCCAGCTGCAGTTCTCCAGTCCGCAGCCCTTTGACGTGCGCAGCGACCAGCCGCTGCTGCAGATGACAGGTACTTCGCAGGTCTCACCCGCCCCGGGTCTGCGTTACGCCCAGCCCGCTGAGCTGGACGTCCTGCTGCCGGCCTGCGCCGCGATGTTCGAGGAGGAAGTGGGTTATTCGCCGGTCTCCGGCGGCAGCCATCATTACCGGCAGCGGGTCAAGTCCCTGATTGCCCGGCAGCAGTCACTGGTGGACTTCGACGCTTCAGGCCAGGTGGTCTTCAAGGCAGAACTGGGCACTGTCTCCAGCTCTGTGGTGCAGATCCAGGGCGTCTGGGTGAATCCCTCCTACCGCGGACGGGGACTGAGCGCGCCCTATATGTCGGCCGTGGTGGAGGCTGCACGGCAGGTCGCGCCGGTGGTCAGCCTGTACGTCAACGCGTACAACGCCCCCGCCCGCGCCACGTACGAAACCGTGGGCTTCGAGCAGGTGGGGACCTTCGCGACCATCCTTTTCTGATTTCCCTCTTCTGATTTCGTATGACGCGTGTCGTCTCACTAGGATGCTCAGTGTGCTTGCTGGTCAGACAGGAAGCCCAGACGGAATACGACCTCCGCTTCCGGTCAACGCCGGACAGTGGGACATCTATGGGGGAAACAGGCGCACTGCTTGTTGCCGGAGTCTTTGCACTTTCCGGCTGCGGCAGCTCAAGCGAGGCAGCCGACTCCGGCTCGGCAGAGTCCTCCCCGACCCCCACCCTGTCCGTTGGCCAGGATCAGTACACGCCGGAAGAGCTCGAGGCCGCGCTCCAGGCAGTCAAGGCAGACGAGGGCCTGGGCGGGGACATCTTCAATCAGGAAACCCTGGCTCCACTGCTCGAGGGCACCCCGGACGCCCTGGCCGGAGTTACGGTCACCCCCGAACAGTGTGACGTTCTGGCCACCACCGACATCGCAGGTGTGCTGGATAACGCCAGCATGGCGATCCTGATGCTCACGGCAACCGATTCGCTAACAGGCCGAGACCGGTGCCCAGCTCGCGACGGACTGCGCCGAATTCCAGCTCGAGCGCGGGGGAGTGGCCCTCACCGGTGCAGTCGAAGCCCTTGAAGCTGCCTCGGAGGCGCCGGCCACCCAGGCGTACCGGGCCACGATTACGAGGGCCGATGGGCAGTCTGAAACCGTTCTGGTCAGGGCTCTCTCGGGTACGACGAGTCTCAGCGTCACCATCTTCGACCCGACCGATACAGCGGCCGCCGTGGCCAGTGCCGAGGAAACCATCAATGCGGCACTTGCAGAACTCGAAAAGAAGTAACCTGCACTAATCACAACCCGTGCGAACCGGGGCCGGACCTGCAGCGCTGGTCCGGCCCCGTCGTCGTTGTACAGCCTGTCCGCCTGCGGGGGCGGCACGCGCTAGATTAGAGGGGAGCGTTATTTCCCTGTTCCCAGCTTGAATGCAGCCGATGGCTGCAGAAACGGATACCCAGCGTGGTCCTTCGACTTTCCAATCTTTTCCTGCGTACCCTGCGCGACGACCCCTCCGATGCCGAGGTTGCCAGCCACCGCCTGCTGGTGCGGGCCGGTTACATCCGCCGCGCCGCCCCCGGCATCTACTCCTGGCTGCCGCTGGGCCTGCGCGTGCTGGGCAAGGTCGAGACCATCATCCGCGAGGAGATGGCCGCCATCGGCGCCCAGGAAGTCCACTTCCCGGCGCTGCTGCCGCGCGAACCCTACGAAGCCACCAACCGCTGGACCGAGTACGGCGAAAACCTGTTCCGCCTGCAGGACCGCAAGGGCAACGATTACCTGCTGGCCCCCACGCATGAGGAAATGTTCGCGCTGCTGGTCAAGGACCTGTACAGCTCGTACAAGGACCTGCCGGTCTCCCTGTTCCAGATCCAGAACAAGTACCGCGACGAAGCCCGGCCGCGCGCCGGCCTGCTGCGCGGCCGCGAATTCATCATGAAGGACTCCTACTCCTTCGACATTGACGACGACGGCCTGGAGGCCAGCTACCAGGCCCACCGCGGTGCCTACCTGCGCATCTTCGAGCGCCTCGGCCTGGAGATCGTGGTCGTGTCCGCTGTGTCCGGCGCCATGGGCGGGTCCAAGAGCGAGGAATTCCTGCACCCGACACCGGTCGGCGAGGACACCTACGTCCGGTCCGCCGGCGGCTACGCAGCCAACGTCGAGGCCGTGACCAGCGTCGCCCCGGCCCCCATCGACTTCACCGGTGCCCCGGAAGCGAAGGTTGTCGACACTCCCGACACCCCGACCATCGAGACCCTGGTCGCCGACGTCAATGCCCGCTTCCCGCGTGAAGCCGGCGAATGGACTGCGGCTGACACGCTGAAGAACGTCGTCCTGGCCGTGAAGCTGCCCACGGGCGAACGCCGGATCGTCGTCGTCGGCGTTCCCGGAGACCGTGCCGTGGACCTCAAGCGCATCGAAGCGAACATTGCCTCACATGTCGAGATCGGCGGCGAGCTCGAAGTCGAGGCGGCCTCCGACGAAGACATCAAGAAGCATCCGGGCCTGGTCAAGGGCTACATCGGCCCGGGCCTGTCCGTTGAGGAACCGGTCCTCGGCACCGAATCCGCCACCGGTCTGCTGTACCTGGTGGACCCGCGCGTTGTCTCGGGCACCAGCTGGATCACCGGCGCCAACCAGGCCGGCAAGCACGTCATCGGCCTCGTGGCCGGGCGCGACTTCACTTGGGACGGCGTCATTGAGGCCGTGGAGGTCCGCGAGGGCGACGAGGCTCCGGACGGCTCCGGTCCGCTCGAAGCGGCCCGCGGCATCGAAATGGGCCACATCTTCCAGCTCGGCCGCAAGTACGCGGAGGCCCTGGGCGTGAAGGTCCTGGACAAGAACGGCAAGCTGGTCACCGTGACCATGGGCTCCTACGGCGTGGGTGTCACCCGCGCCGTCGCCGCCCTGGCCGAGTCCAACCACGACGATAAGGGCATCATCTGGCCGCGCGCCGTCGCTCCGGCCGATGTCCATGTGGTGGCCACCGGCCGCGGCGAGGAAATCTTCGCAGCTGCCGCCACCCTGTCCGAGGAACTCGAAGCCGCGGGCCTGGAAGTCATTTACGATGACCGCCCCAAGGTCTCTCCCGGCGTGAAGTTCGGCGACGCCGAGCTGATCGGCGTCCCCACCATCCTGGTGGTCGGCCGCGGGCTGGCCGACGGCGTCGTCGAGATCAAGGACCGTGCCACCGGCGTTGCCGAAAACGTGCCGGTGGCCGAAGCGGTGGAGTACGTGCGCCGTGTAGCAGCGCAGTAGTACCCAGTGGTCTCCGGTCTCGAGGAGATCCAGCTTGCCACCATCCTCCTTGTGGTGGTGGCAGGCCTGGCCGCCGGCTGGGTGGACGCGGTGGTGGGCGGCGGCGGGCTGCTGCAGCTGCCCGCCCTGCTGCTGATTCCGGGGATCACACCGGTGCAGGCGCTGGCAACGAACAAGATGGGTTCCATCTTCGGCACCACCACCAGCGCCATCACGTATTACCGGCGCGCGCATCCGGATTTGCGCACCGCCCTGCCCATGGCCGGCATCGCGCTGGTTGGCAGCTTCGGGGGAGCCGTGCTGGCGACCACGCTGCCCTCCTCGGTGTTCAAGCCGATCATCGTGGTGGCGCTGATTGCCGTGGCTGTCTTCACCGCCACCAAGCCGACGGTCGGCGAGCTCACCAAGCTCCGTCACCAGGGGCGCCGGCACTACGGAACAGCCGGGGCCATCGGCCTCGTGATCGGGTTCTATGACGGGCTGATCGGACCGGGAACCGGGTCCTTCCTGATCATCTCCATGGTCACGTTCCTCGGATACAACTTCCTGGCCGCCAGCGCCAAGGCCAAAATCGTGAACATGGCCACCAACCTCGGCGCCCTGGCGTTCTTCCTGCCCAACGGCGCGCTGCTGTGGGGGATCGGCCTGATCCTGGGCCTGGCCAACATGGTGGGCGGCTACATCGGCGCGCGGATGGCCGTGAAGCAGGGCAGCAAGTTCATCCGGATCGTGTTCCTGGTGGTCGTTTCAGCCCTGATCTGCAAGCTGGGCTACGACGTGTGGGTGGAGAACATCCGCGGCTGAGCCCGCGTCTATCCGAGGGCTTAGCCGGCGATCGCGGTGGCCACCCAGACCGACCGCTCCGCATCCTTGCGCCGGCCCGCCCGGGTGTAATCCAGGGCGTTGTCCACTTCCCGGAGCACGCTCCAGGCCCGCGCGGCCTCGGTGTCCAGGCCGGCTGCGCCGCAGAGCCGGGCCAGCCGCTCCCGCAGTGCCGCCTCCGGACGGGCCGGGGCCAGATCCTCGAGCCGGTTCCACAGCATCGGTGCGGCAGCAAATTCGGCTTCCCCCACCATGGCCTGCGGATCGATGGCCACGAACCCGGACGGTTCGCCGGAAGCACCACCGCGGTACAGGATATTGCCGAAGTGCAGGTCGGTGTGGACCAGCACATCGTTGCTGCTGCGCCGTCCCACCGCCCCGCGGGTCTGGCACACCTCCAGGGCGGCTTCCAACAGGCGGCGTTCACAGGGCCGGCCCAGGTCCTCCCAATCGGCAGGCAGCTCATCACTAAGCTGCTCGGCCCGCTCGGCGAGGGAGGGGACACCGGCCCAGCCGGGGGAGTCGGCGGCTGGCAGTGAGAGCTTGCGTACCAGTCCTCCCCAGACCTGGACCGCGGTATCCATGTTGGCGCCGGCGAGAGTCCGCAGGGGGTCCAGCCGCTCCAGGAGCAGGGTGCCGCTGTCGGTGTGGCTGGCATAGAGCGCCACGGCACCATGCCCGCCCCACAGGCCCAGCGCGGCAGGCTCGGTGAGGGCCTCATCATGGGGATAGGCAACCTTGAGCACGGCAGCGCCGTGTGGAGAGTCAACCGGCAGGACCAGGGCACCCTGCCCCGACCAGGGCCCGCTCCCCGCGGGCAGTGTCAGGGCCAGGTCCCAGCGCTCCACGGCCTCTGCCACGAGCCGCGGAAGGGCGGCCAGCCACCGCTGCCCGGAACGGTCGCGGCTGTACCGCTGGCGCAGTTCCGCTGGAATGCTCAGCTCCACGGCTGCACCGCATCACTGTCAGGAACCAGGTCACTGTCAGGAACCAGGCAGGCCGACGTGGCGAAGGGGGCAGCGGGGAGCTGGGCAGTGATGATTCCGGGACCGCCGCAGGGACGCAGGAGTGGCTGACGCATTACTACAGGCTAGGCCGTGCCGGCTATCCACGGCAGTCCCGCAGGCTGGGCCTCGAGGCCGGGGGAGGCGGGGACACTGCGGGTGTCCGTGTACAGGTCCAGGCTCAGCCCGGCCAGCCGTTCAACGGCCCAGGCACGGACGGTGCCGTTGCCCAGCGACGACAGATCCGCGTACACGCCGGGCGTTGCCGCTTCCAGATCCGCCAGCGCCCCGGCCGGATCCGCACCGAAGGACGCCGGCAGGGCATAGGCCGGTGTTGGGGTCAGCGCCGGCAGGCAGACCTGGGGCAGCAGGTCCACAGCCTGGTCTCCGGCAGCCAGATGGGCCTCCCGCTTCTCCTCCAGCAGCTCGGCAGCAGCCAAACCGGTGGTGCGGGCCATGGCCACCTCGTAGGCGTAGGCGGCACCGAACTCCGTGTCCACAACGGCCTGGAGTGCTGCTGCGGCGTCAGGGGCAGGTGCTTCCGGACCCGAGGTGGCTGCGGTGGGAACCGGCGCCTCGGCGGGCTGCCCGGCCGGGGACTGCGCTCCGGATGTTCCGGTGTCGGCTGGATCGCTGCCAGCCGCTTCCGGGGCGCAGTCCGGAGTTGCGGCTGTCGGGGCAACGGGCAGCCAGCGACCCGGAGCAGCTATCCCGGCGGCTTCGGCGGCCCGGGCTGCCAGCACCTGCTGGGCGGCCCCGGTCGAGGCCAGCAGGCGTGCGGTTCCGGGATCGGCGCGCACTGCGGCATCGAGGCTGGCCCGGGCGGAGGCGGTCAGGGCCTGAATGTAGGCCTCGGCGGGTGCGGACGGGGTTTGCGCCGCATCGGGAAAGGGCAGCGCGCCGCTGCGGAGGCTGCCGGGCCGGACCAGCAGGATCGACTGGTCTGCCAGCACATCCGCCTGGCCTTCCAACTCGGCCGCAATGACCTTAGGCACTCCCGCCGGGTCCGCGGCCAGGGCGCGGGCCTGCCGCGAGAGTTCCACTGCGGCGGCGCGGGCATCGGTCTGCGCGATCTCGGAGAAGTTGGCGGCTCGGCCGTCGCCGGAACCGTTGCCTGCGACCAGGCCCAGGCTCAATACCACGGCGGTCAGCACCAGCAACAGAGTGGTACGCCTCACGCCGCCCAGGACCGCCGTCGCCCATCCGGCGCGGCCGGCCGCGGGCGTTCTGCGGGACGGTGGCTTTTTCACTACATCTGATGATGCCATGAACGCCGCCCCATCAGCACCGATGCCTCGGGGACTCAGGAATGTCGGTACGCTAGTAGGTACAACATCATCTAGTGGGAGGCACCTATGGCGGTTCGGCCCAGCCCCAAAAAAGACACGTCATCGGATTACCGCAAGAAGGCCATGCACGCAGAAATCACCGCTGAAACCCAGCGCCTCAAGAACTTCCTCGCTCCCACGGTTGAACAGCAGCAGCTTTTCCTCGAGGACATCGAGATCAAAATGGCAGGTGCCAACCGCACCGTACACGTCATTGTCGACCTTCCCGAAGGTGAAGCCGGCGGCGTCAGCCTCGACCGCATCTCCGACGTCGCGCACGCAATTTCCGAAGCCATGGATGCAGATCCGCACGACGACGGCCGGCCCTACAGCCTCGAGGTCTCGTCTCCCGGTGTTTCGCGCCCGTTGACAGCGCCGCGCCACTGGCGCCGCAACGTCGGGCGCATGGTCAGCGTCAACGTCCTGACCGGCGACGACGTCATGGGCCGCCTGGTGTCCGTAGACGACCACGGCATCACCCTGATCCCCGAACTGCCGGTCAAGAAGGGCATGAAGCCGAAGCAGGGCGAGCAGAGGACCCTGCCCTTCGAGAACATCCGCAAGGGACGCGTTGAAGTCGAATTCGCGCATATCGAAGATGTACCGCTGGACGGCATCGCCGACAGTGATGAAGAACCCACAGCTGAGGAGGCCTAGATGGATATTGATATGAGTGCGCTGAGGCTGCTGGAACGCGAACGGGAGATCCCCTTGGATCTGCTGGTTCCGACCATCGAGCAGGCGCTTTTGGTGGCTTACCACAAGACCGCCGGCGCGCAGGACAAAGCCCGTGCCGAGGTGGACCGCAAGAATGGCCACGTCACCATTTGGGCTACGGAAGTGGACGACGACGGCGAGGCCGTGGGCGAGTTCGACGACACCCCCACCGGTTTTGGCCGTATTGCCGCAAGCACCGCCCGCCAGATCATCCTGCAGCGGCTGCGCGACGTCGAAGACGACGCCATCGTCGGTGAGTTCAAGGGCCGTGAGGGAGAAATCGTCTCCGGGCAGATCCAGCAGGGCAACAACCCGCACATGATTCAGGTGAACCTGGGTGCCGTGGAGGCACTGCTGCCTCCCACGGAGCAGGTCCCCGGTGAGAAGTACACGCACGGTTCCCGGATCCGGGCCTTCGTGGTGGACGTCCGCCGCGGTTTCAAGGGCCCGTCCATCACCCTGTCCCGCTCCCACCCGGGCCTGGTCCGGAAGCTCTTCGAGCTGGAAGTTCCTGAAATCGCCGACGGAAGCGTCGAGATTGTTGCGCTGGCCCGCGAAGCCGGCCACCGCACCAAGATCGCGGTAAAGGGCAATGTCTCCGGCATCAACGCCAAGGGCGCCTGCATCGGTGAAATGGGTTCGCGTGTCCGCGCCGTCATGACGGAACTGCACGACGAGAAGATCGACATCGTGGACTACAGCGATGATCCGGCCACCTTCATCGGCAATTCACTCTCGCCGTCGCGCGTGACTTCCGTCACCATCACGGATGAGGACACCCGTTCGGCGCGCGTTGTTGTTCCCGACTACCAGCTCTCTCTGGCAATCGGCAAGGAAGGGCAGAATGCCCGCCTCGCCGCGAAGCTGACCGGCTGGCGGATCGACATCGTCTCCGACGCCAAGAGCGCCTAAGCTCGCGCACCCAGCGGTGAATGCGGCACAAGGGAAGAAAAGCGTTAGAATGTATGAGGCCGGGTCACCATCCGCTTTCCCAACATCCTCTGCAGCCTCAGGCGCTGCAGTGCATATCCCACAGAGGACATGCATCGGATGCAGGAAAAAGGATGACCAGGCCGTTCTGATACGGCTGGTTGGCGTCGAGTCGGATGGCAGGATTGCCGTCCACATCGACGAACACCGCCGTATGTCTGGCCGCGGGGCCTGGGTGCACCGCGGATCAGCATGCTTTGCAGCAGCGCTTCGGCGACGTGCGTTCAATCGGGCCTTTCGGGGCCAGGTGGATACCGCGGATGCGGAAGCTTGGTTCAAGGCTCTTGAGTCGGCTCCGTCCGGGAGCGGGCTCGAAACCGTCCAACCTGAAAGCGGGTCAGAAATCTGATGGAAACCCGATGAGTACCCAGCGATGAGTGCTTTGTTGTGCTCTGCTATGGGCTTTGCTGTGACTGCAGTGGAAGCCCGCAGGAAATAGACGGTTCGTACCTGGCTCGGTGCGGACCGAGACAGGAGAAATGTGGCCAAGGTCCGCGTACACGAGCTCGCCAAAGAGCTCGGCATCACCTCGAAGGATGCAGTTGCAAAACTGCAGGAACTGGGCGAATTCGTCCGTTCTGCCTCATCAACAATTGAGGCACCTGTAGTCAAGAAGCTTCGTGGCGCCTTCCCGGCGTCCGAATCCAAGCCCGATTCCAAGCCCGCCGCTCAGGCAGGCACTCCCGGCCCGCGCCCGGCCGCAGCACCAGTTGCACCGGCGCCGTCGGCACCTACCCCGGCATCGGCAGCTGCTCCGGCAGCCCCCGCCGCACCGGCTCCGGCAGCACCCGCCGCCGAGAAGCCGGCCACGCCGGCTCCGGCAGCACCCGCTGCAGAGAAGGCACCGGCTGCTGACAAGCCGGCCGCCGCACCGTCAGGCGTCAAGCCCGGCGCACGCCCGGCACCGAAGGCCCCCGCGGCCGAAAAGCCTGCTGCGCCCGCTGACGGCGAAACCCGCAGCAGCGCACCCCGTCCCGGCGCACCGCGTCCGGGCAACAACCCGTTTGCCCCCTCCCAGGGCATGCCGCGCCCCCGTGGCCGCGGCGAGAACGAGCGGGGCACGGGCGCACCGCGTCCGGGCAACAACCCGTTCGCTCCGTCCCAGGGCATGCCCCGTCCGGGCCGTCGTGACGAGAACACCGAACGTCCCGCAGCAGCAGCAGGCGCCGGCGGACCCCGTCCGGCTGCAGGCTCCGGCGGTCCCCGTCCGGGTGCACCCCGTCCGGCTTCGGCCCGTCCGGGCGCACCCCGTCCGGCTTCGGCTCGTCCCGCCGGTCCCGGCGGTCCCCGTCCTACTCCGGGCATGATGCCCAACCGCACCGAGCGGCCGGCAGCCCCGGCCCGCGGCGGTGCCGGTGGCGGACCCCGCAGGGGTCCGGGCGGCGCACCGGGCGGAGCTCCCGGTGCAGGCGGCGGCGCACCCGTTGGCGGCGGCTTCGGCAAGGGCGGCCGCGGACGCGGCGGCACTGCCGGTGCTTTCGGCAAGGGTGGCGCAGGACGCGGCAAGCAGCGCAAGTCGAAGCGGGCAAAGCGGCAGGAACTGGAGCAGATGTCAGCTCCGTCGCTGGGTGGCGTTTCGGTACCCCGCGGCGACGGCAACACTGTTGTCCGTCTGCGCCGCGGCGCGTCCATCACGGACTTCGCCGACAAGATTGAGGCCAACCCGGCAGCACTCGTAACCGTTCTGTTCCACCTCGGTGAAATGGCAACGGCCACGCAGTCCCTGGACGAAGAGACATTCGGTGTCCTGGGTTCGGAGCTGGGCTACAAGATCCAGGTTGTCTCGCCGGAAGACGAAGAGCGCGAACTGCTGAGCACGTTCGACATCGACTTCGATGCCGAGCTGGAAGCAGAAGGCGACGACGACCTTGAGGCACGTCCTCCGGTTGTCACGATCATGGGTCACGTTGACCACGGTAAGACGCGCCTGCTGGATGCCATCCGCAACACCAAGGTGGTTGAAGGTGAAGCCGGCGGCATCACCCAGCACATCGGTGCCTACCAGATCCAGTTCGATCATGAAGGCACTACCCGTCCGATCACCTTCATTGACACCCCGGGCCACGAGGCGTTCACCGCCATGCGTGCACGTGGTGCCAAGGTCACCGACATCGCGGTCCTGGTTGTCGCAGCCGATGACGGCGTCATGCCGCAGACGATTGAAGCGCTGAACCACGCCCAGGCAGCAAATGTGCCGATCGTGGTTGCAGTGAACAAGATCGACAAGGAAGGCGCCAACCCGGAGAAGGTCCGCGGCCAGCTGACCGAATACGGTCTGGTTCCCGAGGAATACGGTGGCGACACCATGTTCGTTGAGGTCTCTGCCCGCCAGAACCTCAACATCGACGCCCTGCTCGAGGCTGTGCTGCTGACCGCAGACGCTGCCCTGGACATGCGCGCCAACCCGAACAAGGACGCCCGCGGTATCGCGATTGAAGCCAACCTGGACAAGGGCCGCGGTGCAGTTGCCACCGTTCTGGTCCAGTCCGGAACGCTGAAGGTCGGCGACACGATCGTTGCCGGTACGGCCCACGGCCGCGTCCGCGCAATGTTCAACGAGAACGGCGAGACCGTTACCGAAGCCGGACCTTCCCGTCCGGTCCAGGTGCTGGGTCTGTCCAACGTTCCCCGCGCCGGCGACACGTTCTTCGTCACCGACGATGAGCGCACGGCCCGCCAGATCGCTGAAAAGCGTGAAGCAGCGGACCGTAACGCCGCACTGGCCAAGCGCCGCAAGCGCATCAGCCTCGAGGACTTCGACCAGGCCGTTGCTGACGGCAAGGTTGACACCCTTAACCTCATCCTCAAGGGTGACGTTTCCGGTGCCGTTGAAGCCCTGGAAGACTCGCTGCTCAAGATCGACGTCGGCGAAGGCGTGCAGCTGCGCGTCATCCACCGCGGCGTTGGTGCCATCACGCAGAACGACGTCAACCTGGCGACGGTGGACAACGCCGTCATCATCGGCTTCAACGTCAAGCCGGCCGAGCGCGTTGCCGACCTGGCAGAGCGCGAAGGCGTGGACATGCGCTTCTACTCCGTCATCTACGCAGCAATTGATGACATTGAGCTTGCACTCAAGGGCATGCTCAAGCCCGAGTACGAAGAAGTCCAGCTCGGCACCGCCGAGGTCCGCGAAGTCTTCCGTTCCTCCAAGTTCGGAAACATTGCCGGCTCGATCGTCCGCTCCGGTGTTATCCGGCGCAACGCCAAGGCACGGGTTACCCGTGACGGCAAGGTCATCGGTGACAACCTCACCGTTGAGTCGCTCAAGCGGTTCAAGGACGACGCCACCGAGGTCCGTACGGACTTCGAGTGTGGTATCGGTCTGGGCTCGTTCAATGACGTCAACACAGGCGACATCATCGAGACCTTCGAAATGCGCGAGAAGCCGCGCGCATAGCAGTACTCAGGCGGGGCTGCCGGTTTCCGGCGGCCCCGCCCCCAAGCGGGAGGGCCGGCACCATCGTGTTGGCCCCTCCCGCTTCGGCAGCTCCGGTGGCCGCTCCTGTCAGACAGGCGGGCCCCGGGCTGCGAACGTGCACGATGTGCCGGCCCGGCCGCCGTCGTCGTACGAACCCGCACATCTTATTAAGGAGAGGTAATGGCAGATCCAGCACGCGCTGCGAAACTCGCTGACCGAATCAAGGTTGTAGTTGCCCAGGCGCTGGAACGGCGGATCAAGGATCCCCGGCTGGGGTTTGTGACTCTCACCGATGCCCGTGTCACCAATGACCTGCAGCACGCCACCCTTTACTACACGGTATTTGGTGACGAGGAACAGCAGGCAGACACCAAGGCTGCGCTGGAGTCCGCACGCGGCGTCCTGCGTGCCGAGGTCGGAAAGAACATCACCGTTCGCCTGACGCCGACCCTGGAATTCGTCCCCGACGAGATCCCTGTCAACGCCAGCCACCTCGAGGAACTGATCCGTGCCGCCAAGAAGCGCGACGCGGAGCTTGAGGCCCTCAAGGAAGGCGCGACGTACGCCGGCGAAGCCGACCCGTACCGCAAGGACGAGGACTTCGACGAAGACGACGACGAGGAAACTCCGACCGGTTCCGACGCAAAGTAGTCAGCAGCACTTCGTCCACGGGACGGAGAAGAGAAGAGGGGCGGTTCCGAAAGGAACCGCCCCTCTTTGCTGTTGAAGCTGATGTGTTCGGCGGTGTCCGCTAGGCGCTACCTGCGGCCTCCGTCATGTCCCCAGCCTGCGCCGTAACCGTGGCCCTTTCCTTTGCCCCAGCCGTGGCCGTCACCTTTACCGTCGCCCTTGCCTCCGCCATGGCCCCAGCCGGCGCCGTACCCGTCGCCCTTGCCTCCGCCATGGCCCCAGCCGGTGCCGTACCCATCGCCCTTGCCTCCGCCATGGCCCCAGCCGGCGCCGTACCCGTCGCCGTGGCCGTGGCCCTTGCCGTCGTCACAATCATCGCCATGGCCGTCACCCTGGCCGTCGTCGAGCTGGATGCTGATGATCCGTCCGGCGGGTGGCCCCGGATCGACGGGAGGCTCCGCCACAGGGGGCTCTCCGGTTTCGGGCTCCGTCGCTTCCCCTCCCGGCGGCAAGGCGTCCACGCTCGCGTAGAGAACGTCGCCGCGCAGCTCCAGGGCGGCAGGCTGGTTCACTTCGTAGAACAGTTCCGGAGTGTCAGATCCGGCACGGACCACCGAAATGCGGTTGCCGAACAATTCAGCTACGAAAATGTCTCCGTTGTCGTTCACGGCCAGGCCGGTGGCAGCAGCAAAACCCGTGGCAACCAGTTCCGAGGTTCCATCGTCCGGGTTCACTTGAAACACCGATCCCGGCGCGACGCCCAGGTCCGGAGGCCCTCCGGGCAGCGATGTCACGTACAGGCTGCCGTCGGGTCCCATCTCGACATCGGTCGGCACCGGTTCCAGATTGTAGACCTGGCCGACAGTGCACGCCGGGAGCGCCAGCCCCGCTGCGGCTTCGGCCGTGATCGTGGCGGGTATGGGCGGCAGGACGGCCAGTGTGGAAATGCCGCCGTCGGTGTCCACCAGCAGCAGCGCGTTGGTGCCGGCATCTGCCACGATCACGCCGTCATCAACGGGAAGGGTGGCATAGGGGTTGGAGTCTGGCAGCCCTGTGTAGCTGGCCGGCATGTCCGGGGGGAGCTGCGCCGCACAGGCCTGATCCAGGCCCTCGAAGCCGTAGGTATTGATGCTGTCAGGGTTTTCCGTGTATTCGTAGGTTGCGATGTCGGCGAGGGTCTCGATCGTGCCGTCGCTGTCGATCGACTTGAGAACCGAGAAATTCTCCGAAGGATCATGGGTCATGGCTCCGACGGCCATTGTGTAGTACGTGGTTCCGCTGGACCGCGAGACAGCTCCCGAAGAATAGCCCTCGGGCCCGGTATCGAGGACCTCGGTGGTCCCGTCGCCGGTGATCCGGGTCAGCAGCCCGAGGTTGCTTTGGGCCACGTCGAATATCGGTCCCCGGCCGACGGCGAAGCTCAGGGGCGAGAGCAGTCCTTCGGCGACGGTGCTGACTTCGCCTGCTGTGGGCGGCGTATCCGGTGGATCATTGTCCCAACCTCCGGCAGAAGCGGGGGAGGCGCCCAGCCCAAGGGCCGCCGCAGCGGCCAGGACGGCAATGGCGGGGGGTGCTTTTTTCACGGTGATCTCCTCAGCATTGGTCAAGTGCAATGCGAGACTCGCTTCAACATTTCCGCGGTTCCCAGCCACGCCCCCGGATGAAGCTTTCACAGCTTAGGCTCAGCGTTTGGGCAGGTACATATCAGGATCCGGTGCTGAAGTACTCCACTTGCTGCAACCAACCGGGTAGTGGGTAATCGGCTGCGGGCCCACGTGCCGGCCAGGCGTATGTCGCCGGTAGCGCTGTCCCGGGCCACCTTCGGTCGATCCGCCGTGGTGGCATCACGCCCGGTACGCCTCGCCGAGTGTGGAGGTCATGCCCCTTTGCCACGCCGAGTGTGGAGGTCATGCCCCTTCGGCACGCCGAGTGTCGAGGTGATGCCCCTTCGGCCCCCTGGAAGCGGCGTGATCCCGACAGTCGACGGCGGGGGCAGCGTGGTTTACCGAATTTACCCGGAATCCCGCGCCGGAAGACGTCCGAGCCCGGTCACCAGCTCCACGGCATCACCGCACAACGCGATCCGGATCCACCCTTCACCGATCGAGCCGAAAGCGGTTCCCGGCGCCACGGCCACACCCTGCTCCGCGAGGAACTTCTGCGTCCATGCCCGGACGTTGCCGTCCGAGGCGTGGGAGAGGTCGGCCCAGAGGTAGAACGCCCCCTGCGCCTTCAGGTACGGGATGGACTTGGCGTCAAGGACGGCCGACGCCGCATCCCGGTTGGTGCGGTAATGTGCGGCAGCCGCGCTGACGTAATCCTGCGGCCCGGTCAGCGCAGCCAGGGCCGCGTACTGCGACGGGGATGCAACGCAGGAGACGATCGCCTCCATCGCGATGCTCATCGGAGCCTCGAGCCCGGCAGGAGTAATGAGGGCGCCGATCCGCAGCCCGGTGAGGCCGTATGTCTTGGACAGCGTGACTGAGACAATCACGCGTTCCCCGCCCGGTCCGCCGTCGTACGCCAGCGGACTCACATGGGGGACGTCGTAAGTGAACGCCTCGTAGCATTCATCCGAAATGATCCACAGGTCCCGGCGCCGTGCCAGCTCCACCAGGTCACGGACCAAACCGGCGCTGAACACAGCGCCCAGCGGGTTCGACGGTGAATTCAGCAGCAGCACCCGGGTCTTCTCGGTGATCAGCGCTTCGATGTCCTCGATCCGCGGCTGGAAGTCGTGCTCGGGATACAGCGGATACTCCACCGGCTCGGCATGCAGCAGCCGGGCCGTCATGGCGAAGGTGGGATACCCGGGGTTGGGGATGAGGATCTCGTCGCCTGCGTCCAGCAGCATGCTCATGGCCAGGTGCAGTCCCTGCTGCGCTCCGGAGGTTACAAACGCCCGGCCCGGTGACACCTCCGTGCCGGTCTGCCGGGAGATGCGGTCGGCGAACGCGGCGCGCAGCGGGGCGATCCCGGCGTTGGGGGTGTAGCCGGTCTCGTCCCGGCCCAGGGTTGCCTGCGCGGCCTCGAGGATGTGCGGGGGAGTGGGGAAACCCGGTTCCCCAATGCTGAGCACAATGGAATCGGGCTGCGCCCACGCGGCTTGGGTGATCTCGCGGATCTGGTTCGGAGCGGCGTCGCGGACGTGGGAGGAGAGCTCAGGCATACCGGCATGCTATCGCCGCAACGGTGCCCGCAGCGACCTGCGTCCGTAACAGCAGTCCGGGGCCGCATATACTGAAAGGCGTGAATTCCGGGCAGGTCCGTTCAGGGCTGATTATTGTGGACAAGCCGCAGGGATGGACCAGCCACGATGTGGTTGGCCGCCTGCGGAAACTAGCGGGAACCCGAAAAGTGGGGCATGCCGGGACACTGGATCCGATGGCCACCGGCGTGCTGGTGATCGGAATCAACAAGGCCACGCGCCTGCTCACCTACATTGTGGGCACCTCCAAGACATACGAAGCGACCATCCGGCTGGGGCAGTCCACCGTGACTGACGACGCCGAGGGCGAGGTCACCGCCGAAACAATCGCCGCAGCCGTCACCGATGAAGAGATCATGGCTGCCGTTGCGGCCCTGACCGGCGACATCCAGCAGATCCCCAGCAGCGTCAGCGCGATCAAGGTCAACGGGGAACGCTCCTACGCCCGGGTCCGTGCCGGCGCCGAGGTGAACCTTCCGCCGCGTCCGGTGACCGTCTCCCGCTTCGAGGTCCATGACATCCGCCGCGAAGCCGGCGGCAAGCTGCGCGACGTCGATGTCACCGTTGACTGCTCCTCCGGCACCTACATCCGTGCCCTGGCCCGCGACCTCGGCGCCGCCCTGGGCGTGGGCGGGCATCTGACCGCGCTGCGCCGCACCTGCGTGGGTCCGTACAGCCTGGCCCAGGCCGCCACGCTGGAGCAGCTCGCTGCCGACCTGCAGGTCCTCGAGCTCGACGACGCCGCCCGCGCGCTGTTCCCGGTCCGGGAACTGACCGCCGCCGAAGCCACCGATCTTTCCCACGGCCGCCGCATCGCGCCGTCTGACACCGCCAACGACGACGGCGCGCCAGTGGCCGCCTTCGCCCCGAGCGGCACGCTGGTGGGCCTGCTCGAAAACCGCGGCCCCTCCGGCGGGGAGTTCCCGGCGGCCTACGCCAAGGCCCTGCTGGTCTTCGCGCCCGGGAACGAGGCAGCGTAGGTGGTTGTCGATCCGATGTTCATTGTGGGCACCATCGTGTGCCTGGTATCGCTGGTCCTGTGTTTCGGAGCGGCAATCCTGAAGCAGGGGCCGAACGACCTCACCATCCTGTCCGTGGCCGCCGTGGAGCTGTTCCTGCTGGTCTACGGCGTAACCGCCGTGTTCCGCCAGATCGGCGGGGAAGGCGTGGCCGGCCCGGTCTGGGAGTTCTGGGGCTACCTCTTTACCGCCATGCTGGTTCCGGCAGGCGCCATCTGGTGGTCGCTGATGGACCGCAGCCGCTGGTCCAACGTGGTCCTCGGCGCCGTCGGCATCACGGTTTTTGTCATGTTGTTCCGGATGGAACAGATCTGGGACGGAGTACCCCTCGCATGAAAATGAACAACCCCGAACCCACCAATACACCCGGCAGCCCCCAGGCTGAGCCGGCAGCCGAACCGACCGGCCGCAATGCCGGCCCCGGCCGCCTGCTGGTGGCTGTTTACGCGATCTTCGCCCTGGCCGCCACCGCCCGTGCGGGCTTCCAGATCGCCACCAAGTTCGACCACGCCCCGGTGGCGTACCTGTTGTCTGCCTTTGCCGCCGTCGTGTACATCGTGGCGACCGTCGGCCTGGCAAAATCCGGCCCCCGCGCCTATGCCGTCTCCGTTGTTGCCGTGAGCATCGAAATGCTCGGCGTGCTGGCGGTGGGGATCTTCGGCCTGGTGGATCCTGCCGCGCTGCCCGATGACACCGTCTGGTCCGGCTTCGGTGCAGGCTACGGCTACGTGCCGCTGCTGCTTCCGATGCTCGGCCTCTGGTGGCTGTACCGGCACCGCGGAAGCGCGTCCGCACGCGGCTGAGGCAACCGGGCAGCCGCGGTTCGCAAAACCGGCCCGCAGCTGTGCCCCCTTGTGATGTGACGCGTGAGACGATGGCAGGAGTGCATCACATCCGCATGGTTTTCCACGCCTTCAGGGGGCAGACATGAGTAATACCGCCGCAAGTCCCAGTGACCGCCCCGACGGCGGCGCAGGTCAGCCGAGGCAGGGCCAGCCCGCCCAGCCCGCCGAGCCCGATCAGGGCCGGCCGGCCCAGAACCAGCCCCCTGCAGGGCGCAAGCCGCATGTTCCCGCCGCCGGAAACCCGGCTGCCGGAAACCCCGCCGAAAACCCAGCTGCCGCCGGGGCGCGCCCCACCGAAAAGCTGCAGGTTCCGCCCGCTGGAAAGCCTGCCGGTACAAATGCCGGAACAGCCGCACCACAGGGCAAGCCCTCCAAGTCCAAGACTCGGCCGTACAAGAGCAGCGACGACTGGGGTGTCTTCCGCGCCGTCGTCATCATCGTGGGTGTCCTGATTGCCGCCGTCGGGATCTTCTACCTCGTCACCGGCACTGCCGGTGTGCCGGACACCGGCGGGGGAGAGGTCAACACCTCCCTGGAGTCCCAGTTCCGGTTCTTCTCGGCCATGATGGTGGGCGTCGGTGCGGCGTTCATTGCCATTGCGGTGAAATTCAAATGGGCGAACATGCTTTGGCTGGTCTGCCTGATGGTCTTCCTCGGAGGGATCGGCCGGGTGCTGTCCTGGGCCTTCAGCGGAACCCCGCACTACAGCATGATCATCCTGATGATCCTTGAGCTGGCCTTCCCGCCGGCCCTGCTCGTCTGGCACCGCTTCATCGCCAAGACCAGCGACCTCAAGCGCGAATACAGCGAGGGTAACGCAAACCGCGGCGGTACAGCTGCCGGCGGCGGAACGCGGGGCTGATCCTTTTCGGCCATAATGGATAGGTCCGGTTGGCGCAGGTGCGCTGCCGGCCCCCCAGCCGCGGCACCGCCGCGACCTTTGAACCGTCTGTCCTAAGGAGCCTGTGTGTACTACTGGAATGACCTGGCGGAGGTTCCTGCCGGTATCGGTCCGACAGTAGTCACGATCGGGAACTTCGACGGCGTGCACCTGGGCCACCAGCACGTGCTGGACCGCCTGGTGAAGGTGGCCCGCGCCAAGGACGCCGCAGCCGTGGCCATCTCCTTCGACCCGCATCCGGCCCAGATCCACCGGCCGGAAGCCGCCCCGGAACTCATCATGGGCCCGCAGGACCGCCGCGAGGCGCTGGCAGCCACGGGCCTGGACGGGCTGCTGATGATGCACTACGACCTGCAGCTGGCCTCCCTGACCCCCGAGGAATTCGTGCGCCGGGTCTTCGTGGACGGGCTGCACGTCTGCGCGGTCGTGATCGGGCACGACGTGCGCTTCGGCCGCGGCAACGCCGGTGACCTGCAGACCATGCGCGACCTCGGTGCGCAGCTGGGCTTTGAAGTACAGGCAGTGGAGGACTTCGGTGCCCTGCCGGACGGGTCCGACGCCGGCGGCCGGCGCTGCTCCTCGACCTGGATCCGGGAAGCTCTGCGCAGCGGCGATGTACGTACCGCCGCCCGGCTGCTGGGCCGCACGCACCGCATGCGCGGCGAGGTGGTCCACGGCGCTGCCCGCGGCCGCGAGCTGGGTTTCCCCACCGCCAACCTGGCGCCGGAGTCCACCGGGCTGATTCCCGCGGACGGGATCTACGCGGGGTGGATGGTCGACGCCGCCGGAACCCGCTGGCCGGCAGCCATCTCGGTCGGCTCGAACCCGACGTTCGACGGCGTCAGCCGGCAGGTCGAGGCCCACGTTATCGACCGGCCGGACGAGAAGATCACCGACTTCAACCTGTATGGCCAGCAGGTGGTGGTCGAGTTCGTGGAGAGGCTGCGCGGGATGGTCGCTTATACCGGCCCTGCCGCCCTGATCGAGCAGATGCGCCTTGACGTGGCGCGCACCAGGGATGTCCTTTCGACAGATAGCAGCGCCGACAGGTAAACTGGGTTCAAATTCGGCTGCGGTCCGTGGCGGCTGAATTTCTTTGCGTCTGGAGGACTCGTCCTCGCAGGACGCCAAGTTCCCGGCAGCGCAGTGCTGACTCGGGCCTCACGGCACAACTCTAGGAGAGTTACATTGGCACTTGATCCCGTAGTCAAGCAGGAAATCATTCAGGCGTTCGCCCGCGCCGAAGGCGACACCGGTTCGCCTGAGGTGCAGGTTGCTGTGCTGTCACGTCGTATCCTCGACCTGACCGAACACCTGAAGACGCACAAGCATGACCACCACACCCGCCGCGGCCTGATGGCCCTGGTTGGTCGTCGTCGTCGTATGCTTTCCTACCTGAAGGAAACGGACATCACCCGCTACCGTGCGCTCATCGAGCGTCTCGGCCTGCGTAAGTAGTCTTTGCAGAAGGGCGGCCCTGCGTATCGTGGGAGCCGCCCTTTTCAGGCAGGCATGGACACCGGCTTTGACCGGAAGCGCACCCGCCGTGTGAAAACACAAGCACTACAGCAGTAACCAGCAAGACAGCAGTAACCAGCAAAACATCAACAGGAGTCAGCCAGCATCGCAGCATTCGCGGTCCTCGGTAGTGGTCTCCGGGAGTTTGTGCCCGTGGACCTCGATCGAAGACCGGGTGTTGAACCGACCCGCTCCAGGAGCGGTGCACGCGTTTATTGGGACGATGCTGGATGCCTCCGCCAACGAAGAAACGGAGGTGACTCTTCTATGGAGGGTCCCGAAATTCAGTTCGCAGAAGCCGTCATTGACAACGGCAAGTACGGCCAGCGCGTCATCCGCTTTGAAACCGGCCGTCTGGCCCAGCAGGCTGCAGGCGCAGCCACTGTCTACATCGACGATGACACCGTCCTGCTCTCGGCTACGTCAGCCGGCAAGTCCCCGCGCGAAGGCTTTGACTTCTTCCCGCTGACCGTCGACGTCGAAGAGCGCATGTACGCCGCCGGCCGCATCCCGGGCTCGTTCTTCCGCCGCGAAGGCCGCCCGTCCACCGAAGCCATCCTGGCCTGCCGCCTGATGGACCGTCCGCTGCGCCCCGCCTTCGTCAAGGGCCTGCGCAACGAGGTCCAGATCGTGGTCACCGTCCTGGCGATCAACCCCGACGTGCTGTACGACGTCGTTGCGATCAACGCGTCCTCCATGTCCACCCAGCTGAGCGGCCTGCCGTTCTCCGGTCCGATCGGCGGCGTCCGCGTTGCCCTGATCGACGACCAGTGGGTTGCCTTCCCGAAGCACTCCGAACTGGAGCGCGCAGTCTTCTCCATGGTGGTTGCCGGCCGCATTGCCGGTGACGACGTCGCCATCATGATGGTGGAAGCCGAAGCCACCGACGCAGCCTGGAACCTCATCAAGGAAGAGGGCGCCACCGCCCCGACCGAAGAGGTTGTTGCAGAGGGCCTGGAAGCGGCCAAGCCGTTCATCAAGGTTCTGTGCGAGGCACAGTCGGACCTGGCCTCCCGCGCCGCCAAGCCCACCGTCGAGTTCCCGATCTTCCTGGACTACCAGGACGACGTCTACGAAGCAGTGGAAGCCGCAGCCGCCGACAAGCTGGCCAAGGTCTTCTCGATCGCCGACAAGCAGGAACGCGACATCGCCGCCGACCAGCTCAAGGACGAAGTTGTTGGTTCGCTCTCCGAGCGCTTCGAAGGCCGCGAGAAGGAACTCTCCGCAGCATTCCGCTCCGTCACCAAGCAGGTTGTGCGCCAGCGCATCCTCAAGGAGCAGGTCCGCATCGACGGCCGCGGCCTGACGGACATCCGTCAGCTCACCGCCGAGGTAGAGGTTCTGCCCCGCGTTCATGGCTCGGCCATCTTCGAGCGCGGCGAAACCCAGATCCTGGGTGTCACCACGCTGAACATGCTCAAGATGGAACAGCAGATCGACTCGCTGTCGCCGGTAACGCGTAAGCGCTACATGCACAACTACAACTTCCCGCCGTACTCCACCGGTGAAACCGGCCGCGTGGGTTCGCCCAAGCGCCGCGAAATCGGCCACGGTGCCCTGGCAGAGCGCGCGCTCATGCCGGTGCTGCCGACGCGTGAGGAATTCCCGTACGCCATCCGCCAGGTCTCCGAAGCCCTGAGCTCCAACGGTTCCACCTCCATGGGTTCGGTCTGCGCCTCGACGCTGTCCATGCTCAACGCCGGTGTCCCGCTGCGCGCTCCGGTTGCCGGTATCGCCATGGGCCTGGTCTCCGACCAGGTCGACGGCGAAACCCGCTACGCCGCCCTGACCGATATCCTCGGCGCCGAAGATGCTTTCGGTGACATGGACTTCAAGGTTGCCGGTACCTCCGAGTTCGTCACGGCCATCCAGCTGGACACGAAGCTCGACGGCATCCCCGCATCCGTGCTGGCAGCAGCACTGAAGCAGGCCCGTGAAGCCCGCCTGCACATCCTCGGTGTCATGGACGCTGCGATCGATACCCCGGACGAGCTCTCCGAGTTCGCGCCGCGCATCATCTCGGTGAAGATCCCCGTGGATAAGATCGGCGAGGTCATTGGCCCGAAGGGCAAGATGATCAACCAGATTCAGGAAGACACCGGCGCTGACATCTCCATTGAAGATGACGGCACGGTCCTGATCGGCGCAACCGACGGCGGATCCGCCGAGGCTGCCCGCGCGGCGATCAATGCGATCGCCAACCCGCAGATCCCTGAGATCGGCGAGCGTTACCTCGGTACGGTAGTGAAGACCACCACGTTCGGTGCCTTCGTCTCCCTGACCCCGGGCAAGGACGGCCTGCTGCACATCTCCGAGCTGCGTAAGCTCGCCGGTGGCAAGCGTGTCGACAACGTTGACGAGGTTGTTTCCGTCGGCCAGAAGATCCAGGTGGAAATCACCAAGATCGATGACCGCGGCAAGCTGTCCCTGTCTCCGGTTGTTGCTGAAGACGCCGAAGGCGAAGAAGCAGCAGAAACCGAGTCCGCAGAGTAGATGTCACATATTGCTGATGGAACCCGTCCCGATGCCGGAAATGCTCCGGCATCCGGGACGGTTGTCCGCCTTCCGCTGACCACTCTTCCCGGTGACCCGTCCCTTGTGATGGGAACTCCGGGAGGCGCCGTCGTGCGCCGTTCCGTCCTTCCCGGCGGAGTGCGCGTGCTGACCGAAGCCATGCCCGGCCAGCGGAGCGCAACCATCGGCTTCTGGGTTGGTGTCGGCTCGCGGGATGAAGCCGCGGGCCGGCACGGCTCCACCCACTTCCTTGAGCACCTGCTGTTCAAGGGCACCACGCGCCGTTCGGCGCTGGACATCGCGCTGGCCTTTGACGAGGTCGGCGGGGAGTCCAACGCGGCGACGGCCAAGGAAAGCACCTGCTACTACGCACGGGTGCTGGATACCGATCTGCCGATGGCCATTGACGTCATCACCGACATGATCACCTCCGCGGTCCTGGACCCGGAGGAGCTGGAGCAGGAACGCGACGTCATCCTGGAAGAAATTGCCATGGATGCCGATGATCCCGCCGACCTGTGCCACGAGAAGTTCGCCGAAGCCGTCCTGGGCGACCACGCCCTGGGACGTCCCATCGGCGGCACTCCCGAGGCGATCAAGAGCGTTCCGCGCGAAGCCGTGCTGGAGCACTACCGGCGTTACTACCGCCCCACTGAACTGGTAGTCACCGCTGCCGGCGGCCTGGAGCACGACGACGTCTGCGCCCTGGTGCTCGATGCCCTGAAGAAGGCCGGCTGGGACCTGTCCGAAGACGCCACACCGGCGCCCCGGCGGAACACCGAGCCCGCAGTCATCACCGGCACCGCCGGAGTCCAGGTCATCAACCGGCCGGTCGAACAGGCCAACGTGGTCATGGGCTGCCCGTCACTGACGGCCACCGATGACCGGCGGTTTGCCATGAGCGTCCTGAATACGATCCTGGGCGGCGGCATGTCCTCGCGCCTGTTCCAGGAAATCCGCGAAAAGCGCGGCCTGGTCTACTCCACGTATTCCTTCTCTGCGTCCTATGCCGATGCCGGGTACTTCGGCATGTACGCCGGCTGCTCTCCGGCCAAGACCCGGCAGGTCATTGACCTGATGGGGTCCGAACTGGAACGCCTCGCGAAGGACGGCGTGGACGCCGCCGAGCTGAAGAAGGCCCGCGGCCAGATCGCCGGTGGCATGGTCATGGCGCTGGAGGACTCCAGCTCCCGCATGTCCCGGCTGGGGCGGGCCGAACTGGTCAGCGGAGAGTTTATCGACATCGACGAGTCACTGTCCCGTATTGGTTCAGTGACTGCGGAGGAAGTGCAGGCGCTGGCCGCCGAGCTGGCTGCCGCACCGCGCACCATCACGATTGTCGGGCCGTTCGAATCGGCCGCGGAGCTGGGCTTCTAGCCCTTCCTGCCCGGTTTCAGACCACGGAAAGTGCGTTTCCCACTCCTGGGAGGCGCACTTTCCGCGTTCAGCGGCTCAACCGCTGGGGTTCTCATCTATTTAGCCGCCCGCGAAGGGCGGCAGGATGTCCACGGTGTCCTGAGGCTGCAGGGGAACCGACCGGTCACGCGCTGCAAAGCCGTTGACCAGGAACGTGCTGCGGGAGATCACGCTCTTGAGCGGGGGAGCACCGGCGGAGGCCGTCGGATGGCGCCCGGCCAGGAGTTCCAGCAGCGACTGAAGCGTCGCCCCGGACAGGTCCAGGGTTTCCTCTTCCACGCCGGATGCCGCCTTCGCAGCCCCAAAATATCGGATCAGCACTTAGCCGCCTATCGCGCTCATGGTCCGGTCCGGCTGCACATAGTCAGCATCGCCCAGGCCGGTATGGTCCATTCCGTGGGCCTTCGGTTTGCCCCACATGGCATCCTGCCACCGGGCCGCGACCTCGGCATCGCCCACCCCGGGGGAGCGCAGCAGCTCGCGCAGGTCGGTTTCCTCGTGGGAGAACAGGCAGCTGCGGACGCTGCCTTCGGCCGTGATCCGGGTGCGCCGGCAGTCGGCGCAGAAGGGCTCGGTTACCGAGGCGATAATGCCCACCGTGCCGGCCACCGTCTCCGGTTCCGCCCGGCGCCGGACTTCCCAACGCTCGGCGGGGGCGCCGTCGCGCTGGCGCGGATCAGGGGTAAGGACGAAGTCACGCTCCAGCCGGCCGCGGATTTCCGCTGCGGTGATCATGCCGTCACGGGTCCAGCCATGGTCTGCGTCCAGCGGCATCTGCTCGATGAAGCGCAGCTCAAACCCGTGGCTGACTGCCCACTCCAGCAGATCGGGAGCTTCGACGTCGTTGATCCCGCGCATCAGCACCGCGTTGATCTTGATCAGTCCCAGCCCAACCCGCGCCGCTTCCTCCACGCCGGCGAGGACCCGGGCCAGGAACGGCCGGCGGGTCAGCTGGGCAAAGGTATCCGGGTGCAGGGAATCCAGCGACACGTTGATGCGGGTAAGCCCTGCGTCCCTGAGCGCCTGGGCCTTTTTATCCAGCCCCAGGCCGTTGGTGGTCAGTGAAATCGGCAGCCCGGGGTGGTTGGCCCGGATTCCGGCCACGATATCGACCAGGTCAGCCCGCACCAGCGGCTCGCCGCCGGTCAGCCGCAGCTCCCGGACGCCCAGGACATCCACGCCGATGCCTACCAGCCGGATGATCTCGGCGCCGCTGAGCACCTTGTCCTTGGCGAGCCAGTCCAGCCCTTCGGCCGGCATGCAGTAGGTGCAGCGCAGGTTGCATTTGTCGGTCAGGGACAGGCGCATGTCGGTGGCCCGCCGGCCGTAACGGTCCAGCAGCCCGTCAGCGGCCCGGATCCCGGCAGCGGCGGCGATCCCGGCCGTGCCGCCTTCGGTCACGGGCGGTGCTGAAGCCCCTGTTGGCGGAGCGGGCAGGCCGACGGCCGGCATTCCCAGCTGGATTCCCATGGGTCGAGGCTACGCCCTTTCATGGCTAGGCTCTATCAATGCGACGTATTCGTTCCGGCCGGCATCTGCTGGCCCCCGCCGTCCTGCTGGTATTGGCCGTTGGCTGCTCCGGGCCGGGCGCCGGCAGCGGGTCCGGCAGCGACCGGACAGGGCAGCAAATCACCGTTTTCGCAGCCTCTTCGCTCACCGACGTGATCTCCACAATGAATGAGGCGTACGACGGCGGCGGGCAGCTGCTGATCAATCTCGGCTCGAGCGCGCAGCTGACCGCCCAGCTGCGCTCCGGCGCGCCGGCGGACGTGCTTATCACCGCGGATCTGGAGGCATTGCAGGCTGTCCGGGACGAGGGACTGCTCGGTGCCGAGCAGGTGGTCGCCGGGAACACCTCCGTCCTGGCGCTGGCGCCGGGCAACCCGGGAAAGGTGCAGGCCTTGGCCGACGTCGCGCAGGAGTCGGTACAAGTGGCTCTCTGTGCTCCCTCCGTACCGTGCGGCCGTGCCGCGGAGCGGGTGCTTGCTGCGGCAGGGGTGATGGTGAGCGGGGAAAGCCGGGAGGACAGCGTGCGCTCGGTCCTGACCAAGGTGGCGACCGGTCAGGCCGATGCAGGGCTGGTGTACCAATCCGACGCGCTCTCGGCAGCGAACCAAGGGGTGACGTATCTTGAAGTGACCGATCCTGAACCCAACCAGTACCCCGCGGCCCTGACCGCGGAGGGAGCAGAGCATGAGGCAGCTGTCCGATTCTATGAGTGGCTTGCAGGGGAAGAAGCCGCCCGGATCCTCCGCAGCGCCGGCTTCCAGCCCGCCGGGACCTGAGCGGGACGGCCCCGTGCAGGAAATCCAGCCGAAGAACCGGCGCAGCAGCCCGGGCAGCGGGCCGCACCGCCGGCAGCCGGGGCAGGGCATGAGCCGGGAAGCCAGGGCCACCACCCCGGCCTGGCTGTGGATCCCGGCGTCGCTGGCCCTGTTGTTCTGCGCCGGACCCGTTGCCGCGTTGCTGCTCAATGTCCCCTGGACGTCCCTCGGGCCCCTGCTCGCCGCACCGGAGGCCCGCACTGCGCTGGGGCTCTCGCTGGCCACCTCGGTGGGGTCAACCTTGATCTGCGTGGCCTTGGGCCTGCCGCTGGCAGTGCTGTTCAGTAAACTCACCGGCCCCTGGATGCAGGTGCTGCGCGGGGTCCTGCTGGTTCCGCTGGTACTTTCCCCCGTGGTCTCCGGCATTGCGCTGCTGTATTTCTGGGGACGCCAGGGCCTGGCCGGACAGGTGCTGGAATCTGCCGGACTGGGTGTGGGCTATTCCCCGGCGGCTGTGCTGATTGTCCAGGTCTTTGTCTCCCTGCCGTTTTTCGTGGTGGCCTCGCTGAGCAGCCTGCGTGGCGTGGACCATGACCTGGAAATGGCCGCAGCCACCTCGGGCGCCGGGCCGACGGCCATCCTGCGCTACATCACTGTGCCGCTGGCTCTGCCGGGCATCGTTGTGGGGGCGCTGCTGGCCTTCGCCCGGTCGCTGGGCGAATACGGTGCCACCATCACCTTTGCCGGCAGCATCGAGGGCCGCACCCGGACCCTGCCCCTGCAGATCGAGCTGAGCCTGAATTCGAACCAGCCCGAGATTGCCCTGGGGATCTGCCTGATCCTGATTTCCCTGTACCTGGTGCTGCTCGTGATCGCCCGGTTCGGCATGGCCCTGCTCCTGCCGCGCTGAGGACCACCCTCCATGACCGGCGCAGGGACGGCAGCCACAAGAACAGAAGCGAGCAGCATGAACACCAAAGCCCCGCACTTCACCCTCTGGGCCGCAGCTGCCGGCATCGTTGCTGCCGGCCTGGGGGTGGCGGCCGGAGAGCTGGCCGCAGCCCTGCTCAGTCCATCTCTGTCACCGGTCAGCGCCGTCGGCTCCGTGGTCATCGATGGCATGCCCGCGGCGGTGAAGGATTGGGCCATTGGATTGTTCGGCACCGCGGACAAGGTGGCCTTCCTGGTCTCGATGGCTGTGGTCATCGCGGTGGTTGCCGCCGCCGCCGGTGTCCTGGAGCTGCGCAGGCCTCCCGCCGGCGCCGTCGTCATCGGCCTGTTCGGCGCCGCCGGCCTGGCAGCCGTGCTGACCAGGGCACAAATGAGCGCCCTGTCCCTGCTCCCGCCGCTGCTGGCCGCGGCCGTGGGCATCCTGGTGCTGCGCGCGTTGATGGTGCGGATTGAACGCTGGCGCGACGCTGCGACGGCCGAAGCACGTGCCGAAGCAGGAGCAGGAGTAGGAGCAGGAGTAGGAGCCGGTGCCGGTGCCGGTGCCGGTGCCGGGACAGGCCAGGCCGGGGCCCGGCGCCGGGATGTGCTGCGTTCGGTGGGCGGCGGCGCCGTCGTCGGCCTTGCCGCGGGTGCCCTGGCCGGAAGCGCACGCGGAGGCCAGGTCAGCACTGCGGCCGTCCGGGAGGCAGTGCAGCTGCCGGCTGCGGTAACCCCTGCCGCGCCCCTGCCGGCCGGTGCCGAACTCGGGATCAGCGGGCTGGACCCGGTTCTCACGCCCGCGGCGGACTTCTACCGCATCGACACCGCGCTGAGCGTGCCGCTGGTCAACGCGCAGCAGTGGACGCTCAAGGTCACGGGCCTGGTGGACCGCGAGATCGAGATCGACTTCGCGCAGCTGCTCGCCAAACCGCTGCAGGAAAGCTGGATCACGCTGGCCTGCGTGTCCAACGAGGTGGGCGGCAGCCTGATCGGCAACGCCAAATGGCTGGGCTGGCCGGTGCGGAACCTGCTGGCCGAGGCCGGCGTGCAAAGCGGCGCCGACATGGTCCTTTCCACCAGCCAAGACGGCTGGACGGCGTCCACGCCGCTTGAGGCGCTGACCGACAGCCGCGACGCGCTGCTGGCGGTGGGCATGAACGGAGAACCGCTGCCCCTGGAGCACGGCTTCCCGGTGCGGCTGGTGGTGCCCGGACTCTACGGATACGTCTCGGCTACGAAATGGGTCACTGAGCTGAGGGTCTCCCGGTTCGCCGACGAAAGCGCCTATTGGACCGACCGTGGCTGGTCCGAGCGCGGTCCCATCAAGCTCTCCTCCCGGATCGACACGCCGTCCCGCGGCGCAGCCGTTGACGCCGGGACGCTCACCGTGGCCGGCATGGCCTGGGCCCAGCACACCGGGATCCGGGCAGTGCAGCTGAGGGTCGACGACGGCGGCTGGCAGGATGCGCAGCTGGCCGCCGGGATCTCGGCAGACACCTGGGTGCAGTGGTCCGCGCGGGTGGACCTTGAGGCAGGAGACCACACCCTTACGGTGCGCGCCGTCAACGCGACGGGAAGCGAGCAGGACGAACGTGAGCGGCCGGTGGTCCCCGACGGCGCCACCGGCCTGCATACCGTTCGGATCAACGTCCGCTGACGATGGGCTACGCTCGTTTTGTGACGATCAGCGCCTTGGAAGGTACCGTGAATTTCCGCGACATCGGCGGGTTGCCGCTGGCCGGAGGCGGCAGGACCGCATGCGGGGTCCTCTATCGCTCGGATGCGATCAGCGGGCTGACGCCCCGTGGCCTGGCGGACCTCGCCGGGTCCGGGATCCAGGCCATCATCGATTTCCGCACGGCTTCGGAACAGCAGATGGCACCGGACCGGCTGCCCCCGGCCCGCACGTTTTCCTGCCTGGACATGCCCCTCTTTGAGGGCGCTTTCACAGGTTTGGCCCAAGAAGAGATGCAGCGGGCAGTGCGATCCGATGATCCCGCGGTAGCATCCCGGGCGGTGCAGGCCGCTGTGGCGCAGCTTCCTACCCTGGGCCGGATCTACATCGGGATGCTGCAGGACGGACGCTCGGTTTTCACCGAAACCGCCCGTCGGGTGGCGGCGTCAGCGGACGGCTCCGCGACCCTGGTTCACTGCACCGCGGGCAAGGACCGCACCGGCGTGGCCGTGGCGCTGATCCTGGGCGCGGTCGGTGTGGAGCCGCAGTCCGTGGTTGCCGACTACCGGCAAAGCGAAGCGAACCTGGCGGGGGAGTGGGCGGACCGGATGCTCGGAATGATCGGCGGCATGGGCGTCCCCCTGACCAGTGAAGTAACGACCTTGGTCACCCGGGCACCTGTCGAAGCCATCACCGAGGCGATGGCCTGGGTCGCTGCCGAACACGGCGACGCCGCCGGCTATCTGCGCTCCGGCGGACTCACCGACGACGAGCTGGTGATGCTGCGCCGCCGGCTGCGGGTGCAGCAGTGACCAGGACAGTGGAAGAACACCGGGAAGCGGTGCACCGGCTGCTGGAGACCTCGCTGGCCACAGCACCGCAGCGTACTGAAACCGTGGAGCTCGTGCAGGCAGCCGGGCGGATCCTGGCCGTGGACGTGAGGGCGCCGGGCAGCCTTCCTCCCTTCGACAACTCCCAGATGGATGGGTACGCGGTCCGCGCTGCGGATCTCGCCCCGGCCTCCGGGCAGGCCGTGCAGCTGCATGTCAGCGATCCGATTCCCGCCGGCATAGCTGCTCCCGTCTTGGCAGCCGGCCACGCCGCGCCCATCATGACCGGTGCCATGCTGCCGGCGGGGGCCGACGCCGTCGTCCCCATCGAGCGTGCCGTGCCCGACACCTTCTTTACGGACGGGCAACGGCCCGGGGCAACTGTGTGCTTCCCCGACGGGGCGGCCGCCGGAGATTTTGTCCGCCGCTCCGGCAGCGACATCCGGGCCGGAACCGTCGCGCTGGCCGCCGGGACCCGCTTGGGTGCTCTGCAGCTTGGCCTGCTGGCCGCGCTTGGCATTCCGGCGGTACAGGTCCGTGCTCCGTTCCGGGTGCTGCTGCTCAGCACCGGGGATGAAGTGGTGGAGCCGGGACGGGAGCTGGCACCCGGGCAGATCCACGATGCCAACTCCACCCTGCTCGCGGTCAGCCTGCAGGAAGCCGGCGCCGAGGTGGCCCGGGCCCGCATCGTGACCGATTCGCCGGACAACTTCCGGGCCCAACTCCGCGAGGACCTGGAAGCTCATCCCGTTGACCTGGTGCTGACCTCCGGTGGAATCAGCATGGGCGCGTATGAGGTGGTCCGGCTGGCCCTGGCTTCCGACGGCGTGCAGTTCCTCCCGGTTGCCATGCAGCCCGGCGGCCCGCAGGGGATAGGCACCGTACACGGCATCCCCTTCCTCGGCTTCCCCGGCAACCCGGTCAGCTCCCTGGTGTCGTTCGAGGTGTTCCTCCGCCCGGCACTCGGTGCGCTCACCGGCCGGCCAGCACCGCGTCCGCAGCTTCCCGCCCTGCTGTCAGAAGACGCCCACAGCCCTGCCGCCAAGCACCAGGTGCGGCGCGGCCGCTACACGCCGCCGGCCGGCGCCGGAACCATTGGCCGGGTCGAACTGGTCGGCGGGCCCGGCTCGCATCTGCTCCATGCCCTGGCCACCTCCAATGCCCTGGTGCATATCCCGGCGGGGACGGCAGCGGTTCCGGCCGGCGCGGAAGTGACAGTATGGCTGTTGGACCCAGCAGATTCTTGAATCGGCCAGATCCACGAAATCCCTAGAATCCCGACCTGCCGGATCCTTGAATCGGCCAGTTCCCCCGAAACGGAGTGTATTCATGCCCGGCACCGACGAGCAGCAGCCCGGACTCACCCACGTCCGCGAGGACGGCACCGCCCACATGGTGGACGTGTCAGGGAAGACCGAAACCACCCGGATTGCCACGGCGCAGGCCCGGCTGAAAACCACCGCCGAGGTGGTGAAGCTGCTCTCCGAGGGCGGGCTGCCCAAGGGCGATGCCCTCGCCGTCGCCCGCATTGCCGGAATCATGGGTGCCAAGCAGACCTCCACCCTGATCCCGCTGTGCCATCCGCTGCCGCTGACCAAGGTGACCGTGGACTTCGAACCCGGGGAAGCCGACGTTGTTATCCGCGCCACGGTGAAGACCAAGGCGCTCACCGGCGTGGAAATGGAGGCCCTGACCGCCGCGTCCGTGGCCGCGCTGACGCTGTACGACATGATCAAGGCCGTGGACAAGCACGCCGTCATCTCCGACCTGCAGGTGCTCGCCAAGTCCGGTGGCAAGAGCGGAGACTGGACGCTATGACCTCCCAGCCTGCAACGCCGCAGCAGCAGCCCCATTCCACACCGGCCCCGCATGTTCCGTCCCAGCCGCCGCGCCGGACCGCCGCCGTGCTGATCGCCTCCACCCGGGCTTCCAGCGGCGAGTACCAGGACGAATGCGGCCCGCTGGCCGCAGACTGGCTCTACGCCCTGGGGTTCGACGTCGTGCTGGCCGAAGTGGTGCCCGACGGCCCCGGGGTGGGCGATTCACTGCGTCGGATGCTGGCGCTTGAACCGGCAGTCATCCTCACCAGCGGCGGCACCGGGCTCAGCCCCACCGACCACACGCCCGAGCAGACGCTGCCGCTGCTGGAGCGGGAGGTGCCAGGGGTCATGGAGGCGCTGCGTGCGTACGGGTGCACCAAGACCCCGATGGCCGCCATCAGCCGCGGCTACGCAGGGACCGCGGGCCGCACGTTCATCGTGAACCTGCCCGGTTCGCCCGGCGCCGTGGCGGACGGACTTGCAGTGCTGGAGCCGATCATCGCCCACATCTGCGGACAGTTGGAGGGCCGGCGTGAGCACTGAGAACGTGAGCCCCGGGAACATGAGCCCCGCATCGGAAGTCGTCAACGCAACGGTGTCCGACCTGCCGCTGGATGCCGGGCATGCCGCCGATGGCGCCTGGTCGCCGGAGTGCGGCGCCGTGGTGGGTTTCAGCGGGATTGTCCGCAACCACGACGGCGGACGCGCGGTGGCCACCCTGTCCTACACCGCCCATCCCTCCGCAGAGCAGGTCATAACCGAGGTTGCGGCCGAGATTGCCGGCCGGTACGACGGCGTCCGCATCTGGGTGGGGCACCGCACCGGTCCGCTGGACATCGGCGACGCCGCTCTGGTCGCCGCGGTGGCTGCCGCACACCGCGGTGTTGCGTTTGCCGCCTGCTCCGACCTGGTCGATACCGTCAAGGCGCGCGTTCCCATTTGGAAGGAACAGGGCTTCGGCGACGGGAGCACCGAGTGGGTGGGTGTCAGCGACGCCCCGCAGTGACCGGTAATCTGGGGGTATGAGTGAGCAACTTGCCGTAGCGGTACTCGGTGCCGGCGGCCGCATGGGATCCGAAGCCGTCCGAGCCGTCGAAGCGGCGCCGGACCTGAGCCTGGTCGCCGCCCTGGGCCGCGGGGATTCGCTGGAAACCCTCGTCTCGGCCGGTGCGCAGTACGTCGTTGACCTCACCGTTCCGGACAGCACCGAAGCCAACGTCCGCTTCGCCGTCGAACACGGCATGCACGCCGTCGTCGGCACCACCGGCTGGGACGCGGACCGGCTGGCCCGGCTCTCCGACCTGCTGGCGGAGCACCCCGGCACCGCGGTGCTGATCGCCCCCAACTTTGCCCTCGGCTCGGTGCTGGCCACCGCGTTTGCCGCGCAGGCCGCCCGGTACTTCGAGTCGGTGGAAGTCATTGAACTGCACCACCCGGACAAGATCGATGCCCCCTCCGGCACCGCGGTGCGCACCGCCCAGCTGATCGCCGGCGCCCGCGCCGACGCCGGCGTCGCACCGTCCCCGGACGCAACCACCAAGGAGCTCCCGGGAGCGCGCGGGGCAGACGTCGACGGCGTCCGCGTCCATTCCGTCCGGCTGCGCGGCCTGGTGGCACACCAGGAAGTGCTGTTTGGCGGGGCCGGCGAGCAGCTGACCATCCGCCACGATTCCTTCGACCGGGCATCCTTCATGCCCGGTGTGCTGCTGGGCATCCGCGAAGCCGCTGCCCACCCCGGCCTGACCGTTGGTCTTGACGGTTACCTGAACCTGAACGCGTAAGGAACACGTTGTCTTTTTTTTCCGGGCTTTTCCGAAACAAAGCCAAGATCGGCGTCCTGCTGATCACTGTCCTGCTGGTCTTCTACATGGTGATCGTCGTCCAGCGCGGCTGGACGCTGCTGAGCGCCGATGAGCTCAGCGCCAAGGCCCTCGGCGCGGCGTACCTGGTGCTGCCGATCGTGGGCGCGTGGGCACTGATCCGCGAACTGCAGTTCGGCAGCCGGACCGAAACGATGGCGCACATCCTCGCCGAGGAGGGCGGGCTGCCGGTGGATAACCTGCCGCGCACCCCGGCCGGGCGGATCATCCGCAAGGCCGCCGATGCCGAGTTCCCCCGCTACCAGGCCGAGGTCGAGGCCGAGCCGGAGTCCTGGCGTGCCTGGTTCCGGCTCTCCTGCGCATACGACGCCGCCGGTGACCGCAAGCGCGCCCGTTCGGCCATGCGCCAGGCGGGCAAGCTCTACACGCCGTAGGGGCAGCCCGGTCCGGCAGGAAACCGTGTCTTCCGGACGGCTATTTCCCGGACAGCGAGCCGTGCCGCACCAGCTGGGAGGCCCCGTGCGTCACGATTTCCAGCGGCCCGCGTGAACCCAGCTTGTTGAAGGCGATGCCGATTCCGGCGGCCGCCGCGGCGGAAACCCAGAACAGCACCATCGGATCCGGCGGTACCGGCTGGGCATCGGTGACGGACATGGCCCAGACATGCAGGCTGTACAGGGTCAGCGTCATGGCGCCGGCTGCGGAAAGCGGCAGCAGCAGGTTCGGCCGTGCCCGGGTGAGCAACAAACAGACGCCGACGACGGCCGCTGCCGTCCCGGCGCTGTGCAGCAGGTCAAGCGGCGTGCCCGAATGCGGTCCGCTGACGGCCAGCCACCACCAGGAGCCGGTCTGCTCCACCCCGGCCAGGTTGACCTCCATCATGCGGGCCAGGGGCCAGGTGCGGCCGGAGTCAGTGGCCAGCAGCGCATCGAGCCCGCCCTCTTCCAGCAGCAGGTAATAACTCAGGAACTTCGCGCCGGCGGCGGCAACAATCCCGGCAGCCACCAGGCCCACCTGGACCGGCAGTTCACCGAGCCGCAGCCGGCCGATCAGCAAGCCGATCAGCAGGTAGCTCAGCCACTGGACAACCGGATAGAAACCGGTGAAGAGGACATCGGCCAGCAGGGTCGCCGGCTCCAGGAAGGACTCCCACGTGATGTTCGCGTCCAGCGTTGATGGTGAGACGTTTTCGTAAAGCCAGGGCCGGACCAGATACGCCAGGACGGGGGAGAGTGCCACCCAGGCGGCGGCCCACAAGGCAAGTTTGGGCGCCCGCATCCCGACGAAGGGCAGGGCCAGCAGGAACAGGATGCCGTAGTGGAACAGGATGATGGCGATGGAGGTGTCCAGCCCTCCCAGAGTCAGTCCCACCAGGGAGATCATCAGCGCACGAACCGCAATGCCGCGGCGGTCCCCGGCCAGCGCACGTCCGGACCGGGGTTGGCTGCCGCCCGTGAGCAGCGCCAGGCCGATACCGGCCACCACGGCGAACAGGGCCGAGGCACGTCCGGAAAACACCAGGGCCGTCCAAGACGGGTCACCGGTCTGCTCGTTGTAGAGGGGGAAGATATGGGTGGCCATCATGCCCAGAAGCGCGATGCCCCGGGCCGCATCGATGCCCGTAAGCCGCCGTCCGATCATCCTTCGATCGTCTCACAGCGAAAGGCGGTCCCGCGCAGCCTCCGGCAGCGTCCCGCGTTGTCCCAAGGGCACCTGCAACGGGTAACGTTTTACCCATGGCTGACTCTGATATTCGTGCACTTCCGTTTGGAACCCTCGTCACCGCCATGGTGACACCCTTCACCGAGGACGGTGCCGTGGACTTCGATGCCACGGCGAGGCTCGCGAACAAGCTCGTTGAAGACGGCTGCGACGGCCTGGTGGTGTCCGGAACCACGGGAGAGACCTCCACTCTGGAGGACAGCGAAAAGGAAGACCTGTTCCGGGTTGTCGCCGAAACGGTCGGCGGCCGGGCCAAAGTTATTGCCGGAACGGGCACCAACCACACCTCCCACTCCGTGGAGATGGCCCGCCGGGCCCTGCGCGCCGGCGCCGACGCGCAGCTGGTTGTGACGCCCTATTACAACAAGCCCACCCAGGCCGGCGTCGTCGCCCACTTCGAGGCAGTGGCCGCCGCAACCGACCTGCCGATCATGGTCTACGACATTCCGGGCCGCGCCGGCATCGCCATATCCACCGACACCATGGTCCGGCTCGCGAACATCCCCGCTGTCCTGGCGCTGAAGGACGCGAAGGCTGATTTCGCCGCCGTCACCCAGGTCCTGGCCAACACCAACCTGGATGTATACGCCGGCGACGACGGCCTGACCCTGCCGTGGATGGCCGCCGGAGCGGTCGGCGTGGTCAGCGTCAGCGCCCATGTGGCAACCCGCCAGTTCCGCGCCCTCGTGGATGCCGCAGCAGCGGGGGACTTCGCCACCGCGCGCCGGATCCACTTCGAGCTGGACCCCGTGGTCCGCGCCGTGATGACCCACATCCCGGGTGCCATGTCCGCCAAGGCGATCCTGAAGATGCAGGGCGTGATCCCCAACGCCGGAGTCCGCCTGCCGCTGGTGGCACCGGACGCCGTCGAAATGGAGACCGTGCTGACCGATCTCGCCGAAGCCGGCTGGGACTTTTCCCGGCCCGTTTCGGCAGACAAGGCATAAGGCACCATGACAGTCACCGCCGCACCGGGGATCAGCGCCCCGCCGGCCCTGGAAGAGGGCACCCTGAGGATTGTCGCGCTCGGCGGCCTCGGCGAGATCGGGCGCAACATGGCGGTCTTCGAGATCGACGGCAAGCTGCTGATCGTAGACTGCGGCGTCCTCTTCCCCGAGGAGACCCAGCCCGGCGTCGACCTGATCCTGCCGGACTTCTCCTACATCGAAGACCGGCTCGACGACGTCGTCGGCGTGGTCCTCACGCACGGCCACGAAGACCATATCGGTGCGGTGCCCTACCTGCTGCGCCTGAAGGCCGACATCCCGCTGATCGGCTCGCAGCTCACCCTGGCACTGATCGAGGCCAAGCTGCAGGAGCACCGGATCAAGCCCTTCACCTTCACGGTGACCGAGGGGCAGGTGGAGTCCTTCGGGCCGTTCGAATGTGAATTTGTGGCCGTGAACCATTCCATTCCGGATGCCCTGGCTGTCTTTATCCGCACCGCGGCCGGAAACGTGCTGCACACCGGCGACTTCAAGATGGACCAGCTGCCCCTGGACGGGCGGATCACCGACCTGCGCGCCTTCGCCCGGCTGGGGCAGGAAGGCGTGGACCTGTACATGGCGGACTCCACGAACGCCGATGTACCGGGATTCACCACCGCCGAGCGCGAGATCGGGCCGGTCCTGGAGGCCCTCTTCGGGAAGGTGAAGAAGCGCATCATCGTGGCGTCCTTCTCCTCCCACATCCACCGCGTGCAGCAGGTGCTGGATGCCGCTGCCGTCCACAACCGCAAGGTCTGCTTCGTGGGCCGGTCCATGGTCCGCAACATGGCCATCGCCGAGAAGCTGGGCTACCTCAACGTGCCCGCCGGGATCCTGGTGGACCTGAAGAACGTCGACGACATGCCCGATGACCAGCTCGTGCTGATGTCCACCGGCTCCCAGGGCGAGCCGATGGCTGCACTGTCGCGCATGGCCAACGGCGACCACCGCATCCGGGTCGGCCAGGGAGATACCGTCATCCTGGCCTCGTCGCTGATCCCGGGCAACGAAAACGCCGTCTTCCGGGTCATCAACGGCCTGATGAAGCTCGGCGCCGACGTGGTGCACAAGGGCAACGCCAAGATCCACGTCTCCGGCCACGCCTCGGCGGGGGAGCTGCTCTACACCTACAACATCCTCAAACCCAAGAACGCCATGCCCGTGCATGGGGAGACCCGGCACCTGATCGCCAACGGCAAACTCGCCGAAGCCACCGGGGTGCCGGCGCAGAACGTCATCCTGGCCGACGACGGCACCGTGGTGGACCTGCGCGACGGCAAGGCCCGCGTGGTGGGAGCCGTGGAATGCGGCTTCGTCTATGTGGACGGCTCCAGCGTCGGCGAAATTACCGATACCGACCTGAAGGACCGCGTCATCCTCGGCGAGGAAGGGTTCATCTCCGTCATCACCGTAGTCAACCGCAGCACCGGGACCATCGTCTCCGGCCCGGAGGTCCACGCCCGCGGCTTTGCCGAGGACGACGCCGTGTTCGATGAGATCAAGCCCAAGATCAGCGCTGCCCTGCAGGAAGCCGTCACCTCCAACAAGGACCACACCACGCACCAGCTGCAGCAGGTGGTCCGCCGGGTCGTTGGAACCTGGGTCAACCGGCGCCTTCGCCGGCGCCCGATGATCGTTCCGGTGGTCCTGGAAGCTTAGGCTGCGGCCACTGCACCGTATGCACCCGGATGGGTGCGATAGGGCCGGACAGACGCGTAAATCCGCGGTTTGTCCGGCCCTATCGGGTACCGTGGAGCCTATGGCCACTCGTACTTCCCCTGCCGCACGCGGCGGTGCTTCCAGCCGTTCCGGCGGCAGCACCTCAGCAAAAACCTCCGGCAAGGCGCAGCCGCGAGGCAAAGCCACCAGCGGACGGGGCTCTGCCGCCGCCAAGGCGCAGGCCGACGCCGAACAGCTGCCGCTGCCGCTGCGCGCGGTCCAGGGAGCCTGGATGGGCATGGCCCGGCTGGCAGGTGCCGGCGTCCGCAAACTCGGCGCCGACGTCGTTCCCGACCGTGAGGTCCGCCGTGACGGCACCGGCTTCTTCCTGATCCTCACCGCCCTGGCCGTGGCAACCGTCGAATGGTGGGCCCTGCGCGGCCCCGTTGCGGATGTCATCCACGCCGGCGCGGCCGGCACCTTCGGCTGGATGGCCGTCGTCGTGCCCTTTATGCTCCTGACCGGCGCCGTGCGGCTGTTCCGCTATCCCGAACGGCACCAGGCCAACAGCCGCATCAGCATCGGCCTGGTCCTGATGCTGTTCTCCGGCTCCGGCATCACCCACATTGTCGGCGGATCCCCGGCGCTGTCCGACGGCTTCGACCGGCTGTGGGCTTCCGGCGGCATCGTCGGGTTCCTCGTGGCCGGGCCGCTGTCCGTGGCCCTGACCCGCTGGCCGGTGGCCATCCTGCTCGGCGTCCTGGTCTTCGTGAGCCTGCTGATCATCACCGCCACCCCGTTCCGGCACATTCCGCTGCGGCTGCGCGGCCTTTACGAACACCTGATGGGCCAGGACCTTGCCCCGGACGATCCCGAGGCCCACGACCAGAGCTACCTCTACGAACGCGACCGGCGACCGGCCAAGGCGCCCAAGGAACCGAAAAAGAAGTCGCGGATGTTCGGCCGAAGCGCCGCCGAGGAGGAGGAAACCGCCGAGGGCTTCGCCGGCGACGAGGCCTTTGCCCGGGCCCTCCTGGCTGACGAAGAGGAAGACACGGCTGCGGCAGCAGCGGCAGCGGAACCGGCCGTTCCGCCGGGCGTACGCCGCCCCACCCGCTCCGAGCTGGCCACCCAGAAGATCCGCCGCGACCAGGGCCTGCCCGTTGACGGAGACTTCGACGGCGGGTTCGACGGCGCCGAGCCGCCCACCGAAGCCTTCGCCATGGTGCCTTCCGCAGCAGCGGCCCTGGGCACGCCTCCCGGCCTGCCCCCGGTTCCGGAGGTGCCCCCGGTTCCGGCCCGCACGGTCCGCAACCTGACCCCGGCCACCCCCATCCCGCAGCGCACCGAGCAGCTGCAGCTCTCCGGCGACGTGACCTACACCCTGCCGCCGTCGGAGTTCCTGCCCGCCGGACCGCCCGCCAAGGAGCGCTCCGAGGCCAACGACGCCGTCGTCGCCGCCCTGACCAACACCCTGGACCAGTTCAAGGTCGAAGCGCACGTCACCGGTTTCAGCCGCGGCCCGACGGTCACCCGGTACGAAATCGAGCTCTCCCCGGGCACCAAGGTGGAGCGGGTCACCGCCCTGTCCAAGAACATTTCCTACGCCGTGGCCTCCTCGGACGTGCGTATCCTGTCGCCGATTCCGGGCAAGAGCGCCATCGGCATCGAAATCCCGAACGCCGACAAGGAAGTTGTGGCCCTGGGCGACGTGCTGCGCTCCAACGCCGCCCGCAAGACCGAACATCCCATGGTGATGGGGGTCGGCAAGGACGTGGAGGGCGGCTTCGTGGTTGCCAACCTCGCCAAGATGCCCCACCTTCTGGTCGCCGGTGCCACCGGTGCCGGTAAGTCCTCGTTCGTGAACTCGATGATCACCTCCATCCTGATGCGCTCCACTCCGGATGAAGTGCGCATGGTCATGGTGGACCCCAAGCGCGTGGAACTGACCGCCTATGAAGGCGTTCCGCACCTGATCACGCCGATCATCACCAACCCGAAAAAGGCCGCCGAGGCGCTGCAGTGGGTGGTCCGCGAAATGGACACCCGCTACGACGACCTGGCGAACTTCGGCTTCAAGCACATCGACGACTTCAACAAGGCCGTCAAGCTCGGCAAGGTCATTCCGCCGGCCGGCTCCAAGCGCGTGGTCCGCGCGTACCCGTACCTGCTGGTGATCGTGGATGAGCTCGCCGACCTGATGATGGTCGCCCCGCGGGATGTGGAAGACTCCATCGTCCGTATCACCCAGTTGGCCCGTGCCGCCGGCATCCACCTGGTGCTCGCCACCCAGCGCCCCTCGGTCGACGTCGTCACCGGCCTGATCAAGGCCAACGTGCCCTCCCGCATGGCGTTTGCGACGTCGTCGGTCACCGACTCCCGGGTGGTCCTGGACCAGCCGGGCGCCGAGAAGCTCTTGGGCCAGGGTGACGCCCTGTTCCTGCCGATGGGTGCCAACAAGCCGATCCGCGTGCAGGGCGCGTGGGTCACGGAATCCGAAATCCACCGCGTGGTGGAGCACGTCAAGGGCCAGCTCGGTGCCGTCTACCGCGAGGACGTCACGGTCACCGCGCCCAAGAAGCAGATCGAAGACGACATCGGAGACGACATGGACCTGCTGCTGCAGGCCACAGAGCTGGTGGTCACCACGCAGTTCGGCTCCACCTCCATGCTCCAGCGCAAGCTGCGGGTCGGCTTCGCCAAGGCGGGCCGGCTCATGGACCTGCTCGAGTCCCGCGGCGTCGTCGGCCCGTCCGAAGGCTCCAAGGCCCGCGACGTGCTGGTGAAGCCGGACGACCTGGCGGCCACCCTGGCCGCGATCAGCGGCGGCGACGGCGCCAACGGTGCCGGCGGACCGGGCACCGCCCAGACGGCCGCGCTGGCAGCCAATGCCAACGCGAACCATGGATTCGAACCCGAGCAGCCGGCGGGTCCGGTGGACCTGGTGGCCCAGGACCTGGCCGGACGGGCTCAGGCCACGGAGTATTACGACGGCGACGACGAAGAAGGCGGATCCGAAGACGCCTGGAATCTGACCGGTCACTGAATCCCGGCTAGGCTGGAAACGTGAGCAACTCTTCTACCGGGCAAGCCCCCACCCTGAACATCGCGAATGTGTTGACGGTCATCCGCATCCTCATGGTGCCGCTGTTCATCTGGCTGCTTGCGGCCGACGACGGCCGTGACGGATTGTTCCGCTGGCTGGCCGTGGCCACCTTCGCTGTGGCCATCTACACCGACAAACTCGACGGCGACCTGGCCCGCAGCCGCGGCCTGATCACCGATTTCGGCAAGATCGCCGACCCGATCGCCGACAAGCTGCTCATCGGTTCGGCCCTGGTCATGCTTTCGGTGTTGGGGGAGCTGTGGTGGTGGGTCACCCTCGTGATCCTGGTCCGCGAAGTGGGCATCACCGTGCTGCGATTCGTGGTGATCCGCTACGGCGTGATGGCGGCATCGCGGGGCGGCAAACTCAAGACCGTGATCCAGACCCTGGCGATCTTCCTCTTCCTGCTGCCGCTGGCCGCTTGGCTGGGGGCCTGGGCCTGGTGGATCAGCGCCACGGTCATGGCCGCTGCAGTTGTTGTCACGGTAGTGACCGGGGCCGACTATGTGATCAAGGCAGTGCAGCTGCGCCGCAGGGCGCTGCAGAATCCGGGTCAGTGAGTTCGGGACCGGTTGCCGGCGCCGATGCCGGCTCCGCTCCCGGGGCTGGTTCCGCGGCCGATGTGGTGCGGGCAGCCGTCACGGCAGGGCTGACCCTGGCCACCGCCGAATCCCTGACCGCGGGCATGCTGGCCGCTGAACTGGGGACGGTGCCCGGTGTTTCAGCGGTGCTGCAGGGCGGCGTGGTAGCGTATGCCAACTCTGTTAAGAAAAAAGTCCTGGGCGTCGACGGCGGATTGCTGGAGACGGCCGGATCTGTGGATGCCGGGGTGGCCAAACAGATGGCAGCCGGAGTTAGAAGGTTGCTGGCAGCCGATATCGGCATCTCCACGACCGGCGTTGCCGGGCCCCAGCCGCACGACGGCAAGCCTGTGGGCTGTGTCTTTATCGCGGTGGCGGGCCCGGAGCAGACAATGGTCAGGGAGTTTCTGTTTACCGGAGACAGGGCAGCCATCCGTCGCAGTGCCTGCGACGAAGCACTGTCAATGCTCGCCCGGGCCCTCGCGGATAGCGCGTAACGGGGCCGGCGGACAGGACAGGAACCGACGGGGAACAAAACCCGGAGGAGCGCAGTTATTAGTATCAGGAACCGCCAAGGTTTCCGGACTACGATCTTAAGATATCTGCGGTGATGATAACCGCAGTCGGACCACATAGGGAGCAGGACGATACAGATGGTTAAGCAACCCGTATCCGTGAACGGCGTTATTCGCTGGCGGGATGTAGGGTTGGCGGAAGATGCACACCGGGAGCCAAAGGAGCGCAAGATGGTTGTTCTGCGTCATGAAATTGGCGATGTACTGCGCGACGTCCGTCAGCGCCAGGGTCGGACCCTGCGCGAGGTCTCGCACAGCGCACGTGTTTCGCTTGGCTACCTCAGCGAGGTGGAACGAGGTCAGAAGGAAGCGTCTTCAGAGCTTCTTTCCTCGATTTGCACCGCGCTGGACGTGCCTTTGTCCCTGATGCTTCGTGAGGTCAGTGACCGGGTGGCCAGTGCTGAAGGCATTGCCATACCCGACACTGTTCCCTCGGAATTCTCGCGCGAGTTTGCCCGCGAATTTCCGGAGGACCTGGCCCGGGATCTGGCCCGCACACCCTAGACCTACATCGGTAGGCTGTTGCTGGCGTGACAGCTTGCACCGCACTACGAAAAGTCCCCGCCGGCGCACCGCCTGCGGGGATCTTTTTGTGTCCGGGGCCTTTGGCCCGCGGGGCGTTTTTTGGGGGTGCAGCTACCGGGCCTGGGCGTAGGAGTCATTGAGCTTGGTGAGCAGGGAACCCAACTGAACGAGTTCCTCCTGCTCCCAGCCTGCAAGCAGCGTCCGGAAAAGTTCCTTCCGCGCCGCCTGCGTCCGGGCCAGTGCCTGGGCGCCCTCCGCGGTGAGGGAGATGGTCTGGGCCCTTCCATCCTGCGGGTCAGCATGTTTCTGGACCAGGCCCAGGTTCTCAAGCATCACGATCTGGCGGCTGACAGAGGGCTTGCCGATGCCGATGCTTGCAGCGATGTCCGTCAGGCGCATCGCCTCCTGCTGCTGGAGCAACAGCAGGAGCCCATACGCGGCCGGTTCCATATCGGGATGGACCTCGCGCGCAACCTTGTGGGAGTTGGAACGGGCGCGCCGCCAAAGCACCGACAGTGCATGTTCCAGGGTTTCGATCGCCGGTTCATTCTCCGGATGTTCCGCACCGGGCGCCTGCTCGCTCATGCTTCCCATTCTAGGGGTGGCCGGCAGCGACCGAGCCGCCCTCCGGGCCGAGTGCCGCTGAGCCGGGCCAGGACGCGGACCCGCACGCGGAGGCGGACCCGGACTCAGAGGCCCCGGGAGCCGGAGGGACGCCGACGGTCGACGGTCCGGGCGTGAGAAGATTAACCGATGCGACTTAGTGATTTCTGGCGGCTCATGGATGAAGAATTCGGTCCGGCCTACTCCCGTGTGCTGGCCGCCGATCTGGTCCTGGGCTCCCTGGGGGGCAGGACCGCGGCAGACGCACTCCGCGCCGGAGTGGAACCCAAAGCGGTGTGGCTGGCCGTCTGCGACATCCAGGAGGTACCTCCCGAGCGTCGTCTTGGCAGGGACATCCAGCCGAAGAAGTGACCGCGGAGCCAAGCCGCAGCGGGACACGCCGCCGAGCATGTTCGAATATCTGTTCGGGTGCGGATATGCTCCTACACAAGGGGCAAAACGACCGCACAACCGCTCCGCTCTCCCCACGGCAGTCCGCTCCGCTGTTTTGTCAGTGCCGCCGCATATGGTCGTAGGTGAGCAGGACAACCGGCCTTCGGGCCACGTAAAACCACAACAACCGAGGTGAAGAATGGCAGCAGCAGTCGACCGCGCAAAGGCTCTTGAAGCAGCGCTGGCCCAGATCGATAAGCAGTACGGCAAGGGCTCGATCATGCGGCTCGGAGACGAGGTCCGCGCTCCGGCTGAGACCATCTCCACCAGCTCGATCGCACTGGACCTTGCCCTGGGCATAGGCGGCCTTCCCCGTGGCCGCGTCGTGGAAATCTACGGCCCGGAATCCTCGGGTAAAACCACGCTCGCATTGCATGTCGTCGCCAACGCGCAGAAGAACGGCGGCATTGCCGCGTTCATCGATGCCGAGCACGCACTTGATCCGATCTATGCAGCACGCCTGGGCGTTGACACGGATTCCCTCCTCGTCTCGCAGCCCGACACCGGCGAGCAGGCGCTGGAAATCATGGACATGCTGATCGGTTCCGGATCCGTTGACGTCGTCGTCATTGACTCCGTTGCCGCGCTGGTTCCCCGCGCCGAAATCGAAGGCGACATGGGCGACAGCCACGTTGGCCTGCAGGCCCGGCTCATGAGCCAGGCCCTGCGTAAGATCGCCGGCCGCCTGAGCCACACAAACACAACCGCCATCTTCATCAACCAGCTTCGCGAGAAGATCGGTGTCATGTTCGGAAGCCCGGAAACCACCACCGGTGGCAAGGCGCTGAAGTTCTACGCGTCAGTGCGCATCGATGTCCGGCGCATCGAGACGCTCAAGGAGGGTACGGTGCCGGTCGGTAACCGCACCCGGGCCAAGATCGTCAAGAACAAGATGGCTCCGCCGTTCAAGCAGGCCGAGTTCGACATCATCTACGGCACCGGCATTTCCCGCGAGGGCGGGCTGATCGACATGGGTGTGGAGCACGGTTTCGTCAAGAAGTCCGGTGCCTGGTTCACCTACGACGGCGACCAGCTGGGCCAGGGCAAGGAAAACGCCCGCAAGTTCCTGCGCGACAACCCCGAGCTGACCGACGAGCTGGAGCGCCGCCTGCGCGAGAAGCTCGGCATCGACGGACCGGCTGCAGAGGAACCGGCTGAAAAGAAGCTCAAGGCCGTTCCGAAGGACGCCTAGGCGCCGTGGATACGCAGAGTGACGGGTTTTCCGGACCGGAGGCATCGTCCGGAAAACCCGCCGCTGCACGGTCCCGCGAGGCTGATCCCTATGCCACGGCACGGAACATCGTGCTTCGGCAGCTCACCAATTCGCCCAAGAGCCGGCGCCAGCTGGCGGTGAAACTGGCCGAAAAGGACATTCCTGACGAGGTAATACAGGCGGTCCTGGACCGCTTTGAAGAAGTCCAGCTGGTTGACGACGCAGACTTCGCCCGCAGATGGGTTGCGAGCAGGTCCCAAACCAAGTCCCTTGCACGCGGTGCGCTCAAGCGTGAACTGGCAGACAAGGGGATCGCGGGTGAGCTGGCCGAAGAAGCCCTCGAGCAGGTCAGCGACGAAGATGAACTGGCAGCGGCACGGGCCCTGGCACAACGGAAACTGCAGTCCTCGGTTGACCTGACCGACCGGGCCGCCCGCGACAAGCAGGCTCGCCGGCTGGTTTCCATGCTTGCCCGCAAGGGCTACTCGCCCTCGGTCGGCTACCGCGTTGTGAACGAGGTCATCGGAGACGTCCTGGAACAGCAGCCCGATGATGCCTGGGAGGAGCCCCTAGGGTAATCGCCCATCGGTACCGTATGCTGAGCCACGATGTTGACTATGTTGCTGCGGGGGAAGAAGTTAACTCAGGTTTCCCTCGGTTCCGTGCTGATGACCGCCGTGCTGACCGCCGCGGTCCTCACCGCTGCGCCGGCCGCTCCGGCTGCCGCCGGCGATTTCCCCACGTGGGAAGAGGTGGAGCAGGCCAAGGAGAACGCTGCCGACAAAGCCGGCCAGGTTTCCGAGATCGAACAGCTGCTCGGCGAGCTCACCGCTGATGCCGGCAGCCTCGGAACAGCTGCAGTGCAGGCCTCCGGGGAGTACCAGCGGGCGGCGGCCGAAGCCGAAGAGAACAACCGCGCCCTTGATGTTCTTTCCCGGCAGCGGCAGGAAGCTGCGGAGTCGGCACAGCTGCTCTCTGAGCAGATGGGTGCGCTGGCCGCGCAGACCTACAAGACCGGTGGCATGGACTCCAGTCTGCTGATGCTCCTGGACGCCGATGAAGCGGTGGGGGCGATGGAGCGGCTCACGACCCTGCAGGGCCTCACCGACCGCACCGGCAATCTCCATGCACAGTCCACGGCAGCGGCCAACGTGCTGCACAGCTTGGAGGAAAAGGAATCGGCGGCGGTCAGGATCCGCGAGGAATCAGCCGGTGAAGCCCAGAGGCTGGCTTCCGATGCCGAAGCAGCTGCGGCCGTTGCCGACGCGGCCGTGCGGGAGCAGCAGGAGCGCAGCGCCCTGATGCTGGAGCAGTTGGCCGACCTCCGCGGCACCAGCGTCCAAGTGGAAACCGAACGTATCCGGGGGCTCCAGGCGGAGGAAACGTACCGTCAGCAGCAGGCGGCCCGCCAGGCGGAAGAGACTGCGGGCGAGACCGGATCCGTAACGGTAAACCGCGGGTCGGGACAGCTGGCTCCACCGGCGGCAGGAGGCCGGGATCCAGTGATTATTCCCATACCCGCGCCGCAGGTCCCAAAACCCAAACCAGTTTCACCGGCCCCTCCAGTACCACCTGCACCCGTTGTCCCTGAACCGGCTCCTGCGCCGGTCCCCGCCCCTGCACCCGTCCCTGTCCCGGTGGATGATCCTGCCGCTGCCCAGGCCTATGCATCCTCCAGATTGGGTGCCTACGGCTGGGGGCAGGACCAGTTCCGGTGCCTGTTGAACCTCTGGCAGCGTGAATCCGGCTGGCGGACCAGCGCAAACAATCCGTACAGCGGCGCCTACGGTATCCCGCAGTCCTACCCCGGCGACAAGATGGCCAGCGTGGGTGCGGACTGGCGGACCAACTACCGCACGCAGATCGAATGGGGCCTGGGGTACATCCAGTGGCGCTACGCCAATCCCTGTGCGGCCTGGCAGCATTCAGAAGACAAAAACTGGTATTAAAGCTCGTCCTCCACCCGGCTGTCAACCGGGTTGTTATGAAAATGTTACCGGTTCCCAGAATCCGTCTGTACGTTCCCTTCCATGACCGACGCAGACCACAACGCCCCAGGAAATATCCCCGGACGCCGGGAACTCGCCCAGAAGCGCCGCCGTGACAAACGCACCCGAAAGCTTCGTTTCGGTGCCGTCGCGGTTGCCGGAGCCCTGGCCTTTTCCTGTATTGCGGGAGCTGCACTACAGGGAGATGACCTGCGCGCCGGACTGGCCGGACTGACCACGCCATTGGTCGGGCCGGACCGCAACGACGAGAGCCAGTCGGCGATCCCCACAGATTCCCAGGACGCAGCCGAGACGGAGCAGTCCGCCGCCGGCGGCGGCGAAGCCGGCACCGGCGAGGCGGGTGCGGCCGAAGCTGCCGAGGCCCAGGCGGCAGGGGAAGCCCAGACAACTGAGGACGCCCGGGCCGCGGATGCGGCTGCGGCCGCCGAGGCCCAGGCCGCCGAGGAACAGGCAGCCGCCGAACAGGCAGCGCAGGACGAAGCGGCAGCCCAGGCGGCTGAGCAGGCTGCAGCCGAGGAGGCAGCAGCAGCCGAGGCAGCCGCGCAGGCCGCCGAAGAGGCAGCCGCTCCGGCGGTGGTGGATGATCCGGCGGGGGCAAAGGCCTACGCTGCATCTGCCCTGGCGGCCCGCGGCTGGGCGGCTTCCGAGATGACGTGCCTGGACACCCTCTGGGAGAAGGAATCCAACTGGATGACCAGTGCCACCAATGCCAGCAGCGGTGCGTACGGCATTGTGCAGTCATTGCCAGCCGAGAAGATGGCCTCAGCCGGCGGTGACTACCTGACCAACTACAAGACCCAGATCAACTGGGGTCTGGACTACATCGCGTCCCGCTACGGCACCCCCTGCGGAGCACTCAACTTCCACTACGCCAACAACTGGTACTAACCATTGCGGCCCTGGCCGCCCCTGCCCTTCGAGGCCGGGGCGGCCGCCGTATTTAACAGCGAATCCATGCTCCTGGACAGGAGGGGTATAGGCCTTTCCTCCGGTCTTTGTGGGTCTATCGGACCAGCGAGCAGGGCAGCGAACTCCTGGCGCTGCTGCTCAAGGACTGGGACGACCTGCATGCCTCCATTCGCCAGCTCAACGAAGAAACAGGACCATGAACTCGCTCCTTCTGTGACGCTCTGGGATTTCTGGCTGCCGTACATCATCGTGGTGCTGGTGCTGGTGCTGGTGCTGGAGGCGGTGTTCGCCGTCGTTCTTTACGTGGCCGGGCGCTGGACGCATGCCTTTGCCGCCGTGAACGCGGTCCTGGCCTTGGTGTTCATGGTTCCGGTCCTGTGGCTGCTCCCGCTAGGAGGGGGGCGGGCGCCGGAAGACCACCGGCCCCGCCCGCGGCAGGTACTCTGGAATTGTGAGCTTGACTATATCCACGCCTTCTCCCGCCGAAGAGCTGCGGCCCCCGCGCACCTATCAGGTACGGACCTTCGGTTGCCAAATGAATGTCCACGATTCCGAGCGGATTTCCGGCCTGCTGGAAAACGCCGGCTACGTGCCGGCCGACGGCGACACGGCCGACGTCGTCGTCTTCAATACCTGCGCGGTGAGGGAAAACGCTGACAACAAGCTGTACGGCAACCTGGGCATGCTGGCGCATGTGAAGGAAACACGGCCCGGCATGCAGATTGCCGTCGGCGGCTGCCTGGCGCAAAAGGACCGCGAAACCATCCAGCGCAAGGCTCCCTGGGTGGACGCCGTCTTCGGTACGCACAACATCGGCTCCCTGCCGGCCCTGCTCGAGCGCGCCAGGCACAACGACGAGGCGCAGCTGGAAATCCTGGAATCGCTGGACGTTTTCCCGTCCACCCTGCCCACCAAGCGGGACTCCGTTTATGCCGGCTGGGTTTCGATCTCCGTGGGCTGCAACAACACCTGTACGTTCTGCATCGTTCCCGCGCTGCGGGGCAAGGAGCGGGACCGGCGTCCCGGTGAAATCCTGGCCGAGATCCAGGCACTGGTCGACGACGGCGCCATCGAAGTCACGCTGCTGGGCCAGAACGTGAACTCGTACGGGGTCGAATTTGGCGACCGCGGAGCCTTCGCCAAACTGCTGCGCGCCTGCGGCAGCATTGAGGGCCTGGAGCGCGTGCGCTTCACCAGCCCGCATCCGGCAGCCTTCACGCAGGATGTCATCGACGCGATGGCCGAGACCCCCAACGTCATGCCCCAGCTGCACATGCCGCTGCAGTCCGGATCGGACAAGGTCCTCAAGGACATGCGCCGGTCCTACCGCTCGAAGAAGTTCCTGGGCATCCTGGACAGCGTGCGCGAGCGGATGCCGCATGCAGCCATTTCCACCGACATCATCGTCGGCTTCCCCGGCGAAACCGAAGAGGACTTCGCCGCCACGCTCGACGTCGTGGAGCGCTCCCGCTTTGCCACCGCCTTTACCTTCCAATACTCCAAACGCCCCGGCACACCCGCGGCGGAGTTGGAGGACCAGCTGCCCAAGGAAGTGGTGCAGGAACGGTTCGAACGGCTGACCGCGCTGCAGGACCGCATTGCCGCCGAGGAGAACGCCAAGCAGGTCGGTACCACTGTGGAGGTGATGGTCACCGCCGGCTCCGGCCGCAAGTCCGACGAGACCGGCCGCCTGTCCGGCCGGTCCCGCGACCAGCGCCTGGTGCACTTCTCGGTTCCCGAGGGCTGCCCGGTGCCGCGCCCGGGCGACCTGGTGACCGTGCCGGTGACCTCCGCAGCGTCCTTCCATCTGGTGTCGGATCCGGCCTCCGCAGCGGATTATTCACTGCGCAGGTCGCGCGCCGGAGATGCCTGGGACCGGTCGCAGGCCGAATCCTGCGGCGTTCCGGCTCCCGCGGCCGCCGGCGGCAAACCGGGGGTTTCACTGGGCATGCCCACGCTGCCTCCGCGCGCCTAGGTCCGGATCTCCAATGCACCATTCTTCTTCTGCCGATGCCCCGCGCGATGCCCACGGTGACGCGCGCACCCACCCCGTGGTCGCCGTCGTCGGCCCCACCGGCTCCGGCAAATCCGACCTGGGAGTGGACCTCGCCCTGAAACTCGGCGGCGAAGTGATCAACGCCGACGCCATGCAGTTCTACCGCGGCATGGATATCGGCACCGCTAAAATCAGCGTCCCGGAGCGCCGCGGTGTGCCGCACCATCTGCTGGACATCATGGATGTGACCGAAGAGGCCAGCGTTTCGGCGTTCCAGGCCCAGGCCCGCGCCCTGATCGCCGACATCCAGTCCCGCGGACGGTATCCCATCCTGGTGGGAGGCTCCGGCCTGTATGTCCGGGCCGCCCTGGATGTGCTGGAGTTCCCCGGGACCGATCCGGCGCTGCGGGCGGAACTGGAACGCGAGTTGGAAACGGTAGGATTCGAGGCTCTTCGCGAGCGGCTGCGCGCGGTGGATCCGGTGTCCGCGCAGCGGGTGGGGGACGGACGGCGCGTGGTCCGCGCCCTGGAAGTCCACCGGCTCACCGGGCGCCCGTTCAGCTCCTTCATGCCCACCCGTGAGTACGTCCAGCCCGCCGTCCAGCTCGGACTGAATGTGGAACGAAGCCTGCTGCACCGGCGGCTGGCCGCCCGCGTGGACAAGATGGTCGAGCAGGGGCTGCTGGAAGAAGTCCGGACACTGGAGGCCCGCGGGCTGCGCGAAGGCAAAACCGCCGGCCGCGCCCTGGGCTATTCGCAGTTCCTCCAAGTGCTCGACGGCGAATCAACCGTGGCGCAGGCAGCGGAACAGACTGTGGTGGCCACCCGCCAGTTCGCCCGCCGCCAGCTGACCTGGTTCCGGGCCGATCCCCGGATCACGTGGCTGGACTGGGACGATCCCGACCTCACGGCCCGGGCCGCCGCCGCTATCCTTGAACAGTGAACACAACACTCTCCACCCCCTCGTCCGCTGCCGGCCTGCCCGATTCAGGGGTTTCCGCGTCCGGCCTGCCCGTCTCCCTGGCCGGCCTTCCCTTCGCCAAGGGCCACGGCACCGGCAATGACTTTGTGCTGGTGGCCGACCCCGCCGGGGATCACGACTTTTCCCCTGCCGCCGCGGCAGCGGTCTGCGACAGGCACCGTGGAATCGGTGCCGACGGGCTGATCCGCGCCGTGCGCTCCGAACACCTGCCCGAGGGCCAGGCCCTGCTGCAGACCAATCCGGCCGCGGAATGGTTCATGGACTACCGCAACTCCGACGGCAGCCTGTCCGAGATGTGCGGCAACGGCGTGCGGGTGTTTGTGCACTTCCTGCTTGCCGAAGGGCTGGCGGAGATTGGTGAGGGTGAAACCCTCACCATCGGCACCCGCGCCGGAATCAAGACCGTTACCCGGATCGAGGGCGGTTACGCGGTGGACATGGGGCCCTGGGAATTCATTTACCCCGATCATGCCGCAGCCAAGGCCATGGATGCAGTGGTCAACGCCGGCGGTCTCGAGGTTCCCCGCCCGGGCCTGTCCGTAAGCATGGGCAACCCGCATACCGTGGTGGCCCTGGCTGAGCTGTCCGAACTGGCTGCCACCGACCTGCACACGAAGCCCTCGGTGCAGCCGGAACCGGAGCACGGCACCAACGTGGAATTCGTGGTTCCCGCTGAGCCCCTGGTGGTGGACGGTGTTGGACTGCTGACCATGCGGGTCCATGAACGCGGCGTGGGGGAGACCCTCTCCTGCGGCACCGGTGCCTGCGCGGCTGCCGTCGCCATCCGCTTCTGGGCCGGCCGCGACGCTCCGAACGAATGGGCCGTCACCGTGCCCGGCGGCGTCGTCGGCGTCCGGTTCCTCACCGCCGAGGACGGGCGGGAACACGTTGAACTCAGCGGTCCCGCCGTCCTGGTCGCCCGCGGCACCCTGCTCTAGGAGGCGTACGGGCGGAATAAACTGCCCGCTGGCCCGGTTGGATCTGTCATGGAATCAAGCACCGGATTATCCGGATAATTGCAGATAATTCAGGACAAAACCGGCGACGAGACCTAGGCGTCCGCGGTCTTGCGGACGATCTTCAGGATCCGGAAGGACTTGGCGGTGCTGTACCGGGAGACCAGGTACCCGCTGCCGAGCTGCTCGGCGATCCACTTCTGCAGCGAGTCGGCGCCCAGGTTCTTCTGCACCACCAGCCAGGCGGTGCCCTGCGGGGCCAGACGAGGCAGCCACAGCAGCAGCAGGGCATGCAGTTCGTCCTTGCCGATGCGGATGGGCGGATTGGACCAGATGGTGTCGAAGCGCAGATCGGCGTCCACGTCTTCGGGGCGGGATGCGGTGACGTTGGCCAGGCCAAGGGCAGCGGCATTGTCGCTGGTCAGGGCCAGGCAGCGTTCGTTGACATCGACGGCATAGACGCGGGCACCGGGGGATTTCAGGGCCATGGTCAGCGCAATCGGCCCCCAGCCGCAGCCAATGTCGAGCAGGTTGCCTGCGGGTGACGGATCGGGGACCTCGTCCAGCAGGATCACGGTTCCCTTGTCGATGGCATCGGGACTGAAGATCCCGCCGGAGGTCACCAGGGTCCGCTCGACGCCGTCGAGGGTAACTCGTAGCGGCCTGCGGACCTCGGGGCCCGAGGGCCGTGAACTGAAGTAATGGTCTGAACCCATAACAAACCAGATTAGTGGGTCTGCGCCGGGCTGGTGAAACCGGAGGCCGGAGCGGGAACACTCGCCCAAATGTCCGTGCACTGACTTACCATGGAGAACACGGCTTATAAGGAGATTATGACGATCAACAATTCCCGTCCTGGCACGTCCGGTTCCGCCCAGCCCAACTCGGAGCTGAGCCCGGAGGATATCCAGGGGGTCATTGACAGGATCCTCGCCAAGGAAGATGCAGCCGAGGCCAAGGCGCCCGACGGCAACGCACCCCGGGGCAGGGCCCAAGCACTGTCCATGGACGATGCAGGCCACTCGGAGCACGACGGCGACCAGGAGGATCTGCGCGAACGCCACGCCCTGCGGCGCGTGGCCGGGCTGTCCACCGAACTCGAAGACGTCACCGAAGTCGAATACCGCCAGCTGCGCCTGGAGCGCGTGGTACTGGCCGGTCTGTGGAGCGAGGGAACAGCGGCCGACGCCGAGAATTCGCTGCAGGAGCTGGCCGCGCTGGCCGAGACCGCGGGCTCCGAGGTGCTCGACGGCATCATCCAGCGGCGCCTGAAGCCGGATCCGGGCACCTTCCTGGGCTCGGGCAAGGCGCAGGAGCTCAAGGACATCGTTGCTGCCACCGGCGCGGATACCGTGATCGTGGACAGCGAGCTGTCCCCGTCGCAGCGCCGCGGCCTGGAGGACATCGTCAAGGTCAAGGTCATTGACCGCACCGCGCTGATCCTGGACATCTTCGCCCAGCATGCCAAGTCCCGTGAGGGCAAGGCCCAGGTGGAGCTCGCGCAGCTGGAGTACCTGCTGCCGCGCCTGCGCGGCTGGGGTGAATCCATGTCCCGCCAGGCAGGTGGCCAGGTGGGCAGCGCCGGCGCCGGCATGGGGTCGCGTGGTCCCGGTGAAACCAAGATTGAACTGGACCGGCGGAAGATCCGTACCCGGATGGCGAAACTGCGGCGCGAAATCGCCGGCATGAAGCCCGCCCGGGAAACCAAGCGGGCCAACCGGCATCGCAACCAGGTGCCCTCCGTGGCCATTGCCGGCTACACCAACGCCGGCAAGTCCTCGCTGCTGAACCGGCTTACGGACGCCGGGGTGCTGGTGGAGAACGCCCTGTTCGCCACGCTGGATCCGACCATCCGCAAGGCACAGACCGAAGACGGCATCGGCTACACGCTGGCCGACACCGTCGGTTTTGTGCGGTCCCTGCCGACCCAGCTGGTGGAGGCCTTCCGCTCCACCCTGGAGGAGGTGGCCGACGCCGATCTGATCCTGCACGTGGTGGATGCCTCGCATCCGGATCCCGAGGGCCAGATCGCTGCTGTTCGCACCGTGCTCAGCGATGTGGACGCCCGGAACGTGCCTGAGATCATCGTGCTCAACAAGGCCGACGCCGCCGATCCGTTTGTCTTGGAACGGCTGCGCCAGAAGGAACGCCGCCACGTTGTGGTGTCCGCCCGGACCGGCGAGGGTCTGGATGACCTGCTGCAGGCCATCTCCGAAGGCATTCCGCGCCCCGGCGTGGACCTGCAGCTGCTGGTGCCCTACGAACGCGGCGACGTTGTTTCCCGGCTGCACAGCTCTGACACCGAAATCCTCTCCGTGGAGCATTCCGAGGAAGGCACCCGCCTGCACGTAATGGTCCGCGAAGGCCTGGCATCTGATCTGGAGCCGTTCGTCACCCATGAGTAAAGACACCACCGGCGACGTCCTGGAACTGCTGGACGCCGCCGTCGCCGGCATGGGCGGGCAGAACCGTCCCGGCCAGCATGAAATGGCCCGCCAGGTCACGCACGCCATTGATGAAGGACAGCACCTTCTGGTGCAGGCCGGGACCGGCACCGGCAAGTCGCTGGCCTATCTGGTGCCGCTGATCCATCACGCCCTGGACAGCACCAAGCCCACGCTCGTCTCCACCGCCACCCTGGCGCTGCAGTCCCAGATTGTCGGGCGTGACCTGCCGCGCCTGCTCAAGACCCTCAAGCCCAAGCTGCCGCGCGAGGTTGACGTGGCGCTGCTCAAGGGCCGAAGCAACTACGTGTGCCTGCACAAGACCGGCGGGGGCTTCCCGGAAGATGAGGATCCGGGCGGTGTCCTGTTCACCATGGGGGAGGACCGCGCCGTGGCCCACCCCTCTCCAGCTCCCACCTCGCCCATGGGGCGGGAAGTGCTCCGGCTGCGTGAATGGGCTGAGGAGACCGACACCGGAGACCGCGACGATCTGGTGCCCGGTGTCAGCGACAAAGCGTGGCGCCAGGTATCGGTAACGTCCATGGAGTGCCTCGGTGCGCAGAAATGCCCTGTCGCCGCCGAGTGTTTCAGCGAGCGTGCGCGCGCGCAGGCGGCCGTGGCCGACGTCGTCATTACCAACCACGCGATGCTGGCCATTGCCGCGTTCGAAGGTCTGGCCGTGCTGCCGGACTACGACGTCGTTGTCATCGATGAAGCCCACGAACTGCAGGACCGGGTCACCGGTGCCGTGACCGGTCAGTTGTCCGGAACAGTGATTTCCGCGGCGGTGACGGCTGCCCGGAAGCACACCTCGGCCAGTGTGGAGGAGCTGGCGCAGGCCGCCCGCGCCTTTGAGAAGTCGATGGAGGACGTCCCCTCCGGACTGCTGCCCAGCGGCTTGAACGAAGAACAGGGGCAGGCGGTGGCCCGGGTGCGTGAAGCGTGCCGGGTGGCGCTGTCCGATTCCAAGCCAGAACCCGGGGAAACGGCCGACGGCGGCCGCCAGACGGCGCGCTCGAGGCTGATGGCCGTCCTCGCAATCTGCGAGCGGTTGGTCCTGGCGCCGGATGCGGGAGAAGTCATCTGGGCCTCACGCCCCAGTTCCTTCTCGCCCTCGGGCGGATATTCGCCGCCGGATGAAACGGCACCGGCCACCCTGAACGTGGCACCGCTGTCCGTGGCCGGACGCCTGCGCGAGGGCCTGTTTGACGGACACACCGTGGTGCTGACCTCTGCGACCCTGGCGATTGGCTCCGAATTCGGGCCCGTGGCCGGAGCCCTGGGGCTGCTCGGCCCGGGAGCGCCTGCCTGGACCGGCACCGACGTCGGCAGCCCCTTCGACTATCCGCGGCAGGGCGTGCTGTATGTCGCGAAGGACCTGCCCAAGCCTGAGCGCGGCACCTCCGAAGCGCAGCTGGATGAAATCGAGGCGCTCCTGACGGCATCCAACGGGGGAGCGTTGGGGTTGTTCTCGTCCCGGCGGGCCGCCGAAGACGCAGCCGACGCCATGCGGTCCCGCGTGGATTTCCCGATCCTGTGCCAGGGCGAGAACTCCATGTCGGCGCTGGTGAAGCAGTTCTCAGAGGAGCCTGACACCTGCCTGTTCGGAACCATGTCACTCTGGCAGGGCGTTGACGTGCCCGGTGACTCGTGCCGGCTGGTGATGATCGACCGGATTCCGTTCCCGCGCCCCGATGATCCGCTGATGACGGCGCGCACCCGCGCCGTGGCGAAGGCCGGCGGGAACGGTTTTATGTCCGTTGCCGCGACCCATGCCGCCGTGCGGCTCGCTCAGGGAGCCGGACGCCTTATCCGCGCCTCCGGCGACCGCGGTGTGGTCGCCATCCTTGATTCACGGATGGCGACGGCGCGCTATGGCAGTTTCCTTCGGGCCGCCCTGCCCCCGTTCTGGTCCACCACTGACCGTTCTGTGGTGCTCAAGGTCCTGGGCCGTCTTGCGGAACAGTCCGGTGGGCAGGAAGTGCAGCGCACCGCCCGGAAGTAAGTGATCCCTGCGGAAGGGACAGAGTGCGGAAGTAACGTGTTCGGAAGTATCCGCGTGGGCAGACGCCAAAGGCGGATACGCCAAAGGCGGCCGGAATCCATCCGGCCGCCTTTTGTATCTGCAACCTCTGCGGGATTGTCCGGCTCTGGCGTCTGTTCCCTTTGTGGGCCGCCGAACCGGGAGAAGCTGCTAGAGCGAGCGCATCACGGAGACTACCTTGCCCATGATCACCGCGTGGTCGCCCACGATGGGCTCATAGCGGGTGTTCTGGGGCAGCAGCCAGGTGTGGCCGTTGCGCTGCCGGAAGGTCTTCACTGTGGCTTCGTCGTCAAGCAGTGCTGCAACGATGTCGCCGTTGTCGGCGGTGGGCTGCCGGCGGACGACCACCCAGTCGCCGTCGCAGATTGCCGCATCGACCATCGAATCACCCGAGACCCTGAGCATGAAGAGGTCGCCGTGACCCACCAGCTGCCGCGGCAGGGGCATGATGTCCTCCACCACCTGCTCCGCGAGGATCGGCCCGCCTGCGGCGATGCGGCCGACAAGGGGAACCATGGCCGTATCCACGGAGGTGGAGAGCTCGGTGACCGAGGCCAGCGGTGCGGAATAATCCTGTCCGGAGCGCCCTTCGGCGTTACCTGCGATCCCTTGGGCCCGGCCGCCGGCCGACGTGTCCGGGGAAACCCCTGTGCCGAAGGCTGATCCGCCCGCTGCCGGATCTTCAGCCTTGCCGTCGCGCAGCATCAAGGGGATAAGGATCTCCATGGCACGGGGGCGCTTGGGGTCGCGGCGGATGTAGCCCAGCTTCTCCAGCTGGACCAGCTGATGGGTCACGCTGGACAGGCTGGCCAGCCCCACCGTGTCGCCGATTTCGCGCATGGTGGGCGGGTACCCGTTGGTGCTAACGGACCGCTGGATCATCTCGAGCACCGTTTTTTGCCGGGGGGTGAGCCCTTTGGGACGCACGGCTGCGGCGGCTGGCTGATTGGTGCTGTCTTCGGAAACAGTCCTGCGGGCCACGGTGGGTTTCCCTTCGGGTCAGCTGGCCGGGTTGGCCGGGAGCTGGTCGGTGAATGGTGGAGCAGCCGGAACGCTGTGCAAGCCGCGCCGGCCGTTGTGTCAGAGGCAGGTGGTTCAGTGTTCCATATCGGCCGAAGCGGGACTTTTGTCCCGGGTCAGCCGGCTGGCACCGGATCAACCTCTTACTGGTACAACGCTAGGCGAGTAGGGGAAGCTTTTCAAACATTTGTTCGAGTGAGTCTCGACTTTGTTAGTAGATAGGTGCTAGAAATAACTCAGCAAGGAATCGAACATAGTTTCGACCCAGCAGGATACGGGGACGAAAATATGCGAGATGGCCGCCAAATGTTCGAATACAGCTTCGGGTTCCTTCCGTAGCGATCGAGCCGGAAAGGTGATGTTATGCCCGTCCCTACACTTCTCACTACCCCTGGACTTTCCCCCGCTTCGGAACTTCGCAGTACCTCGGAAGTTCCGTCCGCCGGAGATCCATCTGCCCTTGATACGGCGAGCCCGGCCAGCCCGGCTGCACCCTTGCGGTTGACCCGCCGCGGGCGCCTGGTGCTTATTGGCCTTCCTGCGATGCTCACCGCAGCGGCCGCACTCACCATGCTCGGGTTCTTCACAGCTCCGGCCATGGCATCCAACGGCGGACCGGACGTCACCCGGACAGTCCAGGTCAGCGTCGGACCCGGCGAGTCTCTCTGGGGGCTCGCACAGGAATACGCACCAGACCGGGATCCGCGGGCCGTTGTTGCCGACATGATTGAACTGAACAACCTGAGCGATGACCGTATCCCTGCCGGAGTTCAGCTGTTTATTCCGGTCGCCCGCTGACGCATTCTGCATTCGATCCGCACCGCGGTCGGACCTGCACTGCGTTCCGGCGCCCCGGCGTCGCCTCGCTACTCAGGGATACCCGCTAGCCAGGGCCGCCCCGCTGCCCAGAGCCGTCCGGCTTATGCAGAGCCTGCCGGTTCCGCCTATTGCGGAAAAAGGCCTGCCGAGCCCGCAACAATTCTTTCCCCTTCACCCCGCGGTCTTAAGCTGTACAGGTGACTGAACAGCTGGAGCGACTGAACCGACTTCCCCTGCGCGACGATCTGCGCGGCCTGACGCCCTACGGTGCGCCGCAGCTCGAAGTGCCCATCCTGCTGAACGTGAACGAAAATACCCATGGACTGCCCGAGCAGGTGCGCAAGGCCATCGTGGCTTCCGTGGAACAGGCGGTGGCAGGACTGAACCGCTACCCCGACCGTGAATTCACTGAACTGCGGGAACGGCTGGCCGGATATCTGGGCCACGGGCTGACACCCGATAACATCTGGGCCGGCAACGGCTCCAACGAGGTCCTGCAGCACATCCTCCAAGCCTTCGGCGGGCCCGGCCGGACCGCCATGAGCTTTCCTCCCACCTACTCGATGTACCCGCTGCTGGCCAGCGGCACCGGCACGCGCTACGTCACCGGCGTCCGCAGCGACGACTTCACCCTGACGCCGGAAGCCGCAGCGGAACAGGTCCGTGAGCAGGCTCCCAACATTGTCTTCCTCTGCACACCGAACAACCCCACGGGAACTGCACTGTCCCTGGACGTGGTGAAGGCGGTCTACGAAGCCGGAGAGGCTTCGTCCGCGATCGTGGTCGTGGACGAGGCCTACGGAGAGTTCTTCCATGCCGGAACACCCAGTGCCCTGGAGCTGCTGCCCGGTCGCGAACGGCTCATCGTGTCCCGCACCATGAGCAAGGCGTTTGCACTCGCCGGCGCCCGGGTGGGCTACATGGCAGCCGCACCGGAGGTCACGGACGCGCTGCGCCTGGTCCGGCTTCCGTACCACCTCTCGGCCATCACACAGGCCACGGCCAGTGCAGCCCTGGAGCACGCCGACGCATTGCTGGCCAACGTGGAAGCGATCAAGATCCAGCGCGACCGGATCGTGGCCGAACTGCAGGAACTGGGTCTGAAGCCGGCTCCCTCGGACGCGAACTTCGTGTTCTTCGGCGGTCTCGAAGATCCCCATGCTCTCTGGGAAGGCCTGCTCGAAGCCGGTGTGCTGGTCCGCGACGTCGGCATCCCCGGCCATCTGCGCGTGACGGCCGGAACGGAACCTGAAACCAGTGCCTTCCTGGCCCGGCTGCGCGAGCTCCTCGCTGCCGGCATCCGCTAGGCCGGTATCCGGCAGGCCGGTATCCGGCAGGCCGGGTATCCGCAGGGCCGGCCTGTGCCAGCGGCAGCGCCCGGGCAGGCTGCCTGTCCCCGGCGTCCAGGCAGGGGGACGCGCCTGTCACACTCAGGACGCACGGCGGTGCCGCGGAGCCCAGCCACTAAACTGTTACCAGAGACCACCTTCTTTCAAAGGAAAACCATGACCGTTCAGACCACCACCGGACGCACGGCCCGCCTCGAGCGGGTAACCAGCGAGTCGTCAGTGGTCGTCGAACTGGATCTGGACGGAACCGGCCAGTCCAACATCAGCACCTCGGTGCCGTTCTACGACCACATGCTCACGGCCCTGGCCAAGCACTCCCTGATCGACCTGACGGTCCAGGCCACCGGAGACACCCACATTGACGTCCACCACACCGTTGAGGATGTAGCCATCAGCATCGGTGAGGCGCTGAAGACCGCGCTGGGCACCAAGGCAGGCATCCGCCGCTTCGGCGAAGCCACGGTTCCCCTGGACGAGGCGCTGGCGAACGCCGTCGTCGACATTTCCGGGCGCCCCTACCTGGTGCATTCAGGTGAACCGGCAGGCCAGGAATACCACCTGATCGGCGGGCACTTCACCGGTTCCCTGACCCGTCACGTGTTCGAAGCGATCACACTGCACGCGCAGATCTGCCTGCACATGAGGGTCCTCGGCGGCCGCGATCCGCACCACATTGTCGAGGCCCAGTTCAAGGCCTTCGCCCGCGCGCTGCGTGCCGCCGTCGAGCCCGATCCCCGGGTGGACGGCATCCCCTCCACCAAGGGGGCCCTGTGAGTACCCGCAACGTCACAGTCCTGGACTACGGCTCGGGGAACATCCGCTCTGCCGTACGTGCACTGGAACATGTGGGTGCCAACGTCACGCTCAGCGCCAAGTCCGCTGACGTGCTCAACGCCGACGGACTGCTGGTCCCCGGTGTCGGTGCCTTCGCCGCCGTCATGCAGGGCCTGAAAGACGTGGACGCCCTGCGCATGATCGGCCGCCGCGTCGCAGGCGGACGCCCCGTTATGGGCATCTGCGTGGGCCTGCAGGTCCTCTTCGACGAGGGCGTGGAGCACGGTGTCCGCACCCCCGGCATGGGGGAGTGGCCCGGCGTCGTGGAACGTCTGGACGCCGACGTGGTGCCACACATGGGCTGGAACACGGTCCAGCCGCCGGAAGGCTCGCAGCTGTTCGCCGGCATCGAGGACGAACGCTTCTACTTTGTACACAGCTACGGCGTGCAGAAGTGGGACTTTGACGTCACCCAGCCGGCCATGCGCGCACCCCAGGTCACCTGGGCCGAACACGGCAGCCGCTTTGTGGCAGCCGTGGAAAACGGGCCTCTGACGGCCACGCAGTTCCATCCGGAAAAGTCCGGTGATGCCGGTGCGGCGTTGCTGGAAAACTGGCTGAAGACGCTGGGCTAGAGCTATGTGGAGCCTTATTCTCATGGGCCTGGCCGGCCTGCTGATCGGCGGCGCCATCTCGTTCCGCAGCCAGGGCATGTCCAAAATCATCATCGTCAGTTTCTGGATCCTGGCGGGCATGGCCCTGCTGGGCGCCTACCTCCTGATCGACACCGCGTAAACAACATCGCGTAAACAACCCCGCAAAATCAACTCCGCGCAGCCGACGCCGCGTAATCATCCCAACGGCACCGCGCCCCTCCGCCTCCACCACGGAAAGCAGAACCATGTCATTCGTTGAAACCCCCATCCTTGAACTGCTGCCGGCCGTGGACGTCGCCGACGGCCAGGCCGTGCGCCTGGTCCAGGGCGAGGCCGGCAGTGAGACCAGCTACGGCGACCCGCTCGACGCCGCCATGGCCTGGCAGAACGACGGCGCCGCCTGGGTCCATCTCGTGGACCTGGACGCAGCCTTCGGCCGTGGCTCCAACCTTCCGCTGCTCAAGCGCGTGGTGAAGGAGCTGGACATCAAGGTGGAGCTGTCCGGCGGCATCCGGGATGATGCCTCCCTGGATATGGCACTCGAGCTCGGTGCCAGCCGGGTCAACCTGGGCACCGCGGCCTTGGAAAACCCGGAATGGACCGCCAGCGCCATCGCCCGCTACGGTGACGCGATCGCCGTCGGCCTCGACGTGCGCGGCACTACCCTGGCCGCCCGCGGCTGGACCAAGGAAGGCGGAGACCTCTGGGAGGTCCTGGCCCGATTGGAAGACGCCGGCTGCCCGCGCTATGTCGTCACCGACGTCACCAAGGACGGAACGCTGCGCGGACCGAACCTGGAACTGCTGCGCGAAGTCCTCAAGCGCACCGACCGCCCGGTGGTAGCGTCCGGCGGGATCTCCTCCCTGGATGACCTCGCCGCCCTGCGCGAGCTGGTACCGCTGGGCCTGGAAGGCACCATTGTGGGGAAGGCGCTGTATGCCGGCGCCTTCACGCTGCCGCAGGCCTTCGACGTCGCCGGACATCCGGAGCGCTAGGACCCATGGCTGAGCGCGCCCTTCCGGGACACATCGCCGCAGCCCTCGCCGGAGCCGGCGGCCCCGCCGATTCCGCCGGGCAGTCCTGGTCCGGCCGGGACCTGTCCGGCGAGGGTAATCCGCTGCACAATTTCGATGCCGACGACGGCGGTGCCGATGCGGGCTACCTGGCCGCGCTGGCCGCGCTGGAGGCAGGTACCGGTACAGAGGCGGAGGTTGTTGCCGCTCTGGCCACCGCCCGCGTCTTTGTGCCCATTGTGGCCACCCTGGGCGCCGAGGCGCAGGGCGAACACGGCCTCACCGCGGACAAGGAGGCCGACATGGCCTTGGTCACGCTGACGGCGCCGGATGGGCGCAAGGCCCTGCCCGTCTTCACCTCCGTGCCGGCGCTCCAGGCATGGCATGCCGAGGCCCGTCCGGTCGCCGTGTATGCCGCGCGTGCTGCGCTGTCCGCGGTCTCCGAGGAAGCCCAGCTGCTGGTCGTGGATCCGGGTGCTGATGTGACTTTCGTCGTACGCCGGCCTGCGATGTGGGCGCTTGCGCAGCAGCGGACCTGGACGCCGTCCTATGCGGATGAAGAGGTGGCGGCGAGTGTCTCCGCCGCAGTATCGGCCGAACGCGCCGTCACCGGTGTGCAGCTGGTCCAGGGACCCGGCACAGCCACCCGCTCCGCCCGCGGGAATGTCGTGGCCGGAGGGGGTGCCGGGCCTGAGCTTAGAATGGTTCTTCAACTGGCACCGGGACTGGATGCGCAGGCGGTGCAGGCTATTGCGTCAGCACTGCAGCAACGTCTCGCTGCCGATCCCGTTTTTGTTGAGCGCGTTGATTCCCTGGAACTAAAAATCACGCGCTGACCTGTCGGGCGGGGGACCGCCGGAGAGAAGTGCAGTGAATTTTTCCGCCTACGGGGAGTTACTCCGTATTGCCCCGATCCGCCGGCTGCTGCTGGTGGGGATGATCGCCCGCTTCCCGCATTCCGCCGCCGGCGTGCTTCTGACCCTGCATGTGGTCATGACCATGGACATGGGCTACGCCAAGGCCGGAGCCGTGGCCGCCGTCGTCACCATCGGCATCGCCGTCGGAGCCCCCTGGCGCGGACGCCGGGTGGATAACATCGGCCTGCGCAAGGCCCTGATCCCCTCAGTGATCTCCGAGGCCGTGATCTGGTCCATCGCCCCGCACGCCAGCTACGAATGGCTGCTGGTCCTGGCCCTGATCGGCGGCGTGTTCACGCTGCCCGTGTTCAGCGTCGTCCGGCAGTCCCTGGGCGTCATGGCGACCGGCGAGCAGCGCCGCACCGCCTTCGCCCTGGACTCCATTGCCACCGAACTCGTCTTCATGGGTGGTCCCGCGCTGGGCGCCGTCCTTGCCACGCAGCTCTCCTCCGTGGTGGGGCTGACCATGGTGGGGGTGGCAACCTCGCTGGCGGGGCTGCTGCTGATGTGGTTCAACCCGCCCACCCGGTCGGAAAACCCGCGCGACGCCGCCACCGCAGTCCAGGAACGGGACGCGGCCAACGCCGCCGTGGTGGCTGCTGCGCCGGCCCATCTCTCTGAAGCCTCTGCGGAGCTGCAGCCCTTGGCAGCCTTGAGCCGCGGTCAGCGGCTGCGCTCCGGATTCTCCTGGTTTACCACCAGCGTGGCAGTGGTCTTCGCTGTCGCGGTAGGTGCCGGGCTGCTGCTTTCAGGGACCGACGTCGGAATGGTGGCCCAGGTTGAATCCTCCGGCCGGCCCCAGGAAGTCGGCATCGTCTTCGCCGCCTGGTGTGCTGCCTCCGTGGTGGGCGGTCTGATTTACGGCGCCATGCACCGCCGGATCTCGCCCATGCTGCTGCTGTTGGCCATGGCTGTCATGACCCTGCCGATGGCACTGGCCACCGACACCATCAGCCTGGCCCTGCTGTCGATTCCGGCGGGCCTGCTCTGCGCTCCGGTCCTGTCCTCGGCTTCCGAGCGGGTGGCGGATCTCGTGTCCGAGGAGCGGCGGGGCGAGGCGATGGGCTGGTACGGTTCGGCGCTGACCTCCGGCACCGCGCTGGGCGCTCCGCTGGCCGGTGCAGCCATCGACGGGATCGGCCCCTGGGCCGGCTTCGCCTTCGCCGGCGTAGCAGCGTCCCTGCTGGTGCTCGTGACCCTGACGGCCCGCCGGCTGGGTCCATGGAAAGCTAGCGCAGCAGTCAAGTAGAACGTATCCGGTGCTCTTGCGTGGAGGCGCTGAGAGCAGGTGAGGCTGGTGGCGCGTGAGACGTGCGGCTGGGGCCGGGTGTCGAGAGGCGCGGGGCTGATGCAGCAGTGGATTACCGACCGGGGTGCAGCCAGCGACGCAGGCGTGCTGCCCATCCGGACGTCGCGCCCGATGGGACATGTTCCGTGCCCCCGCCGCGGCGCTCTTTTGCCACCGGTGTGTCCGGCAGGCCCGGTGTGTCCGGCAGGCCACGGCGCTGCCGCCAGCCCCGCACCTCTGCCTCGGAGTCGCGTGTCTTCGTCACTACCGGGGGTCCGCCCAGCAGCTGCCGCCGGGCCTCGATCACCCGCGCGTTGAAGTCCTCCACCGCTTCCCGGACCTGGCGCTCTGAAGGCAGCCGGTCCAGCCGTGTCTCTAACTCGGCGTCCTCGACGCGGAGCTGCAGGGCCGGGGGACCGAGCCCGGTGATGTTCTCCCTCTTGATCAGCCGTTTGATCCACCAGTCCGGATCGGGATCATCGAGTCCGGGAATCGGCTTTCCGGCGTACTGGAGGTTGTTGAACTCGCCCCGGTTCATGGCGTCGCGGATCAGATAGTCCGCCTTGTCCGCAGCGCTTACCTTCCGGCGCTTCTCTTCCAGCTCCTTTTGTGCCGGCCCCAGACCCTCGGGCAGCTTGTACCCGGCATGCTCCGGTGCCCCGGCGGCCTTGAGCCGTGCAGCCTGCTCAAGTCTTTTCCTGTAGGCCTCGGCACCACTGCCGCCCATCCTTCATCACCGCCTCCCGCTCAACATCCCGTACAGGGTACGCGGCCCGCCCGGGCAGAGAAAAGCCCGGAGTGCCTGCCGCGAGGGCAGGCGCTCCGGGCGCAGGGCTGTTGCTGGATTAGTTGACGGGGCCGGTGAACTTCTCGCCCGGGCCCTTGCCCGGAGCATCCTGGACCAGGGACGCCTCGCGGAACGCCAGCTGCAGCGACCGCAGGCCATCGCGCAATGGTCCGGCGTGCTGGCTGCCGATCTCGGGGGCGGCAGCGGTAACGAAACCGGCCAGGGCGGTGATCAGCTTGCGGGCTTCATCCAGGTCGGTGAGCTCTTCGGCGTCGTCGCCGTCGGCAAGGCCGCACTTAACAGCAGCGGCGCTCATCAGGTGAACGGCAGCGGTGGTGATGACTTCAATTGCGGGGACCTCGGCGATGTCGCGCATCTGCGCTGCCACTTCCTGCTCTTGTGCAGAAGGCTGGTAGGCCTCTTCCGTGGTGCCGGGGAAGGAATGGCGGGTGGGCTCTGCCGCCGGGTTGCTCTGTGGGGTACTCATACTGGTAAGCTTGTCACAGACCAACTGGTTGTCGTTACTTTCAGCGCCCTTCACGGGGCGGATGTTGACTGTCTCACATCAGCCAGTATGCAAGCGGAGAATCCTCCCACCCGCGTCAGCCTGAATCTTCAGTACTTGTGCCTCAGGGCGCCAGTAAGGAAGACAGAGTTGCCGGGTACGGTCGGCCCCCGGTGGCGGGTCCAGGTTTACCTGGCCAGCCAACCCGGGAGGTTGCTGCTCACGCGGCTCCCGCCGACCCTCGAGGCCTCCGATTGCGCGTGCAATTGGGGGCCTTCTTCAGTTGCAGGCGGTAGCCGTTTTGAATTAAACAGGAGCTGCAACATTAGCGAGCCAAGAATCAATGATCGAATCCGCGTCCCTGAGGTGCGGCTGGTAGGACCGGCTGGAGAACAGGTTGGGGTCGTCCGTATCGAAGACGCCCTGCGTCTGGCAGCCGAATCCGACCTGGATCTTGTTGAGGTAGCACCGCAGGCCAAGCCTCCGGTGTGCAAACTAATGGACTTCGGCAAGTACAAGTACGAAGCCGCTGTTAAGGCCCGTGAGGCACGCAAGAACCAGACGAACACCGTCCTGAAGGAAATCCGGTTCCGTCTGAAGATTGATACCCACGACTACGAAACCAAGCGCGGGCATGCCATGCGCTTCCTGGCCGCCGGTGACAAGGTCAAGGCTATGATCCAGTTCCGTGGCCGCGAACAGCAGCGTCCCGAGATGGGTATGAAGCTGCTGAACAAGTTCGCAGCAGACGTCGCCGAGGTGGGCATGGTGGAATCCACCCCCCGCATCGACGGCCGCAACATGGTCATGGTGATCGGTCCGCTGAAGAACAAGGCTGAAGCGAAGGCAGAAGCTCGGCGCGCGTCGCAGCGTGCCGATGCCAAGGCTGCCAACGAGGCTGTCAAGAACGGCGAGGCCCCCGCACGGGTGGATACCTCCGCTGAGAACAAGGCGCCCCTGACGCAGAGCCTGGCAGATCTTCTGCCGGACGGCCTGCGCCTGGGTTCCTCCGCTGCAGAGGCCGACAAGGCCCGCGTAGAGAAGGAAATCGCTGACAAGGAAATGGCTGAAAAGCGCGCCCTGGCTGCAGCTGAAAAGGCTGCCGCCGATGCACGACGCGCAGCTCAGGCTGCCAAGGCTCCGGCTCCCGCGCCGGTTGCAGAGGCTCCGGCCGCTCCGGCACCCGCCGCAGAGTCGAAGCCCGCACCGGCCCCGAAGCCGGCTGCAGTGCCCAAGCCCACGGCCATGAAGCCTGCTCCGAAGCCTGCTGCCCGGCCCAAGCCGGCAGCTGCTGCCAAGCCGGCTTCTGCGTCCAAACCTGCTGGCAAGGCTGCTCCGTCACGGAATGCAGCAAGCCAGAACAAGCCCGGAACTGCGGAGTAAAACTCAGCTTTTCCCCGCAGGACGTCCCGGCGTCCAGTAAATCCCTGGCACCTGCAAAGGTGCCCAAAGCCCCGCGGGCCCAGGCCCGCGGAAACCCAAAGGAGATCGGTAGTCATGCCGAAGATGAAGACCCACAGTGGCGCCAAGAAGCGCTTCAAGCTGACCGGAACCGGCAAGCTCAAGCGCCAGCAGGCCAACCGCCGCCACTACCTCGAGCACAAGCCGTCCACGCTGACGCGCCGCCTCGCCAGTGACAAGCTTGTTGCCCCGGCAGACGCCAAGGTCATCAAGAAGATGCTGGGCATCTAGTCTTTCCCCCTTTGACAGGCGGCCCGTCCGGGCTGCCGTCACATCACCAAGCTTTCCCGGGTCTGATTAGCAGGCCGGAGCACCTCATCAGCGGGTGCACGGGAGATTTATCTGAAGGAGTACGCACGTGGCACGTGTGAAGCGGGCGGTAAACGCCCACAAGAAGCGTCGGGTTATTCTCGAGCGCGCCAAGGGTTACCGCGGACAGCGTTCGCGCCTGGTCCGTAAGGCCAAAGAGCAGCTGCTGCACTCGTTTGTGTACAGCTACGGCGACCGCCGCAAGCGCAAGGGTGACTTCCGTCGCCTGTGGATCCAGCGCATCAACGCTGCATCCCGCGCCAACGGCCTGACCTACAACCGCCTGATCCAGGGCCTGAAGGCTGCCGAGATCCAGGTTGACCGCCGCATGCTGGCAGAACTGGCCGTCAACGACGCCGCCGCGTTCGCCACGCTGGTCCAGATCGCCAAGAACGCCCTGCCGTCCGACACCTCGGCTCCGGCCGTTGCTGCTGCTCCCGCTGCAAAGGCTGCTCCGGCTGCCTCGAAGCCGGCTGCTGCCGTTGCCGACGCTCAGGGTGGCTTCAAGGCTTCCGAGGGCGACGCTCCCGAGGGCTTTGTCATCAAGGGCAACCTTGGTTCGGGCAAGTACCACGTTCCGGGTTCCACCTGGTACGAGCAGACCGTAGCCGAGTACTGGTTCAACTCCGTCGAAGCAGCCAAGGCTGCCGGCCTGGAGCCTGCTGGCGGAGAATCCCGCCAGAAGTTCCAGGGCTAGAAATCGGTTTCTGACCGATCATGAATATCGCTGGGCGCCCGTCGGCACCGCTAATGTCCAATCCCCGAGCAGATCGGGTACGGGACGTGGCGAAGCTGGCCGGGCGCCCGGCGCGTTTAAAGACCGGCCGCTTTGTGGCCGAAGGACCTCAGGCAGTCCGCGAGGCGCTGTTGAGCCACCGTGCCGATATGCAGGACGGTGGAACCGGCGTCGTACTTGAAGTCTTCGCGACCGAGACCTGCCTGGAACGCCTGCCCGAGCTCGCTGAGCTGGCTAGTGATGTGCCGCTGCGCCTGGCCACCGATGAAGTCATCGGCGCCATGGCCACCACCATCTCCCCGCAGGGCATCGTGGCCGTATGCCGCATTACCGATTTTTCCCTGGAGGATGTGCTCGCGTCCGGAGCCCGGCTGGTGGCCGTGCTGTGCGAGGTCCGCGACCCCGGCAACGCCGGAACGATTCTTCGCGCCGCTGACTCCGCCGGCGCCGACGCCGTCGTCCTCACCACGTCCAGCGTGGACATCCACAATCCCAAGGCTGTGCGCTCCACTGCCGGCTCCCTGTTCCATCTGCCCGTTATCACCGGGGCAGATTTTGACGCCGTTGTCAGCGCTCTCCACGCCCACGGCATTACCGTGCTGGCCGCCGACGGCTACGGCAATGTTGACCTTGACCGGCTGCAGGACGAAAGTGCCGTCCGGCGCCTGGCTCCGGCGCTCTCGGAAGAGGCCGACGACGCCGCCGGCGCCGATGCCCCGGGCCTGGAACCGTCCCAGCCGCGGTTGGAAAACCCCTCCGCCTGGCTCTTCGGCAACGAAGCGCAGGGCCTGGCCGATGCACAGCTGGCCGCTGCGGACTACCGCGTGGCGGTTCCGGTCTACGGCCGCGCCGAGAGTCTCAACGTGGGAACAGCCGCCACCGTGTGCCTGTATGCCTCCGCCCGCGCGCAGAACCGCTAGGCACTCAGCACAACGAAGGTCTCCACCAGCTCTGCCGGCGGCGGCACCAATGCGGTTGTTGCGGCATTGGCCGCCAACCTCACCATTGCAGTCTTTAAGTTCATTGCGTTCGGGCTGACCAGGTCCTCTTCCCTGCTCGCTGAAGCGATCCACTCTCTGGCCGACTCCGGCAACCAGATCCTGCTCCTGATCGGCGGCAGGCGCGCAGGGCGCCAGGCAAGCCCGGAGCATCCCTTCGGTTATGGCCAAGTCCCTGCTGCTGGGCGAATCCGCTACCGCAGACGATGTGCGCAGGATCGAAGAAGCCATCGGCCCCGATGACACCCGCCTTATCCGCCTCAAGACCCTGGCCCCTGGGTCCGGAGGAACTGCTGGTAGCCGCCAAGATTTCCGTGGACTCCTCCGGGACCGGCGACCGGATCGCCGAGGCGATCAACGGTGCCGAGCAGCGGATCCGCGGGGCAGCGCCTATCGCGCGAGTGATTTATCTGGAACCTGATCTGTACGCTCCGCGGCAGGCCGAACAGATTCCGTCGGACCCCGCCGGTCCAGCCAGCCACTAAACAGGGCAACGCCCAGTCCCAGCAGGGCAAGGACCGCACCGACGACGGCGGGGGAACGGTAGCCCCAGCCCCAGGCGATGACCAGCCCGCCCAGCAGTGCGCCCAGGGCGTTGGCCATGTTCAGGGCCGCGTGATTCAGTGACGACGCCAGGGACTGGGCTCCCGGAGACGCATCCAGGAGCCTGGTCTGGAGCGGCGGGACCAGCATGGACCCGATCGCTCCGACCAGGAACACCAGCGCCAGCGCTCCGGCCTTGTACTGCACCAGCCACGCGTAGGCCGCCAGGATGACCACCGTGCCGAACAGGATCCCGTAGATGCTGCCCATGACGTTGCGGTCCGCCAGGCGGCCTCCGGCGATGTTGCCCACGACCTGGCCCACGCCGTAGAGGCCGACGATCAGGGGCAGCAGTGAGGCATCAAAGCCTGACACATTGGTCATAGTGGGGGAGATGTAGGCGTAGACCGCGAAGAACCCGCCGAAGCCCACGGTGCCGACCAGCAGCGCCAGCCAGACCTGGATCCGGCGCAGCGCGCTCAGCTCGCGCCGGATGCTGGCCTCGGGATGGGCAGCCTGGAACGGCACGAACCGGGCCACCATGGCCACGGTAAGCAGCCCGATGACGCCGACCATCACGAACATCCAGCGCCAGCCAGCCTGCTGCCCCAGCCAAGTGGCAAACGGAACGCCCACAACGTTGGCGATACTTAGCCCCAGCATCACCATGGAGATCGCCCGGGCTCGCCGCGTCGGGGCTACCAGGGAAGCGGCGATCACCGCAGCGACGCCGAAGAATGCTCCGTGCGGCAGTCCGGACAGGAACCGGGTTACCAGCAGCCAGTTGTAGTCCGGGGCGAAGAAGGACGACAGGTTGCCCACCGTAAAGAGTGCCATTAGGCCCACTGCCAGCGTTTTGTGCGGCAGGCGTGCACCCAAAGCGGCCAGGACCGGAGCGCCGACCACCACCCCCAGTGCGTAGGCGGAGATGACGTGGCCGCCGGCCGGAACCGAAATGCCCAGATCGTTGACCATTTCCTGCAGCAGGCCCATGATGGCGAATTCCGTGGTGCCGATGGCGAAGCCGCCGACGGCGAGGGCGAAGACCGCCAGTGATGCGCGCCTGGCGGCGAGCGCGGTTGAAGATGACATGCAACTCTTTCAGAACAAGAGCGGGCCCCGGCGGCCTGAGGCCGCGGGTTCCGCGGCGGGGAAGGGCGCTGAAGCGGGTATGGCGCTCGGACCTCAGCGGCGGAAATGCCCTGGTCCGGCGGCGGGGCCGCAACATCGCTGTGGCACCGCAACAGCACTGTCAGGGCCAGTTTAGTGCAGCGCTGCCAGTAGACTCGCTTGAGTGTCTATCCTGAAACTGAAACAGGTTGTCGGGGCCGCGCTGGTGGACAGCCTGGCTGCGCCCACCAAGATGCTTGCCGCCCGCCGGACTGCCCCGGAGGAGTTTGCCGGCATGTGGGAGTTCCCCGGCGGCAAAGTGGAACCCGGGGAAACCTGCGAGGAGGGCCTGCACCGCGAGTTGCAGGAGGAACTCGGCGTCATGGTCAGGCTTGGGGCCGAAATTGCCGGACCGGGGGAGCAGGGCTGGCCGCTGAACGCCCGGGCCGCGATGCGTGTCTGGCTGGCGGAAGTCACGGACGGAACCCCCGCTCCGTTGGAGGATCACGACGAGCTTCGCTGGGTCACGCTGGACGCCGAAGAATTGCATGCCCTGGCGTGGATCCCTGCCGACCTGCCGATTGTCAGCGCCCTGCTCGAGGCCGCCCGCCGGGCCTAGCCGTAACGCTCACGGGTTCCCAACCTCAGTGAAGAGCGGATGCTGCCGTTGTCACGCCGGCCCACGAATACATAGACAGTGGGAACCCCTGCGGGCGCTGGCGTTGATCGTGCCGGGCAAGCCCTTGTGGTGCGGTTCTCCGCATTCCAATGTGGCGGCAATGCCGCTATGGGCGTGTGGGGCCGGCACGGACCCGACACTCGGTGATTGGAGCGGGCACGGACCCGACACTCGGCGATTGGAACCGGCACGGACCCGACACCCGGTGTGTGGAACGGGCACGGACCCGACACTCGGTGATGGAATCCGGTAAGGACCACGAAACTGGGCTGTAGGGCTGTAGGGCTGTGGGGCTGTGGGCTGGCAGAGCCGCCCCGGCTCAGAAGAGCGTATCGGCGCTCAGCTTTCCGGCTGCCGATGCTCCCGATGCTGCAGGTGTAGAGGCATCCCCTCCGGCCTTGGCAGCCGCCTGGCCAGATTCGGCGCCAGCCTTCCGCAGTGGCATGAACTCCGCCTTGGACGTGAAGCCATGCTTCTTCTTGAAGAAGTTCACCCGGCCTGCCAGCCACTGCCGGTACTCCTTGGAGGCATAGCTTCCGCCGCTGTACAGCTGCGCATACTTGCCGGCCAGCTGCGGATACTCCCGGTTAATAAAGGACAGATACCATTCCCGGGCGCCCGGCCGCAGATGCAGGGCCCCCGCAGTGACACCCGTGGCACCTGCCCCGGCGAGTGCACCGAAAAGGGCATCCAGCGATTCATCTCCGTCGGTGAGCCACGGCAGGATCGGCATGGCCATCACCGAACACGGAAGCCCGGCGTCCCGCAGCCGGCTGACCAGTTCCAGCCGCGCCTTGGGTGTGGGCGTACCCGGTTCCACCCGGTGGGCCAGATCAGGATCCAGCAGGGCCAGGGAAATGCCCATGCCGATCTCCGTATCCTGCCCGGCGCTTTTGAGCAGCGGGATGTCCCGCGCCAGCAGCGTTCCCTTCGTCAGGATGGAGAACGGCGTTCCGGAAGCGGCCAGTGCCCTGATGATGTCCGGCATGAGCTGGTACCGGCCCTCGGCCCGCTGATACGGATCCGTGTTGGTGCCCATGGCAACGTGCTCGTGATTCCAGGACGGCCGGGCCAGTTCACGCCGCAGGACCTCGGCCACGTTGGTCTTGACGACGAGCTGGCTGTCGAAATCCATACCGGCATCCAGATCCAGATAGGTATGCGTTTTGCGGGCGAAGCAGTACACGCAGGCATGGCTGCAGCCGCGATAGGGATTGATGGTCCACCCGAACGGCATGCCTGAGGTCTTGCCTACCTTGTTCAGCGCAGATTTGGCGATGACTTCATGGAAGGTGATGCCGGCAAACTCGGGTGTCCTCACGCTGCGCACCACCCCCTGCAAGGCCAGCAATGCGTCTTCCGAGCCCGCCGCCTTGGGTTCCTGCGCTTCCCATCTCATGCCGACAATTAGAACACATGTTCGATACGCGGGGAAGGCGGAGGACGTCGAAACGGGCCGTCACCGACAAGCTCACATCACGCGTCGCCGTGGTCCGGTGCGGCGTGCCGCGGTCCGGTAGCCGCCGTCGTGCAGCCCTGCCCATTGCTCAAAGACATTGCCCGACGCCGGATCCCCCTTGCGCAGCACGGAGACTCCGGCGGCCGCAAAGTACAGCGGATAGAACAGGAATCCCAGTGCCGCGTACTGGCTGCTGTGCCGGGCCTCGTGGCGCAGCAGCGGGCTTTGGCGCGAGGCCCCGGAACCGTGGGAACCGCCTTGTTCGGCGGGCCCGGGCCGGAACGAAGCGGCAACCCGGGACCGGTAGAGAATCACGTTTCCGACAGTGAAGGCAGCCGCCTTCGGCAGCACCCAGGACCAGCCCTCTGCCAACAGCAGCCCGTCAGGTCCGGGGGAGAGCCGGCACCGTCCGGCACGGGCCAGAACCAGCCCGGCCGGCGTCGTCAGGTTCACGGTATTCAGGATCCTGCGCGCCAGCACAAAGGCCGGCCGGGTAAGAGATGGCAACTGACGGAGGGGCACGCTGCCAGTGTAGGAGGGGGGAACAGTCCGGTCACGTCCTGTATGGCCGGTGATCCCGGGCCCCGTCATCCAGCCGCTTCTGCGGCGGTTGGCAGGCCGGGTTGGTTAGACTGGAAGCTACGGGCATTTTCCCTTGCTTTTTCAGAACCAACGTCCACCAAAACGTCCATCAACAGGGCCGGAAATAGGTAAGAACTGTACATGTCGAACTCCACACCGGGGACACCATCCCCAGACACCGTCCCCGAGCCGCCCAATCCGCTGGATGAGGCGGCAGTTGCTGCCGCCGTCGAGCAGGCGCTCGCGGCCATTGCCTCCGCCGCCGACCTGGACGGCCTCAAAGACGTCCGCATCGCCGTCGCCGGCGACAAGTCGCCGCTGAGCCTGGCCAACCGCACCATCGGATCGCTGCCCAAGGACCAGAAGTCCGCAGCGGGCAAGCTCGTGGGCCCGGCCCGCGGCCGCATTAATGCAGCGCTCGCCGCCCGCACCGTCGAGCTGGAAGCCGAGCGCGACGCGCGGATCCTCGTCGAAGAGGCCGTAGACGTCACCGCTGCGCCGCGCCGCCGCCGCATGGGCGGCCGCCACCCGCTCTCGACGCTGCAGGACCGCGTCATCGATATCTTCGTCGGCATGGGCTGGGAAATCGCCGAAGGCCCCGAAGTTGAATCCGAGTGGTTCAACTTCGACGCACTGAACTTCAAGCCGGACCACCCGGCCCGCGAAATGCAGGACACGTTCTTTGTCGAGCCGCCCGAGGCCCACCTGGTGATGCGCACGCACACCTCGCCGGTGCAGGTGCGCTCCATGCTCGAACGCGACCTGCCGATCTACGTGCTGTGCCCGGGCAAGGTGTTCCGCACCGATGAGCTCGACGCCACCCACACTCCGGTGTTCCACCAGTTCGAAGGCCTGGCCATCGACAAGGGCCTGACCATGGCCGACCTGGTCGGCACGCTGGAGCACTTCACCCGCGTGCTCTTCGGAGACGAGGCCAAGGTACGCCTGCGCCCGAACTACTTCCCGTTCACCGAGCCCAGCGCCGAACTGGACATCTGGCACCCGGGCGCCAAGGGCGGTGCGCGCTGGATCGAGTGGGGCGGCTGCGGCATGGTCAATCCGAACGTGCTCCGCGCGGCCGGTATTGATCCCGAGGTCTATTCAGGTTTTGCCTTCGGCATGGGGATCGAGCGCGCACTGATGTTCCGCAACGAAGTAGGGGACATGCGCGACATGATCGAGGGCGATGTACGTTTCAGCGAACACTTCGGGATGGAGATCTAAGTGAGAATCCCACTTTCCTGGCTGCGCGAGTATGCCCAGGTTCCGGCGGACGCAACCGCCGAAGACGTAATGGCCGAACTGGTCAAGGTAGGCCTGGAGGAAGAGGACGTCCACCGTCCCGCCGACGAGCTGTCCGGCCCGATCGTTGTGGGCCAGGTGCTCTCCATGGAGCCCGAGCCGCAGAAGAACGGCAAGACCATCAACTGGTGCACCGTCCGCGTGGTGCCCGAGGGCACCGAGCAGGCGCTCGACGGCGACGGTATCGATCCCTCCGGCGTGCAGGGCATCGTCTGCGGTGCGCACAACTTCGCGGTGGGGGACAGGGTTGTTGTCACCCTGCCCGGCGCCGTGCTGCCCGGAGACTTCCGGATCAGCCCGCGCAAGACCTACGGCCATGTCTCCGCCGGCATGATCGCCTCGGTGCGGGAACTGGGCATCGGCGATGACCACGACGGCATCCTGGTCCTCTCCCGTCTGGGCCTGGACCCCGAGGTCGGTACCGACGCCATGGACCTGCTCGGCCTGTACGACGAAGCAGCCGAAATCAACGTCACTCCGGACCGCGGCTATGTGTTCTCGATCCGCGGTGCGGCCCGTGAATACGCCCACGCCACCGGAACCCCGTTCACCGATCCGGCTGCCGCCGTCGTCGTGCCCGTTGCGGACGGCGCCGGTTACGGCGTGCGCCTCGAGGACAGCGCGCCGATCTACGGCAAGGCCGGCTGCGACCGGTTTGTGGCCCGCACCGTCCGCGGCGTGGACCCCACCCGTCCGACCCCGCCGTGGATGTCCTCGCGCCTGCGCCTGGCCGGTATCCGGTCCATCTCGCTGATCGTGGATATTTCCAACTACGTGATGCTCGAACTGGGCCAGCCGCTGCACTTCTACGACCTGGACAAGCTGTCCGGCGACATTGTGGTGCGCCGCGCGGCCGCCGGGGAGACCCTGAAGACCCTGGATGAGAAGGTCCGCACCCTGGATCCCGAGGACCTGCTCATCACCGACGATTCCGGTGCCATCGGCATTGCCGGTGTCATGGGCGGCGCCGCCACGGAGGTTTCGGCACAGACCCGCAACGTCCTGATCGAAGCCGCGCACTTCGAGGAAGTCAGCATCGGCCGCTCCCGCCGCCGGCACCGCCTGCCCTCCGAAGCATCCAAGCGTTTCGAGCGCGGTGTGGACTGGAACGTCGCAGACGTCGCCGCGCAGCGCGCCGTGGACCTGCTCACCGAACTGGCCGGCGGTACCGCCGATGCGTCAGTGACCGACGTCGGAACAAAGCCCGAAGCCAAGGCCATCGACCTGCCCGCGGACTTCGCGTCCAAGCTGATCGGCTACGACTTCAGCGAGGACCAGATCACCGGAACGCTGCGTGACCTGGGTGCCGAGGTAGCCAAGACGGCTGCCGGCTACTCAGTGACCCCGCCGAGCTGGCGTTCGGACCTGGAAACGCGTGAGGACCTTACCGAGGAAATCATCCGTCTGGTGGGCTACGAGCACATTCCGTCCACCCTGCCCACGGCCCCTCCCGGCCGCGGCCTGACCCGGATCCAGCAGCAGCGCCGCCGCCTGCAGCAGGCCCTCGCCGCCGCTGGCCTGACCGAGGTGCTGTCCTACCCGTTCGTTACGGAGGAGGACAACAACACCTTCGGAACGCCCGACGCCGGCACCTCGCCTGCCGCGGTCAAGCTGGCCAACCCGCTGAGCGCGGAGTTCGGCTACCTGCGCACCTCGGTGCTGCCGGGGCTGTTCGAAGTGGCCAAGCGCAACCTCTCCCGCGGTTTCCGCGACCTGGCCCTGTTCGAATCCGGATCGGTCTTCCTGCCCGGTGAGCAGCTGGGCACGGCAACGATTCCGCCGCTGGGCGTCAAGCCCTCCGAGGAAGTCCTGGATTCGCTGTACGAGGGTGTTCCGGACCAGCCGCTGCACATCGGCGTGGTGTTCATCGGCCACGAGTCGCAGCCCGGAGCCGGCCACGCGCCGCGCGTCTGGGACTGGGCCGACGCCGTCGACACCGCCCGCCTGATGGGCGACGTGCTGGGTGTGGAACTGGTGGTGAGCCAGGGTGAGCACCAGGCGTTCCATCCGGGCCGCACCGCCAAGCTCTCGCTGCGCAGCGGCGAGACCGTGGGCTACGCCGGCGAGCTGCATCCCAAGCTGCTCGCAGCCCAAGATCTGCCGGCCCGCACGGTGGCACTGGAGCTCGACGCCGATGCCCTGTTTGATGCCGCACCCGAAGTGATCGTGGCCCGGGAGATCTCCTCGTTCCCGGCGACCACGCAGGATGTGGCGCTGGTTGTTGAAGCCGGCGTTCCGGCCGAGACGGTGCTGGAGACCCTGCGCGAAGGCGCCGGGGAACTGCTCGAAGACATCTCCCTGTTTGATGTCTACTCCGGCAAGGGCATTGAAGAAGGACACAAGTCCCTGGCCTTCGCTCTGCGGTTCCGTGCTCCGGACCGGACCCTGACTGCTGACGAGGCGTCGGAGTCCCGGGCCGCCGCCGTCGCGCTGGCCGCCGAGCGCTTTGGCGCGGTACAGCGCTAACCCGCTTACAGGTACCAACAGCAGCAGGTCCCGTCCGGTTTCCGGACGGGACCTGCTGCTGTTACAGCATGCTCATCTGCCGTGGAACAGCCGCCGCCGTTTTGCGAGCGGTTCCCGGGCAGGCGAGGGATCACGCCGGATCTCAAGGCGTTCAAGTTCATCAAACGGCACCTCACCGTGCCAGGTGCCCCGGTCAACCCGCCCGAACTCCGGCATGGACTCAATCGTCGGGCGCAGACGCTCCGAAAACCTGCTGATGTAGCCACTGATGCGTCTGCTGGACGGCAGATAGAGGAGAGCTCCCAGCTCCACGCCGTGCCACTGTGCAGTGCTCTGGCAATCAAAGACCTCGTCGGCTTGGCTGCGGTCGATCACCCGGGTGAGTTCAGTGCATCCCGTGCGCCAGGGGTGGGGTGCAAGCCGCCATTCGGGTCCAGGCATGTCCCCGTCGCCGCTGATGAGCGTCACCATGTCATTGCGCTGGCCGCTTCCCGGGAAGTTTCCAAGGCGACACGCGTACAACGCGCCTTGGAACCGCGCGAAAGTGCCGTATAGCGGCAATCCGCCCGGCAGGAAGGGCTCCCCTTGCGCATGTGGCGTGTCGTCGGTCATGGACACAGCCTGCCACGAATGAGCACCTGCCTCGTCCACGGTAGGTGCCCCTGGCGGTTCCCATCCGTGGGTCGTTGATACTGGCAGCAGGATCGCTGGTCCTGATTCCCGGGCTTTCCGGCTATGGATTATGCGCGGCCTCGTCTGGATCGCTGCCGCCGACAGCGCTGCGGCGCCTGGCCCGCCGCCACAACACAAACCACCCCGTCGCCAGAGCCAAGCTCACGACGGACATCACCAGCTGGAATGGGTCTCCGTCGCCTACAGGGAACAGCCAGATGGCCAGCCAGCCGAGGCCCAGTGCGAGCCAGGCGAGGGCCAACGCCTGCGGACTGGACAACCTACGCCGCTTTGGTGGTGTTGCCTGGCGGGCTGCGTCTGGCCCCTTTTCGTCATCCATCGGGCCACCCTAACTGAGCATCAACGGTGTTAGCGTTCAGTGGTGCATTCTGTGGAGTACGGTTCCGGAACCCCGTTGTTGCTGATCCATGGCTTCTGCCTTGATCACCGCTTGCTGCTCGGGCTGGACCCCGTTTTTGCCGCGGGAGGGTGGCGGCGTGTCTACCTTGATCTGCCCGGCATGGGACGGTCCGCCGCGGGACCCGGGATCAACGGCTCCGATTCCGTCGCGGAAGCCGTTGTCGACTTCGTGCGCAAGACCTTTGGACAAGAGAAGTTCGCGGTTCTGGGTAACTCCTTTGGCGGCATGATCGCCCGGCAACTTGTGGCCGAGTTCGGTGACCAGATCCTGGGCCTGGCGCTGCTGTGCCCGGTGGCAGTGGCGGAGCACAGCTCACGTGATGTCCCTGCGCAGACCGTACTGCACGCGGACCCGGTCCTGTTGGCAGGCCTGGACCAGTGGGAAGCGGCGGAGTACCAATCCATGGCAGTTGTCCAGTCCCCGGAAAACTGGATACTTTTCCGCGATGCCGTGCTGCCCGGGCCACGGGCCTTTGACCCGGCCGCCATCGAGAGAATTTCCTCCACCTATTCCCTCGCCGTGGAGCCCGAGGCCCGATCAGCGCCGTTCCCTGGACCGACGCTGATCATCACGGGCCGGCAGGACCACGTCGTCGGGTTCCGGGACCACCTCGCCCTGCTGGACCACTACGTCCACGCCACTTTTATCGTCTTGGACCGTGCCGGGCACAACGCCCATTTGGATCAGCCCGAGCTCACCGAGGCCCTTCTCGCCGAGTGGCTGGGACGCATGGTGGAAAAGCTGGCAGCCACCCCCAGCGAAACCCTGCTTCACTGAGCGGGTGCGTCCGGGCAGGCCTGCCTCGTTGATGACAGATCCAGCGGTTTGAGCAGCGAGGAGAACCCGCGCTGCCTGGACTCGGCGCAAAAGTCCAGGGCGCCGTCATACTCGACGTGCAGAACGGCTTTCCCCGCCTGGGTAAAAGGTTGGTACAGGTCGCATTCGTCATAGCGGACGCATTCCTCGTTCACGGCGAAGTCGAAGTGGTCCACGAGTTCGGGTATCTGGTCGACGTCGTTCTTCAGCCCGACCGACAGTCCGCGGGCGTGCGCCAACTCTGCCACTGCCCGGTTGTAGGCCAGCTGGTCCGCCGCCGTAAGCGGAAAGCCCGTCTCGTTTAGGTACCCGTCGACGTTATCGGGTTCGACGGCGTCGAAGCCCTTGGCCGCACAGATGTCCATCCGGGCCGCCATGATCGGCAGGAGAACGTCCCTGCGGCGGATATCCAGCCAGCGTTCGTCCGGCCAGCCGTCCATGACCGCGCCGCGGGTTGATACCGGAAAACCGCCGGCGTCGCTCCGGAAATCCTCCCAGGAGCCGACGGAGAGGTAACAGACGGTATGCCGTCCCTGCTGCTTCAAAGCGGCGACTTCCGCTGGCGAGGTTGTTTCATAGTCGACATCGAAAATCTCTGCATCGACCGCGAGGTCCAGGGTGCCGCTGAGCTGCCACTGCCAGCTGGCAGCCGGTGCGGGCCGCCAATACGGGGCGTCGGCGACGGGCCGTTCCGCAGGCGATGCTGCGGTACCAGCAGCCGGGAAACCAACTGCCGGGGCGCCGGCCGGGGCACAGGCGGCCAGCGTCAGGGCGAGAAGTCCTGTTCCGACGCCCCACCAGAGAGCCCTCAACGGCACGCCGGGGAAAGTCCTGCCCGGAGGCGGTCGGAAACAGCCGTTGGCGGCCCCAGCCAGGGATTAGGCAGCGAGCGATCGGTGGCAAAGACATGACCGGCCCCGTGCTCGGCCGCAGTACGGCAGATGTCCGTCGTCTGCTCCGGAGCGCAGTCGTACACGAGATGCCACAGGCTGGACGGCGGGACGTCGCGTGCCCACCCAGGGTGCTTGAACCGTGCGTAGTCCGCCGCGGTTCCCTCGAAAACAGCAGTGACATCGAACAAATCCAGATGCGCGGGCGAGGGGAACACCCCCGGGTTGGCAGCAAGGAAGGTGACTCCTGCGGCTCGGGCGGCCGCTGCGTATTCGGCGCACCGGGCCAGGCTCTGCGCAGACGTGGGAAGCTCATCCAACATGATTCCGCCTATCCGGTAGAGCCTTTGCCAGAGCGCAATCTCACGGGCAACGACAGCCACGGGCCGGTTGCCGTAGTCCACCGCCACATAGCCTAGCGTCCGGACACGAGTGAGCCCGGCCATGGCATCCGGATAATATGAATTCTCTTCAGCGCCCGGACCATTGTGGACATTGACGACGGCGAACGAGACATCCCGGTGCTGAGCGGCGAGCCAGGCCCAGTCCTGGGGAGCTGCTGCGGGATGCACGTACCAGGGAACCGCCAGCCGGGCCATCCTCATGCGTAGGCCCGCGGGTCCGATACCCGAGCCAGAAGCACCACGATGCCCGCGACCAGGAAGACCATGGCCACGAGCATGCCGGGGATGTCTCCGAGCGTTACCCAGACCGCTGAGGAGAGGAAGGCTGCAGCGGCAAAAACCACGCCGCCGCGGGGCAGGCCAAAGGCTGCCAGTGTTGTGGCGGTCGTGGCCAGGGCGCTAAAGGCAGCGGCGACAATCACCGTTGCGGCCGCCCTGTGGTCCTCGACCATGAAAACGACAACAAGGATCGAGACAGATCCGGAGATCACCACGATTGCAGCCGACATCGCCATGGTGAGGGACCGTGCGTGCCGGGCCGCGTGGCGGAGCAGGGGCGTTCGGTTGGAGGACCACAACAGCCTTTGGCGCATAAGGACCAGGGCTGGATCGGTGGCTGCGGCGGCGACGACGGTCGCCACGACCAGGGCCGTTCCCTCCCATGCAGGTAGCCGGATGAGCGCTATGGTCAGGGCAGCAGCCAGGAATCCGGCCTGGGCAGCCGGCGGAAGGGCAGCCCGCAGGTCGCCCGGATCCGGGGTTCGAGGTTCGCTCACCGTCCGCAGGTGTTTGGCCAGTGCCCCGGTGACTGCCGCGATGGCGAGGATGGCCAGGGTCAAGACGATTGCCGGGGCGGCCTGATGTCCCAGTGCCAGCGCCAGGAGCACTGCTGCAACGGCGATCGCCAGGACGGTGAGGAGGAACCGGGACCGACCCAGGATGACGAGCATCGACACCACGCAGGAGTACCAGCACCAAGCCATGATGAGACCGGCCAAGGTTGCGTCGTGACGCGGCAGAAGTAGAAGAACTCCCAGAAAGCCGGCAAGGCCGAGCATGATGAGCAAAGCCGCCCCGGTACCGCGGGCGATGCCGCGGTCCAGCTGGCCTGCCCCCGCGTGCGCCCAGACGATGCCGGAGATCGATTGCCCGACGACCCAGGCGCTGATTCCGGCAATCAGGACTTCGCGGGTGTTCGTCGCCATGACAGTTGCGGTGAGACCGCCAAGCACGGCACCGAGGATGAGGACAACGGCGCGGCAGACGGCATCGAGCAACGCAGCCCGCCCCAACCATCCCTGGAGTATCGGCGACGCCTGCGCCGGCTCCCGTACTACCTGCACGAGCGATTGTGCATATTCGAAGACATCGGTCGCACCATGGCGCCGGCGCACCGTGCGGTCGCTCAGGCCGGAGGCTTCCAGCCGCGCCGTGATTTCGAGCGCGTCGACGGCGTCGAAAGCAAGACGGTCATTAGCGAAGACCGGAAGCGACTCACCGGAGGCGGGCACCACGACGCTGTCGGCGCTCATGCCGACAACTCCAAACCGCTGGTCGCGGCAAGCGGGGACGCAGCTTCGGCCAGCCGCGAGGCCAGGCTGGGGACGGGTTCGAAGGGCCGCCGGGCATACGCCGCGGCGTATGCCTCCCGATACTGGGTGAGGCAGCGCTCCAAGGTGAATTCGGTGAGCGCCCGCTGTCTAGCAGCGGCACCCATGGAGGCGCGCAGCTCGTGGTCGCACAACAGGGTGACACAGGCCTCCGCGAATGCCACATGATCGCGGGCCGCAACAAGCATCCCCGTGCTCTGCTGCTCGTCGAGGCATTCCGACACGCCCCCGACGTCGGTGTTGACCGTGGCGCGTCCGCACATCATGGATTCAATCAAGGTAAACGGCAGTCCTTCCGAAACGCTGGAGAGCGCCACCACGTGGCCGGCTTGGATCGCAGGGCGGCTCCCTTTACTCGGGCCTTCCCAATGCACTGCATCGGCGACGCCGAGAGTCTGGGCCAGAGCCACCAGAAGTGCCTTGTAGGCAGCGTTCTCTGCAGGGGTAGGGCCGAAGATGCGCAGCTGTGCGGCCGGCACCCGCTCCCGAACCAGGGCAAACGCAGATATGAGGGTCTCCAGGTCCTTGAGGGGATCAATACGCCCCACAAAGCTAATGGTCGGTACCGCGGGTTCGCTGGTGACGGGCGGAAACTTTGCGGGGTCGACACCGTTGGAAATGGTGTGGATCCGGGAGGGGAGGGCCCCCAGTCTCCGTTCCCACCGGGCATTGAACTGATTCACGGGGAGGACGAGATGGGCGTGCACATGAACCACTTGGCAGAGCCTGCGCAGGAAGGCCGTTACGGTGCGCCGCACCGGCCAGGACAGATTGGCCCCATGCAGTGCCAGATAGCGCTCGCGGAGATACACGCCGTGCTCCGTCAGCAGGATCGGGGTGCCGTGCCGCCATGAGTGAGCGAGCGCAACCAGCGATGAAGGACCGTTGCTGGAGGCATGGATGACATCCACCTCTCCCAGATGATGGTCGATGAGGGCAAGGGCACGGTCCACAATTCCCGCAGCCATGACGGCGTCAGCCACAGACATTGGCGCTTCGCCCGCAGCCGGGGAATGGCGGGACCAGGCGTTGAGGATGGGGGCGACCGATCCCCGGGCCGCCAGCGAGTGGGCCAATCCGACTCGGTCACTGATGCCGACGAGCTGCAGCAAAGCGTTGCTGGTCCGGCCAACCGGATCGTCGCCGTCCGGGCCCAACGCGGCATCCCACAGTTCAACGAGTGCATCCTGAGTGGTGTCGATCCATTTCCGCCGCCTTGGACCGGGGCGGAGCGGGGACGCCGTAGCCCCCCACACCGGGATCATGCGCACTGCGCGGACATTCGGGGGTACTTCCCAAACCGCCTTGCTGACGCCGCTGCCGGTCAGGGCCACGACGTCAAAGGTGTAATCGGGCAGGCCGTTCAGCAACTGATCACACCAGGTGCTGACCCCGCCGGTGACGATTGGATAGGTTCCTTCGGTAATCAGAGCTACCTTCACACCGCGGTCTTCGGCTCGCGGGCGAGCCCGGGGCGGCTTCACGCTCCCACACGGAAGTGGGCATGGGACTTGGAGGTTGAACGCGGCATTTCGAGACCTTCTAATGGATCGACGGGACTGAGACACCATTAGATAGGCCGCGGTTGGATGGTTCACGAGTAGCAACTACGCGGTCAGTACGCTCGCTGGATGCAACCTACGTATTGACAGCCATGCTTGCCCTTCAGCACGACCCATCCCGAGAAAACTACTCAGTCGCCGGGAACTGCCACTACCCGGGAACCCCGGCCTGCGGGCACCAGGAAGAGGAGCCCGCCGCTCTCCTTACGGAAGCAGCAGCACCTTGCCCGTGGTCTTCCGCCCCTCCAGGTCCTCCTGCGCCCGTGCGGCCTCGGCCAGCGGATAGGTGGCGCCGATCCGGACGTCCAGTGAACCGTCACGGACCATCTCAAAGAGCTCATGCGCCCGCCACTGCCGTTCCTCCGGAGTCAGCAGGTAATCGCCCAGCGTGGGCCGGGTCAGGTAAAGCGAGCCCGCCGCATTGAGCCGTTGGATGTCGAAAGGCGGCACCTGTCCCGAGGCGCCCCCGAACAGCACCAGCATGCCCCGCCTGCGCAGGCTGGCCAGGGAACCGTCAAACGTCGCCTTCCCCACGCCGTCGTACACCACGTCCACGCCCCTGCCATCGGTCAGCTGCCGGACCTCGTCGGCGAACCCCTCGTAACCGAGGGTGTGGTCGGCTCCGGCGCCGCGGGCCAGCTCCCGCTTCTCCTCGGAGGAAGCGGTGGTGATGACGGTGGCACCCTTTGCCTTGAGCAGCTGGATCAGGAGCAGCCCGACGCCGCCGGCACCGGCGTGCGTCAGGACCGTCTGGCCTTCCTCCACATTGAAGGTGGAGTTGCACAGGTAATGGGCGGTCATGCCCTGCATCGGCAGCGCCGCGGCAATCTCGTTGCCGACGCCGTCCGGAACGGGCAGTGCCTTGTCCGCTTCCATGATGGTGTATTCGGAGTAGGTGCCGCCGCCCTCCGCAGTGGCCACGCGGTCGCCTTCACGGAAGTTGGCCACGTTCAGTCCCACGGCAATCACGGTCCCTGCCGCTTCCACGCCGGGAATGAACGGGTACTGCATAGGGTAGATGCCGCTGCGCTTGTACGTGTCAATGAAGTTCACCCCGACGGCGGCAACCCGCACCAGGAGTTCGTTGGGGCCGGGCTCGGGCAGCGCCACGTCTTCGAAGCGCAGGATTTCGGGACCGCCCGGGGCGGGGACCACAGTAGCTTTATGCATGGAACGTCTCTTCTGTCGCAGGCATCAATGTCGCTGCCATCGTAGGGCAGCAGCCCGGAACGGCGCACCGCGCATCCGTTCTGTGGACACTGCGGACAGGGAAATCGGCACCCCGCGTCATGAATGCATAATTATGAAGGTGTCTGCATAAAACTGCTGTAGGGTGAAACCATGACCATTTCAGTTGCTGTCTCAGGAGCCTCGGGCTACGCCGGAGGTGAAGTCCTGCGCCTGCTGACGGGGCATCCGGACGTCACCATCGGTGCCATTACCGCGCATAGCAATGCCGGGTCCCGCCTGGGTGAACTGCAGCCTCATCTGCATGCGCTCGCAGACCGCGTCCTCGTGGACACCACGGTCGAGAACCTCGCCGGACACGACGTCGTTTTCCTGGCGTTGCCGCACGGCGCCAGCGCGGCGATTGCTGCACAGCTGGATCCGTCGGTCCTGGTGATCGACGCCGGAGCCGACCACCGGCTCCAAGACCCGCTGGCCTGGGAAAAGTTCTACGGTTCCCCGCACGCCGGCTCCTGGCCCTACGGCCTGCCGGAACTTCCCGGACACCGCGACGGACTCAAGGGTGCCACCCGGATTGCCGTTCCCGGTTGTTATCCCACGTCCTCGCTGCTGGCCCTGGCACCGGGTTTCACCGCCGGCCTGCTGGAGCCCGACGACGTCGTCATCGTTGCTGCCTCCGGTACCTCGGGTGCGGGGAAGGCAGCGAAACCCCACCTGCTCGGGTCCGAAGTCATGGGCGGCATGAGCCCCTACGGCGTGGGCGGCGGGCATCGCCACACTCCGGAAATCGAACAGGGCCTCTCCTTGGCGGCCGGCGAATCCGTTGCCGTCTCCTTCACGCCCACACTGGCGCCCATGGCGCGTGGCATTCTTACCACTGCCACCGCCAAGGTACGTCCCGGCGTTACAGCCCAGCAGCTCCGTGCTGCGTGGGAGGACGCCTACGCCGGCGAGCACTTCGTCCGGCTGCTTCCCGAGGGGCAGTGGCCCGCCACGAAGATGGTGGTGGGCTCAAACTACGCCGCGCTGCAGCTGGCCTATGACGCCCACGCCAACCGCGTGATCGTCAGCTGCGTGATCGATAACCTGAACAAGGGCACCGCCGGCGGCGCGGTGCAGTCCATGAATATTGCCCTCGGTTTGGAAGAAACCGCCGGACTGACAACGCAGGGAGTCTCACCGTAATGAGCACCACCAACAACAGCACCGGCATCACCGCTCCGGCCGGTTTCCGGGCAGCCGGTATCACCGCGGGCCTGAAGGCCTCCGGCGGCCGCGACATGGCACTGGTGGTCAACGACGGACCGTCCAAGGCAGCAGCCGCCGTGTTCACCCGAAACCGGGTTGCCGCGGCTCCCGTCCACTGGTCGCGGCAGGTCATTTCCGACGGCCGGGCCGACGCCGTGATCCTGAACTCCGGCGGCGCCAACGCCTGCACCGGACCGCAGGGCTTCCAGAACACGCACGCCACCGCGGAGAAGACAGCCGAGGTGCTCGGCCTTTCCGCGTCAGACGTCGTCGTCTGCTCCACCGGACTAATCGGCGAACAGCTGCCGATGGAGAAGATCCTGCCCGGAGTCGCGGCAGCCGCCGCAGCCCTGGCAGCCGACGGCGGTGCAACCGCAGCCGAAGCGATCATGACCACGGACACCGTTTCGAAGCAGGCGGTGTTTACCGGCAGCGGCTACACGATCGGCGGCATGGCCAAGGGCGCCGGCATGCTGGCGCCCGGCCTGGCCACCATGCTTGTGGTGCTGACCACCGATGCGCAGCTGCCCGCTGCCGATCTGGACGCCGCCCTGCGCGCCGCCACTGCCGTCACCTTTGACCGCACCGACTCCGACGGCTGCATGTCCACCAACGACACAGTGGTGCTCATGGCCTCCGGCGCCTCCGGAACCGCTCCGGCGCTGGAGGACTTCACCGCGGGCCTCACCGAGGTCTGCCATTCCCTGGCCCAGCAGCTGATCACGGACGCCGAAGGCGCGAGCCACGACATCGCCGTCACCACCGTCAACGCCGCAACGGTGGCCGATGCGGAGACGGCCTCCCGCGCCGTCACCCGTTCCAACCTCTTCAAGACTGCCATCTTCGGCAACGACCCCAACTGGGGCCGCGTCCTCTCCGCCGTCGGCACCACCGACGCCGCGTTTGAACCGGACAAGCTCAACGTCAGCATCAACGGGGTCCAGGTCTGCCGCAACGGCGGCATCGGCGATTCCCGCGACCTGGTGGACCTCACCGGCCGCCAGGTTACAGTGGAAATCGACCTCAATGCCGGAGTCGAAAGCGCCACCATCTGGACCAACGACCTGACCACGGACTACGTCCACGAAAACTCGGCGTACAGCAGCTGATCGGGGACATCATGAGTACATCCACACAGGCCCAGGATCCGGCCAAGACACAGGCCCAGACCCAGGAACAGCTGGCCGCCCAGGACAAGGCCGCAACCCTCATTGAGGCGCTGCCCTGGATCCAGCGGTTCGCCGGCTCCATCATGGTCATCAAGTACGGCGGCAACGCCATGGTCAACGATGAGCTGCGCCGCGCCTTTGCTGAAGACATCGTCTTCCTGCACCACGTGGGCGTCCACCCCGTCGTCGTGCACGGCGGCGGCCCGCAGATCAGCGCCCTGCTCGAGCGCCTGGGCATCAAGTCCGAGTTCAAGGGCGGACTGCGCGTCACCACGCCCGAAGCCATGGACGCCGTCCGGATGGTCCTCACCGGGCAGGTCGGCCGCGAACTGGTCGGCATGATCAACGCCCACGGCCCCTACGCCGTCGGCCTCTCCGGCGAAGACGGCGGCCTGCTGCAGGCCGTTCGCACCGGCACCATTGTCGACGGCGAAGAAGTGGACCTCGGGCTGGTCGGCGAGGTGACCGGAGTGAACCCCAGCGCCATCATCGACCTGATCGAAGCCGGACGGATCCCCGTGATCTCCACCGTCGCTCCGGAAATCGACGACGACGGCGGCCTCACCAGCCAGGTGCTCAACGTCAATGCCGACACCGCCGCATCCGCCCTCGCCGTTGCGCTGGGTGCCTCACGTCTGGTGGTCCTCACCGACATCGAGGGCCTCTACTCCAACTGGCCGGACCGGACGTCGCTGATTTCCGCGATTACCGCCGGGGAACTGCGCGAGATGCTGCCGTCCCTGGAAGCCGGGATGATTCCCAAGATGCAGGCCTGCCTGGCAGCGGTCGACGGTGGTGTGGACCGTGCCGCCGTCGTGGACGGCCGGATGGCCCACTCCATGCTGCTCGAGGTCTTCACCACCGCCGGCATCGGCACGCAGGTAGTTCCGGAGGAAAAGGCATGAGAAACCAGGCCCTGAGCGGACAGACCAGCCCGCTGACCGCACCTTCCGGGTTGGACGCCGATGCCGCCCTCGCGGAACTCACGGGTTCCTCCGAGGACTGGCTGCGCCGCTACGGCTCCTCGCTGATGGGTGTCTTCGGCACGCCGCAGCGCGTCCTGGTCCGCGGCAACGGCTGCACCGTCTGGGATGCCGACGGCAAGGAATACCTTGACCTGCTGGGCGGGATTGCGGTCAACGCCCTCGGCCATGCGCACCCGTTCCTGACCTCGGTGATCAGCAGCCAGCTGGCCACTCTCGGCCACGTCTCCAACTTCTTCACCAGTCCCACTCAGGTGGCACTGGCCGAAAAGCTGCTGGCGCTCTCCGGCGCACCGGCCGGGTCGAAGGTCTTCTTCGCCAACTCCGGCACCGAAGCCAACGAAGCAGCGTTCAAGCTGGCCCGCCGCAACACCGGAACCGTCAGTCCGGACGGCGCGGTGCAGCGCACCCGGATCATCGCCCTGGACGGCGCCTTCCACGGCCGGACCCTTGGCGCGCTGGCCCTGACGGCCAAGAAGGCCTACCGCGAACCGTTTGAGCCGCTGCCCGGGGGAGTGGAGCATGTGCCCTTCGGCGACGTCGAGGCCCTCCGCACGGCAGTGGATGAGACCGTTGCCGCCGTCTTCATCGAGCCGATCCAAGGGGAGGCCGGGGTCCGCCCGCTGCCTGAGGGCTACCTGCAGGCGGCCCGCGAGATCACCGCTGCCGCCGGTGCCCTGCTGATCGTGGACGAAGTCCAGACCGGCATCGGGCGCACCGGAAAGTGGTTCGCCTCCGAAGGGGTCCTTCCGGACGCCATGACCCTGGCCAAAGGCCTGGGCGGCGGGTTCCCCGTCGGAGCGCTGATCACGTTCGGCGAGACGACGTCATCGCTGCTCTCCGCCGGCCAGCACGGGACCACCTTCGGCGGCAATCCGGTGGCCACCGCTGCCTCGCTGGCAACGCTGCACGTCATCGAATCTTCCGGACTGCTGGCCCAGGTCCGGGATATGGGAGCCCATCTGCGGGCCGCGCTGGCAGCGGTTCCCGGCGTCGCCGAGGTCCGGGGCGAGGGCCTGCTTATAGGGTTTGACCTCGATCCCGACACAGCGCCGGCACCCGCCGGCGGCACGGCCGGCACCGCACCCGCACCCGCCGCCGTCGCACCCGCACCCGCCGCCGTCGCACCTGCACCCGCCGCCGTCGCACCCGCTCCCGCCGCCGTCGCCGCTGCGCTGGAGGCAGGCTTCATCATCAACGCCACCGGCCCGCACACGCTGCGCCTGGCTCCGCCGCTGATCCTGACCCGCGACCAGGCCGACTCGTTCGTGAATGCACTGCCGGGAATCCTGGCGGCAGCCCGCGCTACCGGAACCACCGGAAAAACAGAAGGACAATCATGACCCGCCATTTCCTGATCGACACCGACCTCACCCAGGCCGAACAGACCGAAGTGCTGGACCTTGCCGATGTCCTGAAGAAGGACCGCAACAAGTACCAGCCCTATGCCGGTGCTGCTACGGGCCGTAAGACCGTTGCCGTTATCTTCGATAAGACCTCCACCCGCACCCGGGTGTCCTTCGCCGCCGGCATCGCCGATCTTGGCGGCGTTCCGCTGATCATCGGTGCGGGGGAGTCCCAGCTTGGCCACAAGGAAAGCGTTGCGGACACCACCAAGGTGCTGGAGCGCATGGTCTCCACCATCGTGTGGCGCACGTACGCCCAGTCCGGGCTGGAAGAGATGGCTGCGAACTCAGCGGTTCCGGTCATCAATGCCCTGTCCGATGACTACCATCCGTGCCAGCTGCTGGCTGATCTGATGACCATCCGTGAGCACAAGGGCAAGCTCGCCGGTCTGACCCTGACCTATTTGGGGGACTGCGCGAACAACATGGCCAACTCCTACCTGCTCGCCGGCGTTACCGCAGGCATGCACGTCCGGGTTGCTGGGCCGGTCGGGTACCTTCCGGATCCGCTGATTGTCGACGCCGCGGCCGCCCGTGCCGAGGAGACCGGCGGATCGGTGATGATCACCACCGATCCGGCCGAGGCGCTGGCCGGTGCCGACGTCGTCGCTACCGACACCTGGGTTTCCATGGGCCAGGAGGACGAAAAAGCGGCCCGCTCCGAGCTGTTCCGCAGTTATGCCGTGGATGCCGCAGCGATGGCTCAGGCCGCGGATGACGCCGTCGTCCTGCATTGCCTGCCCGCCTACCGAGGCTACGAAATCGCCGCCGACGTGATCGACGGGCCGCAGTCAGTGGTGTGGGACGAGGCCGAAAACCGGCTGCATGCGCAAAAGGCTCTGATGGTGTGGCTGATGGCCCGCTCCGGCCTCACCGGCGTTGCGGAGGGCAAGTCATGACGATGCCCGCCACTAAAACCGCCCGGCAGGCGCGCATCCGCTCCCTGCTGACCAGCCTGTCCGTCCGTTCCCAGGCCGAGCTGGCCGCGCTGCTTGCCGACGACGGCGTCCAGGTCACCCAGGCCACGCTGTCCCGCGACCTCGTGGAACTCGGTGCGGTGCGCATGCGCGGCAAGGAGGGAATGCTGGTCTACGCGGTCCCGTCCGAGGGAGGCCAGCGGGCTCCGCAGTCCGGTGTGACTCCGGAGGTCCTGGACGCGCGGTTGGCCAGGCTCTGCGGAGAATTGCTGGTTACCGCCGAAGCCTCAGGCAACATTGTGGTGCTGCGGACTCCGCCGGGAGCAGCGAACTTCCTGGCCCTGGCCATCGACCATTCGGTGCTCCCCTCGATTCTGGGCACCATCGCCGGTGATGACACGGTGCTTATGGTGACCCGGGCGCCCGACGGCGGTGCCGACGTCGCGGCGCGTTTCCTGCGTATCGCCGATGAGGCCACCGCCACCGGGCAGGCTCCGGACAGCCGCATCCTGTAGCTTCCCGCTCCCGGAGTTTCCCCATCCCGTGCGGCACCGGCAGCGATTGCGGTACCGCCCCCACAACTTTCCACCTACCTTCATCAATAGGCAGCCTGCAGAGGCTGCGCAAAACGCAAGAGGAGCATATTTCGTGAGCGAACGCATTGTTCTGGCCTACTCCGGTGGCCTTGATACCTCAGTAGCCATTGGCTGGATTGCCGAGGCAACCGGCGCCGAAGTGATCGCCGTGGCAGTCGACGTCGGACAGGGCGGCGAGTCCCTGGAGACCATCCGCCAGCGTGCCCTGGCCTGCGGCGCCGTCGAAGCCTACGTTGCAGATGCCCGGGACGAATTCGCCTCCGAGTACTGCATGCCGGCCCTGAAGGCCAACGGCCTGTACATGGATTCCTACCCCCTCGTCTCCGCCCTGTCCCGCCCGGTGATCGTCAAGCACCTCGTGGCAGCGGCCCGCCAGTTCGGTGCCACCACCGTCTCGCACGGCTGCACCGGCAAGGGCAACGACCAGGTCCGCTTCGAAGTCGGCATCCAGACTCTGGGCCCGGACCTGAAGTGCATCGCCCCGGTCCGCGACCTGGCCCTGACCCGCGACAAGGCCATCGCCTTTGCCGAGGAAAAGAACCTGCCGATCGTCACCACGAAGAAGAACCCGTTCTCCATTGACGCCAACGTCTGGGGACGCGCCGTGGAAACCGGCTTCCTGGAAGACATCTGGAACGGCCCCACCCCGGACGTGTACGAGTACACCTCCGACCCCGCCGCCGGCCTTGCCGCCGACGAAGTGGTCATCACCTTCAAGGAAGGCATTCCGGTGGCCATCGACGGCAAGCCCGTCACTCCGCTGCAGGCCATCGAGCAGATGAACCTCCGCGCCGGTGCCCAGGGCATTGGCCGGATCGACATTGTCGAAGACCGCCTTGTGGGCATCAAGAGCCGCGAAATCTATGAAGCTCCCGGCGCCATGGCGCTGATGGCTGCACACCGCGAGCTCGAAAACGTCACGGTGGAGCGCGAGCAGTCCCGCTTCAAGAAGACCGTGGGCCAGCGCTGGACCGAACTGGTCTACGACGGCCAGTGGTTCTCCCCGCTGAAGAAGTCCCTGGATGCGTTCATCGACGACACCCAGAAGTACGTCTCCGGCGACATCCGCATGAACATGCAGGGTGGCCGTGCCGTGGTGACCGGACGCCGTTCCGATACCTCGCTGTACGACTTCAACCTGGCCACGTACGACACCGGCGACAGCTTCGACCAGTCCATGGCGCGCGGCTTCATCGAGCTGTTCGGCATGTCCTCCAAGGTGGCCTCCGGCCGCGACCAGCGTGTGGCAGAAGGTAAGTAGGAAATGAATCACGGCAAGCCGCCGGTTGACGCAACCGGCACCGGATCAGCTGGCTCCACCGTTCAGGGCGCCTTGTGGGGTGGCCGCTTTGCCGGCGGTCCCGCTGATGCCCTTGCGGCGCTGAGCAAGTCCACCCACTTCGACTGGCGGCTTGCCGGCTACGACATTGCCGGCTCGCGGGCCCATGCCCGTGTGCTGCACACCGCCGGGCTGCTCGACGACGCCGAACTGGCGGGCATGCTCTCCGCTCTGGATCAGCTCGACGCCGATGTCCGCTCGGGTGCCTACGCTCCCGCGGAGTCGGATGAGGATGTTCACGGCTCCCTGGAGCGCGGGCTGATTGAGCGTGCCGGTCCGGCCCTGGGCGGCAAGCTCCGCGCCGGCCGGTCCCGTAACGACCAGATCGCCACGCTGGGCCGCATGTACCTGCGCGACCATGCCCGCATCATCGCCGCCGGTGTTCTGGCGACTGTGGATGCCCTGGTGGAGCAGTCCGAAAAGCATTTGGGTGTGGCCATGCCCGGCCGCACCCACCTGCAGCACGCCCAGCCGGTATTGCTTAGCCACCACCTGCTGGCCCATGCCTGGGCGCTGCTGCGCGATGTGCAGCGCCTGATGGACTGGGACAAGCGTGCCGCCGTGTCACCGTACGGTTCCGGCGCCCTGGCCGGATCTTCGCTGGGCCTGGATCCGAACGCTGTCGCTGCCGAGCTGGGTTTCGACTCAGCGGTCTGGAACTCCATTGACGGCACCGCTTCCCGCGATGTCTACGCCGAGTTCTCCTGGGTTGCGGCCATGATTGGCGTTGACCTGTCCCGGATCAGCGAGGAAATCATTATCTGGGCCACCAAGGAATTCTCCTTTGTGACCCTGGACGATGCTTTCTCCACGGGATCCTCGATCATGCCGCAGAAGAAGAACCCCGATGTGGCCGAGCTTGCGCGTGGCAAGGCCGGCCGCCTGATCGGTGACCTGACCGGACTGCTGGCCACCCTCAAGGGGCTGCCTCTGGCGTACAACCGGGACCTGCAGGAAGACAAGGAACCGGTCTTCGACGCTGCCGACACTCTGGAGGTCCTGCTTCCGGCTGTATCCGGCATGATTGCGACCCTGACGTTCAACACCGAGCGCATGCAGGCACTGGCACCGCAGGGCTTTGCCCTGGCTACCGATATTGCCGAGTGGCTGGTCCGCCAGGGAGTTCCGTTCCGCGAAGCGCACGAGCTCTCCGGTGCTGCCGTTAAGCTGGCCGAGGGCCGCGGGGTTGAACTCTGGGATCTGACGGACGAGGACTATGCCGGGATTTCCGAGCACCTGACTCCGGAAGTCCGCACCGTCCTGAGCACCGAAGGTTCCCTCGGCAGCCGCAGCGCCCAGGGTGGTACGGCACAGTCCGCAGTGGAGCAGCAGCTGGCGGCGCTGAAGCTTGAAGTGGATAAAGCGCGCAGCTACATCGCGTAGCTCGGGACAGTCGGGACTGCCGGGTATGTCCGGATTGCCCGACGTGTGAAGTACCGAACCGCACTAGGCGGTGCCCCGGTGGGAAGCTTTCCCGCTGGGGCACCGCCTTTGCTGTCGGCGGCTCTGCTCCGCACCAATCTGTCGCACGCGCCAGATCCATGGCTACCCTTGGCCCATGAGCGACTCCTTCCGATTAGTGCTGCGTGCCCTGCCGGATTTTCCTGACGACCTTCCGGGGTTTGACCCCGGTTCGGCGCCCGCCGATCCATCGGTTCTGTTCCGTTCCTGGCTGGACGAGGCCCTTGCAACGGGTGTCCGCCAGCCCCATGCGTTCTCCCTGGCGACAGCTGATGCAGCCGGGAACCTGTCCTCCCGGATGCTCATCCTGAAAAACCTGGACGACGACGGATGGCACTTCGCCACCTCCCGCACCTCGCGCAAGGGGCGGGAACTGTCGGAGAATCCGCATGCCGCCATGAACTTCTACTGGGCGGAAATGGGTCGGCAGATTCGTCTGAGCGGAACCGTGGTGGAGCTCTCACGAGCTGCTTCGGAGCGTGACTGGGAGGAGCGGCCTGCTGCGGATGGCGCCGGGAATCCGGAGTGGCAGCTCTACGCGCTGCAGCCGCGGGAGATTGAGTTCTGGCAGGCAGACCCGGGCCGGCAGCATATCCGTCACCGTTATGACCTTTGACGCCGCCCGCCGCCTCAGGGCTCCGGCGCTCTGCCGCTGCCGCACTTTAGGCCCGATCACCCCTACAGTGGGTCCATGACTGGTCTCCCTGATGTCCCTGGTTCCGCTGTCCCTGGTTCTGCTCCCGCCTCTTCGGTGCCCAAGCCGGGACCGCGTCCTGGCCCCGAACAGCTGGTATCCCTGCTGGACGAGGCGGCTTCGGCTTTCCGGGAGCATCTTGTCCCGCTGACCGATGCCGACGTCCGGGCTCCCTCCGGTCTTCCTGGTTGGTCGCGTGGCCATGTACTGGCACATGTGGCCGGTGTGGCCGATGGCATGGCTCGGCAGCTCGAATACGCCGCCGCCGGCGAGACCATCGATTTGTACGACGGCGGTGTCGATGGCAGGAACCGGGCCATTGAGGAAGGATCGGTCCGGAGTGCCGACAGGCAGCGGGCTGATCTGGACACGGCACTGGACCGTGCACTCGCCGCTTTCCACCGGTTAGGGGAGTCGGACTGGGACGTTCCGATCTCCTACCGTGACGGCATCGTCCGCGATGGGGGACTTGCCCTGTGGCGCGAACTCGTCATCCACCTGACGGACCTCAACGTGGGCGTCGAGGCCGATGCCTGGACACCGCTGTTTTGTGAGCATCTTTTCGGTTTCCTGGCAGCTCGGGTTCCCTCCGATCTGCGGTTGAGTGTCCAGCCGTTCGGTATGGCACCGCGGATTCTTGCCAGTACCTCTGAGGACGCTGCCACCGCTGCCACTGCCAGGTCCCGAACGGTATCTGTCAACGGCATGGCAACGGACATTGCTGCCTGGCTGGCCGGCCGGAACCCGAATCTGGGTAGCCTGCGTGCCGAAGCCGCAGCCGACGGAGTGGAGCTTCCGGCACTTCTGCCCTGGCCGTCAGCACTGCCGGCCAAGTAGGGGGCGGGTGAATCGAGCAAGCAAGCATCCGGACCGGACAAGTGGGATCCGCAACAGGAAAAGTGGGCTTCCGAAACGGTCGAGTAGGCGTTTGGACCGCTTTAGCCGCGTGACGAACAAGCTGTCGGAAGGCCCGATGCGCTGAAGCATCCGGACCTATCAGTCCACACTGCCGCCCAGCATCAGCTGCCGGCGTCTTAGAACGGTGCCGGATCGTCCTGGTCCTTTCCTGATCCAGTGTCTTCTCGGGAAAACACAGTGGCCAGAGGAACTCGCCCGACGGATGGCCGTGAGCCCGCAGCCGGATGGTCAGCTGTCCGGTCTTGTGGTGAGAGCGTGAGCTCCGGTTGGGTCGAGTAGTGCCGGCCCAGCGGGGTGGTCTGCTTCCGCGCGGGAGGTTCCGGTGCTGCAGCCGGGGAACCGACAGGTCTGGTCTCGCGCCTGCAGCCACCGCCGCAGTCCGGCCGGCACTTTACGTCGCCGCCCCACGCCCAGAATCTGACCCGTGGCCCGGTCCTGGACCAAGCCGGTCCACCGCAGCGCGGTGCGGGCGAGCCGGCGGGCGGCTTCGGCGGTGATGGGCCCGTAGCCGGCCAGCTCGGCCGGAGCATCATCGGCGCCGAAGAGTGTGTCGGCGTTGATCAGGACCATGATTTCCGCGACCGTACCCGGTGGCAGCGACGGAAGATCATCGCCATCGTCAGAGTCGGTACCGCCAGAGCCAATATCCTCAGAGTCACCGCCGGCACCTTCATGGTCAATGCCCGCGTGAGCCCCGGTGCCCGCGTGAGCCCCGGTGCCCGCGTGAGCCCCGGTGCCGGAGTGAGCACCGCTACCGGGGGCAGCACCGATCCAAGGTTCGGGAGTGTGCAGGAGCAAAGACGCGAGGATGTCGGTGCGCAGCTGGTCCAGACCGCGCGGGTCGCCCTGAGCCTGCTCTCCACGGGCGGCTCCGGTGAGCGCACCATAGATCTGCTGGCCCTGGGCCGCGGGAAGGCAGGCGGTCAGGTGTCCCATCCCGTCGGGTTTGGGTTGGAACCAGACCCTGCGCTGCTCGAAGGCGGTCCGGTGCCGGACCGGAATGCTCTGCGGAAAGCTCCGTTCGCGCAGTCTTCGGGCTTTCCGGGTCAGCTGTGCGTTGGTGAGCTCCGGTGCCAGAGTGAGCAGTTCCTGCTCAAGGGCCGCAGCGGCACCGGGCGGAAACAGGAGCGCAGCCTCGTCATCTGATTGATCCTTCAACTGCCCGGCATCGTCAGGGTCGTTCTCAGGCTCAGCCCCGTCGCCAGAGTCACCGGCATCACCCGAGGCCGCGCCAGCCACAGGTTCGGGGTTCATCAGCGTTCTGGTCTGGTCCAGGATGGTCCGGGCCTGGGCCAGAGTGATCGCCCCGGTTTCCAGCTGGTGCAGGGTCTCGGGGCAACGGATGCACAGGTCGTCGGCTTCCTCGACCAGAGCCATGGCGGTTCCCTCGGGAATCCGGAACAAGGTAGCGATCTCCGTGGCGGTGAGACTGAACGCCAGACTGCGGTCGGCACCCCGAAAACGGGAACCGGCACCTGCTCGAGAACGGGCTGCCGGGCCCGGACCAGGACCTGAGGGTGCGCCGCCGTCCGTCTCGCCGCCGTCTGGTTTGTCTCTGTCGGCGTTGCTGGCTGCCCTGCGTTCCGCTTCCTCGGCATCACGCTGCCGGTCGAAGCGGTCGAGTTCGTCGATCATGAGCAGGTGCTGGCGGTGCACCAGGCGCACCTTGGCCGCAGCGGCCCAGCCTTCCAAAAGCCGTAAATCCTGCAGTGCGGCACCTGTCAGCTCCTGGTCGAGGGCGGATGCACCGCGCAGGCCGAGGGATCCGGTAAATCCCTTGAGGAGAGCGCCTTCCGGAGCCTGCAGAGTGGCAACAGGACCACGGCGGCTCGTACGGAACGTCATGCACTCGCTGGCAGCGCAGCCGGCACGCGCGCCACCGCAGCCGCCGCCGTCGTCCTCCAAGGGGGTGGAACGGGAGCCTGAGGCCCACAGCGGATCGAACGGGATGGATCCGGGCGGCCAGCATGGGTCCGGCGGCTTTGGATCGGGTGGCCAATCGGGATCGGGTGGCCGGTGGGGATCGGGCGGCTGTGTGTCCCACACCGGATCCCACCCCTGAAATCCATCGCGCCAGGCAGCGTCAGGTGGAGGGTTGATTCGTTGGCCAAACGTCGTTGTTGTGTCCATGAACACATACTTTCAACCACCACCGACATTTCCGCCGCCGATCATCTCCGCAGGTCAAACGTCAGATTTAGCAGCTTGAGGACGCTTAGCACCGGAAGCCCGGCTGCCCAGGCACCCTTCGGCCACACGTACCTGCCGCAGTCGTTCTTGGAACAGGTGCCTGAACAGCAGGTATCGGGCGCCCCATGCAGGACAGCCCAGCGGGCTTACGGACTCTCCGGACCGCGGCTACGCTGGAACACCAAACCGTGGTTCCCACCGATCAGAAGGACGGCGGCCATGCCTGAACAGTCCGGTGCGTTACCCGTTCTCGAAGGGCGGATCGAAAAGCTCTCCGATGGCTATGCGGTTGCCTTCGACCATCAGTTCGACTATCCGACCGCCCATATCTGGGACATCCTGACCAATCCGGAAAAGGTCTCCCATTGGTTGGGACAGGTGACCCCGCAATGGCAGCTGGGCAAGGAATACACGCTGGAGATGGACGGCGGCAGCACCTCGGGTACAGTCCTGCAGCTCGAACCGCGCTCCAGCCTGCAGATCACGTGGGAGGACCAGCTGGGGTTGGAATCCGTACTGGAGTGGCAGGTCCTGGAGAGCGGCGGGGGAGCCCTCCTGCAGTTCCGTTCCCGCACCGATACCCCTGATTTCCTGGCCGAGGGCAGCGCAGGCTGGCAGGGGATCCTGAACTCCTTCGCCAACGTCGCCGCGGGACGGGAGCCGGATCCTGACAGCATGGAGCAGTGGCTGGCCCTGCGCGATGCGTACTCCCGCGAATTCGATGTCTCGCCCACGATGGGAAGGGTGATCGGCGCGGGCGACGACGCCGAGCTGGTGTTTGAACGCTGGTACCGGGCGCCGTCGGAGGATGTGGAAGCGGCAGTGGAGGCGGTCGGCAGAACCTTGGAACTTGGCGGGGACGCACAACTGGAAATGACCGACGACGGGCACGAAACCAAAGCCACTCTCCGGGAACCGGCCACCGGAAGCCAGGATCAAACAGCCGCGCTGCTTGCCGCCTGGCACGCAGGCCTCGACGCGGTACGCGACCAGCTCGACGGCCAGACCCCGCATCCCAATTCGCACCGCCTTGCCGCACTCCGCAGGTTCTACCGCGGGATGGTCTGACGGGCTCCCCGCACCAGGCCCAGGGGGCCCGATTCCGGCCACGGCACCGGCTCTTGCTACGGTCGGAAGATGGATGAGACAAGCACCCGCTTACGGCTGGCGGTCCCCGCTATCGATGCAGCCCCGCTCCTGCTCGGATCGGTTTTGACGCACGACGACGGCGGCGAACCAGTGAGCGTACGTATCACCGAGGTAGAGGCCTACATGGGGGACGTGGATCCCGGTTCCCATGCCTTCCGCGGCCGCACCGCCCGGAACAATACGATGTTCGGCCCGGCCGGACACCTTTACGTCTACTTCACGTATGGAATGCACTACTGCGCCAACGTCGTCTGCGGCGTTGACGGCCAGGCCACGGGGCTGCTGCTGCGGGCCGGGGAGATCGTCGACGGCATCGAAACAGCCCGGGAACGCCGCGGCAACCCTCGGACCGACCTGGATCTGGCCCGCGGCCCGGCCCGGCTGGCCCAGGCCCTGGGGATCAACCGGAAACTGGACGGAGCCGATGTCTTTGCCGCACCGCTGCGGCTGGAGCTGCCTGCCCACCCGACGCCGCCGGCCGCCGTATCCACCGGGCCGCGCGTCGGTGTCAGCGGACCCGGCGGCAGCATCGAGTACCCCTGGCGCTACTGGCTTACCGGAGAGCCAACTGTTTCCAAGTACCGTCCCGCGCAGCCGCGGCGCCGGACGGCCGCAGGAGCGACGGCCCTCCGGCCGTGAAACGCAGGACTGCGTTCGGGATGAGTGCCATCCCGAACGCCGTCCCGCGAAGCCGCCTGCTAGGAGCGCGGAAGCGGAGCCTGTGCTGAAATGAGCTTCTTTTCCAGCAGGTCGTCCCAGAAGGCGCCCGGAATCTCAACCTTCATCGCGGCAATATCCTCCGCGACGCGTTCAGGCCGGCTGGAGCCCGGGATGACCGCAGCCACAGCGGGGTGGGCGGTTGAGAACTGCAGGGCAGCGGCCTTGAGGCTCACCTCGTGCAGCTGGGCGATCGAGGTCAGCTCAGCAATCCGAGCCTTGACCTGCGGGGGGATTTCGGCGTAGTCGAAGTAATTGCCGCCCAGCAGTGCGCCGGAGTTGAACGGTCCGCCGACCACGATGCCGACGCCTTTCTCCAGCGCAGCGGGCATCATGCGCTGCAGGGCACGCTCGTGCTGCAGCAGCGTGTATTGAGTGGCGGAGAGGCTCATGGTCGGCGCAGCCTCGTCCATGTCCATAGCCAGTTCGATCGGCTCGGTGGTGTTGACGCCGAGGCCCCACCCGTTGATCACGCCCTCGTCCTGTAGCCGGGCGAGTACCCGGAAAGCGCCGGTCCTCGCCTCGTCGAACTTGCTTACCCACTCATCCCCGAGGAAATCCCGGGATGTGTCATGTATGAACACAAAGTCCAGGCGGTCCGTCTTCAGCCTGTTCAGGCTCTCCTCGATGGACCGCAGGGTCGCATCTGCGGTGTAATCCGTGGCGATCTTGTTCGACCGCCCATGGTTGAAGAGGCCGGAGCCTTTTTCCTCCTCTTCATCCAGGATTAGCCGCCCTACTTTGGTGCTAAGCGCATACTCGTCGCGGTTGTATTCCGAGAGGACCTCGCCCAGGCGTAATTCCGCCAGGCCGGCCCCGTAGAAGGGAGCGGTGTCGAAGTAGCGGATGCCCGCGTTCCAGGCGGCCTCAACCGTTGCCAGCGCTTCCTCCTGCGGAATGTCGCGGAACATGTTTCCCAGCGGGGCCGTACCGAACCCGATCTTGTTCTGAAGCACTTCGTGGAGGTTAGCCATATGTGTTGAAATCCTTGACTGTTGGGGCCGTTAAATTTAGTGCCCTGTCCAAAGCACCCAAAACATGCCAACCGGGGTCTGTTGCCCCTTTATTCCTCCAGCCGATTACTCCGCCCGGCTGCACCCCCGCCCGGGACCGCGCCCCGTGTGACGCCGCTCGGACTGTCTCGAGGACAACGGGAGGCGGCGAGACAAGTACCACAGCTGTTCATACGGCTCGGGCCGGAGCGGACGCAGCGGGTAAGGTGGACGGGTGAAAGATGCCCCGGCAGAACCGGTTAACAACGAGACCATTGAACAAACGATCGAACGTCTGGGAGCAGTTGTACCGGACTACCCCAAGCCGGGTGTGGTCTTCCGTGACCTGACCCCCGTTTTCGCTGGCGGAGAGGCCTTCCGCGCCGTCGTGGATTCCCTGCTGGCCGAGTACAAGGGCCGCTTTGACTACGTTGCAGGCATCGAAGCCCGCGGCTTCCTCCTCGCGGCAGCCGCCGCATATGCTGCCGGCAAGGGCGTCCTGACCGTCCGCAAGCCCGGCAAGCTGCCGCGCGATACGTACTCGGAAAGCTACTCCATGGAATACAGCGAAAACACGCTCGAGGTCCACCAGGACGATTTCCCTGCCGGCTCGCGGATCCTGATCCTCGACGACGTTCTGGCCACCGGCGGGACGCTCGGCGCCACGGCCCGCCTCATTGAACAAGCCGGTGGAATTGTTGCCGGTTTCGGCGTCGTGCTCGAACTGCGCGACCTTGGCGGCCGCACGGCGCTTCACGACTATCCCGTCCACGCGCTGGCCGCTTACTAGACGCTCCATGTCATGACCGGGCAGCTGTAATGCGGCCCGGTCATCGCACCCCTGCGGCGCGCCACGACCACCCCGGCAGGGCCGGTGTCCACCCCCGTCTAGCCCAATGCGTGGAAAATGTCCAAATCCACGCTAAACTTGACGGTCTGCCTTTGCGAGAGGGAACGCGAACATGCCTGAAACGTCTTCTGCCCACCACGAGCTGGAACATGAGCGACACTATGTCGCCGGTTTGTACCAGCGACTCGATGAACTCCGCGAGGAAAAGCGCGAACAGCTGGCCCAGGTGCGGCGCAGCCACTCCGCCGGTTCGCACCAGAACCGCTCCGAGCGCGATGCCTTTGCGACCATGTATGAAGACCGCCTGGCACAGCTGAACGCCGTGGATGACCGGCTGGTGTTCGGCCGGTTGGACCTCGACGACGGCGAGGAGCGCTACATCGGCCGTATCGGCCTCTCCACGGAGGACCTGCAGCGCCTGATGGTCGACTGGCGTGCCCCCGAGGCCGGCACCTTTTACCAGGCGACGGCATTTGAACGCCAGGGCGTACGACGACGCCGCCACCTGATCCTCAAAGGCAGGAACGTGCAGGCCATCGAAGACGATGTCCTGGACTACAGCATGCTCGAAGAGGAAGCCGCCCTGCAGGGAGAAGGCGCCCTGCTGGCCGCGCTGAACTCCAAGCGCACCGGACAGATGTCTGACATCGTCGGCACCATCCAGGCCGAACAGGACCGCATTATCCGGGCACCGCTGGCCGGAACCCTGGTGGTGCAGGGCGGACCGGGAACGGGCAAGACCGCCGTCGCGCTCCACCGCGCCGCCTGCCTGCTGTACACCCACCGCGAACGGCTCAAGTCAGCCGGCGTGCTGCTGGTTGGCCCCTCCAATGCCTTCATCCGCTACATCGAACGTGTGCTGCCCTCCCTGGGCGAGACCGGCGTCGTGATGTCCAGCCTCGGCCAGCTGATGCCCGGCATCACCGCAGTGCAGGAAGAGGACGCCCACGTCGCCGAAATCAAGGGCCGGATCGACATGGTGGAGGTGATGGCCAACGCCGTCGCGAACCGCCAGCGCATGGTCCTGGAACCGCGCCGCCTGAACGTTGAGGGAACCATCCTCACGCTGACGCCGAAAATGGTCGCCCGGGCCCGCGACAAGGCCCGCGCCACCGGCAAGCCGCACAACGAAGCCCGCGTGACGTTCGTGAAGATCCTGCTGCGCGAACTCACCGAGCAGCTGACCGACCAGCTCGAGGAATCGGCCGGCGCCGGCAACAGCACCGACCGTGCCTACCTGGCCGAAGACGTGCGCAGCTCCCGCGATGTACGGGTGGCCCTGAACCTGTGCTGGATGCCGATGACGCCGGAGAAACTGCTCTCCGAGCTCTTCAGCAAGCCCGGCCAGCTCGAAGCTGCCGCCCCCGCCCTGACGGATGCGGAAATCGCCCTGCTGCGCCGCAGCCCGGACGCCCCGTGGACCGAATCCGACATTCCGCTGCTGGACGAGGCCGCCGAACTGCTGGGCGAGCTTGACGCCTCGGCCGGACGCGACCACGCCCTGCGCGAGGAACAGCGCAAGCGGGACCTGGCCAACGCCGAACGCGCCATCGAGAACACCGAGGGCTTCCTCGAAGACTCCGGCGCGCACGGCATCCTCTCCGCCGAGGACCTGGCCGACCACAACACCGTGGGGGAGGAGCGCCTGACCGCCGCCGACCGCGCCGCCGTCGACCGCACCTGGGCCTTCGGGCACATCGTGGTGGACGAGGCGCAGGAACTGTCCGCGATGCAGTGGCGGCTGCTGATGCGCCGCTGCCCGCTGAAGTCCTTCACCGTGGTCGGCGATATCGCCCAGACCAGTTCCGCTGCCGGTGCCACCTCCTGGCAGCAGGCGCTGACCCCGTTTGTGGGGGAGCGCTGGACCCTCGAAGAGCTCACCGTCAACTACCGCACCCCGGCACAGATCGCCGAAGCAGCAGTGCGGATGGCCAATGCGGCAGGGCTCGTGGTGTCCGCACCCAAGGCGGTCCGCGAAGGCCGCTGGGCGCCGTTCATCGACCAGGTGCCCGATGGCGGGCTGATTACCCGCCTGATGGAGACCCTGCCCGAGGACCTGGCCGCGCTCGAGGGCGGGCTGCTGGCGATCATCGCCGAGGAGCACCACCTCGACGCCGTCCGCCGGGAAGTCGGCGCCGTGTACGGCCGCCGCCTGGGCACCGGCGCGGGAGGCCTGGAGCAGGACATCGTGGTCACCTCGCCCCGGGAAGCCAAGGGCCTGGAGTTCGACGGCGTCGTCATCCTGGAGCCCGAAGAGCTGCTGACCGCTGCTGCCGGCAAGGTGGGGGACCTCTACGTGGCGATGACCCGGCCCACACAGCGGCTGCGTCTTATTGCTGCACGCCCGGTTCCCGCTGGCATTGTCGAAGAAGAAGACTGATATTTTGGAAACCGTGACTACCGAAACCCCAGCGGGCCTGAGCGCCCAGAAGAATGATCCGACTTTCGAGAACGTTTGGCAGGAACTGAAGTGGCGTGGCCTGGTCCACGTGTCCACTGACGAGGCCGAACTGGAGAAAATGCTCGCCGGGGATTCGATCACCTACTATTGCGGTTTTGATCCCACGGCTCCGAGCCTGCACCTGGGCAACCTGGTGCAGCTGCTGACCATGCGCCGGCTGCAGCTGGCGGGCCACCGTCCGCTGGCCCTGGTGGGTGGCTCCACCGGACTGGTCGGAGATCCGCGCCCCACGGCCGAGCGCACCATGAACACCAAGGAAACCGTCTCGGAATGGGTCGGTTACCTGCAGGGCCAGGTGCAGCGCTTCCTCAGCTTCGAGGGAGACAACGCGGCGCAGATGGTCAACAACCTTGACTGGACGGCGCCGATGAGTGCCATCGACTTCCTCCGGGACATCGGCAAGCACTTCCGGGTCGGGACCATGATCAAGAAGGAGATCGTTTCCTCGCGCCTGAATTCCGACGAGGGCATTTCCTACGCCGAGTTCAGCTACCAGGTGCTGCAGGGAATGGACTACCTCCAGCTCTTCCGCGACTACAACTGCGTGCTGGAAACCGGCGGTTCGGACCAGTGGGGCAACCTCACGGCCGGCACCGAACTGGTACGCAAGGTCGAGGGCAAGAGCGTCCATGCCCTGGGCACCCCGTTGATCACCAACTCCGACGGCACCAAGTTCGGCAAGAGCGAGGGCAATGCCATCTGGCTGGACGGCACCATGACCAGCCCGTACGCGATGTACCAGTTCTGGCTGAACACCCCCGATGCCGACGTCGTGGACCGGCTCAAGGTCTTCACCTTCCTTTCGAAGGCGGAAATCGAAGAGCTGGCACACGCCGTGGCCGAAGAGCCGCACAAGCGCGCCGCTCAGCGCCGGCTCGCCTACGACGTCACGTCCCTGATCCACGGAACCGAAGCAACGGACAAGGTGATTGCGGCTTCCGCAGCATTGTTCGGCCAGGGCGAGATCTCCGAGCTGGATGAGGCGACGTTGACCGCTGCCACTGCCGAGCTTCCGCGCGTGGTTGTCGAGGCTGACGGTTTGGGCATTATTGACCTGCTCGTGGCGTCCGGACTTTCCGCCAGCAACTCGGCTGCCCGGCGGACGGTGGCCGAGGGTGGCGCGTACGTGAACAACCGCAAGGTCACGGACGCCGATACGGTAGTTGCCGGCAGCGAGTTGCTGCACGGTAAATACCTGCTGCTGCGCCGCGGAAAGCGGACGCTTGCAACGGTGGAAGTGGCAGCCGTATAGTTTTATCGGCCCTGTTGAAGGCTGGCTTCGCGCTCTCGTCGGCCCGGATTTTCCGGGGCCGCCGGGCAGCGGAAGCCGGCTTTCTTCGTTTCCAACCAGCGGCCTCCCCGGCAGGTCCGGGGGCAGGCGGCACGGACTGCAGGCGGTGAGTTTGAGCAAAGTGCAGGAGGTCACACTCCGAGGGTTTGCACCGGCCGCAGGGGCTGTGTAAAGTTATGTGAGTTGCTCCGGTGAGCGCGAGACAGACACTGCGAAGTGGATCTGCAAGTGAGACTCCCGGAACGAGCAGCAAAACCCAACACACGGTAACGGACAAGATCCGGATGCTTTGTGGCGGGTTCAGCCGGACAAAATGAAGCAGACTTCGGGAATATCCCGAATTGCCAAATACGGTCCGGATGGAATAGAATAAAGAAACACTGCAGCGAAGAGAAAAGAAAAAACAAGTAATTGTTTTCTCCGAGTATTTCGTATGCATCTGTTGTTTGAGAACTCAATAGTGTGCCAAGTTTATTGATACCAATTTATTTTAATTGGTTGAACTGGTTCTTCCGCCCACCCCGTGGGTGGGAAGGACTTTTTTAGCTGGTTTCGAATTTAGTGCAGGACCGTGCAGCCAATTTTCCTTGGCTCCGGTGCTGTGTCTGTAACACATTTACGGAGAGTTTGATCCTGGCTCAGGATGAACGCTGGCGGCGTGCTTAACACATGCAAGTCGAACGATGACTTTTGTGCTTGCACAAAATGATTAGTGGCGAACGGGTGAGTAACACGTGAGTAACCTGCCCTTAACTTCGGGATAAGCCTGGGAAACCGGGTCTAATACCGGATACAACGGACCACCGCATGGCGGTCCGTGGAAAGCTTTATGCGGTTTTGGATGGACTCGCGGCCTATCAGCTAGTTGGTTGGGGTAATGGCCCACCAAGGCGACGACGGGTAGCCGGCCTGAGAGGGTGACCGGCCACACTGGGACTGAGACACGGCCCAGACTCCTACGGGAGGCAGCAGTGGGGAATATTGCACAATGGGCGAAAGCCTGATGCAGCGACGCCGCGTGAGGGACGAAGGCCTTCGGGTTGTAAACCTCTTTCAGTAGGGAAGAAGCGAAAGTGACGGTACCTGCAGAAGAAGCGCCGGCTAACTACGTGCCAGCAGCCGCGGTAATACGTAGGGCGCAAGCGTTATCCGGAATTATTGGGCGTAAAGAGCTCGTAGGCGGTTTGTCGCGTCTGCTGTGAAAGCCCGGGGCTCAACCCCGGGTCTGCAGTGGGTACGGGCAGACTAGAGTGATGTAGGGGAGACTGGAATTCCTGGTGTAGCGGTGAAATGCGCAGATATCAGGAGGAACACCGATGGCGAAGGCAGGTCTCTGGGCATTAACTGACGCTGAGGAGCGAAAGCATGGGGAGCGAACAGGATTAGATACCCTGGTAGTCCATGCCGTAAACGTTGGGCACTAGGTGTGGGGGACATTCCACGTTTTCCGCGCCGTAGCTAACGCATTAAGTGCCCCGCCTGGGGAGTACGGCCGCAAGGCTAAAACTCAAAGGAATTGACGGGGGCCCGCACAAGCGGCGGAGCATGCGGATTAATTCGATGCAACGCGAAGAACCTTACCAAGACTTGACATGAACCGGAAAGGCCTGGAAACAGGTCCCCCACTTGTGGCCGGTTTACAGGTGGTGCATGGTTGTCGTCAGCTCGTGTCGTGAGATGTTGGGTTAAGTCCCGCAACGAGCGCAACCCTCGTTCTATGTTGCCAGCGCGTTATGGCGGGGACTCATAGGAGACTGCCGGGGTCAACTCGGAGGAAGGTGGGGACGACGTCAAATCATCATGCCCCTTATGTCTTGGGCTTCACGCATGCTACAATGGCCGGTACAAAGGGTTGCGATACTGTGAGGTGGAGCTAATCCCAAAAAGCCGGTCTCAGTTCGGATTGAGGTCTGCAACTCGACCTCATGAAGTTGGAGTCGCTAGTAATCGCAGATCAGCAACGCTGCGGTGAATACGTTCCCGGGCCTTGTACACACCGCCCGTCAAGTCACGAAAGTTGGTAACACCCGAAGCCGGTGGCCTAACCCCTTGTGGGAGGGAGCCGTCGAAGGTGGGACCGGCGATTGGGACTAAGTCGTAACAAGGTAGCCGTACCGGAAGGTGCGGCTGGATCACCTCCTTTCTAAGGAGCACCTCAAGGTCTGCGTCCTTCCACAGTGTTGGATGTGGTTCTTGCAGGAGATGCCCATATCGGAGACATATGTTCTCCGGTGGGTGCTCAAGGGTGGAATATCAATAAGCAGGTGCCCGGCGTTGAGCCTGGCAGCATCAGTACGTTTCATCCTTCGGGGTGGGACTGGAAAACGCTGCCGGTGTCTCGAGTACCGGGTTTTTCCGTTTGGCACACTGTTGGGTCCTGAGACAACAGGACCGAAGAATTCAAACCTTTACAGGTCTGGAGGGACACGGTTTCGTGTTGTTTCTGATTGTTCCTGCGCAGGTCCAAGACTTCCACGGTGAATACGTGGTGGTGGCGGGGTGTGACGGGGTTGTTGTTTGAGAACTACATAGTGGACGCGAGCATCTTAAATTATTAAGTGCAATTTCAGATAAACCTGGTGACCGGTTTTACCGGTTTCCATGGTTTTCTCGATAGCGATAATATATTGATCTTTGTGGTCAAGTTTTTAAGGGCACACGGTGGATGCCTTGGCATCAGGAGCCGAAGAAGGACGTAGGAATCTGCGATAAGCCTGGGGGAGTTGATAACCGAGCGTTGATCCCAGGATGTCCGAATGGGGAAACCCCGCCCGGCGCGCGAGTGACCGGGTGACCCGCATCTGAACACATAGGGTGCGTGGAGGGAACGTGGGGAAGTGAAACATCTCAGTACCCACAGGAAGAGAAAAACAACAGTGATTCCGTTAGTAGTGGCGAGCGAACGCGGAAGAGGCTAAACCAGTGGTGTGTGATAGCCGGCGGGCGTTGCATCACTGGGGTTGCGGGACTTTCCGTACCGATTCTGCCGGATTGGTGAAGTGAGTGCAGATGCATAGGTGAACTGGTTTGAAAGCCAGGCCGTAGAGGGTGTTAGCCCCGTAACCGGAATGTATGCTGCCGCTTGGAGAGGATCCCAAGTAGCACGGGGCCCGAGAAATCCCGTGCGAATCTGCCAGGACCACCTGGTAAGCCTAAATACTCCCTGATGACCGATAGCGGACAAGTACCGTGAGGGAAAGGTGAAAAGTACCCCGGGAGGGGAGTGAAACAGTACCTGAAACCGTGTGCCTACAATCCGTTGGAGCAGGGCAGTGCCACTTGTGGTGCTGTGCTTGTGACAGCGTGCCTTTTGAAGAATGAGCCTGCGAGTTAGTGTTACGTCGCGAGGTTAACCCGTGAGGGGAAGCCGTAGCGAAAGCGAGTCTGAATAGGGCGATGCAGTGGCGTGATCTAGACCCGAAGCGGAGTGATCTACCCATGGCCAGGTTGAAGCGCGTGTAAGAGCGCGTGGAGGACCGAACCCACTTCAGTTGAAAATGGAGGGGATGAGCTGTGGGTAGGGGTGAAAGGCCAATCAAACTCCGTGATAGCTGGTTCTCCCCGAAATGCATTTAGGTGCAGCGTTGCGTGTTTCTTACCGGAGGTAGAGCTACTGGATGGCTAATGGGCCCTACAAGGTTACTGACGTCAGCCAAACTCCGAATGCCGGTAAGTCAGAGCGCAGCAGTGAGACTGTGGGGGATAAGCTTCATAGTCGAGAGGGAAACAGCCCAGACCACCAACTAAGGCCCCTAAGCGTGTGCTAAGTGGGAAAGGATGTGGAGTTGCGAAGACAACCAGGAGGTTGGCTTAGAAGCAGCCATCCTTGAAAGAGTGCGTAATAGCTCACTGGTCAAGTGATTCCGCGCCGACAATGTAGCGGGGCTCAAGTACACCGCCGAAGTTGTGGCATTCAAATATTAGCCAAGCGGATGGTTTATCCATTTTCGTTCAAGCGTTTGGATGGGTAGGGGAGCGTCGTGTGGGCAGTGAAGTCGCGGTGTAAACCAGCGGTGGAGCCTACACGAGTGAGAATGCAGGCATGAGTAGCGAAAGACGGGTGAGAAACCCGTCCGCCGAATGATCAAGGGTTCCAGGGTCAAGCTAATCTGCCCTGGGTAAGTCGGGACCTAAGGCGAGGCCGACAGGCGTAGTCGATGGACAACGGGTTGATATTCCCGTACCGGCGAAAAACCGCCAATACCAAGCGGGGGATACTAACCGCCCAATACCTGACCGGCCGCCCTTGTGGCGACCCGGTTTTTGGTGGAGCGCGGGACCTGATCCTGGGAGGTAAGCGTATTAACAGGTGTGACGCAGGAAGGTAGCCGGGCCGGGCGATGGTTGTCCTGGTCTAAGGATGTAGGGTCAGCGATAGGTAAATCCGTTGCTGTGTCTTTGATGACGATACCTGAGATCTGATGGGACCCACTTTGGTGGGAATCCGGTGATCCTATGCTGCCTAGAAAAGCATCGGCGCGAGGTTTTAGCCGCCCGTACCCCAAACCGACACAGGTGATCAGGTAGAGAATACTAAGGCGATCGAGAGAATTATGGTTAAGGAACTCGGCAAAATGCCCCCGTAACTTCGGGAGAAGGGGGGCCCCAACCTTGAAGGACACAAGCTGTCCGGAGGGGATCAGGGCCGCAGAGACCAGGGGGAAGCGACTGTTTACTAAAAACACAGGTCCGTGCGAAGTCGCAAGACGATGTATACGGACTGACTCCTGCCCGGTGCTGGAAGGTTAAGAGGACCGGTTAGCCCTTACGGGCGAAGCTGGGAATTTAAGCCCCAGTAAACGGCGGTGGTAACTATAACCATCCTAAGGTAGCGAAATTCCTTGTCGGGTAAGTTCCGACCTGCACGAATGGAGTAACGACTTCCCCGCTGTCTCAACCATAAACTCGGCGAAATTGCAGTACGAGTAAAGATGCTCGTTACGCGCAGCAGGACGGAAAGACCCCGAGACCTTTACTATAGTTTGGTATTGATATTCGGTGTGGCTTGTGTAGGATAGGTGGGAGACTGTGAGACCCGGACGCCAGTTCGGGTGGAGTCATCGTTGAAATACCACTCTGGTCATACTGGATATCTAACTTCGGCCCGTAATCCGGGTCAGGGACAGTGCCTGATGGGTAGTTTAACTGGGGCGGTTGCCTCCTAAAGAGTAACGGAGGCGCCCAAAGGTTCCCTCAGCCTGGTTGGCAATCAGGTGGCGAGTGTAAGTGCACAAGGGAGCTTGACTGTGAGAGAGACATCTCAAGCAGGGACGAAAGTCGGGACTAGTGATCCGGCGGTACATTGTGGAATGGCCGTCGCTCAACGGATAAAAGGTACCTCGGGGATAACAGGCTGATCTTGCCCAAGAGTCCATATCGACGGCATGGTTTGGCACCTCGATGTCGGCTCGTCGCATCCTGGGGCTGGAGTAGGTCCCAAGGGTTGGGCTGTTCGCCCATTAAAGCGGTACGCGAGCTGGGTTTAGAACGTCGTGAGACAGTTCGGTCCCTATCCGCTGCGCGCGCAGGAAATTTGAGAAGGGCTGTCCTTAGTACGAGAGGACCGGGACGGACGAACCTCTGGTGTGTCAGTTGTACTGCCAAGTGCACCGCTGATTAGCTACGTTCGGATGGGATAACCGCTGAAAGCATCTAAGCGGGAAGCCCGCTTCGAGATGAGATTTCCATACACCTTGTGTGTGAGAGGCCCCCAGCCAGACCACTGGGTTGATAGGCCGGATGTGGAAGCGGGGACTAAAGACCCGTGAAGCTGACCGGTACTAATAGGCCGATAACTTACACCACAACCTCACCTGGACGGACACGACTTCAAACGGTCCGTCAAAGTATAAAGGGTGTTGTTAGATCATGTGCTGCTTGCGTCCACTATGTGGTTCCCGGATAACAAACCCGTGTGGTTTGTCACCCGTGGAACCGGTATCAACCGTCTCTTAACCGGGACGTGCGTGCCGTATAATTACAGTTATATATTGCATCGAAACACTACGCGTGTTTTTGTTGTGACCATTGATTTCCCCTCACCCAGGTTTGTTATGGGTGGTGTGGGTGGAAGGGTTACGGCGGTCATAGCGTGGGGGAAACGCCCGGTCCCATTCCGAACCCGGAAGCTAAGACCCACAGCGCCGATGGTACTGCATCCGGGAGGATGTGGGAGAGTAGGTCACCGCCGGACAATCTTTACGGTTGAAATACACCGGTTGTTCAGAGGCTGAGGTCCGTACCAGTGATGGTACGGACCTCAGCTGTTTAACCGGTGGTAATACACTGGTTGTTCAGAGGCGTGGGGCCCCGCATTCGTGCGGGGCCCCACATGTTTAACCACCGAGTTGTGGCCACTGTTCGATAGTCTCGTCTGCATGCGTGCATACGAGACCGATCATGCTGAGCCCCGGGAGTCGATGGATTCGCCCAACTACCGGGTTAATTTCTGGGTTAAACCACGTCCCGGATATGGATGGAACCTGGATGCCTACGTGCTCACTGAATCCGGGGATATTACCGAGGTACTGCGGTGGGTGGAGGAGCACGCGGACGGACGGCGTTTCGAAGTCTTCGCTGAAACCGATGAGGAGCCGGTCCTGCCGCTCGGAACCCCTCGGACCAGCGGACTGGTTCGCCTGCTGGGAAGCAACCCAAATACTGGTATCTCCGGAGAGATATCTCTCAAAGAGTGACTACGCGCCACCTTGTTCCGGCTCCGGTGCTGGAAACGATGCCGGCACCCACTCTGCCTGCTTCGTCTGAGCGGTAATCCGATAGGTGGGGAGTCTCACCTAATCCGGACAGTCCCTTCGGCACGTGGCGACGCTACCCGGACCAGGCTGGACTAGAATTGCCTTGTGCCCGTTTTGGGCCCCACGACTTTAGAACTTTATATATCCATAGTGACGAGCGACTGCAGTAAATTCCGTTGGTCGGCTCACGACGAGAGGAACTCACCAGCATGTCAGAGCAAAATAACAGGGATCAGCGCGGCAGCGAAGGAAACAGCGCCGCCCGCAGCAGCAGCTCGTCCGACCGACGCGACGACCGGGGCCGCCCGGCCACGAACGACCGCAACGCACCCAAGCGCTTCGAAGACCGTAAGCCCTCCTTTGGAGGCCGGCCGGCACGCGACGGCGAGCGTAAGTCTTTCGGTGAGCGAGGCGCTTCGTCGGAGCGCAAGCCGTATTCCAAGGACCGTAAGCCGTCTTTCGGTGGCGATGACCGTCGTCCCCCGCGTGATGGTGACCGTAAGCCCTCCTTCGGAGATCGTCCGGCACGTGATGGTGACCGTAAGCCCTCCTTCGGAGATCGTCCTCCCCGTGATGGTGAGCGCAAGCCTTTCGGTGACCGCGGAGATCGTAAGCCTTCGTTCGGCGGCGGGGATGACCGCCGGCCGGCACGAGACAACGATCGTAAGCCGTCCTTTGGCGACCGCTCCGAGCGCAATGACCGCGCCAGCCGTGGCAGTGATGATCGTCGTCCTCCCCGTGATGGTGAGCGTAAGTCGTTCGGCGACCGTGGGGATCGTAAGCCGTCCTTTGGGGATCGTAAGCCTTCGTTCGGTGGCGATGATCGTCGTCCTCCCCGTGATGGTGAGCGTAAGTCCTTCGGTGATCGTGGCGATCGTAAGCCGTCCTTCGGTGACCGGCCTGCCCGCGGTGGCGATGATCGTCGTCCTCCCCGTGATGGTGAGCGTAAGTCGTTCGGCGACCGTGGGGATCGTAAGCCGTCCTTCGGGGATCGTAAGCCTTCGTTCGGTGGGGACGATCGTCGTCCTCCCCGTGATGGTGAGCGTAAGTCGTTCGGTGATCGTGGGGATCGTAAGCCGTCGTTCGGGGATCGTAAGCCTTCGTTCGGTGGGGACGATCGTCGTCCTCCCCGTGATGGTGAGCGTAAGTCGTTCGGTGATCGTGGGGATCGTAAGCCGTCGTTCGGCGATCGTAAGCCTTCGTTCGGTGGGGACGATCGTCGTCCTCCCCGTGATGGTGAGCGTAAGTCCTTCGGTGATCGTGGCGATCGTAAGCCGTCCTTCGGTGACCGGCCTGCCCGCGGTGGCGATGACCGTCGTCCGGCACGCGACTCCGCACCCCGTTCCTTCTCCAACGACCGTCCGGCCCGCGGCGAGGATGCACCCGTCGTCGAGCGCAAGCACAACGCCCGCGACCTGCGCAGCGCCAACCGCCCCGACCGCGAGCGTTCGCCGGAAATCGACGACGACGTCACAGGCCAGGAGCTGGACAAGGTTACCCGTGCCCAGTTGCGCATCCTGGAGGAAGTCAGCGGTGAGTGGGTCTCCAAGCACCTGGTCATGGCAGGCCGCCTGATCGACATCGATCCCGAGCTGGCTTTCCAGCACGCCCTGGCAGCAAGCCGCCGCGGCGGACGTATGGCAGCAGTGCGTGAAGCAGTTGCCCTCACCGCCTACGCCTCAGAGAACTTCGCCGAGGCCCTGCGTGAATTCCGCACCTACCGCCGGATCAGCGGCTCCAACGACTACCTGGCCATGATGGCCGACTGCGAACGCGGCCTGGGTCGCCCGGACCGCGCCCTGGACATCTCCCGTTCGGACGAAGCCAAGTCACTGGATACCGCAGGCCAGGTGGACATGGCGATCGTGACCTCCGGTGCCCGCATGGACATGGAGCAGTTCGACGCCGCAGTGACCGCATTGGAAATCCCGCAGCTGGATAAGAACCGTGCGTTCTCCTTCAGCCCGCGGCTCTTCCGCGCGTACGCCGATGCCCTCGAAGCTGCCGGCCGCATGGAAGAATCCGCACAGTGGAACGACCGCGCGCTGCTGGCCGAAAAGGCCCTGGGCGTCGGAGAATTCGCTGAGCCGGACATCTTCGACCTGGGCGAAGACGACGAGAACGAGAAGCCGGAGCGTCCGCGCCGCGGACGTGAAGACCGCGACGACCGCCCGGTCGCCGAACGCTCCGACACGCCGTTCGCTGCTCCGGTCGAGACCGCAGTTGCCGATGACGAGCTGGAACTGTCCGACGACATCGAGTCGCTGCCCTCGGACGAGGAAGAAGGCGTGATCGGCGTCCTCGAAGCAGAGGAAGAGGACGACGACAACACCGTTGAGATCCACGACGACGGCAACGACAACGACGAGTTCTCCGCTGACGCACCCGTTGGTGACGCCGACCAGGACCGCGCGTAACCCCATGCCGGGCACCCCGCTGATAGCCGGATACGATGCCGTCCTGTCCGATTTGGACGGCGTCGTCTATGCGGGTCCGCATGCCATACCCGGAGCCGTCGAGGCGTTGCAGCGCCTCGACGGCGCCGGTGTGCAGCTGGCCTACGTCACCAACAACGCCTCGCGTTCCTCGGAAGCGGTGGCGGCGCACCTGCGCGAGTTGGGGGCGCCGGCTACGGCGGAAACCGTGTTCGGCTCGGCGCAGGCCGGCGCCGAACTGCTGGCCGGACAGGTGCCGGCCGGTGCCACTGTCCTCGTCACGGGAAGTGCCTGGCTCCTGGAGCAGGTCCGTGAACAGGGCCTGGTTCCTGTTGCGTCGGCTGATGAGGCGCCCGACGCCGTCATCCAGGGTTTTGACCCCGGACTCGGCTGGAAGGACCTCGCCGAGGCGGCGTTCGCCGTCGGCCGCGGTGCAGTGTGGGTCGCCACCAATACCGATATGTCCATCCCCCAGGCACGGGGGATTGCTCCCGGAAACGGAACGCTGGTGGCCGCCGTTGCGGCAGCCACCGGCAGGACTCCGCTGGTGGCCGGCAAGCCAGAGGCCCCGCTTTTCCTGACGGCAGCACGCCACTTGGGTGCGCAGGCACCCCTGGTGGTGGGCGACCGCCTGGATACCGACATCCTCGGCGGCAACAACGCCGGATACGCCACTGCGATGGTGCTCACCGGTGTCGATACCCCGCAGACCGCATTGGCCGCGCGCACGCAGGAGCGGCCTGCCTTCCTGCTGAAGGACCTCGACTCCCTGTATCACCCGTATCCGGAAACCGTCTTCGAGGACGGCATGTACCGCTGCGGCAGTGCTACGGCGCGGGTGCTTGGTGACACGGTGGAGATCTCCGGAGACAGTGCCGATCTCAACAGCTGGCGGGCCGCGTGTGCGGCCTGGTGGGAGGCCCGTCCGCAGGAGGACAGCGCCACCGCGCCGGTGCTCAGCTGGACTGTCACCGCCGGCGGATAAGCTGGGTTCAGAGCACAGAGGAAGACACGTCGTTGCAGGAATGCCTGTGACGCCACGAAAGAAATGGGCAGCCGCCAGATGGAAATCAACGCCGCACAGCCTGCCGTCCCGGCGTATCCCACGCCTGCGGAGGGCTTGCCGGAGCCGCAGTCTGCGGACCCGGCAGTTGAGGCGATTCTGGAGGCCCTGGGCACCCTCGCCGAGACGCCTGTTCGCGAACATCACGCCGTGTACAGCGCACTCCACGACAGCCTGCTGGCTGAATTGAACGCCGAACCGTCAGAGGAGCACTAGGACGTGGCAAGACTGGACCAGGAACTGGTGGCCAGGGGACTGGCCCGCTCCCGGACGCATGCGGCCAAGCTCATCAGCGCCGGCCGTATTTCCCGTGCGGGCACGGTTCTGGGCAAGGCTTCGGCGGCCGTCGCCGCGGATGATCCGCTGACGGTGCTCGACGACGGCGTCCCCGACTACGTGAGCCGGGCCGGCCATAAGCTGGCCGGAGCCCTCGACGCCTTCCCACAGGTGAAGCCTGAGGGGCTGCGCTGCCTCGACGCCGGAGCCTCCACCGGAGGCTTTACCGACGTCCTGCTGCGCCGGGGCGCCGACCGCGTGGTGGCCGTCGACGTCGGACACGACCAGTTGGTGGACGTGCTGCGCCAGGACCCACGCGTCGACGTCCACGAGGGGATGAACGTCCGGTATCTGGAACCCGAGGCCATCGGCGGCCCGGCAGACCTGACCGTTGCCGACCTCTCCTTTATTTCCCTGACCCTGGTCATCGGCCCGCTGGCAGCAGCCACCCGCCCGGGCGGCAGCCTGCTGCTTATGGTCAAGCCGCAGTTTGAAGTCGGCCGTGAGAAGCTGGAGAAGGCCGGCGTCGTCCTTGATCCGCTAAAGCACCGGATGGCGGTGGCACGCGTGGTTGCCGCGGCGATGTCCGAAAACCTCCGGGTCGCAGGGCTGGCCCGCAGCCCGCTGCCGGGACAGAACGGCAACGTGGAGTTCTTCCTCTGGCTGCAGGTACCGCAGGCGCAGGATCCGGCGGAAGAACGCTTCGAAGATCCACAGAGTGCCGCACGCAGTTTGGTGGATGCGGCCTTTGACGGGTTTGATGGACCCGGACCTGAGCCGGTAACGGATCGGTTTGCGCAGGCGGCACGCTCCACAGGAGACTGACGGCAGAACACTGACGGCGGAGTTCCAACCAGTTCCCACCCGGGAGCGGAACAGGATGTTACAGACATGAGCAGACGGATACTCGTGCTGGCCCATACGGGCCGGCAGGCTGCCATGACTGCCGCGCAGGAAGCCTGCACCCAGCTGCATGCCTCCGGACTGATTCCGGTCATGCGCCGGAGGGACCTTGAAGACATCCAGGCCGTGTACGGCGTCCTGACCGCCCCCACCGAGATCCTCGACGAAGACGTCATGCTGGACGGCGTTGACCTGGGCATGGTGCTCGGCGGCGACGGCACGATCCTCCGGGCGGCGGAGCTGGTCCGCGGCACCGACGTGCCGCTGCTTGGCGTCAACCTGGGGCATGTGGGATTCCTGGCCGAAAGCGAACGCGCCGACCTGGCACAGACAGTGCACTGGGTGGTCGAACGGGCCTACTCGGTGGAAGAACGCATGACCATCGACGTCAAGGTCTGGTTCGAGGACCGGATGATCGCCCACACCTGGGCGCTCAATGAAGCAGCCATCGAAAAATCCGACCGCCAGCGCATGCTCGAAGTGGTGGTGGAAGTAGACGCCCGGCCCATCAGCTCCTTCGGCTGCGACGGCATTGTCCTGGCCACACCCACCGGCTCCACCGCGTATTCCTTCTCGGCAGGCGGCCCGGTGGTCTGGCCCGAGGTGGAGGCGCTGCTGATCACGCCCATCAGCGCCCACGCGCTTTTCGCCCGGCCGCTCGTCGTCGCGCCCACCTCGCTCCTGGCCGTGGAAATCCTGACCCGGACGGACGCCGCCGGCGTACTCTGGTGCGACGGCCGGCGCAGCGTCGAGCTGCCGCCGGGAGCCCGCGTGGAAGTGACACGCTCCGACGTCCCGGTCCGGCTGGCCCGCACGCACGCCACCCCCTTCTCCGAACGCCTGGTCCGCAAGTTCCAGCTCCCCACCCAGGGCTGGCGCGGTCCGGCCGGTGCGCCCGGCGAGCACTCGGAAAGCGTGGAGCTCACACCCCGCACCGTTGAAAGTGGAGGAGTGGCCCCATGATCGAGGAAATCCGCATCCGCGACCTCGGTGTCATCACCGACGCCACCCTGGACCTGGGGCCCGGTTTTACCGTGGTCACCGGTGAAACCGGCGCCGGTAAAACCATGGTCATCACCGCGCTGGGCATGCTGCTGGGCGCCCGGACCGACGCCGGTGCCGTCCGCACCGGAGCCAAGGCCGCACTGGCCGAAGCCGTGGTGCGGCTGCCGCCGGACAACGCGGCAGTCGCCCGCGCCGAAGACGCCGGCGCGGAACTGGAAACGTACGACGGCGTGACCGAGCTGCTGCTCGCCCGCACCGTTAACGCCGCAGGACGCAGCCGGGCCCACGTGGGCGGCCGTTCGGCACCGGTAGGGGTATTGGCCGAGGTGGGCCAGCATCTGGTCGCCGTGCACGGCCAGTCCGACCAGCTTCGGCTCAAAAGCACCGCAGCCCAGCGCGAGGCGCTGGACAAGTACGCCGGACCGGCCCTGGCCTCCGCGCTCACCTCCTACCAGACGGACTATGCCCGCTGGCGGGCAGCTGTCACCGAGCTGGCTACGCTGCGCGAGCAGGCCCGCGAACGGGTCCGGGAAGCCGAATACCTCTCTGCGTCACTGGAGGAAATCGACGCCCTGGAGCTGCTGCCGGGGGAGGACGAGGCACTCAAGACCGAAGCCACCCGGCTGAACAACTTCGAGGAACTGCGCACAGCAGCAGAGGGTGCGCACCAGGCCCTGATTGCCGGCGATTTCTCTGACGGCTCCGATGCGACGTCCCTGGTGGACGGCGCCAAGCGGCAGCTGGAACTTGCCGGAGAGCATGATCCGGCGCTGGCGGATTCCGCCAAGCGGCTGGCCGAGGTGGGATACATCCTGTCCGACATCGCCACCGAGCTGGCCAGCTACAGCGCTTCGCTGGACGGCGAGGGCCCGGAACGGCTCGCCGAGGTTGAGTCCCGGCGCGCCGAAATCTCGGCGCTCACCCGCAAGTTCGCCCCTTCCGTAGACGAAGTCCTGGAATGGGCCGACACCAGCCGCATCAGGCTGGCGGAACTGGGGGACGACAGCACCCGGATCGAGGCGCTCGAGGCGGAAATCACCGACCTGCGCTCCAAGCTGGGTGTTGAAGCAGCCGGCCTGACCAAATTGCGCACCGAGGCCGCTGCCGAACTGGCGCAGCGGGTCAGCGACGAGCTCTCCGCCCTGGCCATGGCCAACGCAAACCTGCTCATCGAAGTCACCCCCGTCGAAGAGCTGGGCCTGCACGGAGCGGACACCATCTCGTTCCTCCTGCAGCCGCACCCCGGCGCACCGGCCCGTCCCCTGGGCAAGGGCGCCTCCGGCGGCGAACTCTCACGTGTGATGCTGGCCATCGAGGTGGTCCTGGCTGCGGTGGACCCGGTGCCGACCTTCATCTTCGACGAAGTCGACTCCGGCGTGGGCGGCAAGGCCGCCGTCGAAATCGGCCGCCGCCTGGCCATGCTGGCCAAGCATGTCCAGGTGATAGTGGTCACCCACCTTCCGCAGGTGGCCGCGTTTGCCGACCATCACATCCGTGTCATCAAGATGTCCGAAACGGGGGAAGATGGAAGCGGCGTCACCGCCAGCGACGTGACCGTCCTGGACGATGCAGAGCGGATCAAGGAACTTGCCAGGATGCTTGCCGGCCAGGAGGACTCCGAGTCCGCCCGGGCGCACGCCGTCGAACTCCTGGCCGCGGCAGGACACCCTCCGCATGAATAAACCCAGTACAGACAAATCCGAACTACAAAAGGTGATAGGCTCGAACTCCGTGGTGCAGCGATCAAATTCCAGGTTTCCCAAGTCGTCTTCTACGACAAAACACATCTTCGTCACCGGTGGCGTGGCGTCCTCACTCGGTAAGGGACTGACAGCGTCAAGTCTCGGCCATCTGTTGAGGTCGCGCGGCATAGCGGTGACCATGCAGAAGCTCGATCCCTATCTCAATGTGGATCCGGGCACAATGAACCCCTTCCAGCACGGTGAAGTCTTCGTTACCGACGACGGCGCCGAGACTGACCTCGACATCGGCCATTACGAGCGGTTCCTTGACGAGAGCCTCGACGGCTCCGCCAACGTAACCACCGGCCAGGTCTACTCCACGGTTATCGCCAAGGAACGCCGCGGCGAATACCTCGGAGACACCGTCCAGGTCATTCCGCACATCACCGACGAGATCAAGCGCCGGATGCGCCTGCCCTCCGAGGCGAAGAAAACCCCCGATGTCATCATCACCGAGATCGGCGGCACGGTTGGCGACATCGAGTCCCAGCCCTTCCTGGAAGCCGCACGCCAGGTGCGCCAGGACATCGGCCGCAACAACGTCTTCTTCCTGCACGTTTCGCTGGTTCCGTACATCGGCCCGTCCCAGGAACTGAAGACCAAGCCGACGCAGCACTCCGTGGCTGCCCTGCGCTCCATCGGTATCCAGCCCGACGCCATCGTCATCCGCTCGGACCGCCCGGTGCCGGATGCCATGCGCGCCAAGATCGGCCGCATGTGCGACGTCGATGTGGACGCCGTCGTCGGCTGCCCGGACGCCCCGAGCATCTACGACATCCCCAAGACGCTTCACTCCCAGGGCCTGGACGCGTACATCGTGCAGCACCTGGACCTGAAGTTCAAGGACGTCAACTGGACCAAGTGGGACAAGCTCCTCGAGTCCGTGCACAACCCCAAGCACCACGTCGATATTGCCCTCGTCGGCAAGTACGTGGACCTGCCCGACGCCTACCTTTCGGTCACGGAAGCCCTGCGCGCCGGCGGTTTCGCCAACAAGACCAAGGTCAACATCCGCTGGGTGCCCTCTGACGAGTGCGCTACTCCCGAAGGTGCCGCCAAGGCGCTCGACGGTGCAGATGCCATCTGTGTCCCCGGCGGCTTCGGCATCCGTGGCTTGGAAGGCAAGCTCGGCGCCCTGACCTATGCCCGCGAAAACCTGGTGCCGACCCTGGGCCTGTGCCTGGGCCTGCAGTGCATGGTCATCGAGTACGCCCGGAACGTAGTTGGCCTGGAAGGCGCGTCCTCCTCGGAGTTCGAGCCGGACACCAAGTACCCGGTCATCGCCACCATGGCGGAGCAGAAGCAGATTGTCTCCGGTGAAGGCGACATGGGCGGCACCATGCGCCTGGGCCTCTGGGACGCGAAGCTCGAAGAAGGCTCCGTTGTGGCCAAGACGTACGGGAAGACGGCTGTGGCCGAACGCCACCGTCACCGCTACGAGGTCAACAACCAGTACCGCGACCAGATTGCCGAGGCAGGCCTGTCCTTCTCCGGCACCACGGTTGACGGCGGACTGGTGGAGTTCGTAGAACTTCCGGCCGACGTGCACCCGTACTACGTCTCAACGCAGGCGCACCCGGAGCTCAGCTCCCGCCCGACGCGCCCGCACCCGCTCTTCGCCGGACTGGTGAAGGCCGCCCTGGCCCGCCAGAACGGCAAGGGCTAGCAACACCATGAGCGAGACCAGAGGGTTCGCCGACGCCCAGAGTCCCCGCCGCCTGTTGAGTTCCTCCGTGGAATACACCGGGCGCGTCTGGGACGTGGTCAGTGAGAAGTTCCAACTGACCGACGACGGCGAACCCCTGGTCCGCGACTACATCCGTCACCCCGGTGCGGTAGCCATCCTGGCACTGAACGACGACGGCCAGGTGCTGCTGATCAACCAGTACCGGCATCCGGTGCGGATGACCCTGTGGGAAATCCCCGCCGGACTGCTGGACATCGACGGCGAAGACTTCCAGGTGGGTGCCGCCCGCGAGTTGGCCGAAGAAGCCGACATCCAGGCAACCGAGTGGAACGTCCTGACCGATTTGTTCCTCTCGCCGGGTTCCTCGCGGGAGGCCCTGCGCATCTATCTGGCGCGCGGCATCACCGAGGTCCCCGAAGCGGACCGCCATGAGCGCACCCACGAGGAAGCTGAAATCTCCACCATGTGGGTGGACCTCGACGACGCCGTGGAAGCGGCGCTCCAGGGCCGGCTGCACAGTCCGTCCGCCGTCGCCGGAATCCTGGCCGCAGCGGCAGCCCGTCCCTCGGGCTTCGCGAACCTGCGCCCGGCAGATGCTCCCTGGCCCGAACACCACTCCCAGCACCCGACCTGGCCGCAGGGCCCCGTTCTTTAGGACTTGACCCGCTATGGCCGCCTCGAATCTCCCTGCTGGCGGACCTGTTCCTGCGCCCGGAACCCCGTCGTCACTGAACGACACCATCCGCTTCGATTACCGTCCCAACGCCACCCTGCGGCTGGATTCACCTGCCGAACTGCTGCGCGCTGCGCTGGCCGAAGATAAAGGCAGGGGAGAAGCGGCGGCAGACCTGGCAGACGGCTCGGAGACTGGCCCCGAAGGCAGCCCTGAAGCGACCGCACCGAAAGCGCCCAAGGGACCCAAGCAGCCCCCGCAGCCAAAGGAACCCAAGCAGCCTAAGGAACCCAAACCGCCCGTGGCCAAGGGGCCGTCCGCAGCGGATGAACTGCGCTCCACCGCCGTTGGCCGCGCCATTGGCGGCTACCTCCAGCACATGGCCGTGGAACGCGGCCTGGCCGTGAACACCTTGGACGCCTACCGCCGCGACCTGCTGCGCTACGCCCGGTTCCTGGCCTCCCGCGGCGCGGACGACGTCGCGCGCATCACCCGGCACGACGTCACCGCCTTCGCCCAGTCGATAGTCGAGGGTTCCGACGGCGCCTCCGCCCTGAGCGTGCGCTCCGCCGCCCGCACCGTCGTCGCCGTCCGGGGCCTGCACAAGTTCTGGGCACTGGAGGGCCTGACCACAGCCGACCCTGCCGCCGACGTCCATCCGCCGCTGCCCGGCAAGCGGTTGCCCAAGGCCATCAGCGTCAACGAGGTCACCCGGATCCTGGATGCGATTTCCACCGAGACGCCCACCGGTCTGCGGGATAAGGCGCTGCTGGAGTTCCTCTACTCCACCGGGGCACGCATCAGCGAGGCCGTGGGCCTGGACATCGACGACCTGTCCCTGGAACGGATTCCCGCCAATGGCCCCGATGTGGTGCGGCTGTTCGGTAAGGGCTCCAAGGAGCGCCTGGTGCCGCTGGGCTCCTACGCTGCCCGCGCACTGGACGAGTACCTGGTCCGCGGCCGGCCTGCAGCCTCCGTGAAGGGCAAGGGCACCCCGGCACTGTTCCTGAATGCGCGCGGCGGACGCCTCAGCCGGCAGAGCGCCTGGACCATCCTGAAGAATGCGGCAGAGAAGGCCCAGATTGGCCGCGACGTGTCCCCGCATACGCTGCGCCACTCCTTTGCCACGCACCTGCTCGAAGGCGGCGCCGATGTCCGTGTGGTGCAGGAACTGCTGGGGCACGCCTCCGTGACCACCACCCAGGTCTACACGCTGGTGACCGCCGAAACGCTGCGCGAGGTCTACGCCGCCGCGCACCCGCGGGCGCTGTGACCTCGGACGAGGCAGCCACCGGTATCCCGGCCCCGCCCACGCGGGCCGTACCCGTGGTGCTCTGCTTTCTGATGCGCGGGATCCCGGAGCGCGGCGCCGAGGTCCTGATGGGGCTGAAGCAGACCGGCTTCGGAATCGGCCGGATCGTCACCCTCGGCGGGCATGTGGAACCGGGGGAGACCCCGGCCCAGGCAGCCGTGCGGGAAGTCTTCGAGGAATCCGGCGTCACCGTGGCCGAAGCAGCCCTTGAGCAGGCCGGCACCATTGAATTCATCTTCCCGGCCCGCCCGGAATGGGACATGTCCACCGTGGTTTACCGGGCATGGAGCTGGGACGGGGAGCCTGCGCCGTCGGCCGAGATCATTCCAGCCTGGTACCCGGTGGATAAGGTGCCGTACGCCCGGATGTGGCCCGACTCCGCGCACTGGATGCCCGAGGTGCTCGCCGGACGGACCTTCTCCGCCGTCGTCACCCTGGCCGCTGACAACGAAAGTGTTGCCAGCGTCGTCTTTTCCTAGGCTGCCGGCTGCCGCAGCCGCAGAAAAGGTAACGGGCAACCGAAAGGGCCCCGGAGTAAGGCGGCTTTAATATTTCCTGCGAGCTCTGCGAGCACGGAAATTTCGTTGCCGCCGTTCCGGGGCCCAACAGGCCCGCGGGCCCAACGGCTGGTGCTTAGCCCAGGTGCCGTTCCTCCGTGCCGTCGTAGGCGCTGAGGGGACGGATCAGGGAGTTGGCCTCCAGCTGCTCCATGATGTGCGCGGTCCAGCCGGTGATCCGGGCTGCCACGAACAGGGGAGTGAACGTGGGGGTGTCAAAGCCCATCAGGTGGTAGACCGGTCCGGCCGGGTAGTCCAGGTTCGGCAGGATGTTCTTGCGCTCACCCATGGCCGATTCCAGTGCCGTGTACAGCTCGCCCAGGTCGGCACGGTCATAGTGCTTGACCATCTTGTCCATCGAGGCCTTCATGGTGGGCACCCGCGAGTCGCCGTTCTTGTACACGCGGTGGCCGAAGCCCATGATCTTCTTCTTGTCCGCCAGCGCGGCATCCAGCCAGCCCGCGGCATGTTCGGCGACGTCGCCCTCGCCGGCACTGGAGATGATCTCCTCGAACGTGTGCATCACTGCCTCGTTGGCACCGCCGTGCAGCGGTCCCTTCAGCGCGCCGATGGCACCGGTCACGGCCGAATGCAGGTCCGACAGGGTGGACGTGATGACCCGGCCGGTGAACGTGGAAGCGTTGAACGAGTGCTCCGCATACAGGATCATCGACACGTTGAACGCCTCCACCACCTCGGGGGCGGCTTCCTCACCGAATGTCATCCAGAGGAAGTTCGCCGAGTAGTCCAGGTCATCCCGGGGCTCCACGACGTCCTCGCCGCGCCGGCGGCGCTGGTCGTAGGCGACGACGGCGGGCATGGCGGCGAACAGGCTGACCGACTTTTCCATGTTGGCCTGCAGCGAGGAATCATCGGCCTGTTCGTGCTGGGCGCCAAGGACAGACGCCGCGGTGCGGCAGACATCCATCGGATGGCAGGTCAGCGGAAGGGCGTCGATGACGGCCTTCAGCTCAGGGGAGAGCGCGCGCTGGGACCGCTCGCCGTCGGTGAATTCGGCCAGCTCATCCGTGGTGGGCAGTTCGCCGTTCCACAGCAGGTACGCGACCTCTTCGAAACTGCAGTGAGCTGCCAGTTCCTGGACGGGGTAGCCGCGGTACAGCAGCGAGTTGGTCTCAGGGTTGACCTTGGAGATCTTGGTGGTGTCGACGAGGACACCGGCCAGTCCCTTGTGGATCTGCTCATCGGTCATAACGGAAGACTCCTTTGTCACGGTGGTTTTCAGTTGGTTCCGGCTCAGGGTTTTAGTGCTGGCCCGGGACCTGGAAGTTGAACACGGAGGTATCGAAGCGGTTATAGGCTTCATAATCCACCAGATCGTACAAACGTGCACGCGTCAGCATGTTCGGCACATCTTCCTGCTGGGTGCCCTTGGCCTTGATGGTGTCCAGGGTGCGCTCCGCGGCGCCCATGGCACTGCGCAGCAGGGTGACGGGGTAGATCACCATGTTCACGCCGACCGAAGCCAGTTCCTCGTACGTGAACAGGTCGCTCTTGCCGAACTCGGTCATGTTGGCCAGGATCGGGACGTCGACGGCGGCGCGCATCGCGGCGAATTCCTCCAGCGACTTCATCGCCTCGGGGAAGATGGCGTCGGCTCCGGCGTCGACCAGTGCCCGGGCACGGTCCTGGGCGGCTTCGAGTCCGTCCACGGCGCGGATGTCGGTGCGGGCCATGATGAGGAAGTTCGGGTCACGGCGGGCGTCGGCAGCGGCGCGGATCCGCTTGGTGGCGGTGTCCAGGTCGACGACGTTCTTGCCGTCCAGATGGCCGCAGCGCTTGGGGTTGAACTGGTCCTCAATGTGGCAGCCGGCCAGGCCGGCGTTTTCCAGTTCCTGGATGGAGCGGGCCACGTTCATCGGCTCGCCGAAGCCGGTGTCGGCATCCACGATCGCGGGCAGGTCCGTCATCCGGGCGATCTGCCCGGCCCGGGTGGCCACCTCGGTCAGCGTGGTCAGGCCGATGTCGGGCAGGCCCAGGTCGTTGGCCAGGACAGCGCCGGAGATGTAAACGCCGTCGAACCCCTTTTCCTCGATCAGGCGGGCCGAGAGCGGGTTGAAGGCGCCCGGGAACTGCTGCAGGGTGCCGGAGGCCAGGCCTTCACGGAAGGCGATCCGCTTGGCTTCGGGGGATACGGAGGAATACAGCATGTTAGAAGAGTCCCTTCGGGGCGTTGGCCGGGTCGATGACGCCGTCGGCCGCGGTGATGTTCAGGGCATCCAGCTCACCGGCGGCCAGTTCGGGCAGGCGCTGGACGGTGCTGAGGAAGCGCTCGATCTCTTCCTCGGAGACCAGGCCGGCGGCCAGGGTGCGGAACTTGTTGATGTATTCGGCGCGGGCAAACGGCTTGGCGCCGAGGGGATGCGCGTCGGCAACGGCGATTTCGTCGGTGATGACGGTGCCGTCGGTCAGCACGATCGTCACCTTGCCGCCGAAGGCCTTTTCGCTGATGTCCAGCGAGTGGTAACGGCGGGTCCATTCCGGATCCTCCACGGTGGTGACCTTGTGCCACAGTTCAACTGTGTCGGGGCGGCCGGCGCGCTCGGGGGCGTAGGAGTCCACGTGGTGCCAGGCGCCGTCCTGCAGGGCGACGGTGAAGATGTACGGAATGGAGTGGTCCAGGGTTTCGCGCGAGGCCGTGGGATCGTACTTCTGCGGATCGTTGGCGCCGGAGCCGATCACATAGTGGGTGTGGTGCGAGGTGGCGATCAGCACGGAAGCCACGTTGGCGGTGTCGGCGGCCTCGGGGTGTTCGCGGTGGATCTTCCGGGCCAGGTCGATCCAGGCCTGGGCCTGGTACTCGGCGGAGTGTTCCTTGGTGTAGGTGTCCAGGATGGCGCGCTTGGCTTCGCCGGCCTCGGGCAGCGGCACTTCGTAGGCGGCGTCGGGGCCGTCCAGCATCCAGGCGATAACGCCGTCTTCACCCTCATAGATCGGGGTGGGGGAGGTCTGCCCGCGCATCGCACGGTCCACGGCTTCGACGGCCATCTTGCCGGCGAAGGCCGGAGCGTGTGCCTTCCAGGTGGAGATTTCACCCTTCCGGGACTGCCGGGTGGCGGTGGTGGTGTGCAGGGCCTGGCCGACGGCCTGGAAGATGGTGTCGACGTCGAGGCCCAGCAGGGTGCCGATGCCGGCTGCGGCGGACGGGCCGAGGTGTGCCACATGGTCGATCTTGTGCTTGTGCAGGCAGATGGCCTTGACCAGGTCCACCTGGATCTCGTAGCCGGTGGCGATGCCGCGGATCAGGTCGGCGCCGGAGGCACCGGTGTGCTGCGCGACGGCGAGCAGCGGCGGGATGTTGTCGCCGGGGTGGGAGTACTCCGCAGCCAGGAAGGTGTCGTGGTAGTCCAGTTCCCGCACGGCCACGCCGTTGGCCCAGGCGGCCCACTCCGGGGAGGTCTTCTGCCCCACGCCGAAGACGGCCGAGCCGTTGCCGTTGGCGGAGGGGGAGAAGGACAAGGCCTGGGTGCGCGCGGCAACGATGGGCGCGCGGTTCAGGGAGGCAATGGCGACCGAGGCGTTGTCGATGATGCGGTTGATGACCATGTCGGTGACCTCGTCGGTCACGGCAACGGGATCGGCGGCGACCTCGGCAATCTTGTAGGCCAGCTGGTCTTCGCGGGCCAGGTTCTCGTCGCTGCGGTGGACCCGCACCTTGTGGAGATTCATGTTGTGTCCTTTCGGGGGACTGTTCCGGATATCGGGGAAGGGTGTCGTTGGGAAGCTAGGTGTTCCGGGAAGGGCGTCAGCCCGGCGGAGAAGTGGCGGCGAGGAAGTGCTCCAGGCTCTTGTGCAGATGGACCGAGGTGGCTGCGGCGGCCAGTGCGGGATCACGGGCGGCAATGGCCGCGGCAATCGTGGCGTGTTCTCCGGCGGTGGCGAGCAGCCGCTCGGGGTTGTCCTTGGCCAGCCGGCGGACGCGGGCCAGATGCAGCCGGACGTTGGCCAGGGCCTGGGCGAGGTAGGCGTTGGCCGCAGCGGTGTCGATCGCCTCGTCCAGGCGGGCCACCAGCGCGTAGTAGCCCGAGCGAGAGGGATCGCTTCCGTCCTGCACGATCAGCTCGGCTGCGTTTTCGAATTCCCGCCGCAGCTCCTGGAAAACGCCCGGTTCGCCGCGGCTGGCGGCGAGGGAAGCAGCCTTGCATTCCAGGGCCTGGCGGAGTTCGAACAGCTCGGCCACAGTATCCGGGGAGATTTGCGTGACGACGACGCCGCGTCCACTGTGCGGTGCAGTGAGCCCGTCCGCGGTGAGCCGGCTCAGGGCCTCGCGCAGCGGAGTCCGGGAGATGCCCAGCCGCTGGGACTGTTCCACCTCGCCCAGCACGGTTCCCGGCGGGAGCTGTCCGGTGACAATGTCTTCGCGGAGCGCCCGGTAGGCGCGGTCGCTGGCCCTCATGGACGCTCCTTCCACTGGCGGACTGCTGCTGCGGGGGCATTGGTCCATAGATGTGATGTGTTCCACCAGTGTATACACAGGAGCACATTCTGAATGTCAAATCCCAGAAGATTCCTGAAGGAAAGTTTCGTCTTGTATACATACTGGGCTTGTGGAGTGTTGATCAACTGGCCTAGGGTGACGGGTATCACATCGGATCGAGGAGGATTCATGAGCTCTGGCCTGGATGCAGCAAACGAAGCACCGGATACCTCCGGCCCCCGCCCCGAAAGCGCTGCGGCAGGCGCGGCAATGGCTGCCGGCGGGGATTACGCGCAGGCCTATGCCCGCAGCCTGGACGATCCCGAAGGGTTCTGGCTGGAAGCCGCCTCGCTGGTGGACTGGGACAGCGCACCGCTGCAGGCCCTGGATGATTCCGCCGCACCGCTGTACCGCTGGTTCCCGGACGGCCGGATGAACACCTCCTATAACGCCCTGGACCGGCACGTGGCCGCAGGCAGGGGAGAGGCAGACGCCCTGATCTACGATTCCGCGATGCTCGGTTTCGCCCGGACCTATTCCTACGCAGAGCTGCTCGCCGAGGTGGAGACCTTTGCCGGCGTGCTCCGCGGGCTGGGGGTGGAGCGCGGAGACCGGGTCATCATCTACCTGCCGATGATCCCGCAGGCCGTGATCGCGATGCTCGCCGCCGCCCGGCTCGGTGCCGTGCACTCAGTGGTGTTCGGCGGCTTCGCCCCGAAGGAGCTGGCGGCCCGGATCGACGACGCCCGGCCCGCCGTCGTCGTGACGGCCAGCGGCGGACTGGAGCCGCGGCGCGCTGTCGAGTACCTGCCGCACGTGGCCGATGCGCTCGCCGCCGCCACCCACCGGGTGAACCACGTGGTGGTCGCCGCCCGGGATGGGTTTGCGCACACGTTCGAGGATTACGACGGCGCGGACGGCACCGCGTGGCATGACTGGGATGCGCTCGCCGCCGTCGCGGCACCGGCCGGCCCGGTGTCGGTGGCAGCAACCGATCCGCTGTACATCCTCTACACCTCCGGCACCACCGGCGCGCCCAAAGGAGTGGTGCGGGACAACGGCGGCCACGCCGTGGCACTGGCATGGTCGATGCGCAACATTTACGACGTCGGCCCGGGCCAGGTGATGTGGACCGCCTCCGACGTGGGCTGGGTGGTGGGGCACTCCTACATTGTGTATGCGCCGCTGATAGCCGGTGCCACGACCGTGCTGTACGAGGGCAAGCCGGTGGGCACGCCCGACGCCGGGGCGTTCTGGCGCGTGGCCGGGCAGCACGGGGTCGATGCTCTGTTTACAGCGCCCACGGCACTGCGGGCGATCCGCAAGGCCGATCCGGAGGCCGCCCTGATGGCGGGTTCGGACCTGTCCAAGCTGCGCACCCTCTTTGTTGCCGGGGAGCGGCTGGACCCGGAAACCTTCGCCTGGGCCGGCAAGGCACTGGGTGTGCCGGTGGTGGATCACTGGTGGCAGACCGAAACCGGCTGGGCGATCTGTGCCAACCCGCAGGGCCTTCAACCGCTGCCGATCAAGGCCGGATCCGCCACCGTGCCGGTGCCGGGCTTCTCCCTGGCGGTCGTGGACGGCGAGGGTGTGGAGGTTCCCGCCGGCGAGGAGGGGAACATTGTGCTGAGGCTGCCGCTGCCGCCGGGCACGCTGGCCACGCTGTGGGGCAGTGACGACCGGTTCCGGTCCTCCTACCTGGAGATCTTCGAGGGCTGCTACACCACCGGCGACTCGGGCTATGTGGACCGGGACGGCTACGTGTTCATCATGGGCCGCACCGATGACGTCATCAATGTGTCAGGCCACCGGCTCTCCACCGGCGCCATGGAACAGGTCGTGGCCGCCCATCCGGCGGTGGCGGAGTGCGCCGTGATCGGCGTGGCTGATTCGCTCAAGGGCCAGCGGCCGTGCGGCTACGTGGTGCTGAAGAGCGGGTCGTTCCTGGGTGTGGAGGAGCTCCGCGCGGATCTGGTGAAGCTGGTGCGCGAGGCCATCGGGCCGGTGGCGGACTTCAAGGACGTGCAGGTGGTTCAGGCGCTGCCCAAGACCCGCTCCGGCAAGATCCTGCGCAAGACGATGCGCCAGATCGCCGACGGCGATGCCTACACCGTGCCCTCGACCATTGAGGATCCCGCGGTCATCGAGGCCCTGGCGCCGCTGCTGCGGCCGGGCGGATAGCGGGCTAGCGGGTCCCGCCGGCCCTCACCCGGTCGATGATCGCGCCGATGCGGGCGTGCTTCTCCGCAGGCCCGGCGACTTGGGCGCAGGTGGGGCCTCCTTCGGTGGCCCCCCAGGGCACCAGGACATCGAAATCGAGACTGCAGACGAGCGCGAGGCTGTCGAGGTAGTCGCTGCGCAGCCCCGGGTCCAGGACAACCGCCTTCCACTGGCCGTCTTCGATCCAGATGAAATCCCCGGTGAAGAGATAGCGGTGTGTGCCGTTATCCCAGAGGTAGGAAGTCGTTCCGGCCGTATGCCCGGGGGTGGGGATGACTTCGAGGTCGTCGTCGATCATCTGCCGGTTGGTGAAAACGCCCGCAACGTCCAGTGACGCCGAGACCTCGGATTGGTCCTCTCGGTGAATCCAGACGGGCACGTCCAGTCCCGGCTGGCCGTACATCGCTTCGTGGAAGTGATTAACCAGAAGGCGGATGGGTTTGCCGAGGGCGAGGATCGACGCGGCGGACTCGCTCACGCCGGGGGAGTTGTACACGATCACGTTGCCCTGCGGGCGCTCGAGAACGTAAGAGCGCAGCAGCACGTTCTGCTGGTAGGGGAGCCGGGATGCCGGGGTGGTGAGGAGTCCGTCCATCGGTGAGACCAGGGAAGAGCCTTCACTGGAGGTCACTTTTTCCTCCCGCCGCTGCCGAGAGATGGGCGCCGCACTACCTGCCCAACTACTGTCTGCCCAACTGTGAAGGCAACGCCGGCATTTCGGAAGAGCTGATGCTTGACTGATCCTTGGCGGGGCCCTCCCGCAGCTATTCGGTGGGAATCCAGTAGCGGCGCTTGCCGTTCCGGACGTCCTCGAGGACGCCGCCGTTCTTTTCGATGGTTGCCCGGGAGCCGGGGTTGTCTTCATCGCAGGTGAGCAGGAGCGGGGATATTTTCAGCGCCCGGGCGATGGGCACCGCCTCCTTCAACGCCCGGGCGGCGTGCCCGCGGCGGCGGGCCGAGGGGCGAACGCTGTAGCCGATATGGCCTCCCTCGTTGAAGAGGAAGTCGTTCAGTTCGTGCCGGATGGCGAGTGACCCGACAACGGCCTGCCCATCGGTAATCCAGAGATAGGTGCAGGGAACGTAGCCGGGCTTCTGTACGGTTTCGGGAAGGGCAGCGGCGAGGAGCTCGGCGACAAATGCCCGGAAGGCGGCGGGATCCTTGAGGTCCGCCAGGGACCAGTCCTCGCCGCCCGCACCATCACGGTGGGCGCCGTCGAATTCAGCGGCGCATTCCAGCCAGGACGAGTGGTGGATCGCGTCCGGCAGCACAAGAGTTCTCATTCCGAGAGCCTAACCGTGGCAGCAGCAAATCCCGGGACCCACCTGTCACCACAACCCCAGGCAGTCTGTCAGGCCTGCGGCAGCGGAACCGGATGGCTGAAGCGGAAGAGGTTCTGCGGATCGTAGGTGGCCTTGGCGGTCTGAAGCCGCCCGTACACCTCCGGCTCCCAGGCGGGGAACGCCTCCCCGCCGTCGCGGGCAGGACCCCGGAAATTCACTAAAGATCCGGCCACATAAGGTTCGACGGCGGTACCGAACCGTTCCAGGGCTGCTGCCGTTGCATCGGCGACCGGGGGAACATTCAGGCCGGCAGACCAGATGTGGAACGCCGCGCCGCGTCCGGAAATCGAATCCTCTACCGGCGGGTCGGTGGCCAGTGCCCCGCCCATGAGCCGTATTTCCGTCAGTGCCAACGGTGTTTTCGAGCCCGGACCAATCTGGTTCAAGAGTTCATCTGCCAGTTCCTCCGGCAGCGACGTCAGCAGGGTAGCGCGCTCCATGCTGGGAACCGGCTCATCCGGATCCATATGGATGCTGCCCACGTCCAGGTAGTTCATCGGCCCGACGGTATCCATGATGGGTTGTGCCGCGCGGCGCATGGGCTCGATCAGCGTGTCTCCCTGTTCCTGGCTGCCGAAGAGCGCAAACCGCAGATGCACAGGTGAGGTGCCGCGCCGGTCCTCGGGCAGGAAGGGCACATCCGGAAAGTGCAGGAAGGCCAGGGAGGCCGAGGCATCCGATGGCAACTGTGCCGTCCAGTCGCGGAAGGCCTCCAGCACCTCCGGTCCGGCGGCCTCCGGATACATGATCGCGCCGCCGTAAAACTCCTGATAGGGGGTTAGATCCAGCGTCATTGACGTAATGACCCCGAAATTGCCCTTGCCGCCGCGCAATGCCGTGAAGAGCGCCGAGTCCTCGCCGTCGGCTTCCACATGGCGCAGCCTGCCGTCGGGAGTAACAACATCGATGGAGCGCACATGGTCGGTGGCAAAGCCCAGCGCACGTCCCATCAGCGGCAAGCCTCCACCGGTGGCATAGCCCACCGTGCCCACCCGGCCGGAGGAGCCGTGTGGGGCAGTCAGTCCGTGAGGTACCGCCTGGTCCAGCACCTGGCCCCAACGAACCCCGGCACCGACGGTGACGCTTTGGGCGTCGGGGTCAACGGTCAGGTCCTGCAAGCGGGACGTGTTGATCATCAGCCCCTCGTCCATCTCGGTCGCAGCGCCGTGTCCGGTGGCCTGGATCCCCACGGGGACGCCGTGCTGTGCTGCCCACTGGACCGCGTGCTCGACGTCTTCGGCGTTTACCGCTCCGAGGGCGGCGTCGGGGCGCTGGGTCAGTGCGGGGTTGAATCCTGCCGTGGCGGCGGCGTATTCGGGGTCTCCCGGGCTGCTCAACGTGCCGCGAACAACACTGCGGAGGGCTTCAAGGTCTGAATCCTGAATCATGGGACACACTCCGGTAGGCGGGCAGGCCGGAGGGGAAGCACCACAGCCTGCGGCTGGCTGATGTTAATGCAAGGCAAAACCTGTTAACGCAACACCAAAACGGTAGGCATCGACAGCCGCTTTCGGTAGCCTGTCCCGAAATTCCGTGCGCGTCAGGTGCCCAGCAGGCGGCGTTCGTGGGCGAATGCCACCAGTTGAAGCCGGGTGCCCAGTTCCAGCTTGTCCAACACACTGCGCAGGTGGGTTTTGATGGTGGCCTCGGAAACGAACAGGGCCTGCGCCATGTCGCCGTTGCTGAGCCCCTTCGCCGCCAGGAGAAAGACATCCCGTTCCCTGACCGACAAGACGTCGAGGACGGCCAGGTCGGGACCGGGCGCAGGGTTGCTGCGCGCGGCATGTTCGAAGAGAGAGTGGATGGATCCCGGGGCAATCACCGAGTAGCCGGAGTGCACGGTGCGGATGGCAGCCAGGAGGAATTCCGGTTCCGCACTCTTGAGCAGGTATCCACTCGCTCCGGCCTGCACGGCCTGGACCACTGCCTGATCCCGGTTGAACGTGGTCAGGGCGATGATCCTGGGCTTGTCCGTTCCTTCGGCAGTTGCCTGCTGCACGATCCGCCGCGTTGCCCCGACTCCGTCCAGGACCGGCATCCGCAGATCCATCAGCATGACGTCCGGACGCCGTTGCGCCGCCAGCAGTACGGCCTTCTCCCCGTCAGCGGCCTCTCCGACCAGCTCCAGGTCGGCCTGGCTCTCGATGAGCATGCGGATGCCGGCCCGGAACAGCGGCTGGTCGTCCACCAGGGCCACGGTAATGCGGGTCCCGGCCTCAGCCACGGTCATCTGCTTCCTGCCCGGAGGCTTCCGATGCTGGCGCGGCCGGCAGCGAAACCCCTGCTGTTGCCAGGGCCGGCCGGGCGGCGGGAGCCGCAGCCTCATCGACGGTTCCGCCGGCAGCAGAGCCTGCGGGTTCCTCAGTGGCATCCCGCGAACCAAAGGGAATAAACGCGGTGACCCGGAAGTGCTCACCGTCCGGCCCGGCGGTTAGCCAGCCGCCGGCCAGATGGGCGCGTTCACGCATTCCGGCCAGCCCGCGCCCTACCCGGGGTGTGGACCTGTCAGCAGGATCCGCCTGTCCGGCAGGTGCGGCAGGGGCGGTTGTCGACGCCACATGCAGGGTCAGGCCGGGCCCGCTCCAGTCGAAGTGGAGCCGCACGTCAGTGCCGCGTCCGCCGTGCTTGAGCGCGTTTGTCAGGCATTCCTGAACAATCCGGAAGACCGCCATTTCCTGTCCGCCGGAGAGCTCCACCGGCGTGCCGGACTCACTGGACGCAATTTTCAGGCTGCCGCGCTGCATGCCGTCAATCAGTGCGGGAATGTCGCTCAGCCGTGGCTGGGGTGCCACCATGCCGTCGTCCCGGACGCCTTCGATGACCCGCTGGGCATCCACCAGGGCGCTGCGGGCGGACCGTGCGATGGTATCCAGTGCGTTCAGGATGGCCTTGGGCTGATCCTTGCTCAGGTAGCGGGTGCCGTCGGCCTGGGCGGCAATGACAGCCAAGGAATGGGCGAGGACGTCGTGCAGGTCGCGGGCAATCCGGATGCGTTCCTGCTCCACGACCAGGTCGATCTCGGTTTCCTTCAAACTGTTCTGGGCCTGCTCGCGGGCCCGGAACAGACTGCCCCGCTCCTGGTACAGGGCAAGGAGGAGCCCGACGGCGGAACAGGCTGCGGCGATCAGCAGGAGCAGCGCAAAGAGCTGCCACCCGTTGTTCTGCAGCATCCAGCGGTCACCCGCCGTTGCCGGCATAAACCAGCCGACGCCGTCGCCGTAGCGCCACGAGAGCATGAGGAATGCCATGACGGCCGCGGCGGCCGTATTGGTTCCCGCCGCGATGAACCGGATCCGGCGCGGGGCGGTCCAGAGAATGAAGCCCAGGGCGATGAACGAGCCGACATAGATGGCCCAATGATTCGGAGCCATCGGCGGAATGAGCGCAAAAAGCTGCCCGGCAAGGAGGGAGGCAGTGAACCCCAGGGATACCAGGGGTTTCCAGGTGGCAGTGGCAATAGCCAGGGTCATCAGGACCAGCGGCCAGAACCCTTCCCACATCAGCAGCGACCCGCCCATCCTGCCGGCCTCGCCAACACACCAGAGTGAGAAGAAAACAACGGCTGCCACAGGGGCACCCCAAAGCCGTGCATATTTCAGAATTTGTTCCATGCCTGTCACCATATCCACGGCCGAGACTCCATTTGCCCCAACCGCCTGAAATCTCAACCTCAAAGCCAGATCTTTCATTCTGTGAGCCAGTATTCGGGCCGGGACCGGGACCCGATGCATCAAAAGGACGGCGTATTTAACTTCGACCATTAAGCATCCGGACGGCAGGCAAGTTCATATCCGCCGGCCTCGAAAGTCATGGCGTATTCCGTCAGCGGGTGCGTCTTCAGGGCAATATCGATGACATTTCCCCATTCAGCGGGAGTGCCCCCGGCAATACGATCGATGAGAACACAGTCGGGGTCGGGGTTCGTGTTGCCGATCCAGTACACCTGGTGGCTGTCGACGAGATAGCTCATCAGCCCGATGTCCGATACAACGCTGGCTCCAGCAGGTACAGAGGCAAGCGCCGCCGCTGCTGCATCGGCCCGGGGCTCCCACTCCCCGGCCTTCGGGTCAATGACGCCCGGCAGCGGCAGGCCGGGTTGGAGCAGCAAGGCGGCGGTACCGGCGATGGCGGCGCCATGGGAGGCATAGGAATTAACCCATGACCAGCGGCTGGGATTCCCCTGCCTCACGGCGTCGAGGAGAGCGACGAATGCGATCGGCATGAGGATGGCACTGTAGTGCCAAGTGGGCCCCCAATAACCATCGTTGGTGGACAGGAACCGCCATGCCAGCGTGGGAACCATTACCAGGGCAACGGGGGAGCGCAGGATCAGCCCGCCGGTGAGAACGAGGAGCAGCAGCAGCGTCTCGCCCTTTGACCGGTTGAAGAGCGAGGCGGGGTCGGTGAGGACCGCAAGCGGGTTTGCCTTGTCGGCGTAGGCCCAGGCTCCGGCCGGGTTGAGCATGGGCAGGACGACCAGGGTCGCAACAAGAAACCAGCCGAAACCCCACATTGCCAGCCACAGTCCGGCCGGGGTGCGCGCCCGCCAGACGATGAGGATGCCAACCGCTGCCACAGTCAGCCCGAGGTCCTCCTTCACGAACACCAGCGGTGCCGCCCAGATGGCTGCCGCCTTCCAACGGCCCTCAAGAACAGCGATGAGGCTGCCGGTAAGGAGGGGAACGGCCAAGGCAATCTCGTGGAACTGGGCCTCCGCGGCGTGCTGCAATCCCCAGCTCAGTCCGAACGCGAGACCCAGAACGACGCCGGCTGCCGCGCCGAGCTGCCGTTGCGCTGCCCGGGTGAACATGCCTGCGGCGGCAGCGAAGCACAGAGCCTGGACGACGAGGAGGGTGAAGGCATGGGGAAAGGCGGCGTAGACCGGAGCCAGGAGTGCGAGCAGCGGGTGGAAATGGTCACCAAGGAGGTTGTAGCCCTCACCCTTCACCGTCACAATCGGCGCCTGTAGCTGCGAATACCGGTCCAGGAGCTGGGCGAAAATGCTCAGGTCCCACGACTTCACGGCAAACTGCGACCATTGCCAGGCCGCGAATGCGATATATGCCGTGCCGACGGCTATTGCCACTGCCACCGGCGCCCAGCGGGAATAGCCGTGGCGGACAGCGCCCCGGCGGCGGGAACCCTGAATAGCCGGCGCCGTCCCGGTTGGCGTGTTCATCACGGAAATGAGACTAACGCCCAATTTCCGCTTTGTCGGATAATTGCCTTCTGGATAATCCGAAACAGATTGTCAAAGCGAGGACATTACCGCCGCCAGCTGTACTCCAGTTCCGGCCGGCCGCGGGTGCCGTAGCGCGGAGTACGCAGCACTGCACGCTGGGCACCCAGATGCTCCAGGTACCGGCGGACGGTGATCCGGGACATCGTCAGCGCCGCTGAGACTTCGCTGGCGGACAGCGGCGCGTCAGCAGCCTTCAACAATTCCGAGACGGCCTTCAGGGTGTCCGGGGAAAGACCCTTGGGGAGCACGGCAGGGACGTTGGGCCGCAGTGCGGCGAGGGCACGGTCCACTTCGGATTGGGTGGCGGAGACGCCCTGTCCGGCCAGGTTCAGGTGGTATTCCCGGTAGGAGGCGAGCTTGGCGCTGAATGCCGAATAGGTGAAGGGCTTGATCAGATACTGCGCGATACCGGCGGACATGGCACTGCGCACGACGGCGAGGTCCCGCACGGCGGTAATGGCGATGACATCCGCCGGAACCCCGGCACCGCGGATCCGGCGCAGCACGTCGAGCCCGTGCAGGTCAGGGAGGTTCATGTCCAGGAGGACCAGGTCGGTGGGGGAGGCGCTCAGGGATGTGATCGCGTCGGTGCCGGAATGCACGACGCCGCCGAGGGCAAACCCGGGGCTGCGGCGCACGTACTCGGCGTGCGCCTCCGCCACAATGGCGTCGTCCTCGACCACCAGGACAGTGATGTTCCGCTCGGCGTTCACGGCGAGACCCCGCGGCTGCCGGAAGCAGGGCTGCCGGAAGCAGACAAATTGTCAGCCGCGGGAAGCGGGAGCAGCACCGTAAAGCGCGCCCCGCAGCCAGGTGAACCGCCCGGATCAAGCTGCAGGGTTCCGCCCAGGCGCAAGACCGCCTGGCGTACCAGCGGCAACCCGATGCCCCGGCCCGTGGCACCGGTCCCTGAGGGCAAAAGCACCTTGGGATCCTTGGTGCTGAAGCCCTGGTCAAAGACCTGGCTGGCGTCCAGCTCCGTTATACCTGGCCCGTTGTCCTGCACAGTGATCTCGAAACAGTCCCGGCCGCTGCTGTCGACCAGAGCGAACCGCGTTTTCACCGCGGCATCCGGAAGGCCTTGCACGGCGTCGAAGGCGTTATCGACCAGGTTCCCGACAATCGTGACCAGCTCGCCCGGATTCAGCTCCAGCGGGACGGTCGAACCCGCCTGCGCCAGGTCCATGGCCAGGGCGATGCCGCGCTCGCGGGCCTGCGCCGATTTGCCGGCCAGCAGCGCGGCCAGGGCGGGCTCACCGATGGCGGATACGACGTCGTCCGCCAGCTGCTGTGACTGCTCCAGGTCGCGGGTGGCGAACTCCAGGGCGTCGCTGTGCCGGTTCAGCTCGATCAGCGATACGACGGTGTGCAGCCGGTTGGCGTGTTCGTGGGCCTGCGCCTGGAGGGCATCGGTCAGGGTGCGCATGGACTGCAGTTCTCCGGTCAGGGCTTCAATATCAGTGTGGTCGCGCAGGGTGGTCACGGTGCCCAGGCGCTTGGCCGGCGGCATGGTCCGCCTTACGGTGCGGGCCAGCGGACGACGCCGGACGCCCGCGCCTGGCTCCGGTGGAGCCAGAGCGGGGGACTGGTTCACCACCAGGATGCGGTCGTGAGCGAAGTGGAACTCGTCCTCCGCGCTCCGCCCTTCGTGCAACAGGTCAGCCAGGGGCCCCGGCAGTCCCAGCGTCCGGGGATCCCGGGGCCGGCCGCCCCCGCCGGGAGGCAGGCCCAGAAGTGCTGCGGCCTGGTCGTTGTACAGGACAAGTTCGCCGTCGTTGTTCAGCAGCAGCAGGCCTTCGCGCAAGGAATGCAGGGCGGAGTCGTAAAACGTGAACATGCTCTGCAGTTCGTCGGGACGGCGGTCATGGGTGGTGCGCCGCAGATAGCGGCTGAGCAGATAGGAGGCGAGGGCGCCGCAGGCCAGTGCGCCCAGCGAGATGAGGAAGACCGCCGGCAGCTGTGCGTTGCGGGCTACGGCGACGCGGTCCACGGTGATGCCCGCCGCCACCAGGGCAACAACTTCTCCGTCCGGATCCAGCACCGGGACGATGGCCCGCACCGAGGGCCCCAGGGTGCCGGCATAGGTTTCAGAAAAGGAGTGTCCGTCCAGTGCCTGGTCCACGGAGCCGATATAGGCCTTGCCGATCTGGTCATCGCTGCGGTGGGTAAACCGGGTGCGGTCCGGCGCCATGATGGTCAGGAAGTCGATGTGGGCGGCGTCCATGACGGCCCGCGCGAAGGGCTGCAGGGTGCTGCTCGGGTCCGGGGCAGTTGCTGCCTGGAGCACAAAGGGATCCGCGGCAACGGTTCCGGCCACGGCAAGCATCCTCTCGGCGGTTTCCTCGTAGCTGTCCTGCTCGGCCTGGTGGTAGAGCGCCAGCGAAAGCCCGAGGGACAGGCACACGAGAAAAGCCAGCTGCCCGATGAGCAGCCGGCTTGCCAAGCTCCATTTCCGCACTTAATTTCCTTTTGCTCAATGCAATTGAGAACAGTATGACCACAATCGTGACAGCCGTCACAGGAGGGGCTGACGATGAATACGAATGACTTCAGTTTCCGGCGATTCCCGTACGGCTCCGCGCATGGCGGAGAACCGCAGTCTCGGTGCCGCCAAGGGACAGATCAGCAACCAAGCCTAGGAGCAGCACACACATGGCATCTGCCACTATTCCCAAAGGCGCCGGCTCACCGAAGAGCCCGCGCAAGAAGGACAGAACCCACTTTTTGTACATTGCAGTAATTCTTGCCGTGGTGCTCGGCGCCACCCTGGGCCTGGTCCAGCCTGAATTCGCCAAAGAGCTGAAGCCTGTCGGCACCGCATTCATCGGCCTGATCAAAATGATGATCGCGCCGGTCATCTTCTGCACAATTGTCCTCGGCATCGGCTCGATCGCCAAAGCAGCAACCGTGGGCAAGGTCGGCGGACTGGCCCTGGGCTACTTCATCCTCATGTCCACCTTCGCCCTGGCCATCGGCCTGGTTGTCGGCAACCTCATCGATCCGGGTGAGGGCCTGAACATCGCGGGCAGCGCCGACAAGGCTCCGACGGTTGCCGAAGACGCCGAAGGCATGGCCGGGTTCCTCCTGAGCATCATCCCCACGACCCTGCTGGCCTCGCTGACCGGCGAGAGCATCCTGCAGACCCTCTTCGTGGCACTGCTGGTCGGTTTCGCACTGCAGAAGATGGGCTCCACCGGGGCCCCGATCCTGACCCTGATCGGCCAGCTCCAAAAGCTGGTCTTCCGCATCCTGGGCATGGTCATGTGGCTGGCCCCCATTGGCGCCTTCGGCGCGATTGCCGCCGTCGTCGGTGAAACCGGCGTCGAAGCCATCAAGAGCATGGCAGTACTGATGATCGCCTTCTACGTCACCTGTGCACTGTTCATCGCCATCATCCTCGGCGGCGTGCTGAAGCTGTGCACCGGCGTGAACATCTTCAAGCTCATGCGCTACCTGGGCCGTGAATACCTGCTCATCTTCTCCACCTCCTCCTCCGAGGTGGCCCTGCCGCGCCTGATCGCCAAGATGGAGCACCTGGGTATTTCCAAGCCGGTGGTCGGCGTGACCGTACCCACCGGGTACTCGTTCAACCTGGACGGCACCGCCATCTACCTCACGATGGCCTCCCTGTTCGTGGCCTCGGCCATGAACATGCCGCTGGAACTGGGTGAGCAGATCTCACTCCTGGTCTTCATGATCATCGCTTCCAAGGGCGCTGCCGGTGTCACCGGCGCCGGCCTGGCCACTCTGGCCGGCGGCCTGCAGTCCCACCGCCCGGACCTGGTCGAGGGTGTTGGCCTGATCGTCGGCATCGACCGCTTCATGTCCGAAGCACGTGCGCTGACCAACTTCACCGGAAACGCCGTCGCCACCGTCCTGATCGGTACCTGGACCAAGGAAATCGACAAGGAGCAGGTCAATGCGGTCCTGAATCGCGAACGCCCGTTCGACGAATCCACCATGGACGACGGCCATGCGGAGCCCGCAGCTCCCGCCGCCGAGCCCGAACTGGAAACCACGGCAACCCGCTAAGGCTTCAGTGCAGTAAGACCGGCTCCGGAGCAGTTGCTCAGGACCGTTCGCCCCCAGGGCGCCGGTGCAGATAATGCGCCGGCGCCCTGGGGCGTTTAATATCCGCGGCGCAAAACGTCTTTACATCAATGGTGTTTAGCGTCGGGGCGATTAAAAGGGCGCGGTGCAGCAGCGCCGGATGCTTCCTCCAAACGAAGCTTCTACCTCTAGTTGAGAGTCAAGGCTCGCGGCCGTTCAGCGACGCCGATTCGTTGTATGGGTGTTGCACGGCTGTAATCTTGACAAGGACAGCCCGCAGGACAGCTAGAAACGGAAGCGTGGATTAATACGTGAGCAGCGAACAGGGTTCAACAACTCTGCAGGACGCAACACAGGACGCAGCCGACTCCGTCATGGGGCCGACCGGGCGCCCGCTGACGGAATTCCCCGAACCTCCGGTGCTCAGCTCCCACGGCCCCGCCCGGATCATCGCCATGGTGAACCAGAAGGGCGGCGTGGGTAAAACCACGTCCACCATCAACCTCGGCGCCGCACTGGCTGAAGCGGGCCGCAAGGTCCTCCTTGTGGACTTCGACCCGCAGGGCGCGCTCTCCGCAGGTCTGGGCACCAACCCGCACGAGCTGGACCTCACGGTCTACAACGTGCTGATGGACCGCAAGGTGGACATCCGCGAGGCCATCCACCAGACGGGCATCGAGAACATCGACCTGCTGCCGGCCAACATCGACCTCTCCGCCGCCGAAGTGCAGCTGGTCAACGAGGTCGCCCGCGAACAGGTCCTGGAACGCGCATTGCGCAAGGTCTCCGATGAGTACGACGTCATCCTCATCGACTGCCAGCCGTCCCTGGGGCTGCTGACGGTGAACGCCCTTACCGCAGCGCACGGCGTGATCATCCCGCTGATCTGCGAGTTCTTTGCCCTGCGCGCCGTAGCGCTTCTGGTGGAGACCATCGAGAAGGTCCAGGACCGACTGAATCCCGGACTGCAGATCGACGGCGTCCTGGCCACCATGTACGACGCGCGGACCCTCCACAGCCGGGAGGTCATCTCCCGGTTGGTCGAGGCCTTCGGAGACAAGGTCTTCGAAACCGTCATCAAGCGGACCATCAAGTTCGCCGATGCCACCGTGGCCGCTGAGCCGATCACCACCTATGCGGGCAACCACCCCGGCGCCGACTCCTACCGCCGTCTCGCCAAGGAACTGATCGCCCGCGGCGGCGCCCCCTAAGCACCCGTGCATCCCGGCCCACAAGACAGAGGCCCACAGGAGACCGGCCCGCAGGAGACCGGCCCCGGACCCGCTCCGTCCGTCCGCGGCAGCTTCCGGGTCCGGCTGGAGAAATTCACCGGACCGTTCGATGTCCTGCTGGGCCTGATTTCCAAGCACGAACTGGACATCACCGAGATAGCCCTGGCCGCCGTCACCGACGACTTCATCGCGCACATCCGCGCCCTGGGCGAGGAAAGCCAGGACTGGGCCCTCGACGAGGCCAGCGAATTCCTGGTGATTGCCGCCACTCTGCTGGACCTGAAGGCAGCCCGGCTGCTGCCCGCCGGAGACGTGGAGGACGCCGAGGATGTTGCCCTCCTGGAAGCCCGCGACCTGCTGTTCGCCCGGCTGCTGCAGTACCGGGCGTTCAAGGAAATCGCTGTCATCCTGGATGACCGGCTGCACGCCGAAGCGGAACGGTTTCCACGGCAGGTCACCCTGGAACCACACCTGGCAGCCATGCTGCCGGATCTGATCTGGCGCACCGGCCCCGCAGACTTCGCCGCCCTGGCCGCGAAGGCCCTGACGCCCCGGGAGCCTGCGCCCACCACGGTGGGCCTGACCCATCTGCATGCACCCGCGGTCAGCGTCCGTGAGCAGGCCGGCATCATTGCCCACCGGCTCATGGCCGCCGGAAAGCTCACCTTTACCGCCCTGGTCGACGACGCCGGCGCCCCGGTTGCGGTGGCCCGGTTCCTGGCGCTGCTGGAACTGTTCCGTGACGGCGCCGTGTCCTTCGACCAGCCCGACCCGCTGGGGCAGCTGCTGATCAGCTGGACGGCGGCCCCGGGAGCCTGGCCGCTCCGCACCGCCGGGACTGAGCGCGGGACTGAGAGCGGGGCTGGGCGAGGACACGGCGACGGAACCGACCGAGAGTACGAACCAGCCGAGAGCACTGACCCACTGGAGAGCCATGCAGCAGAACCCGTCCGATGAACCCGCCGTGGATGTGGATGTCCGGGCCGCCGTCGAAGCGGTCCTGATGGTCATCGACGAACCGGTCACCGCAGCCGAGCTGGCGGGCGTCCTGGAAGTTCCGGCGGAGGAGGTCCTTGACATCCTGTCGGAACTGCAGCGGGAGTATGACGGTTATACTGGGGGAGGACCCGGTGGCACAGTACGTGGTTTTACTTCAATGCGAGGTTTTGAACTACGGGATGTGGCCGGCGGCTGGCGGATCTACTCCCGCGCCGAGTTTGCACCCGTGGTCTCGAAGTTTGTCCTGGGCGGCCAGAGTGCACGTTTGACTCAGGCCGCACTGGAAACCCTGGCAGTGATTGCCTACCGGCAGCCTGTATCCAGGGCGCGGGTATCTGCTATCCGGGGCGTCAATGTTGACTCCGTCGTACGGACCCTGGTCCAGCGCGGACTCATCGGCGAAGCCGGGGTGGAAGCCGAGAGCGGCTCAATGATGTACCGGACCACACCGTACTTCCTGGAGCGGCTCGGACTGGGCAACCTCGACGAACTTCCGCGGCTCGCACCGCACCTGCCCGGGCTGGAAAACCTGGCTGAATTTGAAGACACTACTTACTAACCGCTACACCCGAAGGATTTTTCATGACACAGGCACCCCGCTCCGGATCCGGATCAGGCCGCAACAACCCGCGCAGCGGGGGAGCAGCCGGCGGCAGGTCCTTCGGCAAGGGCTCCAAGCCCGCCGGTAACCGTACCGGCGCCCCGCGCGCCGGCGGCCGCTCCGGCGGACCCCGCGATTCCGAAATGACTGCCGGTGAATTCCGCGCCAACGGCTACAAGGCCCGCGACGAATCCGCCGAAAACCGTCCCGCGAAGTTCCGCTCCGCGGCATCGCGCGCTTTTGACGGCAAGGGCTCTGGCGCGTCCAAGGGCTCCTCGGATTCCAAGCCGGGAGCCGGCCAGTTCAAGCCCGAAGGGTACAAGGCCGGCGCGCCCAAGCAGTACGGCACCAAGGGCGGCGGATCCTCCCGCACCGGCGGACCCCAGGCAGGCCAGCGCAAGAGCGGCGACCGTGCGTTCCGCAACGAGCGCTTCGGCCAGAACCTGGGCGCCGTCAAGCACACCAACACGCGCCGTCCGGCCAAGCCCGCCGTCTCCGAGCACCACGACCCCGAGGGCATCCGCCTGCAGAAGGTCATGGCCCAGGCCGGCGTCGCATCTCGCCGCGTCTGCGAAGACATGATCCGCGAAGGCCGCGTTGAGGTCGACGGCGAGGTCGTCACCGAGGTCGGCGTCCGCGTCGACCCGCAGAACGTCACCGTCCACGTGGACGGCATGCGCCTGCAGTTGGACGAGAACCTGAAGTACTACGTCTTCAACAAGCCCAACGGCGTGGTCTGCACCATGGATGACCCCGAGGGCCGTCCGTGCATCAGTGACTACCTGAAGAGCACCAACAAGCACGAGCGCCTCTTCCATGTGGGCCGCCTCGACACCAACACCGAGGGCCTGCTGCTCCTGACGAACGACGGCGAGCTGGCCAACCGCCTCACGCACCCGTCCTACGAGGTGCCCAAGACGTACCTGGTCCAGGTCCGCGGACCCATGGCCCACGGTGTCGGCGCGCAGATGCGCGAAGGCATGGAGCTTGAGGACGGCTTCGCCAGCGTTGACTCCTTCAAGCTGGTCGACTCCACCCCGGGCCACCTGCTCGTCGAGGTTGTCCTGCACTCCGGGCGTAACCGCATCGTGCGCCGCCTGTTCGACGCCGTCGGCCACCCGGTCGAGCGCCTGGTCCGCACCCAGGTGGGGCCGATCCGCGTGAACGACCAGCGCCAGGGCAGCATCCGTGTGCTCGGCCGCACGGAAGTGGGCCACCTGCTGGCCTCCGTAGGCCTCTAAGGCGTGGGCGCGGCACAGGGTTCCGCCACGCATCTTTCCGGTCCGGTCCTCGTGATCGGCACCGGCCTGCTCGGCACCAGCATCGGTCTGGGGCTGCGCCGGCACGGAGTGGATGTGGTGTTGTCCGACATCTCGCCCTCGACGGCGGCAGTGGCCCGGGACATCGGTGCCGGCCGGCTGCTCGAGAGCGTCGAGGAGGGGTTCGCCCCGGAACTCGTTGTCGTTGCCGCGCCTCCGGACGTCACCGCCGCGCTCACCGCGCAGGCGCTGAAGGACTGGCCCGACGCCGTCGTCGTCGACATTGCCAGCGTCAAGGGCGCGGTCCTCGAGGACCTGCGCTCCACCGGCGCTGACCTGAGCCGCTACGTGGGCACCCATCCGATGGCCGGCCGGGAGAAATCCGGGCCGGTCGCCGCACTGGGCGAGCTGTTCACCTCCATGCCGTGGGTGATTTGCGCGGCAGCGGAAAGTTCTCCGCACGCGGTCAAATGCGCGGAGTCCCTGGCCATCGACCTGGGCGCCGTGGTTTCACGCATGAGCGCCGAGGAGCATGACCAGTCCGTGGCGCTGGTTTCGCACCTGCCGCAGATCATGTCCTCGCTGGTGGCCAGCCGCCTGCAGGACACCCCGGGGCAGGCCATGGCGCTGGCCGGCAACGGGCTGCGCGACGTGACCCGGATCGCCGCCAGCGATCCCCGGCTCTGGGTGCAGATCCTCTCCGGCAATGCCCCCCGCCTGGTGGAAATCCTCTACGGGGTACGCGAGGACCTGAACCGGCTCATCCATACGCTGGAGGACCCGCTGGCCGACGGCGCCCGGCTGGACATGGCGCAGCTGATCTCCGAAGGCAACACCGGGCAGGCCCGCATCCCGGGCAAGCACGGCGCGCCGCCGCAGTCCTTCGCCAGCTTCACCGTCCTGGTGGATGACACCCCGGGACAGATTGCGCGCCTGCTCACCGACATCGGTGAGATCGGCGTGAACCTGGAAGATCTCCGACTGGAGCACTCCTCCGGCCAGCAGGTGGGACGCGCGGAGATCTCCGTGCTGCCCAGCCGCCTGCAGAATTTGGTACACGAATTGAGCACCCGCGGGTGGAAGGTAGTGCAGTGAGCGAAGAACGCAATCCGGCCCTGTTCCGGCTGGGCAAGCCCCTGGTGGTGGCCATCGACGGCCCCTCCGGTTCGGGCAAGTCCAGCATCAGCCGGGAAGCCGCCCGCCGCCTCCACGCGGCGTACCTAGACACCGGCGCCATGTACCGCGCCGTGACGCTGTACTGCATGGAGGCCGGGATTGACCTCGAGGACTCCGTGGCAGTGGAAGCCGCCACCCGCAACGCCGACATTGAACTCAGCACCTCTCCGGATGCCGAGTGGGTCCGGGTCAGCGGCCGCGACGTCACCGACGCCATCCGTGAACCGTCCGTGTCCTCATCGGTCAGTGCCGTAGCCACCACGCTGGGCGCCCGCGCCGAGCTGGTCCGCCGCCAGCAGCAGATGATCGCCGACTCCGGGCTGCGCATCGTGGCCGAGGGCCGGGACATCACCACCGTCGTCGCGCCCCATGCCGAGGTGCGGATCCTGCTGACCGCCTCCGAGGAGGCACGGCTGCGCCGCCGCGGCGTCCAGCTCGGCGGCACGCAAAGCGCCGCGCAGCTCAAGGAACAGGTCATCACCCGCGACGCCAAGGATTCCACCGTGGTGAATTTCCAGCAGGCGGCCGACGGCGTGGTCACCATCGATTCCTCCGACCTGGACTTCGAAGAGACCGTCCAGGCGGTATTGAAAGTGGTTTACGCCACCACGCACTAGGACACCAACAGCATCAGCACGCCAACGTGCACCGACGGGCCAAATGTCCCGGCGGTGCCGCACGTGTTTCAATGGACAGGTGGAAACTGCGGTGTCATCGCCCGCGGAACCCCCTTACACACACTTACCGGGCTGAACTGTCCGGCGACGGCCTGCTTGCAGTGCTGCAGACCTCAACGGAAAGAAAGCAAAAATGACGAACTCCTCATATTCCGGCACCGCCGGCGACGAGACGGGCCACGAAGAATACATCCCGGCCGGAGAGGACCAGGTTAACGAACGCCTGGCCAACATGGACGACGCCGAAGCCGAGCTGCGCGCCTCAACGCTGCGCTCCGGCCTGGACGACTACGAACTCGACGAAGAAGACGCAGCCCTGCTGGCCGGCGGCTTCGACGAGTACGACGACGACGCCCCGCTCCGCCAGGACCCGGTAGTTGCCATCGTGGGACGGCCGAACGTCGGCAAGTCGACGCTGGTCAACCGTATCCTCGGCCGCCGCGAAGCCGTCGTCGAGGACACCCCCGGCGTCACCCGTGACCGCGTTTCCTACCCGGCCACCTGGAACGGCGTGAACTTCACGCTCGTGGACACCGGTGGCTGGGAGCACGACGCCCGCGGCATCCATGCCCGCGTTGCCGGCCAGGCCGAGGTTGCCGTCGACGTCGCCGACGCCGTTCTGCTCGTGGTGGACGCCACGGTAGGCATCACCGCCACCGACGAAGCCGTGGTCCGCATGCTCCGCGGCAAGGGCAAGCCCGTCATCGTCGTCGCCAACAAGGTTGATGACATCCAGAACGAAGCCGATGCCTCGCAGCTCTGGGGCCTCGGCTTCGGCGAGCCGTACCCGGTCTCGGCCCTGCACGGCCGCGGTACCGGCGACATGCTCGATGCCATGATGGACGTGCTGCCCGAGTACTCGGCCTACGGCGGACTGGACAAGTCCGGCGGCCCGCGCCGCATCGCGCTGATCGGACGCCCGAACGTGGGTAAGTCCTCGCTCCTGAACAAGCTGGCCGGAACCGAGCGCGTTGTCGTTGACGACACCGCCGGCACCACCCGCGACCCGGTTGATGAGCTCATTGAGCTCGGCGGCCGCACCTGGCGCTTCGTGGATACCGCCGGTATCCGCCGCCGCCAGCACATGGCCCAGGGTGCCGACTTCTACGCCTCGCTGCGTACCCAGTCCGCCCTGGAAAAGGCCGAGGTTGCTGTTGTGCTCCTGGCAGTGGATGAAGTCCTGTCCGAACAGGATGTCCGCATCCTGCAGCTTGCCATCGAGTCCGGCCGCGCCCTGGTGCTGGCCTTCAACAAGTGGGACCTGCTCGACGACGAACGCCGCCGCTACCTGCAGATCGAGATTGAGCGCGACCTGGCCCACGTTGAGTGGGCCCCGCACGTGAACATCTCCGCCATGACCGGCTGGCACAAGGACAAGCTTGTTCCCGCCCTGGACACCGCTCTGGAGAGCTGGGACAAGCGCATCCCCACCGGCAAGCTCAACGCCTTCCTGGGCGAGCTCGTGGCAGCGCACCCGCACCCGGTCCGCGGCGGCAAGCAGCCCCGCATCCTCTTCGGCACGCAGGCTTCCTCCCGCCCGCCGAAGTTCGTGCTCTTCACCACCGGCTTCCTGGATCCGGGCTACCGCCGCTTCATCACCCGCCGGCTGCGCGAAACGTTCGGCTTCGAGGGCACGCCCATCGAGGTCAACATGCGCGTCCGCGAAAAGCGCGGCAAGAACCGCTAGTATTGGTGCCCCGGACGCCCCTGCGGCGTCCGGGGCTTTCCCGATTCGGGAAATCCGCCAATCATGAGGTAGAGTATTCGAGTTGCTTCGGCCGGATTCAAACCGGCCAAACAGCGGGTTGTGGCGCAGCTTGGTAGCGCACCTGACTGGGGGTCAGGGGGTCGCAGGTTCAAATCCTGTCAACCCGACAAATAGCCCGGCGGAACGAAAGTTCTGTCGGGCTTTTGTCGTTTAAAGTGCCGTAAAGCAACCTAGTCCTCGCCGCCGAAGAAGCCGCCGTCGAGGATCCGGTTGTAGCGCAGCCGCAGCGCGCGTTCAGTGCTCGCTGCGAGTGTTGCCAGCAGAAGCCAGATATTCGCCCCGGCCGAGAGGTGGATGGGGCTGGTGAACGCGCCGATCCTCTCCGCCAGGGGCGGGAACTGCGTGACCTGCTCGATGATCTGCGGCACGCCCATCAAGAGGGCGGCCACGAGGACAACCGCCGAAGCGAGGCCCACGGCCCGGCTCAGCGCGGGGTTGCTCCGGTCCAGGCGGGCGCGCCGGCCCTCAGCCGAGGCGGGATCGGGTACCAGCTGCCGCTCCGTCCCGTCATAGCCCACATAGTGGCAGCGTTTGAGTCCGTAACCGCTGACCTCGACCTCGATGATGCCACCGGGCACCGGAAACGCTGCCGGGAGCGAGGATCGGGCCCGGTTGACGCCGTCGCGGTAAAGCTGCGCGTACACCTCGCCATCCTCATCGCCTCCGTGCCTGACGTCGACGGACCAGGTCTCCGGTACGCCGTCCTCGCCGGTGAGGCGCAGATGGAAGAGTGAACGCGTGAACAGCTGCCACCAGCGAAAGCCCGGCAGCGAATGGCCGTCGCCGGGCTTCACCGTCTTGTTGTGTGCCATTTTGTTCCTCTCGGAGTTCACCGCCCGGACCTCTGCGGTCCGGGCGGCCGCTGTGGATCAGACCCCGACGACGTAAGTGAGGGCGGCCCAGACCGACACGGTGATAACAGTAGTCCAGAGTATGATCGCTACTGCCTGCCAGAGCAGCACCCAGCCTCGGGATGTTCCGCTGGCGATGAGGATCGCGGAAGTGAATTGGGTCGGGATCGCGAGTGGGCCGAGGATGCTCGCGCCGGGGACACCAAAGCGCACGAGCCACTTCTTGAAGCGCTGCTGGCCCTTGCTCTCGCGCCGGGCCGGTGGAGTCTCTTCCAACATGGGACTCCCGCCATAACCGGCAGGCCCCGGGACCAGAGCGGCGTTCCGGGCCGCTGCCCGTCCCCGGTTGTGCTTTACGACGGCGGTGCGGGTCCGGGAGGCGAAGAGCACCACGAGGAGCACGCTCAGGAAATTACCGGCGGCGGCAGCGATGCCGGCAACGATGGGGTTCAGGCCGCCGACGAGGCCGATCACGGAGGCTCCTTCGCCCTCGATGAACGGAACTGCCCCGGCGAGCATGACGATAAAGGGCCGGAGGATTTCGGGCACTTGGGCCGCCAGCTCCTGGAAGTTGACGACCATTTCCTGGATGGGATTCATGGGAGGGACCTCTTTCATGGGTGGTGTGTGGATTTGGGCCTTCTTGGCTACAAGAATCGCCCCGGCGGCGGTGCCTTCGCGTCGGTAGGGGTCCCTGAATTGCTGCCGCTTCATGCCTACCGGTACGGGTTGGCCGACTTCGTTTGCGTCGGTGACAATTGCCTAATAGGGTGCCGGCATGCTCTGAAGGGAGGGGCACTGGTGGATTTCCTGGGTCGGCGCGCCGAGCGCGCAACAGTCGATAACCTCCTCTCCCGGGCACGAGCCGGGCTAAGTGGGGCAATCGTGGTGCGCGGGGAAGCGGGTATCGGCAAGACGGTGCTGCTCGAGCACGCCCGAGGCGCGGCGGAATCCTCGGGGTTCCGGGTGGTGTCCTCGGTCGGGGTGGAGTCTGAGACGCAGTTCGCTTTTGCTGGCCTGCATCAGTTGTGTGCACCTCTCCTGGACCACGTTGGTGCCCTGCCCGAGCCGCAGCGGACCGCTCTGGGCGTGGCGTTCGGGCAGCAAAGCGGTACGGTTCCGGACCGGTTCCTGATAGGGCTGGCCACCCTCAATCTGTTGGCCGAGGTCGCCGAGGAAGGGCCCCTGCTGTGCCTCGTCGACGATGCACAGTGGCTGGACGAGGCATCCGCACAGGTCCTCACGTTCGTGGCGCGACGGGTAGCGGCCGAACGGATGGCGCTGGTGTTCGCGCTGCGGGACCCCACCGACCGCGACATGGGCATGTTCGAAGGTATACCTGTCGTATGCCTGGGCGGCCTCGATGAGAACGACGCGCGGGCGTTGCTGGCAGCGGCCGCGCACACACCCCTGGACAACGGGATGCGGGACCGGGTCATCGCCGAGGCGTGTGGGAACCCCCTCGCACTCCTGGAGCTGGCCCGAAGCGCGCCGGCGGCATGGCAGGCCGGCGGGTTCGAGCTGCCCGAGCTGCCGGGCACCACGCACCGGATCGAGGACACCTTTCGGCGCCGCTCAGGCAGCCTGCCGGTGCCAACCCAAACGTTGCTGCTGGTTGCTGCGCTCGATTCGACCGGCGAGGTGGACCTGCTGTGGCGTGCGGCCGCGCATCTGGGGATCGCCTACGAGTCCGCGGCGCCCGCGGAAGCCGCCGGACTTCTGGAGATCGATACCCGGGTGCGGTTTCGTCATCCGCTGGTGCGTTCGGCTGTGCTGCGGGCCGCCTCCCCTCTGGAGCGTCGCCGTGCGCATGACGCGCTGGCCGCCGCCACCGATCCGGACGTCGACCCCGACCGCCGCGCCTGGCACCGGGCTCAGGCCGTGCTGGGCACCGACGAGGACGCCGCCGCTGGGCTGGTGCGGTCAGCAGACCGGGCGCGTGCCCGCGGCGGGCTGGCCGCCGCGGCGGCGTTCATGGAGCATGCGGCCAGGCTGACCCCTGACCCTGCCGCCCGTGCGGGCCGGGCGCTGGAGGCCGCGCACGCCAAGCAGGAGGCTGGTGCGTCCGAGGACGCCTTGGAGTTGCTGAAGATCGCTGCGGCCGGTCCGCTCGATCCCTTGCAGCAGGCGCGCCTCGAACTGCTGCGTGCCCGGATCGCGTTTCATCTCGTCCGGGACAGTATCGGCGGGGGAATGCTGCTGCACGCAGCCAGGAGCCTCGCCCCGCGGGATGCGGCGCTGTCCCGCGAGACCTATCTTCATGCGCTCGAAGCGGCGATTGTCACCGGCAACTTCGTCCGGGGCCGCAGCATACCGGAAGTTGCCGAGGCTGCCCGGGCGGCGCCCACTCCTACATGGCCGCAGAGGCCGGTGGATCTGTTGCTCGATGGGTTGGTTGAGACGTTCACGCAGGGGTACGCGGCCGGCCTGCCCGGGCGGCGGAGGGCGTTGGAGGCCTTCGTTCATGAGCCGGACGCTGACACGGTGGACGGCGCCAACGGCTGCCGCTGGGGGTGGCTCGCCATCCGAACTGCGATGTCAGTGTTCGACGACGAGTCACTTCGCTCGTTGGCCATCCGCAATGTCCGAGTGACGAGGGAGGCCGGCGCTCTGGCCACGCTCCCTGCCGCGCTTCTTGGCCAGTCCATCATGCTGGTCCTCTCCGGTGAGATCGCCCGGGCTGCCGAGCAGAATGCATCCGCGGCGGCGACCGGGGCTGTGCCTTTGCTCCACGCCCAGCTCGTCCTCTCCGCTTGGCGCGGCCATCCAACCGAGACCGCCGAGGCCCACGCGGCCATTGTCCGGAAGGCCGCCGGACCAGCGCACGGCACCGAAGAATCCTTGACGCAGTACGCCATGTCCGTGCTGCACAACGGTCTCGGTGATTACCCTGCGGCTTATGCCGCTGGGAAACGGGCCTACGACTCCGAAGCGTGGCGGTTCAACAACATGGCCCACTCCGAATTCATCGAAGCGGCCTGCCGTTCCGGCCGGCAGGATAGCGCGGCCGAAGCGCTGGAGCAGCTCAGCACACGGGCCCTCGCCAGCGGCACCCCCTGGGGGCTCGGCCTGGCGGCACGTGCACGTGCCCTGACCAGCGCCGGGTCGAAGGCAGAGGAAAGCTACCGTGAAGCCATAGAGCAGCTCGGACGCTGCCGGATGGCCGCCCACCTCGCCCGCACCCACCTCGTCTATGGTGAGTGGCTTCGCCGCGAGGGCCGTCGCCAGGACGCCCGGGAACAGCTCCGCACCGCACACGGGATGCTGTTGGATATGGGCGCGGACGCGTTCGCACTGCGTGCCGGCCGCGAGCTGCGCGCCACCGGCGAGCACCCCCGCAAGCGAAGCGCCCAGCCAACCGACTCCCTCACCGCCCACGAGCTGCACATCGCCCGGCTGGTGGCCACCGGCGCAACCTCCCGCGAAGTCGCTACGGAACTCTTTCTCAGCCCGCGCACCATAGACGCCCATTTGCGCAGCATCTTTCGCAAGGTCGGCATCACCTCCCGGCGGCAACTCCGGGAGCTGCCCCTTCCCCGATGAACCTTGGCTCGTTGCAACACAGCCCGTTGGAGCCCAAGGGGACCCGCGGGCTGCCGCTTAGTGGATCCGGCGCCGCGAGCGGAGGCGGGTTTCCTCCCCGCCGGGGGTGCTGTCCCCGTGGCCGGCAGCGTAACGCCCGCCGAGAGGTCCCGCCGAGATGCCGTGCGCAACCACGCTGAGCAACACAGTCATGGTGACGGCAGCGACCGCGGTACCGACGGGCCCCGACTCGCCGAGTTCCTCAATAGCCAGGAGCACGAAGACGACGGAGGCGAGGCCGCGGGGCCCGAACCAGCCCACGAACAATACCGTCGAGGTATCCAATCCGGTCTTCGGCAGCGAAAGGGCAACCGGCAGCATCCGGATCACCGTCAGGCTCAGGACCGCGTACACGAGAGTCGACACAGAGAGATGGTCCAACGCGACCGGCACGAGGGCGGCGCCGAAGATAAACCACACTCCGAGTGAGAGCACCTCGCCCAACAGCTCCGGAAGCTCGCCCACCTCGTCCACGCTGGCAACGTCACGGGGCAGACCTGCACCGAACGCGATCCCCGCAACGAACGCCGCGATGAAGCCGTTGCCGCTGAGGGCCAAGGCCAGCGAGAAGCTGGCGAGGGCCACAGCCAGCGTGGCCAGGCGCCGGCCGCCGGGAAGGATCCACCGGCGCCGCGCCCCGAACGCGATGGCCTTCGCACCACCGAATCCCGCTACGAGGCCGACAAGGATCGCGACGGCCACTTCGAGCAGCGGCCTAACGACCGAGTCATGGCCGCTGCCGACGCCGAGCTCAGCCGCCGTGAGCGAGAGCGCGAAGACGACGGCGGGGGTCACTATGCCGTCGTTGAGTCCGCTTTCCACGTTGAGGGTCCTGCGGATACGCATTGGAATCCGCTTATCGTTGATGACCTGGATGCTCAGGGCTGCGTCGGTGGGGGCCAGAGCGGCACCGACGAATCCGGCCAGTGCCCAGGTGAAGTCGCCGAACAGCAGCGCCGCCGCGAGGGCACCGAGGATCAGGGTGAGGGGAAGGCCGATCAGCAGCAGGCGCGCGGGTACACGGATGTCCCGGCGAAGTGCGGTGACGTCCACCCGCGCTGCGTCCGAGAACAGGAGCAGGGCCAGCGTCACCTCGGCGAGAAGGTGGACCGACGGCGTTTCAACGTTGATCGGGAGCGCTCCCCAGTCCTGGTTGGACAGGAGGAACCCGGCGATTGTGAGGACGATCGGGCCGGTGATGTTCCACCGCGCGAGGCGGTCCGAGAACACGGCCCAGGCAAAGACCACGAGCATGAGTGCGGCGAACGCTGCCGGTGTCATCAGATGGTCCTCTCCGAAGCTCCACTACTGCACGAGCGACGCCAGATCCTCGGCCACCGCAGCCATCCGCCCCTGAAACTGGTGGCCGCCCCTCTCGTGCCGCCAGGCTGCAGCTGACATGTCCTCGTCGGGGAACCGAGACATCGTGACTGCCTGTCCCGACAGGGTTCGCAGTTGATCGGCCATCGGCTGGTCCTCCGCCCACCCGCCGGCACCGTGCACAAAGAGGATTCCCATGCTGTCTCCGTTGATCCGGGTGCTGTTGGAAGACCACGGTTCGAGGCTAGCCCACAGGGGCACGGCTATCGAGGGACTTCGGCCAGCTCGGCCCGCAGATCGGTGTCACCGGTGTGGTGAACGGTCTGCAGGCCCAAGGCCTGGGCCGCGGAAATATTCGCCGCATTGTCGTCGATGAAAACGATGTCCCGGGGCGGCACGCCCAGATCACCTGCCACGTATTCGAAGATCCGGGGGTCGGGTTTGAGCATGCGCAGCTGCCCGCTGAAGTACAGCCTGGAGAAGAGTCCGGGCCATTGCGCCGTGGCCGTGTAGTTCCGCGACATGGCCGCGGGCATGTTTGAGAGCAGGGCCAGCTGCGCGCCTTCCTTTGTGAGCGTCTCCAGCACGGACAGGGTTTTCGGATTGAGGTGCGCCCATTGTGCGGCGTCGAGGGCTTCCAGCGTTCGGACCTCATCCGCGCCGGCAGTCCTGCCCAGTACGGCACTCCAGTACTGTGCAGGCGTCAGCGTTCCGGCGTCAAAGCCTTCGCGGTGGGTCCAATAGGGGCTTGAAGCGGCCTCCAGATCCAGGTCCAACCCGGTGGCCCGCTGCAACGCCAGCCAATCCCGGGGCTCCGGGGCCGTGGAGATCACCATGCCGTAGTCAAAGAGGTACCAAAGCCCTGGGCGGGACAGGCGGCTCATTCTTGCCCCCTGCGCGACGGGACGGGTGGAGACAGGCCCGCTGCGACGGAATTGAAGCTGGCGAGGGCCTGCCCGACCACCTCGCCCGGCCCCCGGGTCTGCTCATGCAGCGCCCACCATGCCAGGGCCTCGGTGATGGTGGTCTGCACGGCAGCACCCATCACCCACGGGACGAGGCTGCCGGCAGGTTCCCCGAGCCTGTCGCCGATGAAACCGATGAGCTGCGCTCTCCACAGTTCGAAGGTCTCCGGCCGTGCGGCGCGCAGCTCCGGGGTCGTGGCGATCAGCCTCAGCCGTGCCCGGTCGATGGCGTTGTCGTCGGCGTTCTGGTCAAAAACAGCCACCACGCCTGCGGTGATTGCCTCGATCACGGGCAGCTCTGCGTTTGCATGACGCAACCCTTCGCTGAGCGCGTCCAGGGAGCTTTCGATCCCGCCCCAGACGATGTCCGCTTTCGCCGGGAAATAGCGGTGCAGGGTCCGGACGCTCAGACCTAATTCGGAGGCTATCTGGCTCATGGAAGCTTGTTGGTATCCCACGCGCAGGATGATACCGAGTGCCCGGGCTCGCAGGTCGGTTATTTGGGCCAGCGGGGGGCGCCCCCGGCGCGGTCGGCTTTCTGTCATACCCTCACGCTAGCTGTTCCCTCCGGAGGTTATTTAAGACATACTCTGTCATAATCGTTTCCCGCCGCCTGGAGGTCGCTGTGCCGTTTCCGTTCCCCGATGTCTCTTCCCGCCCGATCAGCGAACTGTTGTCCCTGACCGGACGGAATGCCGTCATTACCGGCGGGGCCCAGGGACTGGGCAAAGCGATCGCGCTGCGCCTGGCAGAAGCCGGCGCGAACATCCTGATCGCTGACATCAACGCTGACCTCGCGGCTTCGGCGGCCAACGACATAAGTTCACGCTTTCCGGTCAAGGCCATAGGCAGCGGTATCGATGTGTCCGAGGAGGATTCCGTTGCCGCCGGGGCTGAGCGTGCCGTGGCGGAGTTCGGCGGCCTGGATATCTGGGTGAACAACGCAGGCCTGTTTCCCAGCGTCGCCGCCGAGGAAATGCCTGTGGATGACTGGGACCGGGTGTTCGCCGTGAACACCCGGGGCGTCTTCCTGGGATCGCGCGTGGCGGCCAAGCGCATGACCGGCGCCGGCGGCGTCATTATCAATATCGTCTCCACTGCAGGCTTCACGGCTCCTGCCCCTGGACTGGCAGCGTACGTCAGCTCAAAACACGCCGTGCGCGGCATGACGAAGGCCATGGCCCTCGAGTTTGCCCCGAAGGGGATACGTGTCCTCGGGGTGGCACCTTCGTTCGTCCCGACTGAAGGCAATCTCGCGATGGCTGCAGCGATGGCCGAGCAGGCGGCCGCCGCGGGAATGGAGCTTCCCACTATGGATGTCATGCAGCACAGCCTGATCGGAAGGCTGGGAACGGCAGATGACATTGCGCGTGTCGTCCTGTTCGCAGCAAGCGACCTCTCAACCATCATGACCGGCAGCGTTCTGCTCGCCGACGCCGGCGAAACCATTTAGCGGACGCATTCCCGCCGAAGCAGCGGAACCCGGCACAACCAACCACATCACCAATGGCTCAACGAGGAGACGCAGTGAACGCAGCAGGCAAGAACGAATCAGGCACCAACAATGACCGGTTCGACGTCGTCATCGTCGGCTTCGGCGGGGCCGGTGCGGCAGCGGCGATAGAGGCCGCCGACAACGGTGCGCGTGTCCTGGTCCTGGACAGGGCGTACGGCGGTGGCGCCAGCGCCCTGTCCGGCGGGGTGGTTTACGCCGGTGGCGGGACCCGCCAGCAGCGCGAGGCCGGATACGGGGACACTGCGGAGAACCTCTATGCCTATCTCCGCATGGAGGCAGGTGACGCAGTGGACGAGGCGACCCTGCGCCGGTTCTGCGACCAGAGCCCGGGGATGATTCCGTGGCTGGAGGAGCAGGGGGCGACCTTCGCGGGGAGTCTGGCCCCGTACAAGACCTCCTATCCAACCGACAAGCATTATCTGTACTTCTCCGGAAACGAGAAGGCCTACCCGTACCGGGACGCGGCGCAGCCGGCACCGCGCGGCCATCGAACCGTCGCGAAGGGGCTGTCCTCCGGGAAGGTTCTGTGGACCCGGCTGGCCGAGTCCGCGGCGCGCAAGGGCGTCACCTTCGCCCCGCTGGCCCGGGTCACTGACCTGATTGTTCAGGATGGCGCCGTCGTCGGCGTGAAGTACCGGGTCCTGGAGCAGTCACACCCAAACGCTGCCGAGCATCGGCGGCTGACCAGCCGCACGCAGAAAATCGGCAACTGGGCGCCGGGGCTGGTGAAGAAGTCCACAGACAAAATTGAGCAGCTCTGGAACGCCGGGGCAGTGGAGCGGGAAGTCCGTGCCGCCGCGGTCATCCTGGCCGCCGGCGGTTTCATCTACAACAAGGAGTGGGTGGCCAAGTACGCCCCGCAGTTCACCGGCATCTCTCCCTTGGGGACACCAGCCGACGACGGCGGCGGCATCCAGCTGGGCCTGGACGCGGGAGCAGACGTGGGCCGGATGGATAAGGTCACGGCCTGGCGGTTCCTCACCCCGCCCAGTTCCTTTGTGGAGGGCATTACAGTAGGCCTCGACGGAAGGCGGATCACAAACGAGGATCTGTACGGCGCGACGCACGGCGATGTGCTGATGCGCGGGTTCGGCGGCAAAGGCTGGGCCGTTTACGACGCCGTGAGCTGGGGGAAGTCACGCCGCCAGTTCTGGTCGCAGACCCAGATTTTCCAGAAGCTGCAGGCGGTTTTCCTGTTCACCATCGGCCACACGAGCGCGAAAAGCGTCAGTGCCCTCGCTGCGAAGATCGGCGTGGACCCGGACGGACTCCACAAGAGTGTGGAGGAGTACAACATGGGGATAGCCTCCGGCCAGGGCGATCCCGCGCACAAAGCCCCCGATCTGTGCCAGCCGATCCTGAAACCGCCGTTCCGCGCCTTCAACATTTCGGACGACGCCTCGCCGTTCTTCCCCATCCCGGGGCTGACCCTGGGCGGACTCATCGTCGACGGGGAGTCAGGTCTGGTCAAAAGGGAGGACGGGACACAGATCTTCGGGCTGTACGCCGCGGGCCGCAATGCCGTTGGCGTGTGCTCGAACAGCTACATCAGCGGCCTCTCCCTTGCCGACTGCTTCTTCAGCGGGCGGCGGGCCGGTGCCCACGCTGCTGCACAGGCGGCCCGGCAGGGGATATCCGCCCCATAGCCTCCGCCGGCGCTACCCTAGGTACGGCAACCCGCACGCGTGCCTAGGGAGTGTGCCGCATGACGCCCGGTCCAACCATGAAGCCCTGTTCCGATATCAGGTCCGGCCCCGACATCACATCCGGAGCCGGCAGGAAACGACGACGGATGGCCGCCTGGGCCGCCGTGGTCTTTGCCGTTGCCGCGGTGCCGGCCTGCACCGCGGCGCCATCCGCACCGGGCGAACCGGTGCCGCAGGAAACCTCCAGGGCATCACCTGGCCTGTCCGGCGCCGTCGTACCCGGAGACCCCGACGTCATCAGCACCGGCCTCGACGCGCCGTGGGCGATCGCCTTCCACGATGGGGTTCCGCTCATCAGTGAACGGGATTCAGGCCGGATCCTGGAGCTCGACGACGCCGGAAACACCCGCGAAGCCGGCGTCATCCAGGATGCTGCAGGGCGTGGGGAAGGGGGCCTCCTGGGCATCGCCGTGCAGGACGGATCGCTCTACACCTACTTCACTGCGGGCGCAGAGAACCGCATCGAACGCCGGGAAATCAGCGGCGGCCCCGGCTCCCTTGCCCTGGGTCCGGCTACAACCGTCCTGGACGGCATCCCGGCCGGACCGATCCACAACGGCGGCCGGATAGCGTTCGGCCCCGATGGGCTGCTGTACGCCACGACCGGGGATGCCGGTGACCGGGGCCGCGCCCAGGACCGTGACGCGCTCTCCGGCAAGATCCTGCGTATGGGCACCGACGGTGAGGCACCGGAGGACAACCCGTTCCCCGGATCCCTGGTGTACAGCTACGGGCACCGGAACCCGCAAGGTATCGCCTGGGACAGCAGCGGCACTATGTACGCCAGCGAATTCGGGCAGAACACCTGGGATGAACTGAACGTGATCACCCCCGGAGGGAACTACGGCTGGCCGGACGTCGAAGGGATCGCCGGAGAAGAGGGATTTATTGATCCGGTCCAGCAATGGGACCCGGGTGACGCCAGTCCGAGCGGGATCGCCGTCGCGGGCGGGTCGATCTTCATCGCCAACCTCCGCGGGGAGCGGCTCCGGGAGGTGCCGCTGGACGGGCTCGACAGCTCGACCGAACACCTGGCCGCGGAGTACGGCAGGCTGCGCGACGTCGTCACTGCCCCCGACGGCACGCTCTGGGTGCTCACAAGCAACACCGACGGCCGCGGCACGCCCGGGCCCGACGATGACCGCGTGCTGGCCCTTAGGATCGGCTAGCCGCCAGCGGCAGTCTCATCAGCCGGCGCACGGATCGCGGCGAGATCCTCGAAGCGGTCGGCGGTTGCCGGATGGACGGTGATCATCGGGCGCTCCTTCGATCTGATCCGGAACCTTACGCTTCACTGCCGGGGCGGAGGTACCGTAGCGTGCCCTTCCATGCAGCGGAACCTGGTTTCGCCGCAGGCTGCGGTTGGAGGACAGCATGAAGAATGAGTCCGGAGCATCCGGAAAGCCGGTGACGGAAGGCGCACGCAGGGTGTCGCTCGTCGAGCCCACCGCTGCGGGGTTCGTGGTCCTTGGCATTTCGACCGGAGCCTGGAAGACGCCCTTTCCACCTCGAAGAGCCGAACGCAGGCAGGCCCTGGCGGGGCTGTCGGGCCGGGCGGCCGCCCTGCGCGGCACCCCCGGTGTCCGCCAGGCAACGGTGTTCGCGGCGGTCCTGCGTCCGCCCGGCCAGCCCAAGGAGGGGGAGGGACCGGCCGCAGCCTACGACGTCGTTCTCCTGGTGGTTACCGATTCACCCGCCGTTGCCCGGGACGTTGCCGACGCAATTGCCGCCGAGGCGCCGCCGACCGCGGCCACTGAGCGGCTGATCCTCGCCGGTTCCAATGTCCGCAGCATGGGGCCGGTTAGCCCGCGTCCCGGAGGAGTGTTCCTCTTCAACTTCTTCACCGGCCCCACCATGCAGGCCACCCTGGACGCCTGGCAGTACACCGCGGGCTGGTTTGAGCAGGAGACCCGGCTGGATAACTCAACGGTGATCCTTCCCGACGCGCAGAGCCATTCGCCGTTCCCCATCATCAACCACTGCCGCTGGAACAGCCTGCGCCAGGTGCTGCCCTCGCTCCTGTTCAAACGGTCTTTTCGAAGCTTCGTGCTGGCGGCCTTCAGCGAGGCCGGAGTAGTGCCGCATCCGATTCTGTACCGAGTGCATTCCTAGGCCGCCCGAACCAACCGAAAGGACGCTTCCCGTGGACCAGTTACTGAGGATCGACGGCTTCACGGTATCGCTGGATGGCTATGGCGCCGGGCCGGACCAGAGCATGGACGATCCCCTCGGCAACGGAGCGGAACGCCTCCACGATTGGATCGTCAACACCCGAACGTTCGCCGGGCGCACCGGAATGGATGGCCGCGGCGAAGGGATCGACGATCTGTTCGTCCGTACCCAGTTCGACGGCATCGGTGCCAGCATCATGGGACGGAACATGTTCGGACCCGTCCGCGGCCCCTGGGCCGCCGACGAGACCTGGAACGGGTGGTGGGGCGAGGATCCGCCCTATCACCACCCGGTGTTTGTCCTCACGAATTATCCCCGGGACCCAGTGGAGATGGAGGGGGGAACAACGTTCCACTTTGTGACCGGCGGGATCCACGAAGCCAGGCAACGGGCACTGGACGCAGCAGACGGCGGGGACGTCTGGATCGGCGGCGGGGTCAACACTGTCCGCCAGTACCTGCGGGCCGGGCTCATCGACCGCATCCACCTCGTGGTGGTTCCGATCCTGCTCGGCAGCGGAGAACGCCTGCTGGATAACATCACCGGCCCGAACGGCCGGCTGCCGGGTTTCGAACCGATCGACGTGAGCACCGGCAACAATGTCGCGCATATCCAGCTGGCCAAGGCAGAGGGGGAGGCCGGGAAGCTTCCATGACCGACGTCATCATTGCCGGCGGGGGACCGACAGGCATCATGCTCGCCAGCGAATTGCGCCTGCACGGCGTCGATGTGCTGGTGCTGGAAAGGGACGCGGAGCCCACGAAGGTGGTCCGGTCCGGCGGACTGCACGCCCGCAGTGTGGAGATCCTCGAGCAGCGCGGCTTGGCAGGCCGGTTTCTGCAGCTCGGACAGCAGTATCCGCTTGGAGGCTTCTTTGCCGGTATCACCAAGGCCGCGCCGGTTTCGCTGGACACCACACACCCCTATGTCCTCGCGATTGCGCAGCCAGTGGTCGAGCGGCTGCTGACCGAACACGCCACCGAACTGGGCGTTCACCTCAGGCGCAGCACGGAGCTGACGGAGCTGCGCCAAGACGAGGACTCGGTGACCGTGGTGCTGGCGGACGGCACGCAGCTGCGCTCGCGCTACCTCGTCGGGTGCGACGGCGGCCGGAGCACGGTACGCAAGCTCCTGGGGATCGGGTTTCCGGGCGAACCCAGCCGGCGGGACCGGCTGCTGAGTGAGGTGGAACTGACGGCGCCCGAAGAGACACTGATGGCCAGGGTCGCCGAAGTCCGCGAAACGCACAAGGACTTCGGGGTGGTGCCGCTGGGGGAGGGGCTGTACCGCATTGTCGTACCCGCCGACGGCGTCTCCGAAGACCGGGCGTCTCCGACGACCTTGGACGAGCTGAAGCAGCAGCTGCAGCAGTTCGCCGGCACCGACTTCGGCGCCCACTCGCCGCGCTGGCTCTCCCGCTTCGGCGATGCGACCCGGCTGGCGGAGCGCTACCGGTCCGGACGGGTGCTGCTGGCCGGGGATGCCGCGCACATCCATCCGCCGCTTGGCGGCCAGGGGCTGAACCTCGGACTGCAGGACGCCTTCAACCTCGGCTGGAAACTGGCGGCAGAGGTTGACGGGTGGGCGCCGGAGGGGCTGTTGGACAGCTACCAGGCCGAGCGGCATCCGGTGGCTGCCGCTGTATTGGACAACACCCGTGCCCAGTCGGAACTGATTTCCCCGGAACCGGGTCCGCAGGCTGTGCGCCGGCTGCTGGCGGAGCTGATGGACTTCGAGGAAGTGAACCGCTTCCTCATCGAGAAGATCACCGCCACGGGCATCCGCTATGACTTCTGCGGGGGCCGCGACAACGGGGGAGACAACAACGGGGGAGACGGCGACGGCGGCGCCAACAACGCGGGCGACGGCGGACATGGCGCGGGCGAGGGCCTGCTGGGCCGCCGGCTGCGGAACGTGCAGTTGTCCCGGGGGCGGCTTTATGAGTTGATGCACAGCGGCCGGGGCATCCTGGTTGACCAGACCGGCCGGTTCTCGCTGGGAGGATGGACGGACCGCGTGGACAGGATTGAGGCGAAAAGTCCCGAATTGGACGTCCCTGCGGTGCTGCTGCGTCCGGACGGACACGTCGTGTGGGTGGCCGAACCAGCCCTGGGCGACATTGACGACCCGATCGGTGGAGGGCAGCGCGAACTGGATGCCCGGCTCTCGAGGTGGTTCGGGGCCGCTGTTCCCGGGGCCGGGGCGCTGGAATCGGCTTACCAGCCCGGATGAACCGCTTCCAGCCTGTTCACGGGCAGCGGCGGGTGTGATCGTAAGGGGCATGGAATCCATCCAGCGCCTGAGTCCGGAGGGACTCATCTCCAGTCCTGCCTTCAGTCATGTGGCCATCGTGCCGGCGGGGGCTGCCACGATCTACGTGGGCGGGCAGAACGCCGTCGCTGCCGACGGCTCGCTCGTGGGCGGAGACGATGTGGCCGCGCAGTCGATGTGGGCCATGGAAAACGCGAAAACGGCGCTCGCCGCTGCCGGGGCCGGCCTTGGCGACGTCGTGCAGTGGACAGTGCTCATTGTCGCAGGAGCCGACCTCAGGGCGGCATACGGGGCTATCGCCGGGCAGCTTGCGTCCGATGAGCCGCCGCTGGTGACGGCGGCGCAGGTCGCCGGGCTGGGCGTGCCGGGTGCGCTGGTGGAAATCAGCGCCGTAGCAGCCGTTCTGCCATGAGTGTGACCGGGCTCGGCCCCGAACTGCCCTGCAGGTGAAAGGCGCATCATGCCAAAGATCAGCTCGTTTGCCGTCTCCCTCAACGTCCCGGAGCCGGAGGCCTCTGCCGCCTTCCTCTCCGGGCATTTCGGCTACATAGCCGAGATGCAGAACGACGGCTTTGTTTCCCTCAGGCATCCGAACGGGGGATCGAACATCATCTTCCTCCGTGCCGGCCTGCCGACCTTCAAACCGGCGGAGATTGCCGGCCGTGCCCGGGAAGGGCTGCTGCTGGTACTCGTGGTGGACGCCATCGATGAGTACCACGAGCAGCTGGTGGCACAGGACATTGCTGTGGTTACGAGCCCGGAAACCGAACCCTGGGGCGAGCGGTTTGCCCAGTACCGGGATCCGAACGGGCTGATCGTGCAGCTCGTGCAGTGGGTCTGAGATGGCAGTGCGTTCGCCACGGGAGTGCTGCCTGCGGGACATCGGGGGCTTCACTGTTGTCCTGGCGGCCGTGACCGTTCCCTTCTACGTGATCGGTCCGCTGATCGGTTCCCTCTCCGCTGTGACACGGGGGAATCTGCCCGGGGCAGCCCTGGCCTTCGTGTGCCCGGCCGTGGCTGCCGCGGTTATCGCCGCACGGACCGGGGCGGGCGGGGCGTTGATCGGGCGCCTCGCACTGCGTCCGCGGGGAATCCTGCCGGCGGCGGCGGCGCTCGCCGTGATGCCGGCCGTGGTGGCGGTCTCCGCTGTCCTGACGACCAACGGGAAGGGCTTTGAAGCTCCCGGCCGGGGCACGGCGGTCCTGGCCGCCGTGTACCTCGTCAGTGCCGCCACCGAGGAGGTCGGTTGGACAGCTTTCCTCCTGCCACGGGTCCTCCAGGTCAGCGCGGTGATTCCGGGGGCCCTCCTGATCGGGGTGATCTGGGCCCTCTGGCACGTGGCGTCCAATATCCAGGCCGGGCACACCCCCTCCTGGATCGCCGGGCAGGTCTGCTTCACGGTCATGCTGCGGGTCCTGATGGTCCTGATCGCTGTGGGCTCGGGCGGATCGATGTGGCTCGCGGCCCTGACCAACGCCTCCTACAACTTCGCGTGGTCGCTTTCCCCCGGGGCAGGAGCCCACTACAACCCGTGGACGACGGCGCTGCTCACGGCAGCTGCCGCCGTCGCGCTCTACGGGCTCATGCGGCGGATGGGCTGCCTCAGCGGAGCGTGACGGCGCGGCCCTGGGCATCGACGGGAAACGAGACGTCGTGGGTGCCGCTGCGCCTCCCGCCCCCGTGTCACGAGGCCGGCGGATTCCAGCACACTGACGTGCTTGAAGACGGCCCGCGGCGTGAGCGCAAACGGTTCGGCCAGCTCCGCGGATTACCCCTGAAGTCCTCAGTGCGGTGGAGGCCATCCAGCAGGTAGGCTAGGACAGCCGGTACGGCAAGATTTGTCAGCAGTAACTGTGCGGCCAGCCAGCAATGATTGGTTGGCCGCATCTTTTGGGGAGGAAGAAACAACATGGCGGGCGAGCACAACAGCGTCGGACAGGCCGGCAACCGGCACGAGCCGGCCACGCAGGACACCACATCGATCAGCCTTCCGCCTCAGGGCGATGCCACCTCGGTGGAGCCGAAGCTGAGCGCGGATGAGCGCGCCGCCGTCGCGGCACTTCCTGCCGGCTCTGCACTGCTGATTGCCCACACCGGCCCGAACACCGGCGCCCGGTTCCTTTTGGACCAGGACGTGACTACGGCCGGACGCCACCCGAATGCGGATGTTTTCCTTGACGATGTCACCGTCTCGCGCAAGCATGTTGAGTTCCGGCGGACGGCAGAGGGCTTCCGTGTGGTGGACTCCATGAGCCTGAACGGCACCTACGTCAATAACGACCGCGTGGACACCCTGCTCCTGCGCACCGGCAGCGAGGTCCAGATTGGCAAGTTCCGGCTGACCTTTTACGCTGCGCGGCCGGCAGCCCACCGGGCGTAGGGACAGCCGGTCGGAAGTTCCGCCCGGAGAACCACGGTAAGACTGAAGGAATAGGTAGCAGGTATGTCAGCATCGCAGCCAGTCAGGCGCACCCTGGGCACGGGGCATGAGCGTCTGCGTGGCCGTGTGCTCAACATCGGGGAGGTCCTCGGTGAACTGAACGCCGATTTCCCCGGCATCAGCGCGTCCAAGATCCGCTTCCTGGAGGAGAAGGGCCTCGTCACTCCCCAGCGGACGGCCGCCGGCTACCGCAAATACACCACTGCCGACGTCGAGCGGCTGCGGTTTGTGCTGGCACTGCAGCGGGACCAGTACCTGCCGCTGAAAATCATCAAGGATTACCTGGACGCCATCGACCGCGGCGAGCGTCCCGAATCCCTTCCCGGCGGCATGTCCCTCTCCCCGCGAGCGGTCTCTGAACAGCTGGCGGGGGAGCTGTCCGCCAGGACCCTCGCCCGGCCCCTCACCTTCAATGAACTCGTCCGGGAATCCGGTGCCTCAGCGGACCTGGTCCGCAACCTGGCCGGGTACGGGCTGATAGCGGCCGCCGAAAACGGTGCCGAATACGGCGCTTACGACCAGCATGCGCTGAAGGTGGCCAAGGCCTGCGCACAGCTCCAGGCCCACGGCATCGAGCCGCGGCACCTGCGTCCCTTCCGCGCGGCTGCCGACCGTGAATTGGGGCTGGTGGAAAGCGTAGTGGCCCCACTGGCCTCGCGGCGCGACGTCGCCTCGAAGGCACGTGCGGCAGAAACCGCGCGGGAGATCAGTGATCTCTGCCTGAACCTGCACAGTGCCCTGGTCAACGGGCACATCGCACGAATGGAAGGCTGAGGAGCATGCGCGAAGTCGAAGTGGTCGGTGTGCGGATCGAGCTGCCGTCCAACCAGCCGCTGGTCCTGCTCAAGGAAATCAACGGCGAACGCCACCTGCCTATCTGGATCGGTGCCCCGGAAGCCAGCGCCATTGCCTTTGTCCAGCAGGGGATCGTTCCGCCCCGGCCCATGACCCATGATCTGCTGGCATCCGTGGTGGCAGCCTTGGGGCGAACTGTCAGTGAAGTGCGGCTGGTCTCAGTAGAGGACACCGTCTTCTATGCCGAGCTCGTTTTTGATAACGGCGTCACCGTCAGCTCCCGGGCCTCGGACGCGATAGCGGTAGCCCTGAGGGCCCCCTGTCCCATCTTGTGCGCCGATGCGGTGCTGGACGAAGCCGGCGTGCGGATCGCCGAGGCCGATGAGGACGAAGAAGACGAGGAAGATTCGGAAAACGCCGAGAACGAACTCCGGCAGTTCCGGGAGTTCCTGGCCGATGTTGAGCCAGAGGACTTCGAGCGCTGATTCGACACGCCTGCAGAAAAAGGGCTGGCATCTTTGACCTTGGACCGGGTCGGATCTAACGTCGAAGCTATAGAGTTCCCGTGGCACGGGCCTTCGCTATTCCTCTACCCGGGTTCTTCCCCTCAGAGAATTTGCAGGGCACACTAAAGGCAGTCGTCCCCGACGCCTTGGTCCCGTGCCAACCCCCCTCTGGGAACCGCTACTAGGAGGCACAAGTGAGTCCGAAAGGCGATGCCGGCGAACGTACACACGCCGCTGCGCCGGGTAAAGTTCCCGGAGCCCAGGGCTTGCTGTTTACGGAGGATCTGCCCGTTCTCGACGAGGATGCAGGCTACCGTGGACCCACAGCCTGCAAGGCAGCCGGAATCACCTACCGGCAGCTCGACTACTGGGCCCGGACCGGCCTGGTTGAACCCGCAGTGCGCTCCGCGTCAGGGTCGGGCACGCAGCGGCTGTACGGTTTCCGCGACATCCTGGTGCTGAAGGTCGTCAAACGGCTCCTGGACACCGGCGTCTCGCTGCAGCAGATCCGCACCGCCGTCGAGCACCTGCGGGAGCGCGGCGTCGAAGACCTGGCCCAGATCACCCTGATGAGCGATGGCGCGAGTGTCTACGAATGCACCTCTGCAGACGAGGTCATTGACCTGGTCCAGGGCGGACAGGGAGTCTTCGGCATCGCCGTCGGCCGTGTCTGGCGGGAAGTCGAAGGCAGCCTTGCCCAGCTGCCGAGCGAGCATGTGGATGAGCATTCCTTCCCCGGCGATGAACTAAGCCAGCGGCGGATCGCCCGCAAGATCAGCTAGCCTGCCCAAGACCGAAGGGCAACACAAAACCAAACAAAAAACTGCAGGCGCCAGGAAACCGGAGGCCTGCAGTTTTTGTTTCTGAGCCGCCGCCCGGCTGCGGAAGCAGCGGACGGCAGGAGGGCTATCCCGCGCGGCGGATAACCCTGTTGCGGACGTTGCCGGTTTCCACGAGATTCTTCAGCAGTGCATCAAACGTAGAGGCGGCCTGCTTGGCGGATTCGCCGGGCCAGTGATGCACGGAGTGGGCTGCACCCTGGATCTGCTGCCAGTTTGCCTGCTCGGCAATGGTGGGGCTCAGCAGGAGGTCCCCGAACATCTGCTTCATTTCCGCGAGGCGGAAGGTGTGCTCGTTGGAGCCGGACCGGACCCGGTTGGCAATGATGCCCGCAGGTGCCAGGTTCGGGGCGAACTCCTTGCGGAACAGTTCCAGGGCACGCATGGTCCGTTCGGTGCCTGCCACGGAGAACAGCCCCGGCTCGGCCACGAGCAGGACACGGTTGGATGCGGTCCAGGCGATGCGGGTGAGGCCGTTCAGGGACGGCGGGCAGTCGATCAGGACCAGGCCGTAGCCGCTGACGCGGGATAGCAGGGTGGAAAGCCGCTTCAGGTCCCGCTTGCCCAGGTCCGGCCGGTCATAGATGCCGGAGAATGCAGACCCCATGGCGACGTCCAGCACCGGCGGGCGCTTGGCGTTGATGGTCCGGGTGCGGCGCTCGTTGGCCACCCAGCCGCTGGGGACAACATTGTCCGCAAGCTGGGCGCGACGGGAATTCTTGAGCATCTCGCCGATGCCGGCTTTGTCCGCTGAGGTAACCCCCAGGCCGGTGGTGGCGTCCGCATGCGGGTCAAGGTCCACGACGAGGGTGGGAATTCCAGCTGCCAGTGCAGCCGACGCCAGTCCAAGCGTCACGGAAGTTTTGCCCACGCCGCCCTTCAGACTGCTGATGCTCACTACTTGCACTTGTTGAACCAAAACCTAACGTGTCTAGGGATCACGAGCGGGGCCCTTGTGAGGCTGCATGTTCATTCTATGTGACACCCGGCGGTAACCCCTGCAGCACCTGTTTTACAGGGGTGGCGCAGAAAGGCGAACATAAGCAGTGTGACGCACTGCACCCGCAAAGCCCGAGAGTGAAATAGGGTGGGAGGGAATCCGTTCCGGGCAGCAGTATCCGGTTGCCCGGCCGCAACGATGCAGGAGAGCAATGTTCTCGAAGATATTGGTAGCCAACCGCGGTGAAATCGCTATCCGCGCCTTCCGGGCAGCGTACGAGCTCGGCGCCAAGACCGTGGCCGTATTTCCCTATGAGGACCGGAACTCCATTCACCGGCAGAAGGCCGATGAAGCCTATCTAATCGGAGACGAAGGCCACCCCGTCCGCGCATACCTGGACGTGGAGGAAATTATCCGCGTGGCAAAGGAGTCCGGCTGTGACGCGATTTATCCCGGATACGGTTTCCTGTCCGAGAACCCGCAGCTGGCCAGGGCGGCCAAGGAAGCCGGCATCACCTTCGTGGGCCCTGCAGCCGACATCCTGGAGCTCGCCGGGCACAAGGTCCACGCCCTGAACGCGGCACGCGAGGCCGGAATTCCGGTCCTGCGCTCCACCCAGCCCAGCTCGGATCCCGAGAAGCTCCTGGCCGAGGCAGAAGACATCGGCTTCCCCATCTTTGTTAAGGCGGTGGCAGGCGGCGGAGGCCGCGGCATGCGGCGGGTCGACACCGCCAAGGACCTGCCGGAATCACTCAACGCCGCCATGCGTGAGGCCGACACCGCGTTCGGCGACTCCACCGTGTTCCTGGAACAGGCGGTCCTGCGGCCGCGGCATATCGAGGTGCAGATCCTGGCCGACGGCGAGGGCAACATCATCCACCTGTTCGAGCGTGACTGCTCGCTGCAGCGCCGGCACCAGAAGGTCATCGAAATCGCACCGGCACCAAACCTGGACGAAGGCATCCGCCAGGCCCTCTACCGCGATGCGGTCAAGTTCGCCAAGGCGTTGAAATACGAGAACGCCGGCACGGTGGAGTTCCTCGTGGACACCGTCGGTGAACGCGCCGGCCAGCACGTGTTCATCGAAATGAATCCGCGCATCCAGGTGGAGCACACCGTCACCGAGGAAATCACCGACGTCGACCTCGTGCAGTCGCAGCTGCGGATCGCAGCCGGTGAAACCCTGGAGGATCTGGGGCTGCGCCAGGACGAACTGCAAGTGCGCGGTGCGGCCCTGCAGTGCCGGATCACCACCGAGGATCCGGCCAACGGGTTCCGGCCCGACGTCGGCAAGATCAGCGGCTACCGCTCCGCCGGAGGTGCCGGGGTCCGGCTCGACGGCGGAACGGTCTACGCCGGAGCCGAAATCAGCCCGCATTTCGATTCCATGCTCGTGAAGCTGACCTGCCGCGGCCGGACCTATCCGGCGGCGGTGAACCGCGCCCGGCGCGCGCTGGCTGAATTCCGCATCCGCGGGGTTTCCTCCAATATTTCCTTCCTGCAGGCCGTGCTGGATGACCCGGATTTCATTGCCGGCGATGTAGCCACCTCCTTCATCGAGGAGCGCCCCGAACTGCTCAGCGCCCGCGGCTCGGCGGACCGCGGTTCCCGCCTGCTGAACTGGCTTGCGGACACCACTGTTAACAAGCCGAACGGGGAGCTGCCGGTCCACATCAATCCCGCCGACAAGCTGCCCGCCGAGCTGCCCGAGGTCCGGCCCGGCTCGCGCCAGCGGCTGCAGGAACTGGGGCCGGAACGGTTCGCCGCCGAGCTGCGGGCGCAGCAGGCACTGGCCGTCACCGACACCACCTTCCGGGACGCGCACCAGTCGCTGCTGGCGACCCGGGTCCGCACCCGCGACCTGCTCGTGGCAGCCCCTGCGGTGGCTGCGCTGACCCCGCAGCTGCTCTCGGTCGAGGCCTGGGGCGGGGCAACCTACGACGTGGCGCTGCGCTTCCTGGGCGAGGACCCCTGGGAGCGGCTGGCGTCGCTGCGGAAGGCGCTGCCGAACATCTGCATCCAGATGCTCCTGCGTGGCCGCAACACCGTGGGCTACACGCCCTACCCCACAGAGGTGGCCGAAGCCTTTGTGCAGGAGGCAGCCGACACCGGCGTCGACATCTTCCGGATCTTCGACGCGCTGAACGACGTGGCACAAATGGAACCCGCCATCCGCGCGGTGCGGGCCACCGGCACAGCGGTCGCCGAGGTGGCCCTGTGCTATACGGGGGACATGCTGAACCCGAACGAGACGCTCTACACGCTGGACTACTACCTGGACCTGGCCCAAAAGATGGTCGACGCCGGCGCGCACATCCTGGCCATCAAGGACATGGCCGGGCTGCTGCGCCCCGCTGCCGCCGCGAAACTGGTGGCAGCGCTGCGGGAGCGCTTCGACCTGCCCGTGCACCTGCACACCCACGACACCGCAGGCGGCCAGCTGGCCACCCTGCTGGCCGCCGCCGAGGCCGGGGTCGACGCCGTCGACGTGGCCAGTGCCTCGATGGCGGGCACCACCAGCCAGCCCTCGGCGTCGTCGCTGGTGGCCTCGCTGGCCCACACCGAGCGGGACACCGGCCTGGACCTGGCTGGCGTCAGCGCCCTGGAACCGTACTGGGAGGCCGTGCGGCGGGTCTATGCTCCGTTCGAGTCCGGCCTCGCCGGACCCACCGGCCGGGTCTACCAGCACGAAATCCCCGGCGGCCAGCTCTCCAACCTCCGCCAGCAGGCCATCGCGCTGGGCCTGGGGGAGCGGTTCGAAGCAATCGAGGACATGTACACGGCAGCGGACCGGATCCTGGGCCGGCTGGTGAAGGTCACGCCGTCCTCCAAGGTCGTCGGCGACCTTGCCCTGGCGCTGGTGGGCACCAACGTCTCACCCGGGGACTTTGAGGAAAACCCGCAGAACTACGACATCCCCGACTCGGTCATCGGCTTCCTCAGCGGTGAACTCGGAAACCCGCCCGGCGGCTGGCCCGAACCCTTCCGGACCAAGGCCTTGCAGGGCCGCACCATCAAGGTGCGTGACGCCGAGCTCACCGAGGTGGACCGCGCCGGGCTGGCAGGGGACTCAGCCATGCGCCGGGAGACACTGAACCGGCTGCTGTTCCCCGGCCCGGCCAAGGAATTCGCCACCGTCCGGGAGACCTACGGCGACGTGTCAGTGCTGGATACCCGCGACTACCTCTACGGGCTCCAGCGCGGGGTTGAACATGTCGTGGAACTGGAAAAGGGCGTGCGCCTGATCGCCACCCTTGAAGCCGTGGGGGAGCCGGACGAAAGAGGCATGCGCTCGGTAATGACCACGCTGAACGGCCAGATGCGGCCGGTCCTGGTCCGTGACCGCAGCGTGCAGTCCGAGGTCAAGGTGGCCGAGCAGGCCGACCCCGCCAATCCCGGCCACGTGGCGGCGCCCTTCGCCGGTGCCGTAACCGTAACGGTGAAGGCGGGCGAGGAGGTGGCCGCCGGCGAAACCGTCGCCACGATCGAAGCCATGAAGATGGAGGCCTCCATCACGGCTCCCGTTGCCGGGACCGTGTCCCGGCTGGCGATCTCCGCCGTCGAACAGGTGCAGGGCGGGGACCTGCTGGTGGTTATCGAACCGTCCGAAAGCTAAGCCCACACCGCCGCACTAAAGCGCCCCCGGAATCCGTGGCGGATTCCGGGGGCGATTTGGTGCGGACCTAGACTGGAGTCGTGACTCACTTTGATTTGGCCATTATTGGCTCGGGCTCCGGAAACTCCCTGATCACTCCGGAGTGGGACAGTAAGAAGGTTGCCGTGATCGACGGCGGAACCTTCGGCGGGACCTGCCTGAACGTAGGCTGCATCCCCACGAAGATGTTCGTCTATCCGGCACAGCTGGCGGCGGTTCCGGGCGAAGCCGCCCGGCTGGGTGTGGACCAGACCCTGGACAAGGTGCACTGGCAGGGGATCCGTGACCGGATTTTCACCCGCATCGATGCCATCTCCGCCGGCGGGCGCCGCTACCGGGCCGAGGAGCTGGACAACGTCACCCTGTATGACCGCCACGTCCGCTTCATCAGCGAGCACGCCCTGGAAACCGACGACGGGCAGCGCATCACGGCAGACCAGATCGTGGTTGCGGCCGGCTCCCGTCCGGTGCTTCCGGATATTCCGGGCATCAACCTGCCGCAGGTGCACACTTCGGACACCGTCATGCGGATCCCCGACCTGCCCGACCGGATCCTGATCATCGGCGGCGGCTACATTGCCGCAGAGTTCGGGTTCGTGTTTTCCGCTTTCGGCGCGCAGGTGACCATGGCCGCCCGCTCCGGCCCCCTGCTGCGTGCCCTGGATGCCACCGTTGCTGAACGCTTCACGGAGGCTGCGTCGAAGGAGTGGGACGTCCGGCTGGATACCCAGGTCACCGCCCTGACCGAAAACCCAGACGGCTCCGTCCGTGCCGATCTCGCCGGACCGCAGGGAAAAGCCACGCTCGACGTCGACCTGGTGCTGGTCGCCACCGGGCGGGTGCCCAACACCGACCGCCTGGATGTCGCCGCCGCGGGCTTTGACCAGTGGCCTGACGGACGCCTCGCCGTGGACGAGTTCCAGCGTGTCCTCAAGAACGGGGCGCCGGTGGCGGGGGTCTGGGGTCTGGGGGATGTCAGCAGCGACTTCCAGCTCAAGCACGTGGCCAACCATGAAGCGCGGACGGTTGCGCATAACCTGCTGCATCCCGGCGCGCTCCGCGCCAGCGACCACCGGTTTGTGCCCTCCGCCGTGTTCAGCAGCCCGCAGATCGCCTCCGTCGGCATGACCGAGGAGGAAGCCTGCGCCGATACCGAGGCCCGGGGCGTCGAGCTGGCCCTGGCCGTGCAGGAGTACGGGTCCACCGCCTACGGCTGGGCGATGGAAGACACCACCGGGTTCGTGAAGCTGCTCGCCGAGAAGGAAAGCGGCAGGCTGCTCGGGGCGCACATCATGGGCCACGAGGCCTCGATGCTGATCCAGCCGCTGATCCAGGCCATGTCCTTCGGCCTGGACGCACACACGATGGCCTCCGGACAGTACTGGATCCATCCCGCACTGACCGAGGTGGTGGAGAACGCACTGCTTTCCCTGAAGACCGGCAAGGCCTGAGGGCCGCAGGAACACACAAGCAAGGCCGGCCCGGAAATATCCGGGCCGGCCTTGTTGCTGCAGGGATTCCTGCCGGGAGTAGCCGCTAGACCTTCTGGCCGCTGTAAATGTCGTCCACCACGGCGGAGAAGTCCTTGAGGACCTGGGCGCGCTTGATCTTCAGGGACGGGGTCAGGTGGCCGCTGGCCTCGGTGAAGTCGCTGGGGACCACGCGGAAGACCTTGATGGCTTCGGCCTGGGACACCGTCTTGTTGGCGCGGTCCACCAGGGCCTGGATTTCGCTCTGCAGCTGCTCGGTCTGGGCTGCCTCGGCCACCGTCGTGGTGGCCGGGAGCTTGTGGCGCTCCAGCCAGCCGGGCAGGGCTTCCTCGTCGATGGTGATTAGGGCCGAGATGAAGGGCTTCTGGTCGCCGACCACTACGCACTGCGAGACGATCGCGTCGGCACGGATGCTGTCTTCCATGACGGCCGGAATGACGTTCTTGCCGCTGGCCGTGACGATGATTTCCTTCTTGCGGCCGGTGATCTTCAGGAAGCCGTCGGAATCAAGCTGGCCGATGTCTCCGGTGCGGAACCAGCCGTCCTCGAAGTTCGCCTCGGTGAGGTCCGGCCGGTTGTAGTAGCCCTTCATGACGCTGACACCCTTGGTCAGGATCTCGCCGTCGTCGGCAATCTTGACCGCATTGCCGGGCAGTGGTGCGCCAACCGTGCCGATCTTGATTAGCTGCGGAGTGTTGACACTGATGGGGGCAGTGGTCTCGGTCAGGCCGTAGCCTTCCAGGACCACCACGCCGATGCCGTGGAAGAAGTGGCCCAGGCGTTCACCCAGGGGTGCACCGCCGGAGATGGCGAACTTGACCCGGCCGCCCATGGCGTCGCGGATCTTGCCGTAGAGCAGCTTGTCGAAGACCGCGTGCTTGATCTTCAGGCTCAGCGGAACCTTGCCGGTTTCCTGCGCCTTGGACCAGGCGATGGCCGTAGCCGCGCCGGCGTGGAAGATCTTGCCCTTGCCGCCGTCTTCGGCCTTGAGCATGGAGCTGTTGTAGACCTTTTCGAAGACCCGGGGGACCACCAGGATGAAGTCCGGTCGGAAGCTCTGCAGGTCCGGCAGCAGTCCCTTGACGTCGGGCGTGTGGGCCACCGTAGAGCCGGCGGCAACGCAGAGGACGGAAATGAAGCGGGCGAAAACGTGGGCGAGCGGCAGGAACATGATGGTCTGCGCACCCTCCCTCGCTACCTCCGGCTGGGCTGCTGCAGCGTTCCGCGAGAGATTCACGAAGTTCCCGTGCGTCAGTTCGCATCCCTTGGGCCGGCCCGTTGTCCCTGAGGTGTAGATGATCGTGGCGGTGTCCTCCAACGTAGCGGTGGAACGGCGCACCTCCAGCTCCTCGTCGGACACGGTGGCTCCGGCGGCGCGCAGATCGTCCAGCCCGGGGCCGTCAATCTGCCAGACATCGCGGACGGCGTCGAGGTCTTCTTCGTTGGCTGCCTGCCGGACGATGTTTTCGTGGCGGGCGGCCTCCACGACGACGCCTACCGCACCCGAGTCACTCAGGATCCAGGCGACCTGGGCCGGCGAAGAGGTCTCGTAGATCGGCACCGAAACAGCGCCGGTGTACCAGAGGGCGAAGTCGACCAGGGTCCATTCGTACCGGGTGCGGGCCATGATGCCCACCCGGTCGCCGACCTTGATCCCCGACGCGGCGAACCCCTTGGCCAGCGCCTGGACGTCCTTGAGGAATTCCGTGGCGGTGATCGGAGTCCACGTATCGCCTGATCGGACCGAGAACAGGGCGGGATTGGATGGCTTGGCCGCCTGCTCAAGCAACAGGTCGGTGGTATTGGTTTTCAGTGGAGATTCCACTAGAGGGGGGACACTGTATTCACGCACGATAGCTCCTTTGATATCCGACAGACCCGCAGACGTAACGCAGACATTATTCGACAGCCTATAACGTAGATCACATTAAATACCGGTCGGTAACTTTCGAAGCGATAACGCTTTCGCTCTTGGGGTTGACCTCTACATACAATGGGTGACTGATGCGTCCCGTTACCCCAGCGCCCGTTCCCCGTTCTTCCTCCCTGCTTTGGCAGCGCCGAACCCCTGAGTCGTTTCCGGCCCGCCGCCCGATGAGGCTTCCAAGCCCGATGCGGCGCAGGGGCTTGGCCATCGGAATCGACATCGGCGGCACCAAGGTGGCCGCTGGACTGGTCGACGGCGACGGCCGGGTCATCGCCGAGGCACGGCGGTCAACCCCGGGGCAGGACCCGCGCAAGGTGGAGGCGGTCATTGTCGACCTGGTCCGCGAGCTTTCCGCCAAGCACCACGTGTGGTCCGTCGGGATCGGCGCGGCGGGCTGGATGGACCTGGCCGGCAGCACGGTGCTTTTCAGTCCGCACCTGGCATGGCGGAACGAACCGCTGCGCGAGAACCTTGAACGCCTGCTGCGCCGGCGCGTGCACCTCGTGAACGACGCCGACGGCGCGGCCTGGGCAGAGTGGCGCTTTGGCGCCGGAATTGGCCAAAGCCGGATGGTCTGCGTCACGCTGGGCACCGGCATCGGCGGAGCGATGGTCATGGACGGCCGGCTGGAGCGCGGCAGGTTCGGTGTGGCCGGGGAATTCGGCCACCAGATCATCATGCCCTCGGGCCAGCGGTGCGAGTGTGGCAACCGGGGCTGCTGGGAGCAGTATGCCTCCGGAAACGCCCTTGGCCGTGAGGCCCGGGAACTGGCCGCCGCAAACTCGCCCGTGGCCCAGGAGCTGATCCGCGCCGTGGACGGCGACATCGGCGCCATCACCGGCGCGGTGGTCACCAAGATGGCGCTCGACGGCGACCAGGCCTGCATTGAGCTGCTGGAGGAAGTGGGGCAGTGGCTGGGCCTGGGACTGGCGAATCTGGCTGCGGCACTTGATCCGGGCATGTTTGTCATTGGCGGCGGACTCAGCGCCGCCGGGGACCTGCTGCTGGAGCCGGCCCGGCGCTCCTTCGCCCGGAACCTGACCGGCAGGGGCTTCCGTCCGGCGGCGCAGCTTGAGCTCGCGGCCTTGGGCCCGGCTGCGGGAATGATCGGTGCCGCTGACCTCTCCCGCATAGCAGCCCGGCGCTAGACTGCCGCGCCGTCGTCCTCTCGGTGCTGCGGCAACCGGAAGAGCAGGTAACCAGCCGAGGCGACGAACAGGGCGATGATGCCCAGGATGACAGGCAGTGGGGCATCCCGCCAGAACATGGCGAACAGCAGCAACAGGACCGGTCCGCCCAAGGCGCCCATCCAGGCCAGGACCACCAGCGGCTCGCCGGTGCTGAACGGGGGTGGCTCGGGAGGAACAAACTCTCCCTCCGACTCAAGCTCCCCGGGCTCGTCATAATCGCGCGGCCCGCGCGGTGACAGCGGCCTCAGGGGCTGGTTCTCGAAGATGGCCCGTGTGCGCTCCGCGGCGGAACGGGGGGAGTCCGGTATGGAATCAGGCGCAGCCCCGGGGTTTGCCGGTTCATGCGGATCGGTTCCGGTTCCGGTCCCGGAGCCGGGGGCGGTGGCGCGGCTGCCGTCGGGGTTGGTGCGGCCGCCGTGCGTTTCATCCGCGGGCATGTCCTGGAGCCTGGCGACCAGATCCAGCCAGGCCGCTTCGTCGGTGGATTCATTGTGTTCGGGTTCGCGGTCTTTCATGCTGCGGCACCTGCGCTGATCCGTTGGATGAACTGGTGGGTACGGTCGAAAACCAGGGGAGCGTCGTGGTCCATGGTGGCCACGTGATAGCTGTTTTCCAGGGCCACCACCTCGAGACGGTTCCCGAGCCGCCGGCGCAGCACCTCCATACTGGATTCGGGCACCACCGGATCCACGGTGGAGCGAAACACCAGGACCGGGGCGGTAATCAGGGGCAGCGTCGTCGTCGTGTCCCGGAAGAGCCGCAGAAGCTGGTGCACTCCGCCCACCGGCGTCCGGGCGTAAGCTCCCTCATCCTGGCCTTCCAGCTTGATGGAGTTGGCGATGGCCGGCACCGACCGCATGATGTATTTCAACCAGCCCGCGTGACGGGCGCGCGGATCATCGATTGTCAGCCCGGGATTCACCACTGCCACCCCCGCCACCGGCCGGTGGGCGGCCAAACGCAGGGCCAGCGTTCCGCCCATCGAGAGGCCGGCCACAACCACCCGGTCCGTTCGCCCCTGCAACTGTTCATAGGCGGCGTCGTACGCTCCATACCATCGCTCCCAGGATGTTCGGGCGAGCTCCTGCCAGGTAGTGCCGTGGCCCGGCAGCAGCGGCAGGCTAACCGCGTAGCCCTGATCGGAGAGGTGCCGCGCCCAGGCGGCAAGGCTGACCGGAGACCCGGTGAACCCATGGCTCAGGAGCACGCCGGTGGAGGCGTTGCCGCCATGCCCCGCAGAGGAAAAGGCGCCCGCGCCCGGTAGGGAAGTCATATCTCTATGGTTGCATTAGGCCGCCGGTTTTCCACCCCTGCGACGCCCAAAGTTGCCCCCTCTGGAAGGTCGAAATACAGCCTCGGCGGGTAGGCGCATAGAGTAGGAGGTGGGAAACCACTAAAGGTCCCCCTGATTTGTTGTGTCCGGACAGGAGAGCTGGCTTACGTGTTCTATTGGGTGATGAAGACCATTTTCATCGGGCCGGTGGTCAATCTGCTCTTCAGGCCTTGGGTCAAAGGCATGGATAACGTGCCTGAAACCGGGCCGGCCGTGCTGGTGAGCAACCATTTGTCCTTCTCGGATTCGATCTTCCTGCCGTTGGCGGTGCCGCGCCCGGTGAGCTTCCTGGCGAAGTCGGAATACTTCACCGGCAAGGGCCTCAAGGGTAAACTCACCGCTGCCTTCTTCCGGCTCGCCAACCAGCTTCCGATGGACCGCTCCGGTGGGGCAGCATCCGCCAGTTCCCTGAATGCCGGCGTTGACGTCCTGGAAAACGGCGGGCTCCTGGGCATTTACCCCGAGGGCACACGCAGCCCGGACGGCAGGCTCTACCGCGGCAAGACCGGTGTGGCGAAGCTGGTGCTCCAAACCGGGGTTCCGGTCATCCCGGTGGCCATGATCGGTACGGACAAGGTCCAGCCGATCGGCCGCAAGATCCCCAATATCCGCCGCATCGGCATCATCGTCGGTGAGCCGCTGGACTTCTCCCGGTATGCCGGGATGGAGAACGACCGGTTCATCCAGCGCTCCGTCACCGACGAGATCATGTACGAACTGATGCGTCTGTCCGGCCAGGAATATGTCGACGTTTACGCCAGCACCATGAAGGAAAAGCAGGCTGCAGCGCGAAAGGTTTCCAAGGGGGCCGAAGCACGCAGCGCGGCGGTACGCCTGCCGGAATCCGAAGCCGGGTCGGCCGGATCCGCTGAGGCGGCGTCCACGCAGGAGACTGCCGGCGGGCCCGGCGGGGCGCGCACGCGCAAGTCGGTCCGGAAGCCCGGAACCGTCACGTCTATCGGGCGCCGGAATCCGAAGCCGAAGGCGGAGGGCATCGAGCCCGAAGACACGGAGCCCCACAGCGCCTAGCCCGGCGCATGTTGCGCCCCGGAGAGGCCACGTTACGTCCGGCCACGCCGGTCTTCTGCCCCGACACCCTTATGCAAGTACGCTTAAAGGCGTGACTTACACTCCTGTTGACGACGCCTTTGATTCATCCATCACCGCCCGTCCGGGTGCTGCGGATTATCCCGGCCTGGATGACTGGCGGACCCTGCCTGTCAAGCAGCAGCCGACGTGGCAGGAGCACCGCGGCTATTCCGCCGCCATCGCCGAGCTGTCCAAGGTGCCGCCGCTGGTGTTTGCCGGCGAGGTGGACATCCTGAGGAGCCGCCTGGCCGCAGCCGCGCAGGGGGAAGCCTTTCTGTTGCAGGGCGGGGACTGCGCCGAGACCTTTGACGACGCCACAGCGGACAAGATCAGCGCCCGGGTGAAGACCATCCTGCAGATGGCCGTTGTCCTTACCTACGGCGCGTCGCTTCCGGTGATCAAGATGGGCCGCATGGCCGGCCAGTTCGCCAAGCCGCGTTCCTCCAACGACGAAACCCGGTCCGGGGTGACGCTGCCGGCTTACCGCGGGGACATGGTCAACGGCTACGACTTCACGCCCGAGTCCCGGGAACACGATCCGGCCCGGATGGTGCGCGCCTACCATACGTCGGCGTCCACCCTGAACCTCATCCGTGCCTTCACGCAGGGCGGCTTTGCCGATCTGCGGCTGGTCCACCATTGGAACAAGGGCTTCACCGCTAACCCGGCCCATTCGCGCTACGAATCCCTGGCCCGGGAGATCGACCGTGCCGTGCGCTTCATGGATGCCTGTGGAACCGACTTCGAGGCACTCAAACGCGTGGAGTTCTTCGCCAGCCACGAAGCGCTGCTGCTGGACTACGAGCGCGCCCTTACCCGCATCGACTCCCGCACCGGATTCCCCTACGACACATCCGCGCACTTCCTCTGGATCGGCGAACGCACCCGGGACCTGGACTCCGCCCACGTGGACTTCCTCTCCAAGGTCCGCAACCCGATCGGGGTCAAGCTGGGCCCGAACACCAAGCCCGAGGATGCACTGGCGCTGATCGACAAGCTCGACCCCGAGCGGGAGCCCGGCCGCCTGACCTTCATCACGCGCATGGGCGCACAGAACATCCGGGAAAAGCTCCCGCCGCTGGTGGAACGGGTCACCGCATCCGGTGCCAAGGTGCTGTGGGTCACGGATCCCATGCACGGCAACACTGTGACGTCCCCGAACGGCTACAAGACCCGCAACTTCGATGACGTCATGGACGAAGTCCGCGGCTTCTTCGAGGTGCACAACGCGCTGGGTACCTTCCCGGGCGGGCTGCACGTGGAAATGACGGGCGACGACGTCGCGGAGTGCCTGGGCGGAGCCGACCCGGTTGACCAGGAAGCCTTCGTTGAGGGCTATGAGTCAGTGTGCGACCCGCGGCTGAACCACATGCAGTCGCTCGAAATGGCGTTCCTCGTGGCTGGCGCGCTTTCCCGCAAGGGGCAGTAACCCAGAAGAAAAGTAACCCCAGAAGAAAGAGGGACGGCCGGAAAGCTCCGGCCGTCCCTCTTTTGGGTTCCTGTACCTAACCTCTCAGTACAGCTAGACAACCCGCAGGTTGATGACTGAACCCTCCGGGGCCGTGGAGCCGCCGCTGGGATCCTGGGACTGGATGATGCCCAGCAACCCGCCGAGCAGTTCACTGATCTGGACCTGGAAGCCCAGGCCTTCCAGCTGTGCCCGCGCCTCATCGGGGGACTGCCGGACGACGTTGGGGACTGACACCATGACCGGGCCCTTGGAGATGGTCAGGGCAACCGCGGAGCCGCGTTCGACCAGGCCCGACGCCGGCGCCTGGACAGCGACCGATCCAGCGGGAATCTCCCGGCTGTTCACCTGCGCCGGAAGGACGTCGGCGGTGAGGCCGGCGTTCTCCAGGAGCTGGACCGCTTCGTCCTGGGTCTTACCGACCACGGACGGGACTTGGACGGGAGCCGGTCCCAGGGACACCACCAGGTTCACCGCTGTATCGCGGCGCAGCTGTGTATCGGGGGCAGGAAACTGGCTGATGATTTTGCCCGTCTCCACCGTTTCGCTGTGCTCCTCGGTAACCGCCCCGACGGTGAGGCCGGCGTCGGTGATGTTCTCCGAACCCGCTTCCACGGTCCGCTGCACCACGTTGGGAACATCGAAGAGCTCCGGGCCCTTGCTGATCAGCAGGGTCAGCGGCTGGTAGCGCCGGATCTCCCCGGGGGCGTCGGGATCCGTCCCCACGGCCAGCCCGGCGGCAACAACCTCGTCATGGATCTCGTTGGTGGAATAGCGCAGGCCTTCCCCGCTGAGCAGTGCCTGCGCTGCTTCCTCTGACACATTGGCGACGTCGGGGATGGCCACCACCGCTCCGGGGCCGCGTCCGAAGAACCAGCCGGTAAACAGGGCGGCGGCAACCAGGAGCACGGCCAGCACCACGAGCAGGGCACCGCGCCGGCGGGGCCGTCCGCCGCGCAGGGATACCTCGGGGCGGTGCGCGTCCCGTGTGTCCCGGCGCTGTTCGGCCTTGAGGTCCCGGCGGGCCTGTCGTCGTTCGGCGCGGGAGGCGGGAGCGACGGCGTCGCCGGAAGGCTGGTGGTCGCCGTCATCGTAGCCGGCTGCGCCGTCGTCGTACTCAGTGCCTGCGGCACCTCCGGCGTACCCGGGGAACACCGACGTCGCGTTATCGGTGCGGCGGATCACTTCTGTGGGGTAGCTCCCCGCGCCCTGGTCCTGAACGCGTTCGGTGGCGCCGGCTGCGCTGAGAACCTCGGTGGCACCCGAGGGTGGGCGCGGCAGCGCGGTGGTGGCTGCGGAGTCCATGGCCTCGGTGGCGTTGGACCCGGTTCCGGCCGCGCCGCCGGCAGGCTCGGGGCAGTGGAAGTCCAGTTGCTCATCGCTCAGGGAGGTGCGGATGTGGCGGAGTTCGCCCAGGAGGGCCCTGCCATTCACCGGGCGGTTGTCCGGCTCCGGAGCAGTGCACCACTGGACCAGTTCATCCAGGTCTTCGGCGAGCCCCGGGCAGGCAACGGAGGGGGCCGGAACGGTGGAATGGACATGCTGGAAAGCGACCTGGATGGGCGCGGTACCGGTAAAGGGCTGCCGGCCCGTCAGCATCTCGTACAGCATGATGCCGACGGAATAGACGTCGCTGCGCTCGTCGGCTCCGGTGCCGGTGACCAGTTCCGGAGCGAGATAGGCCACGGTGCCCACGAGGGTGCCCGTGTTGGTGCTGGTGGATACGGCGCGGGCCAGGCCGAAGTCGGCGATCTTAATGCTGCCGTTGTCCGCGAGCAGCACGTTTTCGGGCTTCACGTCACGGTGGATCAGGCCGGCGTCGTGCGCTGCAGCCAATCCGTCCACCACGGCATCAAGGAGGGCCAGGGCCAGCCGCGGCGTCAGCCGTGTCCGGGTTTCGAGGAGTTCGCGCAGGGTTTTGCCCGGAACGTATTCCATCACCAGATAGGCCAGGTTGTCCGAGAATCCCTGGTCCAGCACGCCAACGACATGCGGGTGGGACAGGCGGGCCGCGGACTTGGCCTCCCGCTCGAAGCGGCCGAGGAAACCGCGGTCGGCGGCAAGGTGCGGGTCCAGGACCTTAAGGGCGACGTTCCGGTCCAGCCGCTGGTCAGTGGCCAGGTAGACCGTGGACATCCCGCCGCGGGCAATACGGGAGAGCACCAGGTAGCGCTCATCCACTACGGAGCCGACAAAGGGGTCATTCACGGGTTCATGCACTCTTTGATCCTACTTGCGCCGGAGGGCAGGGGCCGGATCGACACCCGATCCGCCCCCCTGCCCTCGCAGCTGCCAGCTGTTCTGCGTGCCGGCTACAGGAACGACTGCCGGTGGGCCAGCACCGACGCGACGTAGCCGCGGGTGTCGTCGTACATGCCCTGCGTGGTGACCGAATACTGCCCCTGGTAATAGGAGCCGATGGCGTTTTCCAGGCTGTCGCTGGTGCGGATCAGTGAACGGATGATCGCGACGCCGGCGGTGGCGTTGTCGTACGGATCCAGCAGGTTCAGCTGGCGCCCGACGAGGTCCGAGGCCCATTCGCCCGAGCTCGGGATCACCTGCATGGCGCCGATGGCGTTGGCGGGGGAGACCGAACGGTGGTCGAAGCTGGACTCCTGGAAGGAGAAGGCCATGGCCAGGGCCGGATCCACGCCCATTTCGACTGCGGTCTGCGCGACGATCTGCTGCATCTCGGCCCGGCTGGGCACTGCTGCCGCATTCAGCGCGTGCTTGTTGACGTTGGCATCGGCCACGACCTGGTCGGGGTAGGTGTAGTGCAGGAAGGTGTTGGAGACCAGGTCGGCCGGAGCACCCTCGGCCGGTGCGGCCTGGACCGGCGCGGAGGCCAGCGTCGTGACGCCCGAGGCGCCCGGCAGGGCGACGACGTCGCCCGGGTGCAGGATCGAGGAACCGTTCAGCGAGTTGGCGGCCATGAGCTCGCTGACGCTGACTCCGTGGCGGGCGGCAATACCGGTGAGGGTGTCGCCGGCGACGACGGTGTGGCCTGCGGCGGCCGCCGGAGCCGCCGGAGCAGCGGCCGACGGCGCGGCCGGAGCGGCTGATCCGCCGGAGACGCTGATCTGCTGGCCGGGGCGGATGATCGACGTCATCGTCAATCCGTTTCCGGCCAGGACGGACTCGAGGCTGACGCCGTGGGCGGCAGCGATGGCACTGAGGGTGTCGCCGGCTTCAACGGTGTAGGTGCCTGCAGAGGCGGGCGCAGCAGGAGCCTCGGCGGCGGGAGCGGAGCTGCCGCCGGTGGGCAGGCGCAGTTCCTCGCCCGCGAAAATCAGGGCGGTGGGCTGCAGGTTGTTGTGGCGCAGCACATCCGCCACGGAGAGGCCGTACTGGGCGGCAATCGAGGTGACGGTGTCGCCGGCCTTGATCTGGTGCGTGGCAGGAACGCTGGATTCCGTGGCAATGGTGAAGGGAATCTGCGAGGCCAGGGCAGAGGGCGCCATAACGTTGGTGGTTCCGGCAGTCAGGTTCTTGATGGCCTGGAGCGGAAGCTGCGGGAAGAGAGTGGCATCCGGGCTGACGGGAGCTGCCTGGGCCGGTTCGGCAAGCGCGAGGCCGGACATCATGACGGCCGGAATGGCGGCCGTGGTCACGGCAACACTGAGCTTGCGGGGCATTCCCTTTGAGGTGGAACGCGGGGAATTGCTTCCCTGAATCGACTGAGCAGTCATAAAGGGGTGTTTCCTCATCTGTAGACGGCGCGGCCTTTACCGCAACTCGTATAAACCATTACCAAGTAGTGGTGCGAGTGTGACAGAAGTGGTTTCTGTGACCTAAGCGAATTTACACCACTGACTGGTTTGGACAATAACTAAGTAGTTACAGCTCGGTACCTAAGTAGTCACGGCGAGGTAACTGCCGGCCGGCAGCGAGTCGAAACTGGCTCCGGACGGCGTTCTCGTGGGAACCTAGGGGAGTGACTGAACTTGAGGAACTTGTTTCCGACTGGCTGACCTTGCCCGATGTGGCTGAAAAACTGAATGTGTCGATTACCAAGGTGCACAGCATGCTCGAAGAGCGTGCGCTTGTGGCCGTGCGGCTGGGGGAGCGCAAGATCCGCAGCATCCCCGCTGCCTTTGTTGTTGACGGCGCTGTCCTGGACAGTCTGAAGGGCACCATCTCGGTGCTTAATGACGCAGGCTACAGCGACGTGGAAATGGTCCGCTGGCTGTTCACCGCGGATGACTCCCTTCCGGGCCGCCCGGTGGATGCCCTCCGCGAAGGACGGAAGACGGAAATCCGCCGCCGCGCCCAGGCGCTGGGCTGGTAGCCGACCTGAACTAAACAGCAGCACCTGAACAAAACAGCACCTGAACAAAAACAGCAGCGGCCCCCGTCCGACGGGGGCCGCTGCTGCACTCTGGTCCTCAGGCCGAGCGGTTGACCGCGGCGTGGGCCAGTGCGCTCAGCGCTGCGCGGGTTACGTCGTCCACCGGAAGTTGTTCCAGGGCATCGAACGCGGCCTGGGTGTGGCCCTCGATGAGGGTCTCCGTGGCCGCCAGCGCACCCGACTCCTGGATCAGTCCGCGCAGGGCGGCTACTCCGTCGTCGTCCAGATCGGCCCGGCCCAGGCCCTCGGCCATCGCGTCGCGGGCGGAGGGGCCGCCGAACGTCAGGGCATAGGCCACCAGGACGGTGCGTTTGCCTTCCCGCAGGTCGTCGCCCGCAGGCTTTCCGGTCTGCTCCGGATCGCCGAAGACGCCCAGGACGTCGTCGCGCAGCTGGAAGGCCTCGCCGAGGGGCAGCGCAAACCGCGAGTACCAATCCAGCAGTTCTGCCGACGCGCCTGCAAGCGCTCCGCCGAGGGTCAGCGGGTGCTCCGTGGTGTATTTCGCCGATTTGTAGCGGAGGATGTTGCGGGCCCGCACGACGGCGCGCTCCGGTTCGTGGGTGGGGCCCACCACCTCTTCAAGGATGTCCAGGTACTGTCCGGCCATCACCTCGGTGCGCATCCGGTTGAAAATGCGCCGGGCGCCGGTGCCGTGGGCTGCCTGGGCGCCCACGGCGGAGAACATTTCCTCGCTCAGGGACAGGCACAGGTCGCCGGCCAGGATGGCCGCGGAGGAACCGAAATGGGTCCCGTCCAGGTGCCACGCTGCCTGGCTGTGGGTGGCGCTGAACCGCCGGTGGACGCTGGGACCTCCACGCCGGGTGTCGGAGCGGTCGATGATGTCGTCGTGGATCAGCGCGGCACTTTGGAACAGTTCAAGGGCCACACCCGAGCGGACCGCCGGGGCGCCCAGCTCCGCTCCGCCGGCTCCGCGCCAGCCCCAGTAGTTCAGCAGCGCCCGCAGCCGCTTGCCGCCCTGGGCCAGGGACGAAACGGCGTCCAGGAGAGGCAGTGATTCCATCGAGACGTCCTGAAGCACCAGCTGCTGCTCCGCCAGGAAGCCATCCAGCTCAGCGCCCAGGACTTTTCGGTATTCGGCCTGCTCCCGGGCGGCTTCCGCCTCGGGCGACCCGGGGTGCACCATCACGCGGCCCTACTTGGCCGGCTCGGCGAGGGTGTTCACGCTGACCGTGTAGGTGGCCGTGCCCTCCCGGGGAACCACTGTCACGTTGGCGATTTCTTCGCCGCCGGAGCGGACGAACTGCCGCAGCGTGGCGCTTCCCTGGTTCTCCGCCTCGGTGGGCGTAAAGCCCTGGGCGGTGAACTCGGCGGCGTAGTACGCCAGCACGGCATCCGTGCTGGCGCTGGTCGTTGCGGTCAGGGAGGCGGTGAAAAGCTTGTCATCCGTTTCGAAGCTGGTGGCGAGCGGGGTTGAATCCGGCATGATCGGCAGCACATCGGTGGGGAAACCCGGCGCAATGGGCGGTGCGCTGGCGGTGGCAGACGGCGAGGGTGATCCGCTCGGGGTGCCGGAGGCCGACGGCGTGGCCGTAGCGGACGCAGAGGGTGAGGCTGCCGCCGAGGTGGACCCGGTTGAGCCGGAATCTCCGGCTTCGTTGTCCGCTGCACAGCCTGCGGCGGCAAGCAGCAGGGCTGCGGCGGTCAGTGCGATCAAGGGCTTCTTCATGGGTATCCGCATCTGGTGGGGGATCAGAATCTGGTTCCCAGTCTAGGCGAAGCCCTAACGTGGGACCGGTTGTCTACCATGTAGGGGTGAGCACCGGCCCCAGAGAAAACCGCGACTGCACCATCATGCACGTGGATATGGACGCCTTCTATGTATCGGTTGAGCTGCTTAAACGCCCCGAGCTGGCAGGCCGTCCCATCATCGTGGGCGGGCTCGGCGGCCGGTCGGTTGTCCTGTCCGCCTCATATGAGGCGCGCCGTTATGGCGTGCATTCAGCCATGCCCATGTCCGTGGCGTACCGGCAGTGTCCGCAGGCCATTGTCCTGGAGCCGCACCAGGAGGATTACCGCGAGGTGTCCGGACGGCTGATGGGCATCTTCGAGTCCATTACTCCCTTGGTGGAGCCCCTGAGCGTTGATGAGGCGTTCCTTGATATTGCCGGAGCGATGCGGCTGCTCGGACCGCCGCGGGAGATCGGGGAACTGATCCGCCGGCGCGTCGCTGCCGAGCTGGGTATCACCGCCAGCGTGGGGATCGCCGCCACAAAATTCGTAGCCAAAATCGCCTCAACCCGGTCCAAGCCGGACGGGCTGCTGCTGATCCCGCGCAGCGAAACTGTTGCCTATCTGCACACCCTGGACGTTTCGGCCCTGTGGGGAGTAGGGGCCAAAACCCGCGAAACCCTGGCCCGGGTGGGGATCTCAACCGTTGAAGATGTTGCCCGCACCCCGGTGAGTGTCCTCAAGCGCCTGCTCGGGGCCACTGGTGAGCACGTCTATGAGCTGGCCTGGGGAAGGGATCCGCGGGCAGTGACTCCCGTGCGCCGGGAGAAGAGCATCGGTGCCGAAGAAACGTTCGCCCGGGACGTGGACGACGACGACACCCTGCATACCGAACTCCTTCGGCTCGCGCATAAAACCGCAGCCCGGCTGCGTGCTGCGGGATTGCAGACCCGGGCGGTCTCGCTGAAGCTGCGCTACGCGGACTTCACCACCCTCACCCGGACCAGGACCCTGCGCGAACCGGTGGACAGCGCCCAGCTGATTTATGAGGAGACGCGCGCGCTGCTGACAGTGCTGGGTCCGCGCCGGATGAGCGTGCGCCTGATCGGGCTGCGGGCCGAGCGGCTGGAAGCGGCGGAAGGGGCAGCCGTGCAGCTGACGCTGGATGGCCGCGACGACAATTGGCGGCAGGCCGAGGATGCATTGGACAAGATCAATGCCCGCTTTGGCGAGCTTGGCGTCATGCCGGCACGCCTCCTTGGTCCCGCACGCCGGGGCAGGGCCGGTGGGACTGCGGGTCCGGAACCCGGCCCTGGCGTGCAGCGCGGCTAAGCCCTAGGCGGAATGGCTACCCCACTATCGCCGTCTGCTTTCCCCTGACCCCGATGGCACCTATCCTAAGACGTAAGCACAACAGCGTTTCTGTCCGGGTCCTCGGTCCAGGCGTTCCTCAGGGCTTTGGGGCTCCGCCGCAGTCATCGGGATTCTGACGGCGGGAACCGCCCCGGTACCGGGAACGTTGGTTGGGTTACATGGGAATTTTCGGACCGCAAGGAGGCAGTAATGGCACTCTCGGAACACGAGCAGCGCTTGCTGGACCAGCTGGAGCAGCAATTACACGCCGAGGACCCAAAATTTGCGAACTCGATGGCCACCCCGGCAGGCTCCGGGATGTCGACCCGGCGGATAGTGTTGGGAGCCCTGGTGGCAGTCGCCGGCATCGGACTGCTCCTTGGGGGCGTCGCTTCGGACACTCCGTTCAGCCTGATTCTGGGGATTCTGGGCTTCCTGGTGATGGGAGCGGGTGTCTACTACGCAACGACGCGCGGCAAGAAGGGCGTCCCGGCTAACTCGCCGGCCGGCCGGAAAGAGCGCGAAGCAAGCACGTCCAAGAACTTCATGAGCAACTTGGAAAACAAATGGGATGAGCGCAAGCGCGATCAGTAAGCGGCGGGGATGCCTCCATTTTCCTCCCCGGTCATTCCAGCAGTCGAATCAGCAGTCCCAAAGTCCACAACCGTAAATATCCGCAACCGATAGTTCCGCAGTCCTAAAAGACCCGCCGTGGCGGGTCTTTTTTGCGTTAACGCGGCGTTGGTTTTCCTGCTTCTGTACCTCTTGTATTTAAGGGCGTGGTTGAGGGAGGTCAAACTGCTGTGCCGGATACTGCTCCGTGAAGGAACCGGCGGCGGGTTTCGTCCTGGCGGGCTGCCCGGAGCCCTGTAGCCAGAGGAGCAACCGGCGGGACTGCCCCGGGACCAGAATCCCGGACCATCACCCGAACCGCGTCCTGACCGTCACCAGCGGAGGTCCGCCGCGAGACGTCCAAACTTGTCCGTGCGGGGGCCCGCCGCACCCTCCACCGGCGTCCACCGGCCTCCACCGCCACTGTTCCGCGCCGTTCCGCGGAAGAAAAGGGGCGGCGCGCCGGAAACCGGGGCGCTGAATCGTTGACTGTGGAGTGAAGTGGAGTAAAGTGGAGGCTATAAGAGTGTAGGGCGATGCAGCAGCGCGATGCGGCATGGACTACTTCCAATCGGGCAGGCGGTGGCTGATGTTCCTCGGAACTCATTCGCCGCGTCTGGACGAGAAGGGGCGGCTCATTTTGCCGGCCAAGTTCCGCGAGGAATTGGCTGACGGCCTGGTCCTGACCAGGGGCCAGGAACGCTGCATCTACGTTTTCAGCCAGAAGGAATTCGAACGGGTTCACGAGCAGATGCGGGAAGCACCGCTTTCCTCGCGGCAGGCACGTGATTACATTCGGGTTTTTCTGTCGGGAGCTTCAGATGAAGTCCCGGACAAGCAGGGCCGGATCACCATTCCGCCGGCACTGCGTTCCTACGCCGGTCTTGGCCGTGAACTGGCCGTGATCGGTGCAGGAACCCGGGCGGAGATCTGGGATGCGGGCGCATGGCAGACCTACCTTGAAGCGCAGGAAACGGCTTTCTCGGAAACCGACGAAGACACCATACCCGGCATCTTCTAGGCCAGCAGTACCAGCATTACCGGCAGCACCAACCACCTATAGGAAACCGGACAGCTGCGGTTTCTTGCATGAGATCTCCAGCCGCCCCGCACGGGCCGGCACCTGGCTCACTTCCCCGGAGCCAGGCGCAGGCAGTGCGAGGCGCGGATGGGGGTCTGATTCAAGAACCACGCGGCGGTCCACGGAAGGACAGCAGATGAGCGAAGAACGGCCCACCGAGGACCGGCACGTTCCGGTGCTGCGCGACCGCTGCATCAACCTCCTGGCGCCGTCCATCGAGAGGGCCGTGGCGGAGAACGGCCGGGCAGTGGTGGTGGATGCCACGCTCGGCATGGGTGGCCACACCGAAGCCATGCTGACCCGGTTCCCCCAGCTGCACGTCATCGGTATTGACCGTGACCGTCAGGCCCTGGCCCTGGCCGGAGAACGGCTGGCCCCCTTCGAGGACCGGACCGACCTGGTGCACGCCGTCTACGACGAAATTGCCGACGTCGTCACCGATCTGGGTTTTGACGGCATCGACGGAGCCCTCTTCGACCTGGGCGTTTCCTCCCTGCAGCTCGACGAGCGGGAGCGGGGCTTCGCCTACTCCTACGATGCACCGCTGGATATGCGGATGGATGTCAGCCGCGGGCGCACCGCGGCTGACATCGTTAATACGTACACCGAGGCACAGCTGGTGGCCATCATCCGTAAATGGGGCGAGGAAAAGTTCGCCGGCCGGATCGCGTCGGCGATAGTCTCCACCCGCGCCACCAAGCCCTTCACCACCACCGGCGAGCTGGTGGACGCTATCCGCACCGTGGTGCCCGCCGGTGCCGCACGCACCGGGGGACACCCCGCCAAGCGGACCTTCCAAGCTCTCCGGATTGAAGTGAACGAGGAACTGGACGTCCTCGAACGCGCCATTCCGGCCTCCCTATCGGTCCTGAACCTCGGCGGCAGAGTAGTGGTCATGTCCTACCACTCGCTGGAGGACAAGATCGTCAAGGGAATCTTTGCGGCCGGATCACGGTCCTCCGCCCCCAAGGGTTTTCCAGTGGAACTGGAGCAGCACAAGGCCCAGCTGGTGCGCCTGACCAAGGGAACCGAGGTTCCCACAGATGAAGAGATTGCCGAAAACCCCCGTGCCGCCTCCGCCAAGCTGCGGGCAGTGGAACGGGTCCGCATGCCAATCGACGGGGCAGGTTCATGACGCAGGTACAGACCCGCCCGCACCGCGAGGCGGCCAGCGCCGCCCGCCGTGCCACCCACGGCAACACCGCACGGGCCCTGGACTGGACGCCCGCACCGGCGCCGGCGGAGCCACGCCGCCGCACCGCGCTGTCAGTAGTGCCCGTTTCGGCACGCCGCCGGCGTGCGCCGCTGGTGGTTTTCTGCTTCTTCGCCCTGATCCTGGGCCTGGGCGCCGTGCTCCTGCTCAATATTTCCGTCTCCAGCGGCCAGTACCAGCTGGTCCAGCTGCAAAATGAACGCACCGAACTGGCGCAGCGCAATGAAGCCCTGACCCAGCAACTGGAAAACCACGAGGCGCCCCAGATCCTGGCTGCAACGGCAGCTGAACTGGGCATGGTCACCTCCCCGACCTTCGGAAGCATCGACCTGCGGACGCTGGCAGTCACCGGAGCGCCCGTCCCCGCCGAGGAGGGAACACCTCCACCGGTCCTGATTGCAGCGCCCAACGTGCTGACCCAGCCGGTTGCACCGGCAGTAGCCCCCGCTGAACCAGAACCCGCGCCGGCAGCCGCCGAATCAGTGCGGGCGGCAGAGGCCACTGAAGCGGCGGCTGCCGCGGCAGCAGCGGCGGCCGCCGCTGCCGGCGATACAGGTAGTACGGAACCGGTGGAACCGGCTCCAGCCAACCAGGAAGCAGACTTGAACGGCGGGTCCATCCCGGCTCCCGTTCAGAGAAGCGGAAACTAGAAACACCCAAGCAGTGACGAGGATACGTTGTGGCAAAAGCGCAGGGCCCCACAAGGGACAACCACAGGGTAGCCGTCGTTACCGGCAGGCTCCGCACCGGCCTGATCCTGGCACTGGTGCTGCTCACCGTGCTGGGCGTGCGCCTGTTCCAGGTGCAGGCGGTGGATCCGGCGGGCATGGCCGAAGCGGCCGTTGAAAAGCGCCTGGTCGAACAGACCATCCCGCCACTGCGCGGCAGCATCCTCGACGCCGATGGAAACTACCTCGCGCGCAGCGTGGAGCGCTTCGACGTCGTCGTGAACCAAACCCTGTCCCATGATTACGCCGAAGAGCAGTCCTACCCCCGGCGGAACGCCGAGGGAAAGCTGGAAGACATCAGCTTCGACCAGGCGTTCAAAGAGCTCTCGGCGATCCTTGGCCAAGACGTCCAGACCCTGCGCAGCTCCGTCCTGGGTGACGCGACCTTCAAATTCGTGGCCAAGACCGTCACTCCTGAAATCAAGGAGAAAGTCCTCGCCGTCAAGTTCCCCGGGATCTACGCGGACCGGACCACGTTGCGCACCTATCCCTCCGGCTCGGTAGCCGGTTCCATCGTGGGCTTCCTCGGTACCGACGGCCCGCAGGAAGGGCTGGAGCTGACACAGGACGATGTCCTGGCGGGAAAAGCCGGCAGCAAGACCTATGAGATCGGCGGCGACGGCATCCGTATCCCGTATGCCACCAACGAGGACACCCCCGTGGTGGACGGCGATTCGATCCAGCTGAGCATCGACCAGGACCTGCAGTGGTTCGCCCAGCAGACCATCGCCAGCCAGGTTGCGCAGTACAGGGCGCAGTGGGGCAATGTGGTGGTGGTCGAGGCCAAGACCGGACGGGTGATCGCCATGGCCGAATCCACCACCGTTGACCCCAACAACCCGGGCCTGACTCCGGCCGAATCCCGGCAGCCGCTGTCGGTGACTGTTCCGTTTGAGCCCGGCTCCACCACGAAGGTCATCACCATGGCTGCCGCCCTGGAGGAGGACCTGATCACTCCGGAGTCGCAGTTCGAAATTGCCAATACCTACACCGTTGACGGCCAGACCTTCAAGGACGCCTTCGACCACGGCACCCTGCAGATGACGGCTGCGGGAATCCTCACCAAGTCCATGAACACCGGAACCGTGATGATCGGGCAGAAGCTCACGCCGCAGGAGCGGTATGACTGGATGCGGAAGTTCGGTATCGGCCAGCAGCTGGATGTTGGCCTGAACGGTGAGACCAAGGGCATCCTGGCCAAGCCGGAGGACTGGGACACGCGCCAGCAGTACACCGTGCTCTTCGGGCAGGGCCTGGCCCAGACCGCGCTGCATACGGCGATGGTCTACCAGACCATCGCGAACGACGGCGTCCGGCTGGCCCCGAGCCTGATCGACGGTTACGTTGCCGCGGACGGCACCACCACGAAGACGGAGCGGGCTGAAGGCAAACGGGTGGTTTCGGAGGAAACAGCCCGTGAAGTCCAACACATGCTCGAAACCGTCACAGCCGAAGGATCCGGGTCCAGCGGCAAGCTGGAGCAGTACCGGGTGGGGTCCAAGACCGGCACCGCCGAAGCCCCCGGGGCCAATGGCGGCTATGACGGCTACACAGTCTCCTATGCTGGTATTGCACCCATGGAGGATCCGCAGTACGTGGCCGTGGTGACGCTCCAGCGGCCGCAGGGCCCCTTGGAACTGATTGAGCCCGGAAAGACCTTCCAGAAAGTCATGGAACAGGTTCTGACCAGCCGAAACGTGGCGCCGTCAACCACGGAACCGGAGCTGTACCCCGTGGAGTACTGACTTCCGCCGCGCGGGAACCGGCCACCGCCGTCGTCCACCACCGAAAGTACCGGGTCCTTACCTTCCGGGTACCACGTCAATTTTCTGGAGTTATGCAGTGCCTATAAGTGACCAGCGTGAAACGCCGCAGCCGGGATCCGGAATGCGTCCGTCAGCGGTTGTCCCGGTTTCCCTGCAGGAGACCGCCGCGGCCCTCGCAGCCGCCGGCCTGCCGGTGATCAGTCCCGCCGCCGCGTCCGGCCCGGCACGCGACGTCCTGCTGACCGGCCTCACGATCAGTTCCCTCGAGGTGGAGCCCGGGGACCTTTACGTGGCGCTGCCCGGCGCCCGGCACCACGGAGCGCAGTTTGCCGAGGCAGCGGCGGCTGCAGGTGCCGCTGCGGTGCTGACGGATTCCGACGGCGCGGAACGGCTTGGGTCGTTGTCCGTCCCGGTCTTCGTGACGGCCGATCCCCGCCGCCTGGTGGGGCCGCTGGCTGCTGCCGTGTTCGGGTCCAGGCCGCAGGACGGCAGCGCGCCAACCCTGTTCGGCGTCACCGGCACCAACGGCAAGACGACAACCACCTACTTCATCAACTCCCTGCTCGGTGCCCTCGGCAAGAGCACAGGCCTCATCGGCACCATTGAAATCCTCGCCGGCGGAGAGCCCATCGCGAGCACGCTCACCACCCCCGAGTCTCCCCAGGTGCACGGACTGCTGGCCCTGATGCGCCAGAAGGGGCTGGACGCGGCGGCCATGGAGGTCTCCTCGCACGCCATCTCCTACCGCCGGGTGGACGGCGTGGTCTTCGACGTTGCCGGCTTTACGAACCTCACGCAGGACCATCTGGACCTGCACGGGTCGATGGAAGAGTACTTCGCGGCCAAGGCTGCCCTGTTCACTCCGGAGCGGGCCCGGCACGCGGTCATCTGCGTCGATGACGAGTGGGGCGCCAAACTGGCCGCCGCTGCTCCGGTGCCGGTCTGGACCCTGGCGACCGGCCCGGCGGCGGACGACACCGGGCCGCAGCCCGACTGGCGCGTCACCGACGTCGAGCGCGCCGGCCTGGGTCACCGCTTTGTGCTGCGCGGGCCGGGCGGCGCCGTGCTGCGCACCGGAACCGGACTCCCGGGCACCTTCAACGTCTCCAACGCCGCGCTGGCCGCCCTCATGGTGCTGGCCTCGGGCGTTCCGGCAGCGGAACTCCAGCAGGCCCTGGACAGCGACCCCTTCACCGTGGAGGTGCCCGGGCGTATGCAGATGGTCGGCACGGCTCCGGCGGCGATCGTGGACTTTGCACACAATCCCGATGCACTGGCCCGCACCCTGGCCTCCGTGCGCCGGGAGGCCCCGGCGTCCGATACCTCCGCGCCCGGAACCGGGGATGAGGCACCGCGCGTCATCATCGTTTTCGGGGCCACCGGCCAGCGTGACCAGACCAAGCGGCCGCTGATGGGTGCCATTGCCGCCCGCCTGGCGGACGTGGTGATCATCACCGACGACGACCCCCACGACGAAGACGAAGCCGCCATCCGTGCGGACGTTTCCGCAGGGGCCCGTGAAGCCCGGCAAAACGAAGCCCTGGCCTGCGAGATCATTGAGGTGGCACCCCGTGCCGCCGCGATCGACCGCGCCGTGGCACTGGCCCGCCCGCAGGATACGGTGCTCGTGGCAGGGCGTGGACATGAAGTCTTCCAAGAAGTAAAAGGAGTGAATTTGGTCCTCGACGACCGCGTTGAACTGAGGCAGGCTTTGACAAGGTACGGATTCCCTGTGCTGTCCGGCGACGGGGTAGAGTCCTAAATCGTCATGATTGAACTTAGTGCAGCAGACATAGCGGCTATCACTGGCGGCCAACTGATCGGCGGGGCCGCAGAGGCACCCGGGACGATCGTTGACTCGGCCATCACCGATTCCAGGGAAGCATCCCCGGGGTCCCTCTTCATCGCCAAACCCGGAGAACACTCCGACGGACACCTCTTCGTGGAGGCAGCCTTCGCCCGCGGCGCGGTGCTGGCCCTGGTAGAGCGCGTGGTCCAGGACCCGTCCGGCGCCCCCTACCCGGCGGTGCTGGTCCCCGACGCCGTCCTGGCCATGGGCGCCCTTGCCGGCGAGATCGTGAGGCGGCTGCGGGCCAACGCTCCGCTGACCGTCATCGGCATCACCGGCTCGGCAGGCAAGACCACCACCAAGGACCTGCTGGCCGGGATCCTGCGTGCCGAAGGCGAAACCGTGGCTCCCACCGGCTCCTATAACGGCGAGGTGGGGGTTCCGCTGACCATCTTCGGCGCCGGATACGGCACCCGCTACCTGATCGTGGAAATGGGTGCCACCGGCATCGGCCACATCGAATACCTGGCCTCGATGGTCAAACCCGACATCGGCGTCGTCCTCTGCGTGGGTTCCGCCCACGCCGGTGAATTCGGCGGCGTGGAAAACATCGCCAAGGCCAAGGGCGAACTGGTCGAGGCGCTGGCTGCGGGCGGCACCGCTGTCCTGAACGCCGACGACATCCGCGTGGCAGCCATGGCCAAGAGGGTCGCTGCCGGCGTGGAGATCCTCTACTTCACCTCCTCACCCGAGCAGGCGCACGGAGCCAAGGCAGCGCTGCGGGCCGTTGACGCCCGTACCGATGCGCTCGGACACCCGGTGTTCACCCTCCGCTTCCCTGACGGAAGCGAAGCCCCGGTGGAATCGGGCCTGATCGGCGCGCACCACACCGCAAACCTCCTGGCCGCCGCAGCAGCGGCACACGCCGCCGGTGTTCCCGGTGACCGGATCGCCGCCGGCCTGTCCGGGCAGAAGGCCGCCAGCCGCTGGCGGATGGAACGCACCGACCGCGAGGACGGCGTCACCGTCATCAACGACGCCTACAACGCCAACCCCGAATCCATGCGGGCCGCCCTGCGCACCCTGGCCGAACTGGGCCGGGGCCGGCGCACCTGGGCGGTGCTGGGGGAGATGCTCGAGCTGGGCGACTCATCAGTCACCGAGCACGACGCCGTGGGCCGCTATGTGGTCCGCCTGAATATCTCCCACCTGATCGTTGTGGGTACCGGCGCGCGCGCCATGCATACCGGTGCCGTGATGGAAGGCTCCTGGGGGGACGAATCCGTTTTCGTCGAGACCGCCGAAGACGCCGAACGCCTCCTGGAATCCGCCCTGGAACCCGGTGACCTGGTCCTTTTCAAATCCTCCAACGGCGCAGCCCTGCGCCACCTCGGTGATCGGATAGCTTTGAACGCCCCATCTTCAACCTCCCTGCCGGCCTCCGCGCCGCAGCAGACCAGCCCGGACCTCGCCGGGGAAGCCGGAGGCGTCCAGTAAGTGGTATCCCTGCTCATCGGGTCATCACTGGCCCTGGTCTTCGCCTTCATCGGCACCCCGCTGTTCATCCGGTTCCTCGTCCGCAAAAGCTACGGACAGTTCGTCCGGGACGACGGCCCCACCTCGCACCACACCAAGCGCGGCACGCCGACTATGGGCGGCGCCGTCATCGTGGCCTCCGTGGTGGCGTCCTACTTCATTACCCACCTGATCAGCCCCATCATCAACCCGGGGACCTTCGGGCCCTCGGTGTCCGGTCTCCTGGTCCTGTTCCTGATGGTCGGGATGGGACTGGTGGGCTTTATCGACGACTACACCAAGATCTCCCGCCAGCGCAGCCTCGGGCTGAACGCCAAGGCCAAGATCATCCTGCAGACCCTGGTGGGGGTCACGTTCGCCATCCTGGCCCTGAACTTCCCCAACAGCCAGGGCCGGACCCCGGCCTCCACGGAGATTTCCTTCATCCGGGACACCGGCATCGACCTGGCCTTCGCCGGCACCCTGATCGGAGCCATCCTCTTCATCCTGTGGGCGAACCTGATCATCACCGGCACCACCAACGGCGTGAACCTGGCCGACGGGCTCGACGGCCTGGCAGCCGGCGCGTCCATCCTCGTGTTCGGCGCCTACTTCCTGATGGGCATCTGGCAGTCCAACCAGAGCTGTGGCGCGCCCCGCTCCGGAGCCGTCTGCTATGAGGTCCGCGACCCGATGGATCTGGCGCTGCTTGCAGGTGCCCTCGCCGGCGCGCTGGTGGGCTTCCTCTGGTGGAACACCTCACCGGCCAAGATCTTTATGGGCGACACCGGATCGCTGGCCATCGGCGGCGCCATCGCAGCCTTCGCCATCCTCTCCCGCACCGAACTGCTGCTGGTGATCCTGGCCGGCCTCTTCGTGATCATCACGCTCTCGGTCATCATCCAGGTCGGCTACTTCAAACTCAGCGGCGGCAAGCGCGTGTTCAAGATGGCCCCGCTGCAGCACCACTTCGAACTCAAGGGCTGGGCCGAAGTGACGGTGGTGGTCCGGTTCTGGATTGTGGCCGGGCTCTGCGTCGCCGTGGCCCTGGGACTCTTCTACGGAGAATGGGTGGTGGGCAATTGAGCACCTCACGCCTGGATGAGCTGACCACCTGGGACGCCGCCTGGAACGGCCTGCGCGTAGTGGTCACCGGCATCGGCCTGTCCGGTTTCTCGGCGGCCGACACCCTGATCGAGCTCGGTGCCCGCGTCGTTGTGGTGGACGCCAAGGACACCGAAGAGAACCGTGCCAAGGCGGACACGCTGCGGATCGTTGGTGCCGCCGACGTCCTGCTGGGGCAAGCCCACGCCGGGGCGCTGCCCCTGGTCGACGGCGAACCTGCCGAACTGGTGGTCACCTCGCCCGGTTTCAGCCCGACCCACCCGCTCATGGCCGCCGCCGCCGACGCCGGAATCCCGGTGTGGGGCGATGTGGAACTGGCCTGGCGGGTCCGGGTCCGCGAAGGCCGCAAGACCGCGGAATGGCTCACCATCACGGGAACCAACGGCAAGACCACTACCGTCACCATGACCGAAAGCATGCTGCGGGCCGCCGGCCTGCGGGCCATTGCCGCCGGAAACGTGGGAACCCCGATCCTGGACGCAATCCGCGATCCGCAGGGCTACGACGTCATTGCCGTTGAACTCTCCAGCTTCCAGCTGCACTGGTCCTCCTCGCTCTCGCCGCTGGCGAGCGTGTGCCTGAACGTGGCCGAAGACCATGTGGACTGGCACGGCTCCTATGAGGGCTACCTCGCGGACAAGGCGAAGATCTACGCCAACACCAAGGTGGCGTGCATCTATAACGCCGACCAGTCCGAGACCGAGCGCATGGTCGAGGACGCCGACGTCGTTGAAGGCTGCCGCGCCGTGGGCTTCACCACCGGCATGCCGGCAGTGTCCATGGTGGGCATGGTCGAAAACCTGCTCGTGGACCGCGCGTTCATTGAACAACGGAAGGATTCCGCCGCGGAACTGGCGTCCCTGGCTGACCTGGGCGAGCACGCGCCGCGGCACACCGTCGCCAACGCCCTTGCCGCGGCCGCCCTCGTCAGGGCGTACGGCGTGGAGCCCATCGCCGTCCGCGACGGGCTGCGGAACTATGAACCCGGAGACCACCGGATCCAGCCGGTTGCCCGCCTGAACGACGTCCTGTGGGTCAACGACTCCAAGGCCACCAACCCACACGCTGCAGCCGCGTCACTGGCTTCCTTCGGATCCGTCGTCTGGATCGCCGGCGGACTGTCCAAGGGCGTGAGCTACGACGACCTGATCCGCAGCCACGCGTCGCGGCTGCGCTCAGTCATCCTGATTGGTGCCGATTCAGCCGACCTGCGCAGCGCATTGGCGCGACACGCGCCCGAGGTCCGGGTGATCGACGCCGTTCCGCCCCACACTGGTGGGAAACATGCATCAGTGCCCACGGTCAGCGGTGATGAAGTGATGGCTTTGGCCGTCGCGGCAGCCGCAGCCCAGGCACAGCCGGGGGACACCGTCCTCATGGCCCCTGCCGCGGCGTCCATGGACCAGTTTGCCTCCTACGCACACCGCGGCGGGGCTTTCATCGAAGCCGTCCGCGGGTACGTGGAAGGACAGGCGCCCACTCCTAAGGAGCCGTAATGGCCACCACGTCCCCGGGGAAACCCCGCAAACCGGTGCTTCGGACCAACCGTCCGGCAGCTTCCGGCGGGACACCCGGGACAACCGGTCCATCCAGGGCGCCGGCATCCGGGACGTCGGCCGGTGGCACCTCAGCCACCGGAACGTCCGGCACGCGCACTTCCGGCACGCGTAAACCTGCGTCCGGCACCCCGGCCGGTTCCCGGCGCGGTGCCGGCGCGTCAGCGGAGCCGGGTAAAAAGCCGTCGCTCTTCGAGCGTGGCATCGTCCTGCTGGAAGGCAGCCGGCGCAGCGCCACCGGCTCGGCGTACTACACCATCCTCGGTGCCGCCCTGGCGCTGACCGCTATCGGCCTGATGATGGTGCTCTCGGCGTCCTCGGTGGAGTCCATTGCCGCCTCCGCCGGGGAATCCGCGGGAAACACCTTCAACTTCTTCGTCAAGCAGGCCATGTTTGCCGGCTTCGGCATCGCCGCTATGTTCGGCCTGTCACGGCTGGGCCCCAACGGGTACAAAAAACTGGCCTGGTTCCTGATGATCCTGGCGATCGTCCTGCTCGTGGCGGTCCTTGTGCCCGGCGTCGGCAAGGAGGTCAACGGCAACCGGAACTGGATCGAGATCGGCGGCGTCGGCGGCCAGCCCTCCGAGGCCGCCAAGCTGGCCATGGCCGTCTGGTTCGCCTCGGTCCTCTCCCAGAAGCAAAAGCTGCTCACCCAGTGGAAGCATGCCCTGATTCCGGTGGTCCTTCCCGGCGGCGCGGTCCTGATCGGTCTGGTCATGGCCGGCAAGGACCTGGGCACGGTCATCATCATGGGCATGATCATGATTGCCTCGCTGTTCTTCGCCGGGGCGCCGCTGCGGTTCCTGGCCGCCCTGGTGGCCTCCGGAGCCGGGGCAGCGGTCCTGATGTCGATGGTCAGCAGCAACCGCAGCAGCCGGATCAGCGCCTGGCTGAAACTGGACTGCGGCGGAGGCCTCTGTGACCAGGCCAACGCCGGCATGTACGCCCTGGCCTCCGGCGGCTGGTTCGGCGTGGGCATCGGCCAGAGCAGGCAGAAATGGAGCTGGATCCCCGAAGCGCACAATGACTTCATCTTCGCCATCATCGGTGAGGAATTCGGGCTGCTCGGGACCCTCCTGATCGTGCTGCTCTTCGGCGTCCTGGCCGTGGCCACCATCCGCATGACCATGCGCCACACCGACCCGTTCATCCGGATCGTCTGCGGATCGATCCTGGTCTGGATCATCGGCCAGGCCTTCGTGAACATTGCCATGGTGACCGGCCTGCTGCCGGTGATCGGCGTTCCGCTGCCGTTCATCTCCTATGGCGGCTCCTCCCTGACCATCACCCTGATGGCCATCGGGGTCCTGCTCTCCTTTGCCCGCAAAGTCCCCGAACACCAACGTCCCGAAAGTGAACCATCAGCTCCATGACGCAACGTCCCCTTTCCCTTGTCCTGGCCGGAGGCGGCACTGCCGGGCATATCAGCCCGCTCCTTGCCGTAGCCAACGCCGTCCGGGAGTCCGCGCCCGGGACCAGCATCAAGGTCGTGGGCACTGCAGCCGGGATGGAAACCCGGCTGGTGCCCGCCGCCGGGTTTGAGCTGGCCGTCATCGACCGGGTTCCCATGCCGCGCAGGCCCAGCGGCGACCTCCTCCGGCTGCCCGGCCGGCTGCTGGCTGCCGTCCGGCAGGCAGGGGATATCCTCGACGAGGCAGGGGCCGACGTCGTTGTGGGCGTGGGCGGCTACGTCTGCACGCCGGTGTACCTGGCTGCACGCCGCCGGAAGCTGCCGGTCATCGTCCATGAAGCCAACGCCCGTCCGGGCCTGGCCAACCGCGTGGGCGCCCGGTTCGCCGCCGTCGTCGGCACGGCATTTGCCGAAACCAAACTGCCGGGCGCCCGCCTGGTGGGCATGCCCATGCGCAGGGAAATCTCCGGCCTGGACCGGAGGGCCGCGCAGCCGGCCGCGCGCGCGGCCCTCGGCCTGCGACCGGATCTGCCCACCCTGGTGGTCACCGGCGGATCCTCCGGCGCTGCGAGCATCAACCGGGCCGTCCAGGAGTCCCTGCCCGCCCTGGCGGCGGCAGGCATCCAGACGCTGCACATCACCGGCCGGGGCAAAGAGCTGAAAACCGCCGACGGCGCCAAGCTGGCGGCGCCGCTGTACCGGCAGGTCGAGTACGTGGACGGCATGGAACAGGCGTACGCCGCCGCCGACCTGCTGCTGGCCCGGTCCGGAGCCGGAACCGTATGCGAAATCAGCGCCGTGGGCCTGCCCGCCGTGCTGGTGCCGCTGCCGCACGGCAACGGCGAGCAGGCACTGAACGCGGCCGGGCTCGTGGCCGGCGGGGGAGCGCTCGTGGTAGCTGACTCGCTCTTCACCGCTGAGTGGATCCTGAACCGGCTGATACCTTTGCTGGCGGACGCTCCCGCGCTGGAAAAGATGGCGGCCGCCTCTGCCGCGCAGGGGATCCGCGACGCCGACCGGCGCATGGCGGAGTTCATTTTCGATGCAAACGTAAGGTCACAGGCATGAGCACGCTAAAGCTTTCGGACCTCGGACGGGTGCACTTCATCGGCCTCGGCGGGGCAGGCATGTCGGCAGTGGCCCGGGTCATGCTGGGCCAGGGCGTGAGTGTCTCAGGCTCCGACTCCCGGGATTCGCCCGGACTCCGCGCCCTGGAGCTCCTGGGTGCCGATGTCTTTGTGGGCCAGCAGCCCGAAAACGTCACGGACGCGGACACCGTGGTGGTGTCCACCGCTATCCGGCCCGACAACCCCGAACTGGCCCGCGCCCGCGCCCTGGGTCTGCGGGTCATCCACCGCTCCGAAGCACTGGCTGCGGCCATGGACGGCCAGGACGTGGTGGCGGTGGCCGGAACGCACGGCAAGACCACCACCACGGCCATGGTGACCGTGCTGCTGCGCGAAGCCGGGCGCGATCCGTCCTTCGCCATCGGCGGCGACGTGGCGGCCCTGGGCGTCAACGCTGCCCTGGGCACCGGCAGCGTGTTTGTGGCCGAGGCCGACGAATCGGACGGGTCCTTCCTGAACTACTCGCCCCGGATCACCGTCATCACCAATGTCGAGGCAGACCACCTGGACCATTACGGCACCGAGGAAGCGGTCTTCGCCTCCTTTGACCGGTTTGTCCGGCTGCTGCCCGCCGACGGCCTGCTCGTTGCCTGCGCCGACGATCCCGGCGCCGTGGCCGTGGCCGGACGCTCCGGAGCCGCCCGGGTCTGCACCTACGGCTACGGCGAGAGTGCCGACATCCGGATCACCGACACCCGTGCGGTGGGCAGCGGTTCCGTTTCGGTGCTCCGCTTCAGCCTCGACGGGCTGGACTGCGAACAGGAGCTGCGGCTGCTCGTGCCCGGAGCGCACAACATCCGCAATGCGGCGGCGGCCTTCGCCGTCGGCCTGGGGCTCGGCGTGGATCCGGCGCTGGCTGCGGAGGGACTCTCGGTGTTTTCCGGTGCCGCCCGGCGGTTCGAATCAAAGGGCGCCGTGCGCGGGGTCCGGGTCTTTGACGACTATGCCCACCATCCCACCGAGGTGGTAGCCGCCCTGCAGGCCGCGCGGACCGTCGCGGGGGAGCACCGCGTGCATGTCCTGTTCCAGCCCCATCTGTTCAGCCGCACGCTGGCGTTCGCCGGAGAATTCGCTTCCGCCCTGGAACTGGCGGACACCGCCACGGTGCTGGACATTTACGCAGCGCGGGAAGACCCGGTGGACGGCGTCACCAGCGAGCTGATCAGCTCCCGCGTCAACCGTCCCGGAGGCTATGCCCCCGATGCAGCCCAGGCGGTCAAGGACATCTGCCGGCGGGTGGAACCGGGGGACATCATCCTTACCGTGGGTGCCGGCGACGTCACGCAGTACGGTGCTGACTTCATCAATGAACTCTCCCGCGACGACGCTGCCGCACCCGGTGTTCCCGGCGCGGATTCCGCTGACGCCGGCGTTCGCGCTCATGCCCACGACGCCGGCCGGCCGGCTCCGCGGGACGGGCACCGTGGGTAGCCGGAAACCGCGCCGGCCACCCGTGGATGCCGTGCCCGGGTCCGGCACGTGGCGGCGCACGCCGTCCGCGCCGTCCACGCACTCCACACCGTCCGGGTCAACCGTTCACGGCAGTGCCAGCACCAAAACCGGCACCAGGACCGGCGTGAAAACCGGCGCCAACGCCGATGCCGCCGTCGACACGCAGTCCGGCGGCGACGTCGTCAGCGCCACGGTGCTGGCGTTTCCCGAGCCGCCCGCCCGGCGCCGGAAACGCCGGCTGATTGGCTGGGGGCTGACCGCCGTCGTCGTGCTGGGCGCCTTTTTCGCCCTGCTGTTCTTCTCACCGGCGCTGGCGTTGAAAACGGTGACGGTGCAGGGCAACTCCCTGCTGCCCACCGAAGAGGCCCAGCGGGCACTGCAGCCCCTGATGGGGGAGCCGCTGACCACCATTTCCGATGCCGACGTGGCTGCCCTGCTGGCAGACAGGCCCGAAGTGGCCGGCGTCGAGGTCATTGCCCAGCCGCCCTCGGAAATCGTGGTCAGCATTACCGAACGGGTGCCGGTAGCCGTGCTGCAAAGCGGTGAGAGCTTCCTGCTCATTGACGCGGAGGGCCGGACCATCGGCACGGCCGTGAACCGCGCACAGGCGCGGCTGCCGCTCATCGACGGTGGGACCGAGGCAGTGAACAGCCGGGTGTTCAGTACCGTTACCTCGGTTCTGTCGGTCCTTCCGCCCAAGGTCCTGGAACAGCTGGACCATGCCTCGGCGGGATCGGTGGATTCCGTGGAACTGAAGCTCGTGAACGGCCAGAGCGTCTTCTGGGGCAGTGCCGAATCGAACGTTGCCAAGGCCCGTGTCCTGGAGGCGATGCTGGGCATGCCGGCCAAGGAGCCGGCGGTCAAGGTATTTGACGTCAGCACTCCCAATGCTCCGGTGACACGGTGATCTTTCCCTCCTCGGGGAAAGAAAATGCCGACACGCGGCAGAGGTAATTGCAGAACCCCTTGTCGCCCCATAGCGTCACAGGTAGAGGATTACTTGACATAACTATAACCCTCAAGTAGAGGCTTAATGTTCTCGCTTGAAGGTTCCAGTTCAGGTTCAAGGCTTTGGCCGGGAGACCCGGCCGACCAATGATCAGTTGCACAGATTCGAACAAGGGACACAGGACGTGGCAGCACCGCAGAATTACTTGGCCGTCATCAAGGTCGTCGGCATCGGCGGCGGTGGCGTGAACGCCGTAAACCGGATGATCGACGTTGGACTCCGAGGCGTGGAGTTCATCGCCATCAACACCGATGCGCAGGCACTGCTGATGAGCGACGCCGACGTCAAGCTGGACGTCGGACGTGAGCTGACCCGCGGCCTGGGCGCCGGCGCGGATCCCGAGGTGGGCCGCAAGGCTGCCGAGGACCACGCCGAGGAGATTGAGGAAGTCCTCCGCGGGGCCGACATGGTCTTCGTGACGGCAGGCGAGGGTGGCGGCACCGGTACCGGCGGCGCGCCCGTCGTGGCCCGCATCGCCCGCTCCCTGGGTGCACTGACCATCGGTGTGGTGACGCGCCCCTTCACCTTCGAAGGCCGCCGCCGCTCTAACCAGGCAGAGTCCGGTATCGACACGCTGCGCGACGAAGTCGACACGCTCATCGTGATCCCGAACGACCGCCTTCTCTCCATCAGCGACCGGAACGTGTCCATGCTGGACGCCTTCCGCTCCGCCGACCAGGTGCTGCTCTCCGGCGTCCAGGGCATCACCGACCTGATCACCACCCCGGGCCTGATCAACCTCGACTTCGCGGACGTCAAGTCGGTCATGCAGGGTGCCGGTTCGGCCCTCATGGGCATCGGCTCCGCCCGAGGGGAGGATCGTGCCGTAAAGGCTGCCGAGCTGGCAATAGCTTCTCCTCTGCTCGAAGCCTCCATCGACGGCGCCCACGGCGTCCTGCTTTCCATTCAGGGCGGCTCCGACCTGGGCCTCTTCGAAATCAACGAAGCAGCCCGCCTGGTCCAGGAAGTGGCCCACCCCGAAGCCAACATCATCTTCGGTGCCGTTATTGACGACGCCCTGGGTGACGAAGCACGGGTCACGGTCATCGCCGCCGGCTTCGATCAGGTGGACGTCACCTCGCAGCCGGTCTCGCACAAGCCTGCCGAGCCTGCAGCACCGCCCGTCAGTGCTCCGGCAGCTGTTGGCTACGCCGGAGCGGCTCCCGCTTCCGCCGGCCTCTCGGCCTGGTCGCAGCGCTCAGCACAGCACAGCGACGTTCCGGCTGACGCCGGGTTCGACGTCGACCTGCCGGCCGTTGTGGAATCGGACCTGTCCACCGGACGGAACGACGACCTGGACGTTCCTGATTTCCTGAAGTAATACCGCGTTCCGGGGTCAACCCGGAGCAGCCCGGCAGCGAGGTTGTTCGACGATGTTTTGGTGGCAGACACAGGCCGGTGACGGCCTGATGGTTGCATTCACCAACACAACGGCGGGCAACCTCGCTTTGCATGTCGGAGACCATCCCGGGCAGGTGCTGTTGCGGCGGGCCGCGCTGGAAAAGCGGATGCAGGTGCCCGCCGGATCGCTCCGGTTCATGAACCAGGTCCATTCCGCCGATGTGGCCACCGTGGATACCGCGGATGGCTTGGGGCCAGGGTCCCCGTCCGCCGTGCCGACGGCTGATGCCCTGGTCAGCGCCGATGGCAGCAGTCCGCTGGCCGTCATGGTCGCCGACTGCGTGCCGGTCCTCCTGGCCGGCCGCGGGCCCGGCGGGGTCGTGACCGCAGCCGCACACGCGGGGCGCCGCGGTCTGCTCGACGGCGTCCTGGCCAACACTGTGGCCACCATGCGCAGCGCCGGAGCCACCGGGCTGCGGGCCTGGATCGGCCCCGCCGTCTGCGGCGCCTGCTACGAAGTCCCCGAGGCCATGCTGGCCGACGCCAAGGCCCGGCTGCCCGTACTGGCCTCCCGTACCCGCTGGGATACGCCCGCACTTGACCTGCCCGCCGGCGCCGAAGCCGAGCTCACAGCCCTGGATGTCCAGGTGATCCGCCTTCCCGGATGCACACTGGAATCGGATGATCTTTACTCCCATCGGCGCAGCAGCGCCGCCGGCCGCTTCGCCGGGGTGATCTGGCGCCGCTGACCCGCGCCCCTCTTCCACACTGCACGCACCGCACGAACCAAAAGCTGCACGATCCTAGGAATCCCGCTATGACTTCCAGCACCTCCCCGGCCGCCCGCCGCGACGAACTTGCCGCCCGGCTCGAAACGGTACGCCGCCGCATCAGCGTCGCCGCGCCCGCCGGGACCGACCCCACACTCATCGTGGTCACGAAGTACTTCCCGGCCGCTGACGTTGAACTGCTGGCCGGGCTGGGCGTGCAGGACGTCGGTGAGAACAAGGACCAGGAAGCATCGGCCAAGTCCGCGGAAACCGCACAGCTGGGGCTCTCCTGGCACTTCATCGGCCAGCTCCAGAGCAATAAGGCCAAGTCGGTCGTGCGGTACGCCGCCGCCGTCCACTCCGTGGACCGGCTTTCCCTTGTGAGCGCCCTGGACAAGGCAATGACGGTCGAGCAGCAGCGCCGTGCCGACGCGGATCTGCCGCCCCGTGCCGTGCTGGACTGCTTCCTGCAGGTGGACCTGCGGAACCCGAACCCAAGCGGACCCGGCGCCGTCCCGGCAGCCGGGGAACCAGGGGGAGGGCCGGGCCGCGGGGGAGCCATGCCGGCCGATCTGCCTGCCCTCGCTGACGCGGTGGCTGCCCGGCCCGGTCTCCGGCTGGCCGGCGTGATGGCCGTTGCCCCGCTGCAGGAGGACCCCGGTGCGGCTTTTGCCCGGTTGCAGGCCCTGTCCGACCGGCTGCGCGCTGAGTATCCCGAAGCGTCGGGGATTTCTGCAGGCATGAGCCGGGACCTGGAAGCCGCCCTGGCGCACGGAGCGACACACCTGCGCATCGGCTCGGATATTCTCGGGCCGCGGCCCGCCGTGCGGTAGCGTCTAATACAGGAAATGTCTCTCATCTGGCGAGGGACGGGTGCTACGGCGCTGAAGGACTAGAAGGAGCAACCATGGCTGGCGCAATGCGCAGGACAATGATTTACCTTGGGCTCGCCGATGGTGATGAGCACTACGAGTCTGAGCAGAAAAGCCAGCGGGAAACCCCCGCCCGCAGCGAAGAATACGCACCCGAGTACGAGCGCCCGCAGCGCCCCGAGCGCGAAATTGAGCCGGCTGCGGCTCCCGTGGTCCGCACGGCCGTCGAAGAGTACCGGGCGCCCGTGACACCCATCAAGCGCGCCCCTTCATCCCGAGAGGAAGTGGCTGGCTTGCGCCAGATCACCACCGTCCACCCCCGCTCCTACAACGATGCAAAGATCATCGGCGAGAGCTTCCGCGACGGCATTCCCGTGATCATGAACGTCACGGACATGGGCGAAGCAGACGCCAAGCGCCTGGTGGATTTCTCCGCTGGTCTGGTGTTTGCACTGCGCGGTAGCATTGAACGCGTGACCAACAAGGTTTTCCTTCTCTCACCGTCCTACGTGGAGGTGCTGGGGGATGACAAAAAGGTCAGCGAGTCCCAGTCGGCATTCTTCAACCAGAGCTGACCGCGTCTCCGCCACGGCGGACCTGATGCGGGCTGCTGAGGCTTCCCCGGAAACGAAACCACACGCGTGAGTATTATTTTCTCCCTGCTGTACCTACTGCTGGTCCTCTTTCAGTTTGCGCTGCTGCTGCGGATTGTTTATGACGCAGTCCAGATCTTTGCCCGTCAGTGGCGCCCTAAGGGGCCGGCGCTGGTACTGGCAACGGTTATTTACAGTGCAAGCGATCCGCCCATCCGGCTTTTGCGGCGGTTTATACCCCCGCTGAGGCTTGGCGGCATCTCCCTGGACCTGGCCTTCGTGGTGCTGTTCATTGTGGTGGCGATCGCCAAAACGATCGTTCGCAGCTTCATCTAGGCACTGCGGTGCGCGGGGGCCGGTTAGTTTTCCGACACCGATAGATATACTGTGAAAAAGAATAAGACCCCTTAGATTTTGTATGTCCGTAATTCTGTACGTAGAACCGTCTGCTTGACTCGCAGGCGAATCTTATAACCAGTGTGAGGTGACCAGATGGCTCTGACGCCAGAAGATGTTGTAAACAAGCGGTTCCAGCCTACTAAGTTCCGTGAAGGCTACGACCAGGACGAGGTAGATGACTTCCTCGACGAGATCGTCGTGGAGCTTCGCCGCCTGGGCGCAGAAAATGAAGACCTGCGCCGCCAGCTGGCTGAATGCGTAGCAGGCAACGCAGCTGAGGGCTCCATCCCGGCCCCCGTCTCCGCTGCAGCAAAGACCGAACAGGTCACGCAGCCGGTGAAGGAAGAGAAGCCCGAGCCCGTCAAGGTTGAGGAGCCCAAGGCTCCCGTTGCCAAGGTCGAAGAGCCGAAGGTCGAAGCACCGGTGGCCGCGGCTCCGGCTGCAGCGCCCGCAGCCAACAGCACCGAGACCGCCGCAGGCATCCTGGCCATGGCCCAGAAGATGCACGACGACTACGTCGGTGCCGGTGTCGAGCAGCGCGACAAGATCATTGCCGAAGCCCAGATCGAAGCCAGCGGCCTCGTCAGTGAAGCCCAGGACAAGAGCCGCAAGATCCTCAGCAACCTGGAACAGCAGAAGTCTGTCCTGGAGCGCAAGGTCGAGCAGCTGCGCGGCTTCGAGCGCGACTACCGTGCACGCCTGAAGGCCTACATCGAAGGCCAGCTGCGTGACCTGGACTCCCGCGGCTCCGTTGCCTCGGAGACCGCTGACGCGTAAGTCACCGAACGGAACCCGCAGCAATCCGCGGGTGCACTAAACTGAGATAAAGCACGGGCCGGCTGGCCGGGACGCCCCGGCCAGCCGGCCTGTCGCGTTTCCCGGTCGGGCCGTCCCGCGATGCGCCCCAACGAACGAAAGCACCATGACAAAATCTTCTGAGGAACCTGCGGCCAAGGCTGCGGGCCGTGGCGCCAACGTGCGGCCCGGCTGGTCCGGCTACGCCCTGATCATGGCCGCGTGCGCCGTCGTCGGCCTTGGCCTTGACCAGCTCACCAAATGGTGGGTGGAAAGCACCATGGTGCTTGGCCAGGTCACCGACGTGCTGCCGCCGGTGCTGCGCTGGCATTACATCCTCAACCCCGGCGCGGCGTTCTCGATCGGCACCGACTACACCTGGGTGTTCACCCTGATCATGGTGGCGGTGAGCGGGTTCCTGCTCTACCTCATGCTCAAGGTCCGCTCCCTGACCTGGGCCATTGCCCTGGGCCTGGTCCTGGGCGGCGCACTGGGCAACCTCACTGACCGGCTCTTCCGGGCCCCGTCCTTCGGGCAGGGGCACGTTGTGGACTTCATCGCACTGCCGAACTTCGCGATTTTCAACATTGCCGACTCCTGCGTGGTCTGCGGCGTGGTGCTGATCTGCCTGCTGACCCTGCGCGGAATCGGGATGGACGGCCAACTGACCGCAAGCGAGTCCCCGGAAGATACGCCGGCAACCGGCACAGAAGATACCAAGAATGACGAAGGCAACCGATGAATGAGATTCACACCGTCCTGCAGATCCCGGACGAAGCCGACGGCGGCCGCGCCGATGCGGTCCTGGCTAAGCTCCTGGAGGTTTCCCGCTCCACGGTCACCCCTTGGTTCGCCGACGGGTACTTCAGCATGGCCGGACGGCCGCTGGGCAAATCCGACCGGCTGTCCGCCGGTGACAAGGTCACCGTGGACATCCCGGAACTGCGCGACCCCCTCGCCGTCGTCGTCGAACCGGTGGAGGGACTGAAAATCCTGCTCGATGACGAGCACTTCGTGGTCATCGACAAGCCCGTAGGCGTCGCCGCGCACCCCTCGCCCGGATGGGTTGGCCCCACGGTGGTCGGCGGGCTGGCCGCAGCCGGTTACCGCATCTCCACCTCAGGCGCCCCCGAGCGGCAGGGTATTGTCCACCGCCTGGACGTGGGCACCTCCGGGGCCATGGTCGTGGCCAAGACCGAGCACGCCTACACGCAGCTCAAGCAGGCCTTCAAGGACCGCACCGTGGACAAGATGTACCACGCCGTGGTCCAGGGCCTGCCGGATCCGCTGCGCGGCACCATTGACGCGCCGATCGGACGGCACCCCTCCTATGACTGGCGTTTCGCCGTCCTCGAGGGCGGCCGCCCGTCGGTCACCCACTACGAGGTCCTGGAAGCCTTCGGCAAGGCCTCCCTGGTGGAGGTGCACCTGGAAACCGGCCGCACGCACCAGATCCGCGTGCATTTCTCCGCCCTCAAGCACCCCTGTGCCGGAGATCTCACGTACGGCGCCGAGGCCAAGCTGGCCGCCGAACTGGGCCTGACCCGCCAGTGGCTGCACGCCCGGCAGCTGGCCTTCGCCCACCCCGGCACCGGGGAAAGGGTCGAGGTTTTCAGCGAGTACCCGCAGGACCTGCAGTATGCGCTGGACGCCCTGCAGCGCGGCGACGTCTGAGCCGCCCGCAGCAGGACTGCGTCGTGCCCCACAGGGCGTGACAGACATGCAGGCTCCGGGGCGGCGTGCCGTCCGGAGCCTGCGCGGACCGGGCCTAGAATGGTTCGGTGGCTTCAGCAACTAGTTCTTCGAAATCGTTTGTCCATCTTCACAACCACACCGAGTATTCGATGCTGGACGGGGCGGCCCGTCTGACGGACCTCTTCAGCCATGCCGAAGAGCTGGGAATGAACGCGGTGGCCACAACGGACCACGGGTTCGTGTTCGGTGCCTTCGACTTCTGGAACAAGGCCCGCAACGCCGGCATCAAGCCGATCATCGGTGTGGAGGCGTATCTGACCCCCGGCACCGCCCGCGCGGACAAGACCCGTGTGAAGTGGGGCGACGGCGGCCGCAACGACGTCTCCGGCGCCGGTGCCTACACGCATATGACCATGTGGTCGGAGACCACCGAGGGCATGCACAACCTGTTCCGGATGTCCTCCCTGGCTTCCCTGGAGGGCTTCCTTTACAAGCCACGCATGGACCGTGACCTGCTCCAGACCTACGGCAAGGGCCTCATCGCCACCACCGGCTGCCCGTCCGGCGAGGTACAGACGAAACTGCGCCTGGGCCAGTACCGTGAGGCCGTCCAGGCCGCCTCCGACTTCCGCGACATCTTCGGTGCGGACAACTTCTTCTGCGAAATCATGGACCACGGCCTGGACATTGAGCGCAACGTCCAGGCGGACCTGTTCAAGCTCGCCAAGGAGCTGAAGCTGCCGCTGGTCGCCACCAACGACCTGCACTACACCCACGCCGAAGACGCCTCCGCGCATGCCGCGCTGCTGTGCGTGCAGTCCGGCTCCTCGCTGGCGGACCCGAAACGCTTCAAGTTCGACGCCGACGAGTTCTACCTGAAATCCCCGGCCGAGATGCGGGCGATCTTCCGCGACTACCCCGAGGCCTGCGACAACACGCTGCTCATCGCCGAGCGCTGCGACGTCGAATTCAATACCAACGCCAACTACATGCCGCGCTTCCCCACTCCGGAGGGGGAGAACGAGGAGTCCTGGTTCGTCAAGGAAGTGGAGGCCGGCCTGCACCGCCGCTACCCGAACGGCATTACCGACGCCGTCCGCAAGCGTGCCGACTACGAAGTGGGCATCATTGCCCAGATGGGTTTCCCGGGGTACTTCCTCGTGGTGGCCGACTTCATCAACTGGGCCAAGGCAAACGGGATCCGCGTCGGTCCCGGCCGCGGCTCCGGCGCAGGCTCCATGGCGGCCTACGCCATGGGCATCACCGATCTGGATCCGCTGCAGCACGGCCTGATCTTTGAGCGGTTCCTGAACCCGGACCGTGTGTCCATGCCTGACTTCGACGTCGACTTCGATGATCGGCGCCGTTCCGAGGTGATCCACTACGTCACCGAGAAGTACGGCGACGAGCGTGTGGCCATGATCGTCACCTACGGCACCATCAAGGCCAAGCAGGCGCTGAAGGACTCCTCACGCGTCATGGGCTACCCCTTCTCGGTGGGGGAGCGGCTGACCAAGGCCATGCCGCCGGACGTGATGGGCAAGGGCCTGTCCCTGGCCGATGTCCACAACAAGGAAGCCAAGCGTTACGGCGAGGCGGAGGAACTGCGCGAACTGCTGCGCACCGACCCCGATTCGCAGCGCGTCTTCGATACCGCCCTGGGCCTGGAGGGCCTGAAGCGGCAGTGGGGTGTGCACGCCGCAGGCGTGATCATGTCCTCGGACCCGTTGATCAACATCATCCCGATCATGCGCCGCGACCAGGACGGGCAGGTCATCACGCAGTTCGACTACCCCACCTGCGAAGGCCTGGGGCTGATCAAGATGGACTTCCTCGGCCTGCGAAACCTGACCATCGTCTCGGACGCGGTGGAGAACATCAAGAACAACCGCGGCGAGGACCTCGTCCTGGAAGACCTGCCGCTGGACCTGAAACCCGCCTACGAACTGCTGGCCAGCGGCGACACCCTGGGCGTGTTCCAGCTCGACGGCGGCCCCATGCGGTCGCTGCTCAAGAGCATGCGCCCGGACAACTTTGAAGACATTTCCGCCGTCATCGCCCTGTACCGGCCGGGCCCCATGGGTGCGAACTCGCATACCAACTACGCCCTGCGTAAAACCGGGCAGCAGGAAATCACGCCGATCCACCCGGAGCTCGAGGAGCCGCTGGCGGAAATCCTGGGCACCACCTACGGCCTGATCGTGTATCAGGAGCAGGTTATGGCCATCGCGCAGAAGGTCGCCGGCTTCACCCTCGGCCAGGCCGACATCCTGCGCCGCGCCATGGGTAAGAAGAAGAAGTCGGAGCTGGACAAGCAGTACGCCGGCTTCCACCAGGGCATGGTGGACCGCGGCTATTCCGAGGCCGCCATCAAGGCCCTCTGGGACATCCTGCTGCCCTTCTCCGACTACGCCTTCAACAAGGCCCACTCGGCAGCGTACGGCGTGGTTTCCTACTGGACCGCCTACCTGAAGGCCCAGTATCCGGCCGAATACATGGCGGCCCTGCTCACCTCGGTGGGTGATGACAAGGACAAGCTGGCCATGTACCTGAACGAGTGCCGCAAGATGGGCATCACGGTGCTGCCGCCGGATGTGAACGAGTCCAGCGTGAACTTCACCCCGGTAGGCACCGACATCCGCTTCGGCATGGGCGCCATCCGCAACGTCGGCGCCAACGTGGTGCAGTCCATGGTGGCCGCCCGCGAGGAAAAGGGTGCGTTCACCAACTTCAAGGACTTCCTGATGAAGGTCCCGGCGGTGGTGTGCAACAAGCGCACCATCGAATCGCTGATCAAGGCCGGCGCGTTCGACTCCATGGGCCACGCCCGGCGGCCGCTGGCCATGATCCACGAAGAGGCGATTGACTCCGTCGTCGTGCTCAAGCGCAACGAGGCGGTGGGCCAGTTCGACCTCTTCGCTGCGATAGCCGACCAGGAGCCGGAGGACTCGATCAGCATCGAGATCCCCGACCTGCCCGAATGGGAGAAGAAGGACAAGCTCTCCTTCGAGCGCGACATGCTCGGACTGTACGTCTCGGACCATCCGCTGCAGGGGCTCGAGGGCATCCTCAGCCAGCACGCCGATTCCTCCATCACCAACATTGTGGGTGAGGAAGGCCCGGCCGACGGCGCCATTGTCACCATTGCGGGGATGATCACCTCGCTCCAGCGCCGGATTGCCAAGAACAGCGGCAACGCCTACGCCCGCTGCGAAATCGAGGACCTGGCCGGCTCCATGGAGGTCATGTTCTTCGGTCAGGTCTACGGGCCGATTGCCGCGGTGCTGGCCGAGGACCTGATCGTGGTGGTCCGCGGCAGGCTGCAGCGCCGCGACGACGGCGCCGTGACCCTGAACGCCCAGGAACTGACCGTTCCGGACCTCAGCGAGGGCCATTCCGGTCCGGTGGTGATTTCCATGGCCACCTACAAGGCCACCGAAACCGTGGTGACCCAGCTCGGCGACGTGCTCCGGACCCACCCCGGAACCTCGGAGGTGCAGATCCGGCTGAACGGCTCCCGGACGGTCGAAGTCATGAAACTGGGCGTGGACATGCGGGTCAATCCAACGCCGTCGCTGTTCGGTGACCTCAAGGTGCTGCTGGGACCGGCCTGCCTGGACGTATAGGACGTGGCCGGTCAGGTCAGGCCGGTCAGATGCGTCGGCCGGCGGCGGTCAGGCCGCTGCCGTGTCGGTTGGCTTGACCCCGCGCCGGCCAAAGAACCGGTCATAGGCGATTCCCGCCAGGATGCCGACAAGCAGCGAGACCGCCAGGATGATGGTCAGGGCGAGCACATCGGCGCCCAGCCCGGTGTCCGTTCCCGCTCCGAAGTACAGGATGCCCCGGACTGCCGTGGCGATGTGGTGCAGGGGCTCCCAGGGGGCGATGGCCCGGAAGAAACCGGGCAGTGCCTCCACCGGCACCACAGCGCCGGATGAGGGCAGGCCCATCAGGACCAGATAGACCATCGCGACCAGCAGGCCGGCGTTGCCGAAGATGGTCAACAGGGCGAAAACCGCCGCTGACACAGCGGACATTGCCAGCCAACTGACCAGGAACAGTGTTCCTCCGCTGGGCAGCGGAACATCCGCCGCGGAGGCCACCCACATCACCATGCTGGCTGCCGGCGCGGCGGCAGCGACGAAGATTCCCCACTTGACCAGCATGGTCATCCAGCGGGAGGGTGTGGTGCGCCGGGCCTGGAGGAACTGCGGCCCCAGTTCCAGGGGCATGATTCCCAGCTTCCCGTCGACCAGGACATTCACGCCAATGGAACCGGTCAGCCCCAGGACCAGGAGCAGGATGGCGTAGTAGAAGGAGCCCATGCCCAGGGCCGTGCCTTCCTCCACCGGGTGGTAGGTGACGGAGCTGATCTGGATGGGCTCCTGCAGCAGCAGGGTGGAGGAAGCACTGACCACGGGTGCCAGCGTTTGAGCCAGCAGCGCGGGGGTTCCTGCCTGCTGCTGGATCAGCTGCCGCGCAAAGGCTTCCGTTGTCGGTCCTGCCTGGGCCGCTGCCTCCAGCGTCCGGCGGGCCTGGTCATCCTGGGAAAGTCTCAGCTGCTGTTCCACGGCGGCACGGGCCTGGGCCTGCGCATCCTTCGCGGCGCTGCTGAGCTGTTCCCCCATCGAGGTGCTGGCCTCTTTCAGCCCCGGTTCGATGATGCCCGTCGCCAGCCGGGCCGCCAGGGCGCCGGCCTTGGGGTCGGTGTAGACGGTGACGGCTGGACGGGCAGCAGGCTCCTCGGTCAAGGCTCCGCTGACCAGTCCTGCGGCGTCTGAGGAGAAGGTGGCGGGGATAACCACGGCAGCGTAGACCTCCCCGTTCCCGAGCTGCTCCTGTGCATCGGCCCAGGAGAGGACCCGCAGGTCCAGTTCCTCTCCTTCCGCAGCCCGGTCAGCAAAGCCGTTCAGAATTTCCTGGCCCAGATTCTGCCCACCTGTGCCGTCGGCGGCAGCGCCCGTGCCGGCGTCCTCGTTCACCACCGCAATCGGGAAGTCCTTCAAATGCCCGGTCGGATTGGCGAGCCCGCCCATGTAGAGTCCCGTGCCGATGGCCGCCAGGAGGACAACCACCAGCATGGGCAGCAGCCAGAACATGGGCGACCGGTAGGGGGAGGCCGGCGGCCGGCCCGCCGGGCGGGCAGCGTGGCGGGAACGTGTCGGGGTGGACGTGGACATGCGGGCAGTTCCTTATTCGAACGACTTGGATACACGAGTGTATTGACTTCATTCGACGATACACCCCTGTATCGTGTGAAGATGCCCCGCAGGAGAGAGGAACACGTTATGGAGCCCGCTGAAGCCGAACCGGCCAAGAGGTCGCGGTCGGCCACGAGAAGCCGGCTGCTGGCCACATCGGCCGCGGTCTTTGCGGAGCGGGGCCTTGAAGGTGCCAGCGTTGAGGAGCTGTGCGCCGCGGCGGGCTTCACCCGCGGTGCGTTCTACAGCAATTTCGCCTCGAAAACGGATCTGGCGCTGGCCATGTATGAAGAGCACGCGCGGCAATTGGCTAAACGGCTCAACGGGCAGCTGGACCAATGGCTTCAGCCCGGCGGGCTGGAACCCACTCTCGTCGTCGAACGCGTCCTCGAAGGCATGGCGGATTTCACGTCCGATACGGTGTGGCATGCCGTGCGGCTGGAGCTGCTGCTGGCGGCCCGGAGGTCCGAGCGTGTACGTACGGTTGTCGCCGAGCAGCGGGCCGTTCTGTCCGAGGCTGTGACCGCTGCCCTGATCCGGGTGGCCGACGCGCAGGACGCTGAGTTTACCGTCGATCCCGCCGAGCTGGCGCGGCTGTTGCTGGCGGTCTACGACGGGCGGCTGAACGAGCAGATTGCCGGAAGCGGCAGCCGCCCGGCACAGCTGAACCTTGTCGCGTTCACCTGGCAGAACCTCACGCGTCCCAAATCCGGTCCCCGGCCGTAACGCAGCTGCCTTCTACCTGCGCTCCAAGGGCGCTTGCGTAGACTGGAGGGGTGAACTCATCAACCTCCGGTCCTGCCTTCGATTCCTTCGCCACCATCGACCTGCGCGGCCAGCATCTTTCTCCGGCCGCACTGAAACGTGCCATGCCGCGGGCCGAGACCACCACCGATGTGGCTTCGGACGCCGTGGCCGCCATCATCGCCGATGTCCGTAGCCGCGGTTTCGACGCGCTCAATGAGTTGGCTCTGCGGTTCGACGGCGTCCGACAGGATCATCTGCTGGTGCCCCGGGAGGCCCTGCGCGAGGCTCTGGACCAGCTCGACCCCCAGGTCCGGGCCGCCCTGGAGGAGTCCATCCGGCGCGCACGGCTGTTCGCCGAGGCGCAGCGCCCGCTGGACACCGACCTGGAGATCGGACCGGGCGCGGGCGTGAGCCAGAAATGGCTGCCGGTGAACCGCGTGGGCCTGTACGTGCCGGGCGGGCTGGCCGTCTATCCGTCCTCCGTGGTCATGAACGTGGTGCCGGCCCAGGCTGCCGGCGTCGCCTCGCTGGCTCTTGCCTCGCCGCCGCAGAAGGAATTCGGCGGACTGCCGCACCCGACCATCCTCGCCGCAGCCGAACTGCTGGGGATCGAAGAGGTCTACGCCATGGGCGGAGCCCAGGCCATTGCCGCCTTCGCCTACGGCATCCCCGCCGCCGGAGAGAATCCCGAACTGGAGCCGGTGGATGTGGTGACCGGGCCCGGCAATGTCTATGTGGCCACCGCCAAACGCCTGGTCAAGGGCGTGGTGGGAATCGATGCGGAGGCCGGCCCCACGGAAATCGCGATCCTCGCGGACGCCGGTGCAGATGCCCGGCTTGTTGCCGCCGACCTGATCAGCCAGGCCGAGCATGATCCCAACGCCGCCTCCGTGCTGGTCACCGATTCCCCGGAACTGGCAGAGCGGGTCCGGGAGGAATTGGGCCGCCAGGTCCCGGCCACCCGGCACAGCGAACGCGTGGAAACCGCACTCTCCGGCCCCCAGTCCGGAACCATCCTGGTGGACGGACTGGAGCAGGGCATAGCCGTCTGCAACGCCTACGGCGCCGAACACCTGGAGATCCAGACCGCCGACGCCGCCAACGTCGCCTCGTCCATCACCAGTGCCGGGGCCATCTTTGTCGGCAACTACAGCCCGGTCAGCCTGGGCGACTACTGCTCAGGGTCCAACCATGTGCTGCCCACGGCCGGAACCTCGGCCTTTTCTTCGGGGTTGAACGTCACCACCTTCATGCACGCCATCCAGGTCATCAACTATGACCGTGCGGCGCTGCAGGAAGTGAGCACCCATGTGGTGGCCCTGTCCCGGGCCGAGGATCTGCCCGCGCACGGGGACGCGGTGTCCATCCGGTTCGCCGACTGAGCAACGCCCTCATCGACGCTGGTAAAACGGCATCAACCACCACATGTAGTGGCACTACCTACTACATGTGGTGACAGGCACTTGGTGATGTGCAGGGTGCGGCCCTAGAATTAGGCCCAGCCCGGCTTATGTCCGGGCCGCGCCACCGGAAATTCCGGCAGTGCAGCTCTGCCGCCGGGCCGTTCCCGGCCCTGAACTCCAGCGAAAGGACACCGGATGTACTGTCCGTTCTGCCGCAACGCTGATTCCCGCGTCGTCGACAGCCGATTGGCCGACGACGGTTCCGCGATCCGCCGCCGCCGCCAGTGCCCCGAATGCGGGCGCAGGTTCAGCACCGTGGAGACCACAAGCCTGAGTGTGATCAAGCGCTCCGGAGTGGCCGAGCCGTTCAGCCGGGGCAAGGTCATCAACGGCGTGCGCAAGGCCTGCCAGGGACGGCCCGTCAGCGAGGATGACCTGGCCCTGCTGGCCCAGGAAGTGGAGGAAACCATCCGGGCGTCCGGAGTCGCGGAGATCGATGCACACGAGGTAGGCCTGGCCATCCTGAAGCCGCTGCAGAAGCTGGACCAGGTGGCCTACCTTCGGTTCGCCAGCGTTTACCAGGCGTTCGAATCCCTCGAGGACTTCGAGGCCGCCATCGCCCTGCTCCGACAGGACTCGCTGCAGGCAGCCGCCCTTCCGGCGGACACCCAGCGGCCGCTCTCTGCCCGCTAGGGCCCAGGTAAGCGGGCAAGGCGACGTCCGGGCAAGCAGGCAATCCGGGCAAGCGGACAATCCGGGCTAAGCAGACAATCCGGGCACAGCGCAGCGGCGGCAGGAATATCTGCCGCCGCTGCTGTTTTTGCGGATGTTTGCCCGGAACCGGACTTACTTGATGTAGTTGAAGTGCATGGCTGCCTGCAGGGCGGCACCCACAATGCCTGCGTTGTTCTTCAGGTTGGCCGTGACCAGCGGGGTGCGCAGGTCCAGCAGCGGCAGGAAATCCTCGCTGCGCTTGGAGATGCCGCCGCCGACGACAAACAGGTCCGGCGAAAACAGGAACTCCACATGGGAGAAGTAGCGCTGCAGCCGCTGCGCGTATTCTTCCCAGCTGATGTCATCGCGTTCACGGGCGGAGGCGGATGCCCGCGATTCGGCGTCGTGTCCGTCAATTTCCAGGTGGCCCAGTTCGGCATTGGGAACCAGGACGCCCTGGTGGATGAGGGCCGAACCGATGCCGGTGCCAAGGGTGATGACCAGCACCGTGCCGTCCACCCCGCGTCCGGCGCCGTAGCGCGCCTCGGCCAGCCCGGCGGCGTCGGCGTCGTTCATGACCTGCACTTCGCGGTTCAGGGCCTTAGTGAGGAGGGCGTCGACGTCGGTGTCCACCCAGCTCTTGTCCACGTTGGCCGCGGACCGGGCGATGCCGTGCTGGATGATCGCCGGGAACGTGACTCCGACCGGCACGTCGGTTCCCGGGCCCTCAGGGCGGGCCGAGAGCTCGGCGACGATCTGTCCTACGACCCCTGCCACTGCCTCCGGCGTAGCAGGCTGGGGAGTGGGGATCCGGAACCGTTCGCCAATCAGCTTGCCCTTGTTGAGGTCGACGATGCCGCCCTTGATACCGGTGCCACCGATATCGATACCGATGACGGCGCTCTTGTCACCGTGCTTGTTCTTGTGCTTCTTGGCCATGGTTCTCCAGAGGTTGGTCTGTCTCGGGTCGGTGACGGTCTAGGGCAGGGTCAGGACTTCGGCGCCGGTGTCTGTGACGAGCAGGGTGTGCTCAAACTGGGCAGTGCGTTTGCGGTCCTTCGTGAGGACGGTCCAGTCGTCGTCCCACATGTCCCACTCGATGGTGCCGAGTGTGAGCATAGGCTCAATGGTAAACACCATTCCGGGTTCGATCAGCCGGCTGTACGCCGGCGCGGCGTCGTAGTGCGGAATGATGAGGCCGGTGTGGAACGCCTCGCCCACCCCGTGGCCGGTAAAGTCCCGCACCACGCCGTAGCCGAAGCGCTTGGCATAGGACTCGATGGTCCGGCCGATGACGTTGATTTCGCGGCCCGGCATGACGGCCTTGATGGCCCGGCGCAGGGATTCCTGCGTGCGCTCCACCAGGAGCCGGGAATCCTCGTCGACGTCGCCCACGAGGAAGGTCCAGTTGGTATCGCCGTGTACGCCGTTGATGTAGGCGGTGATGTCGATGTTGATGATGTCGCCGTCGTTCAGCACCGTGGTGTCCGGAATGCCGTGGCAGATCACCTCGTTGACCGAGGAGCACAGGGACTTGGGGAAGCCGCGGTAGCCCAGGGTTGAGGGATAGGCGTGGTGGTCCAGGAGGAATTCGTGGCCGACGCGGTCCAGCTCATCGGTGGTGACGCCGGGGGCGATGTGGCGGCCGACCTCGACGATGGCCTGGGCGGCAATTTTGCTGGCAATGCGGATCTTTTCGATGGTCTCCGGGGATTTGACCTCGGAGCCGGTGAACGGGGTAGGCGCTTCCTTGCCCACGTATTCCGGGCGGGGGATCGACGCGGGAACCGGCAGGCGGGGACTCACGGTTCCCGGGGTGAGACGGCCAAGGGGTGCAGTGGCAACAGTGTGGGGCATACCATCGATCTTATCGCCGGACGGCTTGCGCCACGGCATGGCGGTGCCCACCCGGGGGCCCTAAAGCACTTTTGAGGAGCACATCATGGCTGAGTACTGGTTCAACGTCGTTACGCACGAGGTCGAAAAGGGCCCCCAGTCCGACTGGACCAAGCTGCTGGGCCCCTACAAGACCCCGGAGGAAGCGGAGCTGGCCCTGCAGAAGGTCCAGGCGCGCAATGAGGCCTGGGACAAGGAAGACGAAGAGAACCGCAACTGGTAGACACGCCCGGCGGCTGGAACCATACCGCGGCCGCCGCCGCAGGGCCGCTCACGAGCCCGGGATCTCCCACGTTCCCTGGCGGCAGGTGAGCAGATGTCCGGCCTTGGCTGGATCCAGCGTGCAGCTGCCCGGATCGAGGATGGAATCGCCGGTCACGGTGCTGCTGAGCGCTGCGTCGTACCAGACACCTGATACGTGCCGGTACACGTCGAACTCCATCCTGTCGTAGAAGGAAACGATAACGACGACGCGCTCTCCGTCCGGCCCCTCCACCAGGGAGTAGTCCGTGTCCGCAAAAATCAGGTGGAAGAACCAGTACAGCAGGAACAGCAGCGCCCCGGCCGCTGCCGCGAGGCCCAGGACCGAGCCGGTCAGCAGGCGGAGCCAGCGACGGCGGATCAGGCCGAGCAGCGGCGGGAGGAGCATCAGCAGTCCCGCCGCTGTGGCGGGTCCGCTGAGCGAGAGCGCCAGCAACCGCAGGTTGTGCCCCGATGTCAGGAAGAACATCAAATCGGGGCCATCGGGCGGGATGGCGGTGAACCTCTGGGCTGCCCACACCAAAAGCGCCGACCCCACGATGAGCATCCCTCCCCACAGCTGCCTCCTCCGTGGCAGTGGGGCAGCCCGGTCCGTCCGCGGGGCCGCCGGGGAGCTTGGACCCGTCCCGCCGGGCACACGCCCTCCCACCAAGGGGTTCAGAAGCTGTGCTCCGGGCCCGGGAAGCTGCCGCTGCGCACCTCTGCCGCGTACTCCTTCGCGGCCTGCGACAAGACCGAGCGGACATCGGCAAAGGCCTTGACGAATCTCGGTGCCTTGCCGCCGCGCATGCCGGCCATGTCCTGCCAGACCAGCACCTGCCCGGTTGTCGCGTTCCCGGCACCGATCCCGATGGTGGGGACGGCGACGGCGGCATCCACCTGGGCGGCGACATGGGCGGGGACCATTTCCATCAGGACGCAGAAGGCTCCGGCGTCAGCCAGGGCGACGGCGTCGTCGAGCACTGCCTGCGCGGCGTCGCCGCGGCCCTGCACCCGGTAGCCGCCCAGGGCATGCTCGCTTTGCGGGGTGAAGCCCACATGGGCCATCACCGGAATGCCGGCGGCGGCCAGGGCGCTCACGTGCGGGACGTAATGGGCCCCGCCCTCCATTTTCACCGCATGGACCAGCCCTTCCTTGAGTAGCCGGATGGAGGATTCTACGGCTTGCGCGGGGGAGACCTCGTAGGAGCCGAAGGGCAGGTCGGCGACCACCAGGGCACGCTGTGCGCCTGCTGTGACCGACCGGGCGAAGACGATCATCTCGTCCAGGGTGATCGGCAGGGTGGTGGCGTGGCCCATCACGTTGTTGGCCGCCGAATCACCGACCAGCAGCACCTCGATGCCGGCCTCGTCAAAGATCGCCGCCGTGTACTGGTCATAGGCGGTGAGCATGGCAAAATGCTGCCCGGAATCCTTGAACTGCTGCAGGTGCGGAATGCGGATCCGGCGCGGTCCGGCGCCCGTCCCGGCAGCTGCACCGGCAGTCGGATCGGCGGGAGTGCCGGCGTACGGGGCAGGCTGTTCGGCGTTACTCATGCGCTGAGCCTACTAAATCCGCCGGGAGTTGCGGGCCTGCTTCCATGAGCCTTCTCGGAGGAGTTGCGGCGCGCGCTGGCCTGTTGCCGGCCCGGGGTCCGTAACGCGGCGCGGGACCGGCAGCGCGGCGGCGGGAATCGGGCGCCGGATAGGTAGAGTGAAGGCAGGTAGAACCACGGGCACGACGCCGGATGATCCGGGGCCGGGCCAACGTCCAGGAAGAGGGTAGGGATGAACCGCCAGCAGGAATTCGTTTTGCGCACCATCGAAGAACGAGACGTCCGGTTTGTGCGGTTGTGGTTTACCGATGTCGTGGGCACGCTGAAGTCCGTGGCGCTGGCTCCGGCCGAGGTGGAAGGCGCCTTCGAAGAGGGCCTGGGCTTTGACGGTTCCTCGATCGAGGGCCTGGCCCGCGTTTTCGAATCCGACATGCTGGCCCAGCCGGACCCGTCCACCTTCCAGATCCTGCCCTGGCGCGGAGACTCCGAGCAGACCTCGCGCATGTTCTGCGACATCCTTACCCCCGACGGCCAGCCCTCGGCGGCAGATCCGCGGAACGTGCTCAAGCGCCAGTTGGCCAAGGCCGCCGACATGGGCTTCACCTGCTACACCCACCCCGAGATCGAGTTCTACCTGCTGAAGTCCGATGAGCTCGGGCCCGACGGCGAGCCGGTCCCCGTGGACCGCGCCGGCTACTTTGACCACGTGCCCGGCGGCGTGGCCCAGGACTTCCGCCGCACCGCGGTATCCATGCTCGAAGCGGTGGGCATCTCGGTGGAGTTCAGCCACCACGAGGCCGGTCCCGGCCAGAACGAGATCGACCTGCGGTACGCGGACGCCCTGCAGACGGCGGACAACATCATGACGTTCCGCACCGTGGTCAAGGAAGTTGCCCTGACCACCAACTGCTACGCCACCTTCATGCCCAAGCCGTTTTCCCATCATCCCGGCTCCGGCATGCACACGCACCTGTCCCTGTTCGAGGGTGACACCAACGCGTTCTTCGAGGCCGGCGCCGAGTTCCAGCTCTCCAAGACGGCCCGCCAGTTCATCGCCGGAGTGCTGCGCCACGCCCCGGAATTCACTGCCGTGACCAACCAGTTCGTGAACTCCTACAAGCGGCTCTGGGGCGGCGGAGAAGCCCCCAGCTACGTGTCCTGGGGCCACAACAACCGCTCCGCACTGGTCCGTGTGCCGCTGTACAAGCCGGGCAAGGGCCAGTCTGCACGCTTCGAATACCGCGGTATCGACTCTGCGGCCAACCCGTATCTCTCCTACGCCGTGCTGCTGGGCGCCGGGCTCAAGGGCATCGAGGAGGGCTACGAACTTCCCGCCGGTGCCGAGGACGACGTCGAGAGCCTGTCGGTAGCGGAGCGCCGCGCCATGGGCCTGAACCCGCTGCCGGCATCGCTGCATGACGCAGTCCGGGCCATGGAGGAATCCGAACTGGTGGCCGAGATCCTCGGCGAGCAGGTGTTCGAGAACTTCCTGCGCAACAAGCGCCATGAGTGGCACGAATACCGCCAGCACGTCACCCCGTTCGAGCTGAAGAACAACCTCGGCATCCTCTAGGCGACCGCCGGTACTGAGCGTTCTGGAGGAAGCAAAAAACCATGGAGGACCTCCGATGAGTCTCACCCGCCGGCTGATTGCCGCAGGGTTCACCGACCTGGAAAAGAGCAGCCGCTTCCTGCAGGCTGCCGAACTCGAGGGCCTGGATGAGTCGGTGCTGTTCACCGGATTCCTGCAGGCAGCGGATCCGGACCTGGCCCTGCAGTCGCTGGTCCGGCTGCTGGACCGCGTGCCGGAGCTGCGGGAGCTGGTCGAGGGCGGCGAGCAGGAGAGCGAAGCCCTGTTCAGGCTGCTCGGCGCCTCCGAGGCGCTGGCCGAATTCCTGATGCGCCACCCACAGGCGGCGGAGAGCCTGCGGGCCCCCCTGCGGGCCGAACCGGCGGAAATCCCCGGTGACGTCCTCCGGGCGTCGCTGCTGGAAGCCGTAAAGGCCGGTACCGGCAACGCGCCGGTGGCGGGCCTGACCGGCACCGAGGCCTACGTGGCGCTGCGTACCCGGTACCGCAGGCACCTGCTGGACCTGGCCGTGCGCGACCTAGGCTCGGCGTCGCCCGTTGACGTGATGCCCGCCGTCGGGCGCGAGCTTGCGGACCTGGCCGGGGCGGCGCTGGAAGCGGCCCTGGCCGTCTCCCGCGCCGAGCTCGCCGTGAGCTACTCACCGGAGGACATATCCCGGGTCCGCCTGGCCGTGATTGCCATGGGCAAGTGCGGGGCGCGGGAACTGAACTACATTTCCGACGTCGACGTCATCTACGTGATGGACTCCTCCGGGCTGGACGAAACGCTGGCGGCGAAAATCGGCACCGCCCTCGCTGCCGGCATTTCCCGGGCGATCAACGCCGGCGCCCCGGAACCGGCGCTGTGGGAAGTGGACACCAATCTGCGTCCCGAGGGCAAGGACGGCCCCCTGGTGCGCACGCTGGACTCGTACCTGAGCTACTACGGCCGCTGGGCCCACGCGTGGGAGTTCCAGGCCCTGCTCAAGGCCCGCGCCGCTGCCGGCGATCCGGACCTGGGCCGGCGCTACGAGGAGGCGGTGGCCCCGCTGATCTGGTCCAGCACCGAGCGTGAGGGCTTCGTGGAATCGGTGCAGGCGATGCGCCGCCGCGTCACCGAGAACATCCCGTCCCATGAAGCCGGCCGGCAGCTGAAACTGGGCAGCGGCGGGCTGCGCGACGTCGAATTCACGGTCCAGCTGCTGCAGCTGGTCCACGGCCGCACCGACGAATCGCTGCGCGTCCGCGGCACCACCTCTGCCATTGCCGCTCTGAGCGAGGGCGGCTACATCGGCCGCAGCGACGCCGTCGACCTCGACGCCGCCTACCGTTACCTGCGCGTGCTGGAACACCGTATCCAGCTGGTGCACATGCGCCGCACCCATCTGATGCCGGACACCGAACCGGCCCTGCGGGCACTGGCGAAGGCCGCCAGCGGATCGCTCGCCGTCGGCCGTCCCACCGCTGAGCGGCTGAGCGATACCTGGCAGCGCACCAAGCGGCTGGTCCGCCGGCTGCATGAGAGCATTTTCTACCGGCCGCTGCTCAACACCGCGTCCAGCCTCAGCGTCGACGAGGTCAAGCTCTCGCCCACGGCCGCGCAGGCCCGGCTGGCCGCACTGGGCTACGCGGACCCCAAGGGGGCGATGCGGCACATCGAGGCGCTCACCGCCGGGATCAGCCGCCGGGCTGCACTGCAGCGCCAGCTGCTGCCGGTGCTGCTGGGCTGGCTGGCCGACGGCGTGGACCCCGACGCCGGCCTGCTGGGGTTCCGCCGGCTGAGCGAGGCCCTGGGGGAGACGCACTGGTATCTGGGGATGCTGCGTGACTCCTCGGCGGCGGGGGAGCGGCTGTGCTCCATCCTGTCCTCCAGCCGGTTCATCACGGACCTGCTGGAGGTCTCGCCGGAGGCCACCGCCTGGCTGGGCACCGACAAGGATCTGGTGCCGCTCTCCTTCGACGCGCAGTGGCAGGAGATCCGGTCCAAGATGTCCCGGCATCCCGATCCGCAGCCGGCGATGCGGCTGATCCGCCTGATCCGCCGGCGCGAAATGCTGCGCATCGCGCTGGCGGACAGTGCCGGGCTGCTGACGCAGGAGCAGGTTGGCGCTGCCCTGGCCGACGCCGACCGGGCGGCGGTGCTGGGCGCCCTGCATGTGGCCGAAGGACAGGTCTTTGGCAGCGGCGAGAAACTCACCGAGATGCTCGTGGTGGCGATGGGCCGCCAGGGCGGCCGGGAAATCGGGTACGGATCCGACGCCGACGTCCTGTACGTGCACCGCGCCCTGCCCGGCGCGGATCCCGCCGCCGCCCAGTCCCAGGCCGAGCGCATTGTCAGCCAGCTCTCGGCGCTGCTGCAGCAGCCGTGCACCCCGGCCATCCTGGCCGAACGGGTGCTGGTCCTGGATGCCGGGCTGCGCCCCGAAGGCCGCAATGGCCCGCTGGTGCGCAGCCTGGGCTCCTACCGCGAGTATTACAGCCGCTGGTCGCTGGCCTGGGAGGCGCAGGCCCTGCTGCGGGCCCGGCCCATGGCAGGCAGCGACGACCTGGCCGCAGAGTTCATCGACCTGATCGATCCGATCCGCTATTCCGGCGGCATAAGTGAAAACGATGTCCGTGAAATCCGCCGGATCAAGGCCCGGGTGGAAAACGAACGCCTGCCCCGCGGAGCCGATCCGTCGCGGCAGCTCAAGCTGGGCCGCGGCGCCCTCAGCGACGTGGAATGGCTGGTGCAGCTGCTCCAGCTTGAACACGCCGGCACCCACCCCGGGCTGCGGACCACGGCCACGCTGCCGGCACTCGACGCGCTGGCCGCGGCAGGGCTGCTGCCGGAGGCGGATACCGCCATCCTGCGCGATGCCTGGCTGCTGGCAAGCCGGATCCGCTCCGCCAACGTCATCCGCGGCGGACGCAATCCGGACGTGTTGCCTTCATCACGCCGGGAACTGGAGGCTGTGGCCCGCTGGTGCGGCTACGGACCGGGCCAGGGCGGCGTTTTGGAGGAGGATTACCTGCGGTTGACCCGCCGTTCCCGGGCCGTTTTCGAGCGTTTCTTCTACGGCTACAACTCCCACTGATCCGGAGCCGGCAGCCTCCCGGTTAGTTCCTTTGCCCCGCGCTCGGTAGGCTCTATGAGGCATTATCGGCATTTCTGTGCCGTTCCGGAACATCTAGGAGACGTTTTCACCTTGCATACTGGCAAACGGGCCCTCCGGGGACCGGCTAAATTCGCCGCTCCCTTTATCGCGGTGACTGCGGCCACCGCGCTGCTCCTTGGCGTCCCCGCAACCGGGGCCTTCGCAGCAGATTCCACCGGCGTCGAGGGCAAGAGCTTTGCCATCGGCACGGACACCACCTTCGCCCCCTTCGAGTTCCGCCAGGACGGCGAACTCGTCGGCATCGACATGGACCTGATCAACGAGATTGCCGAGGAGGAGGGTTTCAGCGTCGACATCCGCTCCCTCGGTTTTGACGCGGCGCTGCAGTCCCTGCAGTCCAACCAGGTGGACGGCGTCATCGCCGGCATGTCCATCACCGAGGAACGCCAGCAGGTGTTCGACTTCTCGGACCCGTACTTTGAATCCGGCATCCAGATGGCCGTCGCCGAGGGCGACGACGAGATCTCGGGCTACGAGGACCTGGCCGGCAAGCGGGTGGCGGTCAAGACCGGCACCGAGGGCCAGGCCTTCGCCGAATCCATCAAGGACCAGTACGGCTTCACCGTGGTCGCCTTTGCGCAGTCCGCGCAGATGTACGACGACGTCAAGTCCGGCGGCTCCGTGGCTGTCTTCGATGACTACCCGGTACTGGCCTACGGCGTGGCCTCCGGCAACGGCCTGAAAACCGTTACCGAGAAGGAGGCCGGTTCCTCCTATGGCTTCGCTGTCAACAAGGGGACCAATCAGGAACTGCTGGCTGCCTTCAACTCCGGCCTGGCCGAGCTGAAGGCCAGCGGCGAATACGACGAAATCATGGACCGCTACCTGGAGGCCGGCGCCAAGGACTCCAGCTTCTGGTCGCTGCTGACCGAGAATGCCCCGGCCTTCGCCAAGGGCATGGGCCTGACCCTGCTGGCCACCGCCCTGTCCCTGGTCTTCGCCCTGGTGCTCGGTGTGCTCTTCGGCTTCTTCAAGGTCAGCTCCAACGTGGTGCTGCGCGGCATTGCCACCACCTACGTGAGCATCTTCCGCGGCACCCCGGTGCTGGTCCAGGCCTTCTTCTTCTACTTCGGCCTGCCGCAGCTGATCGGCCAGCCGGTGGATGTACTGACCGCCGGCGTGCTGACCCTGTCGCTGAACGCCGGTGCCTATATGACCGAGATCGTGCGCGGCGGCATCCAGTCCGTGGACCCGGGCCAGATGGAAGCCTCCCGCAGCCTCGGCCTGGGCTACGGCAAGACCATGCAGAAGGTGGTCATCCCGCAGGCCATCAAGATCATGACCCCGTCATTCATCAACCAGTTCGTGATCACCCTGAAGGACACCTCGCTGCTGGCCGTGATCGGCTTTGCCGAACTCACCTACCAGGCGCAGCAGATCTATGCGGTGAACTTCCGCACCGCCGAGGTGCTGCTGATCGTCGCCGCCCTGTACTTCATCGTCATCACCCTGCTGACCAAGCTGGCGGATGTTCTGGATAAGAGGTTTAACAAGTGAGCAAGATCCAAACCCGCGGACTGCGCAAGTCCTATGGCTCCAACGAGGTCCTCAAGGGCCTGGACGTCACGGTTGCCGAAGGCGAGGTGGTGTGCGTGATCGGCCCGTCCGGTTCGGGCAAGTCCACCTTCCTGCGCTGCCTGAACAAGCTTGAGGACATCACCGCCGGCGAGGTCGAGGTCAACGGCTACAGCCTGACCGACCCCAAGGTGGACCTGAACAAGGTGCGCCAGAACATCGGCATGGTGTTCCAGCACTTCAACCTGTTCCCGCACATGAGCGTGCTGCAGAATGTCATGCTGGCCCCGCTGGAGCTGAAAAAGGGATCCAAGGCCGAAGTCCGTGCCAACGCCCTGCGCCTGCTGAAGCAGGTGGGCCTGGAAGACAAGGCCGATGCCCGGCCGGCACAGCTGTCCGGGGGACAGAAGCAGCGGGTCGCCATTGCCCGCGCCCTCGCCATGGCACCGGACATCATGCTCTTCGACGAAGCCACCTCCGCGCTCGATCCCGAGATGGTTGGCGAGGTGCTCCAGGTCATCCGCGACCTGGCCAAGGCCGGCATGACCATGGTGGTGGTAACGCACGAAATGGGCTTCGCCCGTGAAGTCGCGGACCGCGTAATCTTCATGGCCGACGGACACATCGTCGAGGAGGGCGCTCCCGAGCAGCTCTTCTCCGCACCCGAGCAGCCCCGCCTGCAGGATTTCCTGGCGAAGGTGCTCTAGGAGCCTTTCCTCCCTCGCTTCCAGCACGACGACGACGGCGGCCGTTCCCTTCCCGGGGACGGCCGCCGTCGTCGTTTCCTGTGGCAGGCGCCACGTTGAGGCGGTGGAGATGAGGCTCTTAAAATTGGAACCGGCAGGGATTTAACCGTGCCAGGAATCCATCGGAACCTGAAAGGAGGACTGCCCATGTTGAAGCATGCGGCCAAGACCCGGCGCGTCACCGGCTCATCCGTGACCACCCAGATCACCGCCATCGTCGTTGGCTGCACTCTGGTGGCCGGTGGTGTGTCCGCAGCGGAGATTTCCATGCTGAACGGCCCGGACGCCGTAACGTCCGTCAGCACCGAAATCGTGCCCTGACCTGCGGCTCGCCGCAGAAGTCACGGGCTGCCGATGCTGGTCATCGGCTACCGTAAGAGCAGAGTAACCGTCACCGTCACCGCGGAATGCCGCCGCCGTCCAACACAGGAGAGAACCCATGACATTGCCCCCGCCCGGCTGGTACCAGGATCCGCTTAACCCGGACCGGCAAAAGTGGTGGGACGGCACTGCCTGGACGGACTACACAGCGCCGCTGGGCTCCGCAGCCTGGGAAACGTCCGCAGCCCCGGAAACGTCCGCAGAAGCCGGAGAAGCAGTACAGCCCGGAGCCCAGAGCGGTTCCCCGACCGGAGCCGCCGCAGTTGCCTTCGCCGGGTTCGGAACGCCGGCCTCCGGAGGTCAATCCGCGGCCGGCGGCCAGCACTACTCCGGCGCGGCCTCCTACCCCGGGACGCAGGCCGACTATCCCGGCTACACCGACCAGCCCGCCTACCCCGGATATTCCGGGTACCAGCAGGGGTACGCCGGTTCCCACCCCGCCTACACCGGCTATCCGGGCTACCCCGGCTACGCGTCGTCGCCCCAGCGCACCAACCCGGCCGCACTGACCGGATTCATCCTGGGAATCGCAGCCTTCTTCCTGTTCTTCATCCCGTTCCTCGGAACCGGCATCGGCCTGGGCGCCGGAGTCTTTTCCGCCATCGGCCTGTCCAAGCAGGGACCCGACCGGGCACCCCTCTACAAGGTGTTCGCGATTATCGGACTGGTCCTGGGCATCATCTTCACGCTGCTTTCGATCCTGGTCCTGGTGCTGGTTTTCGCCTCCCTGGAGTCGGCGTCCACCTCGACCAGCTACTGGGTATAGCCGACAGCCCGATTGTCAGCCGGCCCTGCCGGCTGACGCCGTCGGCCGGTCCGTTCGAACATCCAGCAGCGGCAGCGTGCGGTTGACCAGTGGTCCGACCAGCATGGCGAAGGCCACGGTGCCTATCCCCATGCTCCCGCCCAGCAGCCAGCCGGCCGCCAGCACGGTGACTTCGACTCCGGTCCGGACAGCCCAGACAGGCCAGCCAAAGCGGGCGTGCGCGCCTGTCATCAGGCCATCCCGCGGACCCGGGCCCATCCTCGCGCCGATATACAGCCCCGTGGCTACGGCAAGCAGCACCAGCCCGCCGGAGAACATCGCTATCTGGCCCGCCGGCGCTGTCTGGGGCTCCAGCAGCGCCAGCCCCACTTCGGCGCTGGGCCCCACTGCCAGGGCATTGACCACCGTTCCAGCTCCCGGCCGCTGCCGCAGCGGGATCCACAGCAGCAGCACGCCCAGGCCGATCAGATTCGTCACGAGGCCGAAGGGGAGGCCGGACTGCAGGGAAGTTCCCTGGCTGAGCACATCCCACGGGGAAACCCCCATTCCGGCCCGGATCATCATGGCGATCGCAAAGCCGTAAAGGAATACACCCGCCAGCAACTGCACAACGCGGCGCAGGAAATTCCAAGACATGAGTGCCAGCCAACCACATCTGCGATCCGGAGGCATGATCCGCGGGGACGCGCAGCTAAACAAAGCGGCACACACAAAAGAGCCCGCGCGGACCTGCCGAGATGGCAGTCCGCGCGGGCTCTTTCCGACTGAAAGGCAGATTCAGTCCAGGGTGCTAGGTCCTAGCAGCCGTAGTAGAGCTCGAACTCGTACGGGTTCGGGCGCAGCAGCAGCGGCTTGATTTCGTTTTCGCGCTTGTATTCGATCCAGGTGTCAATCAGGTCCTGGGTGAAGACGCCGCCGGCCTGGAGGAACTCGTTGTCGTTCTCCAGTGCTTCCAGTGCCTCTTCCAGGGAACCCGGGGCCAGCTGGATGCCGCGGGCCTCCTCCGGGGGAAGCTCGTAGAGGTCCTTGTCGATCGGGTCGGCCGGCTCGATGCGGTTCTTGATGCCGTCCAGGCCTGCCATCAGCTGGGCCGAGAAGGCCAGGTACGGGTTCGAGGAGCCATCAGGAGCACGGAACTCGATGCGCTTGGCCTTCGGGTTCGAGCCCGTGATCGGGATACGGATACCGGCGGAGCGGTTGCCCTGCGAGTACACCATGTTCACCGGAGCCTCGAAGCCCTTGACCAGGCGGCGGTAGGAGTTCACCGTCGGGTTGGTGAACGCCAGCACTGCGGAGGCATGCTTCAGCAGGCCGCCAATGTACCAGCGGGCGACGTCGGACAGGCCGGCGTAACCCTTCTCGTCGTAGAACAGGGGAGTGGAGCCGTTCCAGAGCGACTGGTGGCAGTGCATACCCGAACCGTTGTCACCGAAGATCGGCTTCGGCATGAAGGTTGCGGACTTGCCCCAGGCATCGGAGGTGTTCTTGACGATGTACTTGAACTTCAGCAGATCATCGGCAGCGTGCGTCAGGGTGGTGAACTTGTAGTTGATCTCAGCCTGGCCGGCGCCGCCAACCTCATGGTGGGCGCGCTCAACCTCGAGGCCGGCATTGTCCAGCTCCACGCAGATGGCGTCGCGGAGGTCGGCCTGCTTGTCGACGGGAGAGACGGGGAAGTAGCCACCCTTGAACGGGGTCTTGTTGCCGAGGTTTCCGCCCTCTTCCTCACGGCCGCTGTTCCACGGTGCCTCAATGGAGTCGACCTTGTAGAAGCTGCCCTGCGGGGAGGACTCGTACTGCACGTTGTCGAAGATGAAGAACTCGGCCTCGGACGCGAAGTACGCGGTGTCCGCGATGCCGGTGGAGGAGAGGTACGCCTCGGCGCGCTCGGCAACGCCGCGCGGGTCGCGGTGGTACGGCTCGCCCGTGCGCGGGTTGACGATGGAGAAGTTCAGCGCCAGGGTCTTTTCAATGCGGAACGGATCCAGGAACGCGGTGGTCACGTCCGGGATCAGCTGCATATCGGATTCTGCGATGCCCTGGAAGCCGCGGATGGAAGAACCGTCGAAGAGCTGGCCGTTGACGAAGAAATCTGCATCGACGGATTTGGCCGGCACGTTGAAGTGCTGCTGCACCCCGGGAAGGTCGGTGAATCGGACGTCGACGAACTTTATATCTTCGTCAGCGATGAACTTGAGGACTTCGTCCGCAGTTTTGAACATCGGTTCTTTGCTCCTTTTACACAATTTGGGTGAATGACTCCGGACTGCCCCAGCCTGACCTGCCGCAGGTAGGAAATAGCTTCCCTGTCAACTGCTTAGAACTGTAGGGGGAGCAAATTTCTCAACCATGACGGCGGTGTTTCAGGCACGTTACGCAAACCGAAGTCTCTCCTCTACCCTAACGTGAACAACTGCACACGGGGCATTCACGGCACGGACGGGCGCAACACCGGGGCCGGGTAGTCTTAAACCGTGGTTGATAGAAGAAGCTTAGGCTCATGGCTGGAAGGCCCTCCCTCCGACGAAAACTCCTGGCCGGGCAAGCGCCTGGGGCGGCCCAAGACAGGGCCCGGCAGTATTGGCCGGGTAGGTCCGCGCCTGGGGGCGATCATCATTGACTGGGCCATCGCCTCCGTCATCGCCTACGCCTTTTTTGGCGGCTCTTCCACGGCCACGCTGGTCGTCTTCGCCGCCGAGCAGATTATCCTCGTGGCGCTGCTGGGCTACGGCATCGGACACCGCGTTTTCAGCCTGCAGGTCCAGAAGCTCGACGGGACCCCGGCCGGCCCGCTGGCCGCCCTCGTCCGTACCCTGCTGCTCTGCCTGGTGATTCCGGCAGTGGTTTTCGACGCCGATCAGCGCGGCGTGCACGACCGGGCCATGGGAACCGTCCTGGTCAAGGTTCAGCACAAGCGCTGACGTACCAGGGCCGGCCGCACGGCACCCGCCCAGCGTCGACGTCGTGCCCTTTGCTCCGGTCGAGTGTCGACGTCGTGCCCTTCCCCTCCGTCGACTGTCGGGCTGATGCCGTTTTCGCGCGCTTATTCGGACATGATCTCCACGATGGGGGACGGGGTCCGGCATGATCTCCACACTCGGCGGTTCAGACTCGGCCACGGTCGGGACAAAGCGAAAGGGCCCCTCCGAAGAGGGGCCCTTTGTTGTGCAACGTCTGGTGTGCGCCGCAACGCTCGCTGTGCTGCAGCGTCTGCCGGTCAGCTTTCTTCCGGGCTAGCGCCCGCGGGAAGCCTTACGGTCCGGGCGGGCCTTGTACGGGTCAATGCCCTTGGGGATCGGCAGGCGCGTACCGAGGGCGGTCAGCCGCTTGTTCACGGCCTGGACCTCCTGCTTGGTCAGGGCCTTGGGCAGCTTCTTGGCCTTCTTGGCCACCTGGGACAGCGGGGTCAGGTTCTCGCCGCGGCCGCTCTGGATGATGTGCACGGGAACGTTCGGCGCGATGCGGTTCATCTTGCGGCGTTCGCCGTCGGCCAGGGCCTTCGCACGGCCCGGGGCACCTTCGGTGACCAGGATGATGCCCGGGCGGCCGATGGCGCGGAACACGGCTTCCTGGCTGCGCGGGTTGATGGCAACCGGCTGCTCTTCCAGGATCCACCCGCGGCGCAGGATGCTTAGGGCAGCGCCGGAGGCACCGGGCTGGCCTTCAATCTGCGAAAAGGCCGCCCGCTCGGCGCGGCGGGAGAGGATGAACACGGCTGCCAGCAGGCCCAGCGGCACTGCGATGATCAGCAGGGTGATCCAGTTGTCGATCAGCAGCCCGATGATCAGCCCGACGGCGATGATGCCCAGGAAAGCTCCCAGCATCAGCCACACGACGTTGGGATCATTGCGCCGCGTCATCTTGAAGACGTCGGCGATCTGCTTCATGCGGCCCGGGCCTTTATTCTTCTTCTCCGCTTTGGGCTTGCGGGAGAAGAGACCGCGGCGGGCGCTCTTGGGGGCGTCTGAATCTGTGCTGTTGGCCATAGTGGTTCAATTCTACGTGATCTGGTGGCTCGTCCGGTGCGTGCCGGAAGGGCGTGGAGCGGGATGGGGGCGACGGCAGTGCACGGTTCGCGGCAGGCGTACACGTGCTCCCCGAACTCTCTGCCCGCGCAGCACCGGCGTGCGGTTCAGCGGCGGGCGAGGATGGAGGAGGCCTCCTGCAGTGTAGTGCCTGAATCCTCGATGTGCGCCAACTGTTCCGGCAGCGGCAGGCCCTTCCGGCGCATGGCGCCGGCCCACAGCCGCCCGGCCCGGTACGACGAGCGCACCAGCGGTCCGCTCATGACCCCAAGGAAGCCCATCTCGGTCGCCTCTTCGCTGAGTTCCACGAATTCCTGCGGCTTGACCCACCGGTCCACCGGGAGGTGCCGCTCGCTGGGGCGCAGGTACTGGGTGATCGTGATCAGGTCACAACCGGCGTCGTGCAGGTCCTGCAGGGCACCGGAGATCTCCTCGCGGGTTTCACCCATGCCCAGGATCAGGTTGGACTTGGTGACCATGCCCAGCTTCTGCCCCTGCGTCAGGACATCCAGGGAGCGTTCGTAGCGGAAGGCCGGGCGGATGCGCTTGAACAGGCGCGGCACGGTTTCCACGTTGTGGGCAAACACTTCGGGCCTGGCCTCGCAGATCGCCTCGATGTGCGCCGGCTTGCCGGAGAAATCGGGAATCAGGATTTCGACGCCGGTGCCCGGGTTCAGTTCGTGGATCTTGCGGATGGTTTCGGCGTAGAGCCAGACGCCCTCATCCTCGAGGTCGTCGCGGGCGACACCGGTGACCGTGGCGTAGCGCAGGTTCATCTTCTGCACCGAGCGCGCCACTTTGGTGGGTTCGAAGAGGTCGACGGCGGAGGGCTTGCCGGTGTCGATCTGGCAGAAGTCGCAGCGGCGCGTGCACGCCGAGCCGCCAATCAGGAACGTGGCTTCCTTGTCTTCCCAGCACTCGAAGATGTTGGGGCAGCCGGCCTCTTCGCAGACGGTGTGCAGGCCCTCTTTCTGAACCTGGTTCTTGAGCTGCACGTACTCGGGGCCGATGGCCACCTTGGCCCGGATCCACTCAGGCTTGCGCTCCACGGGTACTGCCACGTTGCGCTGCTCGATGCGCAGCAGCCGGCGGCCTTCGGGTGCAAGAGTCATAGGAGGGCTCCTTTCGACCGGCCGGCAGTGCCGGGGTCCGGTACGGCGGTGTCCGGGGCGTGAACGGATTGTTCGCGGACGAGTTGCTCCCGGCGTCGGAAGAGTTCTTCTTCCACACGGTCCGCCAGATCGGCGGGGGTGACAGTGCGGCCGGTTTCGGCCGTAATGGATGTGGTGCCGGCGTCGGCTATGCCGCAGGCAATGATCTGGTCGTACGGGGCGAGGTCGTTGCTGGCGTTGAGGGAGAAGCCGTGCAGGGTAACGCCGCGGTCTACGCGGATGCCGATGGCCGCGATCTTCCGGTCTGTGCCGCCGTCGCGCACCCATACCCCGGAACGACCGCCGACCCGCTCTCCGGAGATGCCGTAGTCCGCCAGCACGCTGATGAGCGCATCTTCGAGGGTTGCCACATAGCGGGCAACGCCGCTGGGATCGGGCAGCCGGAGAATCGGATAACCCACCAGCTGCCCCGGGCCGTGCCAGGTGAGCTTGCCGCCGCGGTCCACCGGAATCACCGGCGTGCCGTCAAAGGGGCGTTCATGTTCCTCGGTGCGCCTGCCCGCGGTGTACACCGCGGAATGCTCCAGCAGGAGCACGGTGCCGGGCGCCTCACCGGCCAGCACCCGCTCGTGCAGGGCGCGCTGGCGCTGCCAACCATCCAGATAGTCCACGTAGTGCGGGGCGAAACCGACGCGCCGGAACTCCAAAGCCATGGGCCCAGCCTAGACTGACTGGACCGAAGTTCCGACTGTGCGATGCCTCACATTCCCGAAAGGTCCCGGACAGGCTGTGGATAACCCCTGCAGGGCGGACCGATCGGGTCTAGAACAGAGGGCATGGACGTTTATAACGATGGTTCCGGCGCGGCCCGTCCGCCTGTAGTGGAGCAGGGGTTCCGCGTGGGCCGGCTGCTCGGTTCCGGCGCCAGGGCCAGGGTATGGCTGGCGGTCCGGGAGGACGACGGCGCCCGGTTTGCCCTGAAAATCCCCGTTACGGAACAGCCCGGCCGCACCAGCACCTTCGAAACCCGGCGCGAGCTGAACATCCTGTCCCGCTTTGAGCATGAGAACCTCCTGCAGCTGTATACGGTGCTGGACACCGACCAGGGTGCGGGGCTGCTGATGGAGTACGCTCCCGGACAGTCACTGGCCCGGTTGGCGGCGGCGCGCGGGCAGCTCGCGCCGGGGGAGGCCGTCACCGTCCTCGCGGGCATTGCCTCGGCGCTGGCGTACCTGGCGGACCAGGGGATGACGCACGGCGATATCTCGCCGGGGAACATCCTCTTCACTGCCCACGGCAAACCGCTGCTCGCGGATCTGGGCGTCCGCGGGCTGGCCGGACCTGCACAGGACGAAATCCCCTGGACCTCCGGGTTCCGGGACCCGGCAACCAGCGCGGGTCCGGGCGGCCCGGCGCGCAACCCGGAAGCCGATGTCTACTCCCTGGCAGCAGTGGGCTGGTTCATCCTGGCCGGCCACCTGCCGCCCGCCCCCGAGCACCGGCGGCCGTCGACGGCGCTGGCGGCAGGCATTCCACCGGCCCTGGCCGCGGCACTGGAAGCAGGGCTGGATCCTGAACCCCGGCGGCGCCCGGACGCCGCGGCCTTCGGTGAACTCGTGCTTACCGGCACGCCATTTGAACCGGTGGATCTGGCGCTTCCCTCGGCCGCACCTGCTGAGGAGGACATCCGGCCCAGCCGCTCCCGGGAACGTCCGCGCAGGGGCAGGCGGGCACACTACCCCCGGCACGGCCTGCCGTCGGAGCAGCGCGGGGCGGATCCGTTCACCGCTGTCCGCCCCCGCTGGCTCAACCCCGGCCCCACCCGTCGCGCCCTGGCAAGGGGAGTTCCCGGCCCACGGCGGTTGGGGCTGGCCGCCGCGGCCCTCTTGGTGAGCGCAACTCTGGGTTTGGGTGCTGTTGCCGTTGCTGCCCCCGGACTATTGGCTCCGCCGCCGGATGCCGTGACTGATGGTGTCGCGGCGGCAAAGGACGTTGCCGGGGCAGAGGAGGATCCCGGGGCAGGGAAGGCAGCAGACGCAGCGCAGCCGGCACCGGAGAGGCCCACCGGAACAGGGGAGGGCACCCTGTCCGGGGTGACCGGGCAGGAGCTCACGCGGATGCAGCGCTCGGATGATCCGGCCCAGGCGGTGCGGGCGCTCGCCGAACTGCGGGCCCGGGCCTTCCTGGCCGGGGACGCGGCGCAGCTGGAAGCGGTCAACGTTCCCGGTTCACCGGCCATGGCTGCCGACACCGCCGAACTCGCCACGCTCACCGGCGCCGGAACCGTACTGGACGGATTGGGCGTGGAGGTTCTTTCCGTGGGGCCTGCCGTGCCGGCGGAAGCGGCGGGCGGACACATCAGTGTTCCGGCAACGGTGTCCACCTCCGCCTACAGCGAGCGGGATCCCGGCGGCGGCAGCATCCGCACCGTCGCGGCGCTGCCGAAACAGGAAGTGGTACTCGTCCTGGCTCCCGGACCCCAGGGCTGGCGGATCCAGGACATACTGGCGCCGTCGTGACCTTTCCGGCCGCGTCCTGCCTGTCCTCGGGCATCGCGGCCCGGGCGAAAGATAGGATCGGGGGATGAGTTCTTCATATCTGCGTTTTCCCGATCTGCACGCCGACCTGGTCACCTTTGTGGCCGAAGACGATGTCTGGGTGGCTTCTCTTGACGGCGGCCGTGCGTGGCGGATCTCGTCCATGCAGCTGCCGGCGCGGAACCCCCGCTTCTCGCCCGACGGCGCCACAATTGCCTGGTCCGTCGTGCAGGGCAGCGCCCCCGAGGTCGTGGCCGCCGACACGGCCGGCGGAGACTTCCGCCAGCTGACGTACTGGGGGAACCAGGGCACCCGGGTCAAGGGGTTCAGTCCGAACGGAAACGTCATTGCCATCAGCCCCTTCGAGCACGAAGACTTCCGGCTCCGCTGGGCGTATGAGGTGCCGCTGGACGGTGCGGCTCCGGTGGCCCTTCCCTACGGCCCGGTGGACTCCGTGGCCTACGGGCCGGCAGTGGGCGATGAGCGCCCCGTCGTCGTTGGCTCCGTCATGACCCGCGAACCGGCCTGGTGGAAGCGTTACCGCGGCGGCACCGCCGGCAAGCTGTGGATCGACGCCGACGGCAACGGCGAATTCGAGCGCCTCGCCCCCGAGCTCGACGGAAACCTGACCGATCCGATGTGGATCGACGGCCGCGTGGTCTTCCTTTCCGACCACGAGGGCTACGGCAACCTCTACTCCGTGA